>JAXMBD010000051.1:0-55275 GCA_046350035.1 Isosphaeraceae bacterium | reverse complement strand
CAGGTCGTACGACAGCCGGCGGATCAACGTCCGTCGGTCGGCCACGGGCGCGGGCTTCAAACCCTCGGCTTCCAGCCGGGCCAGCACGAACCGATCGATCGGATCGCGGACCCAGGCGAGATCCCGGACGGCCGGTGGCTCGACCTTCGCGACCGGCCGGAAGGCCCAGTGATCGGCCGTGGGCTTGCCCGCGCCTTTGCCCCCGTCGGGCCAGGGCATCCCCAGCTCGACCCAGCGGGTGAGCACCGCGATTTCGGGCTCGCTCAGCTTCTTCTTGGGCGGCATCTTCGGCTCGGATTCGTGCCGGATCGCCTCGATCAGCAGGCTTTCGCCGGGATTGCCCGGAACGGCCGCCGGTCCGCTGTCGCCCCCTTCGAGGATCGATGCCCGCGATTCCAGCGAAAGGCCCCCCTTGCGGGCCTCTCCCGAGTGGCACGATCGGCATTCGCGGATCAAGAGCGGCCGGACCTTCGCCTCGAAGAACTCGATGGCCCCCGCATCCTGCGCCCGTGCGGATTGCGCCAGTCCCATCGCCAGGAGCGCGACCATCGCGGCGCCAAGCCGGCCCGTCAACGTCGGGGAGGAGGGCATGCGCGAGGACCCCGGGGAGGCGGAATTTGGAGGGAGCGGCCGGATTCGGATCGGTCGGGCCGCTCCCTCACCATAGCCCATCGACACCCGGATCGGCCAGCGATTGTCCAAGAACCGTTCAACATCGCTCGATGAGCAGGTCATGGGCCGCGATGAACGCATCGGCCTCGGCCCGCTGGAAAACGCCCAGCGTCGCGCCGGTCGCCCTGACGCAACTGGCGCCGACGGCGCTGGCCAATCGGAGGCAGGCCAGTTCATCGAGCCCATCGATCAGGCCGGCGATGTAGCCCGAATCGAACGCATCGCCGCCGCCGGTGCCGTCGACGAACTCGATCGGGTACGTCCCCAGCTTCACCCGGAGCCCGTCCGAGACCGAGACGGCCCCGTGCTCGCCGCAGGTGATGATGACCCGTTTGGCCCCCATCCCATGGAAGGCATCGGCCTGGGCAACCGGGTCGGTCTCGCCCAGGATGAGGGCGGCTTCATCGTCGTTGGGCAGGAAGACATCGGTGTGCTGCAGGATCGGCTCCAGCCGCCGGAGATAATCGGAAGGGCCGGGGCAGGCGACGTCCAGCACGGTCAAGATCCCCCGGCGGCGGGCCTCCACCAGGCGTTTCGCCAGGCTGTCGGGGTCGAGCCCCGGCAGGATCAGGTAACCGCCCAGGTACAGCACCCGGGGCGGCGGGTCGAGCGAAATCGCCCGGTCGAGGTCCTCGGGAGAAAGCCCCGCGTTGGCCCCGAACGAGTGGATGAACCGCCGGTCTTCCCCCTTCACGTTGACGATCAACGTCTGGCTCGTGGCCCGCTGCGGGTCGACGCCCAGGCAACGCGTATCGACGCCCTGGCTCTCCAGGGTCTCGGCGACATACCGGCCGAACACATCATCGCCGACCTTACCGCAAATCGCCGCCCGGACGCCCAGCCGGGCGAGGTTCACCGAAACGTTCGCGGCCAGGCCGCCGATGCTCAGGACGAGTTCGTCGGCCCTCACCAGCTCCCCGGCGACCGGCATGTGATCGATCGGCGTGCAAAGGTGATCGGCCACCAAAACGCCGGCGGAGACCACGGGGCAGGGCGGGGCGGAAGCCATCGGACGGACCTCGGCGGTAGACGCGGGCGAAAAGGGGCAGTGGGGCGGACCGACGACCCGTCGCAGACCGATCCCAACCCTAAATTACCGCAACTCGACCGCCCGAGAAATGGCCCGGCGACCGCCCGGATGGCTCCCTGCTTCCCACCCCGGGTGGCACGGGTTTCCCATCGGCGCAGCCGATGAAACCCGTGAGAGAAGGCTCTTCTCGAAGCCCATACGGTCAGCGAACCTGGATCCTACCGCTTCCGAGAACAGGACAGGCTGGCGTTGGTTAAGGCCCCGAACAAGGATACCGCTTCGCTGGTGGATGCTGCCGGGACACGGGCGGCACCCAATTACGAGCGGGATGCCGCTCGGACTTCAGAAAGGCGCTGGCGGCGGATCCCCGGGACCAGCAGGCGGGGCAAGCGGGTGGGACGGTTTCCCCGATTGCGAGGGATGATGGAACTGACTCATCAAAAATACAAATCCAAACAAGAGAATCACCATGGACAGGGACAGTCCCATGGCCAACGCGGAGACCCAATCCTGGACCGGCTCTTCCGAAACAATCGGAGGAGGCCAAGGGCTCGGTCCATCGAGTGCCGCATCGGCAACCTGGCACCGCGGGCAAGCGTTGCCAACGGAGCCGGCTAGAAACCCGCAAATCAGGCAGTCGGCTTGTTCGGACTTCTCTCCCATCGGTGTTGACCCCTTCCTGCCGACCAGCACGGTCGGATGCCCAAAGGGCCCACCTCTACGGGATGAACGTAATCATGGGACCGCCTTTCTCACGACGATTCAATCCCGTTCCTACCGGACGATCCATTTACAGCCCCAAGAGGGCGATCGAGAATAGCCCGGGGTGGAACGCAGCGGAACCCCGGGAATTCCCCGGCCCCCAATCGAACGGCCCCGGCACGACGCCGGAAACCCGTGAATTTCAGGGGTTTCCGGCGTGCCGGGGCGGATCCTGTCGCGTTCGCGGAGTCCCGGGGTTCCGCTGCCGTTCCACCCCGGGCTATTCACGATCGCCCTCTTGGGGCTGAATTACCGCCCGATCCGTGTGCCACCCGCTCGCGGATCACTTTAGCCAAGTAACCCCGCGGGACGGCTCCCCTCTCGAATCCAGTTCCAGGGGCCCGTTAGAAGCCCATCCCCGTCGCTTATGGGATTCGAACGCATCGTCGAACGCCATGCACACTCCGAGGATCGCGTTCCCTTACCAGGAATCCCGCCATGCACACCCGTGCCTCGCATCGCCCCATCGGGTAGGCTGTCCGTCGAAAATCCCGCAACGAGGCGGTTCCATCACCCGAGGACACCCCCACGCGATGATCCTGTACGACCGCGACCGGTGGTTCAAGGCCGTCTTCTCCTGGCGGGGGACGGCGTTGCGGCGGGCCGGCTGGCGCGTCCTGTCGATGACCCTGTATGCCGTCATCCTCCAGGCGGCCTACGAGTTCGGCGTGTCTCGACATGGCATCGAGTTCCGCAGTTTCTTCGGCCTCAATCCCGGCCACCACGCGGTCCTGGGCGCGTTCCTCGGATTCCTGATCGTCTTCCGCATGAACGCCTCGAACAACCGGTTCTGGGACGGCCGGGTCTGCTGGGGGCAGGTCATCAACGCGTCCCGCAACCTGGTCCGGGTCGGGGTCGCCTACACCGATCGCGGGATGGAGCTCGCCCGGCTCGTCTCGGGATATGGCGAGTGCCTGCGGCATTCCCTCCAGGGTAACCAGGACATGGCGGAGATCCGGCTTTATCTGCCCGAGGAGCTCACCGAGCAGGTGATGCGCTACGGCAACCCCCCGACCGCCATCGCCATGGCCATCACCTTCTGGATCGAGCGGGAAGCCCGCGAAGGCCGGCTGGAGCCGATGCTCGTCCGGCAGATGGAGGACCAACTGGCCCGCCTGGTCGATGCCCAGGGCGGTTGCGAGCGGATCCTCAAGACGCCCCTGCCGTTCGTTTATGTGGTCATGGTCAAGCAGTTGATCCTGGTGTACCTGATCTCGCTGCCGTTCGCCGTCGGCGACCTGAGCGGCTGGTGGTCGCCCATCCTGATGGCGATCATCTCGCTCGCCCTGTTCGGTATCGAGGAGGCGAGCGTCGAGACGGAGGACCCGTTCGGCCACGGCGAGAACTGCCTGGACATGGAGACCTTCACCATGCGGATCGCCCGCGACGCCGGCCAGATGGCGGTCACCCGCTCGGAAATCGCCGAAATCCTGCTCGACCGGGATTGAGTTGAAGCCGAACGCGCCGAGTCGAACCCGCACAACCCGACGGAGGATCGGCATGGCACGCCGGAAGGACGGGCACGCGGCCCGCCGCCTGACCCTGCTCGACCTGACCTTGATCGTCGCGGCGGCCGCCTTCGCCCTGGCGGGGTTCCAGTACGCGACGACTCGGGTGTTCCGCGGATGGCTCGATTACTCGCGATGGCCGGCCTGGATCGAGAAGCCGACGCCGCAGATCGTGCTGTACATGATGTCGGACGCGACCGCCCCGCTGATCCCCCTGGCGGGCGCCTGGACGGGATTGCTGCCGATGCTCCGATTGATCCCGCCGGCCCCTTCCCGGAGGCGATGGACGAGGCAGCCGGGCCTGGCCGCCTGCCTTTCGGCGCTGGTCGTTTTCGCGTGGGTGGGAATCACGTCGCTCGGCGCGATCGGGCTGGTGAAGTGCTTCCCGAACTGGGGCCTGAACGGCGCGGCCTTCATCCAGGAGCTGATGATCGCGCACGTCTTCCCGTTGGTCGGCGTGGCCGTGGCCGCAACCTGGTTTCAGATGGCCATTTCCGGGGCATGGAAACGTCCCGCCGACTGGATCGACCGGATTGGATTGGTGGTGGGCGTGCTCTGGATCGTGATCGGCCTGGCGTGGACGTTCCGCAGTTATGAGCCGATGATTCGCTGACGTACCGGTCGCAGTGATCCCGAACCCTTGACCCGGTGAGGCGATGGAGCCGTATACCCGGTATCACTCCGGGGAATGGGCGACAGAGCAAGCTCCGCCCGCTCAAGGAGCCCCGCAGGGGCGGCCTAGCCCCAGCCCAGGGCATCGCCCTGGGTGTTGGCAAAGCGACCATGCAATCTTCCGGGTAGCCCCCTAGCGGGCGACCTAGCCCCAGCCTGGGCAACTCCCTGAATCTTGGTTCCGGACCGCCCCTTCAGGGCTGCCGGATGGGGCGGATGTTGCGCAGTCGTCATGTCCCCAGGGCGTTGCCCTGGGCTTCGGCTCGGTCGCCCCTTTCGGGGCTACCGGATGGTCGGTGGTCGTCCATTCCCCGGTGCGTTGCCCTGGGCTTCAGCCAGGTCGCCCCGCCGGAGCGCCGGAATCCGGGAAGGATGCCATACGAGGCATTTCCCTTTGGGGCTGCCGCGAGAAGGCCGGGAACCTGCCGCCCCCCCGCCGTGTCCATCCCGATGAGTGACGGCCCCGGCCGGGTTAACGGAGAGAGATCGAGGTAGACGCGCCCATCTCCCGCTGGGATTCATGGCGTCCACGTTTCCTTCCGATCTCCGAGGGTTCGAAACCCTCAACACTCTTCCCGTGTGTCAACCGGGCTCCGGGGCCACCTTATACCTGTCCGTTTTGAGAAGCAGTGCTTCAGGCGGTGGATCATGGCGGTACGCGAACTGATCATCAAGGACACCCACCGGGGGCTCTACTACGAGGACGGCGTCCTGACGAAGGTGCTGGAGGCGGGCCGGTATCGGCTCCCCCGGCCGATCGACCTGGGCTTCTACCGACGCCCCCGCGTGGAGGTCGCGCTGGTCGACCTCCGCGAGCGCGACCTGACCATCAAGGGCCAGGAAATCCTGACCGCCGACAAGGTCGCGATCCGCATCAGCATCATCGTCCAGTTCCGCGTGGTGGACCCGAAGGCCGCCATCCATGAGGTCGCCACTTACGAGGACCGGCTCTACACCGACGTCCAGCTCGCCGCGCGACGGTCGCTGGCCGCGATGACCCTGGACGAGATCCTCACCGACCGCAACCGGCTCAGCGAGGACATCCAGCGCGACGTCTACAAGGAGGCGTCGTCGTACGGCGTGGCGATCCGCCGGGCCGACGTGAAGGACCTGATCTTCCCGGGCAATTTGCAGGAGATCATGAACAAGGTGCTCGCCGCCGAGCGGACCAGCCAGGCCCAGCTCGTCGAGGCCCGGACCCGCGCCCAGACCCAGATGATCGAGGCCGACGCCCGCGCCGAGTCCTCGCGTCGCCTGGCCGAGTCGCAGGCCGAGTCCGAGCGGATCGCCGCGGTGAGCCGCTCGGAGGCGGCCGCACCTGGAGGCCGAGTCCGAGGTCGAGGCGGTCCGCCGCCACGCCGGAGTCGCCGGCCTGTTCGGCGGCACCCGGCGATGCTGCGGCTCCGCGAGCTGGAGACCCTCCGCGACCTGTCCAAGTCGGCCGCCGCGCGCGTCTACGTCGACTTCGTCGCCGGCCTTGGACGGCGGCCAGCGACGATTGAACAAAGCAGACCAATTCGTAGGGTGCCGTCGAGCGCCCAGCGAGACGCACCGCGACCGCCCAGGGCCATCCCAGCGTCAGGTGCCGTCGTGGTGCGTCTCGCTGGCGACAGCACCCTACGAGATGAACGGCCCAGCAGGAGGCGGGCGGCCAATCTGGGATCACCCAGAATCCGAGCGAGAATCCGGCGATCCAGGCCGATCGCCCGCTTCAGGGCGATCCGTTCCAGCCGACGATTGCCGTCGCAAGCGGCCTGGTAGGCCCGGTTCAGGAAGGCCCGGGCCAGTCGCCGTTTCGCCCCCATCCGAATCGACCGATCGAACCGCGACGGATCCGAATTGTGGAGCCCCGTGAGCAGCTTCTCCTGCTCATCAAGGTCTTCCGTACCGGCTCGAAAACGGTGCGTCTCGCTGCCGGGATGCCAGCGGATATCGACCGGAGGCCCCTCCAACCAAGCCACCGGCCGGTCCCGGGCAATCCGAATCCAGGCGTCCCAGTCGACCGCGTAGCGATACGACGCGTCGAAGCCGCCGATCCCGCGGATGGCCTCGACGTTCAGGCTCACCGACGAGCACCGGACCGGATTGGCGATCGCCAGTTCCGAAAGGAATTCGCCGGCCTGGAAGACCCGCGGGGCCGGCACCTTGCCAACCGATTCGTCCGGGATCGCGGCGCCCCGATCGTCGACCAGGACAGACGGCCCGCAGACCATCCCCAGGCCCGGATTCCGGCGGAACGCCTTGCGGTGGGCTTCGAGGTGCCCCGGCCCCATCCGGTCGTCCTGGTGGAACAGGGTCAGGTAGGGGGTCCTGCAGGCCGCGATGCAGGCGTTCCAGTTGCCGGCCAGGCCGAGGCGCGCCGGGTTGACGGCGATTTCGAGCCGGTCGCCGCCGATTTCGCGGGCGAGGTCGGTCGTGCCGTCTTCGGAATGGTCGTCGCGGATGACCAGGTGGAACGGATCGGTCTGCTGGGCGAGGATGCTCCGCAGGGCCTCGGCCAGGTGACGGGAGCCGTTGTAGGTGGGGATGGCCACCGTCCAGTCGGGGGCTTCTCCCATCGGATCATCCCGGCGGCGATTCGGCCAGGCTGCGGAGCAAATCCCAGGTGAACAGGCCCGAGCTGTGGCCGTCGTTCCACTCGGGGCGGACCGCGTAGTTGCCGATCGGTTCGAGGCCCGCGAGCTTGAGGTCGGGGCGGATCGTGGCCGGGTCGAGAAGGCGTTCGCCGGTCCATTCGTCTCGGCAGGTGGCGCAAGGGCAGGCGCCGCGGACCTTCCGGTAGGGGAGCCGCGATTCCGGGCCGCCTTCCCAGGCCACTTCGAGCACCTGCTCGGCCTGGTGGGCCCGGATTCGGATCGGTGCCTCGGTCATCGCCGGCCTCGAAGGATCCGCGAAAGGGGGGGCGAACCGGGGCTCGCCGCCCGGGGTCCACGGTCGTTAGAGTAGCATACCGGGCGACCGGGGCGGAATGTCGGGGGATCGGATCGATGGAACGCTTTTATGTGAAAGCCCCCAGCGTGAACGCGGTCCGCCGCGCCCTGGGGAGGGCCCCCGGCAACGTCAAGGTCGTCGGCCGGCTCGACGGCGAGCGGATCGCCTGCACGCACACGATGGACGCGCACAGCCTCTCCCGGCACTGGCCGATCATCCTCAGCCGACTCGCCAAGGCCGGCCTCGAGATCGCCCGGGACCCGTCCCACGACCTGCGGATCCACCGGCCCCCCGACGAGCCGTTGGGCGGCTGATCAGGGCTCCTCGGCCGGCCCACCCGGCCGAGGCCCGACCGTTCCCAGCGCCTTCCAGATCTGCGGGTTCACGGTCGTGGCGTAGGACCGGACGCCGCCGTCGAGCAGCAGGACATGGACCCGGTTTTCCGGGTGGCCGGACGAGGCCCCCATCAGCGCCGACCGGTCGTCCGACCCGACGCACGATCGCAGGGCGTTGGGCGCCAGGGCGTGGTTGTACAGGCCGGAGACCCAGCCGTTCGTCGCCCAGGACGACCCGGCGTCCCCCTTCCAGTCGCCGTCGTCCGGGCAGCTTTCCGAGGCGATCGGCGCCGGCAACCGCCGATAGTTCCAGGGCGACGCATCCGCCCGGCCGTCGCCCAGCAGGCGTTCGGACATCGCCGAGGTGTATCCCAGGCCGTCGGCCAGCTCGATCTCGCGCAAGGTCCGGGCGACGCCCGGGGCGAACGGGCCGTTCAGGCCCCCCGGCGAATCGCCCGCGTTGAATCGGTACGAGGTCGGCGCGTCGAAAACGCTCTCGGTCGCCCTCGGGTCGCCCGGGCAGAGCAGGCCCGGGATCCGCACCGGCACGGCGGCCGGCCCGTCCTCGGAAAGCCGGGGCGGCCGGTTGGTGGCCAGGCGGGAGAAGTCCGGCTCGCCCAGCGCCCGCAGCCAGCTCGCAATCGGGCTCGGCTCCGAGGGCAGGGGAGCGGCCACGGGCGGCAGGGCCCCGTCGAAAGCGTTGCCGTAGGCGAGCATCGCCAGGCCGACCTGCCCCAGGTTATTCCGGCAGTGGAGCATCCGGGCGTTCTCCCGCTGAGCCGGCATCGCCAGCAGCAGGAGCATCCCCACGACGCCGATGATCGCCACGATCATCAGCACCTCGGCGCGGCTGAGGCCCGGGCGATTCCCATTCCTCGAACGTCGGAGCATGGCCGGGTCTCTTCTTCGATCAAGGGGCCGGGAAAACCAGGTCGGCCGATCCGACGTTGCCCGCACCATCGAGGGCGCGGACCACCAGCAGGTGCGCCCCCGGCTTCAACGCGGGGATCGGGATCGACACGGCCTCGTCGCCCGTGTCGAACAGGCCATCGACCGGGAACGCGGGCGTCCATTCGCCGCCATCGATCGAGAACTCGGCCGAGGCGATCCGGGTCGAGTCGTCGCGAAGTTTCGCCGTGAATCGGTCGCCATCGCGGGCCAACGCCACCGACGGCGGGCGGTGATCGACCACGAACGGATCGCTGATGAGTTCCCGCGTCAGGGCCTCGCGGGGGTCGTTCGACGGCCGATCACTCGCCCGGACCTTCAGCCGATACGTCCCGTCGGGGATCGCGGCCAGGTCCAGTTCATGCTTCTTCTCGGCCGTCGGCTTCTCGTTCAGGGCGACCCAGGCGGGCCAGCCTTCCTTGCGGATTTCCAGAGTGAAGGCGAGCGAATCGCCGTTGGGGTCGGACGCCTCCCACTGGATCGCCAGCTTCCCCTTGCGGGGCGTGCCGTCGCCCTGCGACAGATCGGGCACCTCGAGCTTGGCCAGCTCGGGCGCCGCGTTGGCCGATCGATAGCGGATCGAGAACGATCGGAGGAGCGGCGTGCTCCTGGGATTGGTGGAGTGGAGGGTCGCCCGATACTGGGCGAATCGGCCGCCCGGGATCGCGCCGGGGGTCGAATCGATCAGCGGCGGCGACCAGGCCGACCAGGTCGCGTCGGGCTCGCCCGTGTTCCCGGTGCGGACCTGGAACTCGACCTTCGTGCCGGCCGGCTCATCCGCCTTCCACGTGGCGGCCCCGAACCGGCTGACCAGCTTCGCGTCGTGGACGGCCGAGGTCAGCGTCCCCGACGCGATATACGTCGTTTCGAGCCGATAGACGGCGGCCGGATCGCCCGATCCCAGCCAGACGCCCCCCACGTCCGCGACGACGGCCGTCAGGTGCCCCTGATCGACCCTCGCCAGCGGCGTGGCCTCGCGATCCTCGACATCGACTTCATGGAGCAGCCCCTCGGGCCCGGTGCCGACCAGCAGGTTGCCCCGGTCCCAGGCGAGGGCCAGGACCATCGTCTTGGGCAGCTTGAGCAGCTCGCGGGCCGAGCCCTCGGGACCGATCCGGTAGACGGAATTGTCGGCCGGCACGGGCTGGCCGTTGGGCGGGGAGGCCGGCGACTCGGCGCCCGTGCCGGCGTAGACGGTGCCGTCGGGCGCGACGGCCAGCGCCTTGACCTCGTTCTGGGGGGCGTCGAAAAGCGCAGTCACCTTGCCGTCCGCCCCGAGCCGGTACACGATCCCCTCGCCATCGCTGCCCGCGTAGACCGAGCCATCGGCCGCCAGGGCGAGGCAGAGCAGGTGGGCCTGGGGGCTATCGAAGACCAACGTCCAGGCCCCTGTCGCCGACCGCTTCCAGAGCTGCCCCTGGGGCCCGGTCGCCGCGAAGACGTTGCCGTCGGGATCGGCGGCCAGGTCCCAGACATAGAGCACGCCCGGGCCGATCGGTCGGCCCTTCGCCGAGGGGTCGGTCACGTCGATCACCAGCCCCGAAGGCCCCGTGCCCGCCAGCACCTTGCCGTCGCGCAGGGCGACCAGCGACAGCACCTGGGTATCGCCCGAATCGTGGGCGACTTCCCAGTCGCCGGCCCCCCGACGTCGGAAGACCTTCCCTTCATCCCCCGTGGCGGCATAGAGCGCCCCGTCCGATGACCGGGCCAGGTCCCAGACGCGGAGGGCGTCGAGCTTCGGCGCGGCGACCAGCTTCCGCGCCAGCCGGATCCGGCCGGCGTCGGAGACGGTCACGCCGTCGCGGCGGCCCTTCCGGAAGGCGGCGGCGGTGTCCTCCTTCCAGGTCTCGATCCCGGCCGCGACGGCCCCGAGCGAGACGATCGACGCGAGCAGGATCAGACCGGCGCCGGGTTTCATCCTGCAAGCCTCCGTGCACAGGTTAGCCCAATCCTGAGGGGAAACGGGGACTGCCTCCCTCCCGCAGGGCGGTGCCTGTCCCCGTTTCCCGGGCTCGGACCGACAGCGAGCCCTCCTTCGAAGCCTCTCCCGCCGGCCGGGCCCGGAAAATGGGGGACAGGCACCCGGCCGCGACGAGCAGCCCCCGAGTACAAGGTGAGCCTGGGCCGGGAGCCAGTCCCCATTTTCCTCTCCCATGTGCCGAGCAGCACGCGATGGATCGCCCTAGGCCCTCGCCATCGGCGTATCGACCCACACCTTCCGGGCGTGCGAATCGAGCACCGCATCGGCCACGAGCTGCGCGTTCAGCCCATCCAGGAAGCTCGGCACGGCGTCCCGCTTCTCGACGATCGCCGACACGAATTCCCACATCAGGTCGTACCGGAACACGGTCGCCGGCTTCCCCTGCGACGGATCGCGCGGGCTGTCGGCCGGCTTGAGGAACTCGGGCGGCACGACCACCGGCGCGAGGTCATGGCCGGTCTTGCCCAGCAGGATCGTGTTGGGCTCGTGCAGCCGATAAACGGCCGACCCTTCCGAGCAGTTCACCTCGGCCCACTCGTGCCCGAAACCGTCGCGGCCGTACCCCTTGGCTAAGGTCGTCCCTTCCCAGACGCCCGTCGCGCCCGAATCAAACTCGCCGATGATCGACGACCAGTCGTCCACTTCCGAGGGCGCGCAAGGCTTGCCGTCGGCCGTGACATCCCGGGGCGTGAACCGGGCTACGGCCCCGCAGATCCGGGCGATCGGGCCGAGCAGGTCGATGGCGAAGTCGATCCGGTGGATCGTCATGTCGAACAAATCGCCGGCGCCGGCCTTGTCCTTGTACTGCCGCCAGCCCCAGGAAGTCTCGGGCCAGTCCAAAAACCGCTGCGACCGGAAGTGGCGGGGCGTTCCCAGCATGCCCGACTTGAGCAGGTGCCGGAGGTACCGCATCGACGGCGCGAATCGATACGTGAAGGCCGTCATGTGGACGACCTGGTTATCGCGCGCCGCCTCGTACATCTCCCGGACCTCGCCCGCGTTGAGGCCCAGCGGCTTCTCGCACATGACGTGCTTGCCGTGCTTCGCGGCCTCGACGGCGATCTCGCGGTGCGTGAAATTCGGCGTGGCGATGATCAGGGCATCGACGTTCGGATCGCGGCAAATTTCCAGGGGGTCGGTCGTGGCCCGATCGAGGCCCCACTCGGCCTTCCGGCGTTCGAGCAGCGCCGGGTCGGTATCGCACACGGCGGCGAGACTGGCCCTCGGGTCGAGCCGGATGCCCGGGACATGATGATAATCGCTGACGGCCCCGGCCCCGACGATGGCGATGCGGACCGGCTGGTCCTGCGGACGGCTCATTCCCCGACCCTCGCTGGCGTTGAGTTCAAACCAGGCCCAGCCTAAGGGGATGGGGCGGTCAACTCAAGGGGAAGTCGCGCCCGCGGGGTCAGGCGAAGATCCGGTCCACCACCAATCGCCAGCCGGGCACGGCGGGTTCGGCCGCCCGCCTCCTGGCCTCGGCGAATGCGACGGCCTGATCGAGCGAGTCCCGGTGATACACTCGGACTACTTCATGAATGGGATCGACATCCCAGACGACGAGCGTGCCCGCCTCGAAGTAATCGGCCCGCTTGGCGGCCAGCGCCGGCTCGGCTGCGGGCCCGAAATCGTTCTCGCTGCGGACTTCGACGGCGAGGGTCGGCGGACCTTCGATGAACCGCATGGGGTTCGTTGGCAGCGGGCCCACATAATAGGCGGCGTCGGGCGAGAACGACTGCCGGCCGGAGGCCAGTTCCGGGACGGCGAACCCGACATTGTCGGGCAGGGCAACGCCTTGACCGGTCGCCTCGGCGTGATCGTCCAGGCTTCGAAAGATCCGGGCGCCAATGCGGCCGGGGCGGAAGCCCGTGGGCATGAGGTGGACGATCCTGCCGCCGATCAACTCCGCCTTGCCCTCTACCCGCGAAAGATCGGCGAGCGTGGCAGCCGTTTGGGTAGCGGGTGACATGCGGAACCTCGGGTGGCTTCTGGCCTTGGGACGGAATGGGTTCCACGACAGCGGAATTCTATCAGCGGCCGGCTTGCCGATCAATCGCGACGGTCCGGCGGGGGGGGCTTGGCCTCAATCCTGAAGATGGCATCGAAACGGCTTCCAGGGCCGGTCGTGTAAGCGGATGCATCCCGCTGTCCGCATCGTTTCAGGGGGATGATCCAGTGCGCATGGGCTCAGGACTCGACTCAGGCGGCTGCATGGCTTTCCGGCGTTCGTTGGCCCAGTAGAGCCCGACCAGTCCACCAATGATAGGACAGGTAGCCACAAATGCGATGAAGAAAACTGCGTGAGGGGGAGGAACTAGTCCCGATTTCAATGCCAGTTGTACGGCCCCAAGCAGGATCAATCCGAGCCAAAAACTATGGATGGCCCCGCCGGCGTACCACAGACCGTTCCAACCCCAACGCCGCTCAAGCAGGGAGCCGAGCCATCCCACTGCAAACGCTGTCGCAAGATGGAACGGGCACATCACCCAAAGTTGCAAGGCTTCCAATACCCAATAGTGCCAAGGGCTGGAAGTTCCGGCGCCTGTCGGCTGATAAATCCATTCGGCGAAGCGCCTCAGCGGGAGGAACCAGTCGGTTCCGATAAGCCATAGCGTTATCGGATAAAAGCCGGCTAAGGCGATCAAAGCCGTGAGGTGAAATGTTCGGAACGGCCCGGGCCAGACGAACATTCTCAGGATGATAAAATCGACGATTCCAAGGTAAAGCCAGGCGGTCGGCGCTACCCAAACCCAGGCTGCGATGGAACGGACGACGCATAAGTTGACGGCGAAAACTGCGATAAAAATCATCGCTTGGGAAATAGGTATGGTTTTTGTCTTCATGGATTCTCTTCCGGTCCTCTGGGCGTAAATGGGGCGGCCTGCCGGGCAACTACTCTGGAACAGGCCCGCCTAGCCTGCTCACGGCATCCTTCCGACGCCAAACCTCGGCATACGGGGCGAACGGATCGCCCTCATCCCCATAGGACCGCACGAATTCCACGTCATCCGGCCCGAACGGCGCCCGATCGAACCCGCGGCGTCCCATCACGACGTACTCATAGGGCACGTCCAGGAAATCGACATACAATGCATGAATCACCGGCCGACCATCGAGGTAGAACGCCAGAACCATCGGCGCATCGACGGCCACCACCCGCTCCGTCGGCAAATCGGCCTCAATCTGCCGGGCCAAAACGCGAGGGTCATAGGCCGGGTCGCCCCAGTGTCGGTAATTGGCCAGCGTCCGCTTCAGGCCCCCACCCGGAATCAACACACCCATTAACACCGACGCCACAACCACCGTCCCGACCCGCCCGCCGATTCGCGAGGCGATCGCATCCAGCATCAACCCGATCGCGATCGCCGCGAAGGCGGCCGGATACGCGAAGTAGCCCAGCATCGGGTGATGGCCCATGAACAGGATCAACAGCACCAGGCTGGCGATCACATGATAGGCCAGTTCCCGGATCGGCCCAGGCCGTCGGGCCTGGAACAGCAGGAACAGGCCGGCGACGATCGCCAAAACCAACGCGGGCGCACCGGCCCGGTCGAGCAGTTGGTGAAACTGGAACGCTAAAGCCGGCAGCGGATTCAACAGGGTCGCACCCAGGCCCGTCCCCGCCCGGCCCATCACGTTACCGCCGAACTGCCGTCGGAACAGGTCCGGGTGCAGGGCGATCAGGGGAATCCATAACGCCAGGCCCGCCAGGGCCGCCAGACCGAACCGGATCAATCGCCCCGCTCGCCCCCACACCGTTCCCGGCAAGAACAGTAATCGACCGGCTCCTTGCGCCCCCACGACGATTCCGTAGGGGTGCGACAGCATGCTGAGCCCCGCGAAGAATCCCGAGGCGATCGGCCGGGGCGATTCGGGCCTCGCGAGGCAAGCCATCGCCAGCAAGCCCATCGCGGCCGTGAGCATGTCGGGCCGCGCCATCACCGCCGGGAAGAAGAACGGCCGGCTGAACAGGTACGCGGCCGATCCCAGCAACGCCCCCCGGCTGGATAGGCCCCAAATCACGCCCAACCCGTAAACCACGCCCACCGCCAGCAGGCCCGCCGCGACCGATGCCAGCCGCGCCGGTCCGATCCCGGGCGGCAAGACCAGGTAGAACGGGGCCTGCGCGTAGAAGCTCAACGGCGGCAGCGTGTACAGGGCGATGTCGGCCCCCTGGTAGAACGTCGCCGGGTCCCGCGTCGGCAGGTACGGGATCGTCGGGACCCCCGTCCGCGCCACCATCAAGCCCGGGACCGCGTAAAGGTCCTCGTCCAGCCCGGGCGCCTCGCGGAACAGCGAAGGAAACTGGGTCGCCAGGAACGCCGCCATCAGGGCGGCCAGGATCGGGAGGTCCGCCTTCAGGCGATCGCGACTCATGGAGTCCGGGGAGCGGTTCACGGCCGTTGGTCCACGGAGACTCGGATGGCCAAACCCACCCGCCGGGGAATGATAGGCAAACGAATGACGATCGTAGCGGCACCCTCGCGATTTTCGCCCGCCTTGTTCCCCCGCACCTCTTATAGATCCGCCGCGCCGGAACGATTCTACCTACAGAGGCCCCCGAAATCTTGCGCCGAGCCCCCGCGCCACGCGACAGGAAACCTCCCATGATCCTCGCACCACCGGAAATCCCGGAAGAAGCCGAAACCCCTTCCAAATCGCGCGAGAACGCCGTGCGCCACGGCTTCACCGGCGAGGGCGTCGTCCTGCCCGCCAGCATCCGCGGGCAGTTGCAAGACTTGATGGCCTCTTATACCAAACTCTATCATCCCCGCAACCAGGACGACCGCGACCTCGTCTATCGCGCCGCCCTGGGACTCGTCCGGTTCGAGTCGATCCAGGCGGCCCTGCACGACCGCCAGGCCCTCCGCGCCGAGCAGGCGGTCGGCGATTGGGAGCTGCTCAGCCTCCTCGACGCCCACGAGAAGGCCCGGGCCCTGGCCCGTCGGCCCGATCTGTCGTGAATGAGTTGAAGATCCATTTGGGCGGCCGCCTTCCTCCGGGCTGAGTGGGAGATCCTGCGGATCGCCCTGGAGAAGACCGGCGAGTGGACCGTCAAGCAGCACGGTGGGCCAGGACCTCGCCGGCGTGCCCAAAATGCACCGGCACCTCGACCTGCACCGGGCGATGGGCGGGTCGAAGGAGGAACGCCTGGCGCTGGTCGAATCGCAGCTCGCCGAGCTGCAAGGCCGGATCGCCGACCCGGAAGTGACCCGCCGCGACGCGATCGAGCGTCAGCAGACGATCGAGGGCCGCGGGATGCACCTCGACCCCACCTTGATCGCATGAACCTGTATGGCCGACGTGCCCTCCGCCTGCACGAGAACGCCATCCGCGACCTGCGGGAAAGGCTGGAGGCCCGCGAGGCGGCGAACAATCGGCCCGCGAGAAGTTGGCCGCCGGCTCCCCCGCTCGATGCGGTCGCGGATCAACCGGCGGATGGCCTTGCTGGGCGACGACGGCCCGATCCCCTCGCCGATCCCGCCGGCGTCGGTGGGCGTGGCCTACATCGAGCCGGCCGGCCCACCGTTCCGGGCGCTGTTCATGGGCCGATGGACGCACGCCGAATACCTGGCGAGGATCACCGACCCGGCCAACATCGCCGCGACCGACCCCGCCAAACTGCCCCCGACCGGCGATTCGCTCCGCATTTGGATGGCCTCGTGGCTGAAGTACGAGGATCGACCTCGACGAGGCGACGGCCCTGCGAGGCCATGGGGATGGTCGACCGCGCCGCCGGCCGGATCATCGTCGACCGCGCCCAAGGACGACCCGCCGGCGCGGGCCCTGGCCCAGGCTGCCACGCCGAACGAGGCACGTCGCCTTGAACGGCCGGAGGCGGCGACTGTCGAAGGAGGCCGCAAGCGGTTGGAGCAGGACCGTCGCGAAAAGCGGCTGGCCGAGAAGGCCGCCCGCAGCGCCGACGCTAGGGCGATCTTCCTGGCCTATGGATCTGCCACATATCGGGGTGGCACGGGACGGCGCAGCCGATGAAACCCGTGGGAGAAAGCCCCTCGCGAAGCCTGGCCCGGGGCCGGTCCGGCGGCTCCACCGGCCTGGCGACGTGTGGCCGGAAGCCGCCGGCGGACGCCCCACACACGGGTTTCATCGGCTGCGCCGTCCCGTGCCACCCGGCCGAAACGCAGGCCTCCGGCCTTGAACGGGTGCGGCGAAAGGCCCTCCCGGAGCCCGGCCCGGAGGACGGATCGGCCGAGATGGGCGAGCGGAACAAACGAGAAGATATTTCCCAATAAGGACTTGCATCGATGCCCCGGAGATGCCCCGGGTGGCATGCCCTCGTCCTCGTGGGCATGCGCAGGCCGATCGGGCCGTGCCGGCGACAAGGGACGGGCGCGCATGCCCACGAGGACGGGCATGCCACCCGCCCCATTGGACCTGGAGCCTATTCCGATCCTTCCCCCAGCCCGTACTCACGGTTGAGGTCGAGCAGCCAGTGCCCGTAGACCCGCTCGCTTGAAAGGTCCAGCACGAGGGCCATGAAGACGTTGCGATCCTGCGACTTGACTAGGACATGCTCGTAACGGCCTGATGGGTCCCGGTAGACGGACTCCACTTCACAGCCCGAGCAGTCATGGCCCTCGTAGTCGGCCGGCGGGATGGCGTTGAAGTAAGGCCAGAAGTCAAATGGCGGGCCCTCGACACCGGCACGCCTCATGGGACTGTCGAATGTCGATAGGTACTGCTCCCGGCTCAGAAGAGGCATCGAGCTGTTCTCCCGGAGGATATCACCGATGGAGTTCAGGTCGCCAAGCAGGCCTCGGGGCGAACCGCCACCCGGGGGCTGTCGCGGTGCGTCTCGCTGGCGCTCGACAGCACCCTACGAATCCCAATCCCGAATCGCCGGAACCGATCGCGCCCTGAACCCCTACAGCCACGGATTCAACCGGAGGTCCCCCTGCCCGTCATGCATCCAGGCGGGCGGCTCGATCAGGTGCAAGGCCGCGATCAGGAAGG
Source organism: Isosphaeraceae bacterium (assembly GCA_046350035.1). Lineage (GTDB taxonomy): Bacteria > Planctomycetota > Planctomycetia > Isosphaerales > Isosphaeraceae > CALLYK01. The sequence goes on along the minus strand of JAXMBD010000051.1, from coordinate 37,461 downwards.
GGGTCAGGATCAGCGCCACCGCCAGCCAGTCAGCCCACCGGCCGCCGCCGATCCGTTCGCCCAGGTCGGCGGTCCCTTCGGCGACCAACCATGTGAGCGCCGGCACCGTGAACAGCAGCAACCGGCCGTGGAAGGGCAAGAACTGGAATCCCGCCGCCACCAGCGCCATCGCGATCGGTCCCAGCAATCGCGCCAGCCGTTCGCGGTCGGCCCGGGCGATCGCGACGATGCCCCAGGCGGCGAGCGTCGCGCCCACGACCGCCGACCCTCTCGGCCCGAGCGGCGTGTCGAAGTGCATCGGGTTGGCGAACAGGTTCAGCAGGCGTCGGCCGGTCCAGGCGATCGCCTCCCACGGCCCCCTCGGTGGGAAGGCGAACCCCCAGAAGACCCACATGCTCGAATGCGGCGTGAGTAAGATCCTGGCGACGGCATGGGCGGCCCCGAAGCTCGCCAGCCAGGGGATCGACACGGCCGCGACCCGTCCGAGCAGCGGCCAGGGCTTGCCGCGCAGGCCCGCCAGCAGCCAGCCGAGGCCGACGCCGGCCAGGCCGAAGGCCGACGGGAACGAGAACCAGACGAGCGCCGATCCGAGTGCGGCGGTCGCGAACAGGCCCCGGGGACCGGCCCGACGGAGCCCCTCGGCCGTCGGCAGGTGCAGGCCGATCACGGCCGCCAGCACGTCGACGATGTACGGCTTGATCTCGGCGGAGAAGTAGATCAGCGAGTCCGAGAACGCGAAGAGCCCCAGCGCCACGAAGGCCGAGCGGGCGCCGACGACCGGCCGGATCCGGGCGAACAGGAACATCGACGCCAGGCCGGCGACCAGCGGGAACAGCCGGAGCGCCAGCAGGGACGATCCCAGGATCCCCGCGACGAGCCGCTCGACGACGAGGAAGCCGAAGGGCGCGGCTGCTCGAACCGGAGTTCGCGGGGCGGCTCCCAGAACAGGTGGCCCGCGATGCTGGCCGACAGGGTGCTCTCGTCCATCCAGGGAGCGGTCGCGGAGGTACTCGACCGCCCGGAACAGGGTCCCCAGGCCCAGCAGGATTGCCGGCCATCGGGGCCGGATCGCCGCCCAGAGGGCGCGGCCGTCGAACTCCCGGGCGAGCCATCCCGTCGCCGCCCGATCGTTCAACGGACGATCCCCCCGGGGCTTCGGCGTGCTTGCGTTCGCCGCCCCACGGTAATATCCTGCACTCGGTTCCGCAATCGTCCCTCCTCTCTCATCCGTCGCGATCTTGCCGGGGAAAGCCGCATCATGGCCAGCGACCAACCGATTCGCGTGGCGATCGTCGGGCTCGGTTTCGGCGCCGAGTTCATCCCGATCTACCAGCACTATCCGGGCGCGGAGATGTACGCCATCTGCCGCCGCGACCGCAAGGGCCTGGACGAGGTGGGCGACCGGTACAAGATCGCGGCCCGCTACCAGAGCTACGAGGAGTTGCTGGCCGACCCCAAGGTCGACGTCGTCCACATCAACTCGCCGATCCCCGACCACGCCGACATGTCGATCCGGGCCCTGAAGGCCGGCAAGCACGTCGCCTGCACGGTGCCGATGGGGACCTCGGTCGAGGAATGCCGGGCCATCGTCGAGGCGCAACGGGCCTCGGGGAAGGTCTACATGATGATGGAGACGGTCGTCTACAGCCGCGAATACCTGTTCGCCAAATCGATGTACGACGGCGGCGAACTCGGCCGCTTGCAGTTCCTCCGCGGCAGCCACCAGCAGGACATGGACGGCTGGCCCGACTACTGGCCCGGCCTGCCGCCGATGTGGTACGCCACGCACTGCGTCAGCCCCTGCCTGGCGATCCTCAGCACCCCGGGCAAGCCGGCGCACGCCGAGGCGGTCGCCTGCTTCGGCTCGGGCCGGATCCGCGAGGAACTGATCCCCAAGTACGGCAGCCCGTTCGCCGTCGAGACGGCCACGTTCTCCATCAAGGACTCGGACGTCTGCGCCGAGGTGACCCGCAGCCTGTTCGACGTCGCCCGCCAGTACCGCGAGAGCTTCGACGCCTACGGCAGCAAGAAGAGCTTCGAGTGGCAGCAGGTCGACGGCGAGGAGCCGGTGATCCACAGCAAGAACACCCCCGAGAAGCCCGTGGCCGAGGCCGACATCCCCAGGCGGGTGCACGTGCCCGACTTCGCCCACCTGCTGCCCGAGCCGATCCGCAAGTTCACCACCCACGGCGTCTACAGCCTGGACGAGGGGGAGCAGCACCTGTCGTTCACCCAGGGGGGCGGCCACGGCGGCTCGCACCCGCACCTCGTGCATGCCTTCCTGAGCGCCGTGAGGGGCGAGCGGGCGGCGTTCCCCGACGCCGAGACCTCGGCCAACTGGACGATGGTCGGCCTGTGCGCCCACGAGTCGGCCCTGAAGAAGGGCGACAAGGTCACGATCCCCACGTTCTGAGCCGAGCCCTGCGATCGATGCGTATCACCTGGTACGGCCACGCCGCGTTCCTGATCGAGACCGACCACCGACGGATCATCCTCGACCCGTACCGATCGCCCGACTCGGGCGGGTACGGGCCGATCGACGAGCCGGCCGACCTGGTGATCGTCAGCCACGAGAACGATCGGTACCACTCGCACCTCGGCCAGATCATCCCGCCGTTCCGCGTCCTCCCGGCCCTGGAGATCCCCCGCGAAGGGGTCGATGCCGACGGCCTGAAGGTCGAGGCGATCCCGGTCTACGAGACGCCCGAGAAGCTCCCCGGCGACGAGGTGACCATCGTCCACTTCCGGGCCGAGGGGATGCACGTGGCCTTCCTCGGAGACCTGGGGCACGCGCTGGGGCCGGAGGAACTCGAACCGATCCGGGGCGCCGACATCGTCCTCGCCGCCGCGGGCGGCCCCCCGACGATCGACTATCCCGAGCTGATCCCCTTGCTGGAGGCGATCGGGCCGAAGGTACTCATCCCGATGCACTACTTCCTCCCCGGCAAGATCAACCTCCAAATCCGGCCGGTGGAGGATTTCCTCAACGCCTTGTCCGGGTGGGAAGTCGAGCGTCGGGACGCCCCGGAAATCGAGCTGACCCCGGGCAGTCTGCCGGCGGCGCGCAAGGTGGTCGTCCTGCAGCCGGCCCGATGATCGGGCATGCCGAGCGGCACGGCTTCGCCGGCGGTTTGCTTCGCCGCGCTTCGTGCTGGGGTCACGTCCGACGAGGCAACCAGAAACCGTCCTGATCAGTCCGCAGCGATCGTCACTGCAAGATCTCAAACAGATTGCTGCGGGCGTCGGTCCAGTGCAGCACCCGCCGGGGTTCGGGATCTTCATCCTCCGAGGGCCGCAGCGCGTCCAGGAATGCGGCGTCCCGGCTCAGCAGGTACCAGTCGGCCATGTACAGCCCTTCGGCCTGGTGGCTCGATGACCAGATCCGCACCGTGCCCATGTCCGCCTCCCGGGCCAGGCCGCGGACGACCGGGGCCAGATCCAGGTAGGCGTTCGAGATGTGGATGGCGATCGTGCCCCCGGGCGCCAGGTGGCGGAGGTACAGCTCCATCGCCTCGCGGGTCAGCAGGTGGGCCGGAATCGCGTCGCCGCTGAAGGCGTCGATCACGAGCACGTCGAACTGCTGGTCGTCCTCACGTTCCAGCGCGATCCGGCCGTCGCCGATCTCGACCTCGACGGTCCCGCGGCAATCGCCCAGGAAGCGGAACCAGTCGCGGGCGATCCGTTCGACGTCGTCGCTGATCTCGTAGAACCGATAGGTATCGCCCGGCCGGGCATACGCCGCCAAAGTGCCCACGCCCAGGCCGACCACGCCCACCCGCCGGGGCTTGCCCGAATCCCGGGAATACCAGTCGAGCGCCCGGCCGACCCCCGACGTGTGGCCGTAGTAGGTCGTCGGTCGGCCCATCGCCCCCGACAGTTGCAGGCCGTGGGGCACCTGGCCGCTGAACATCGCCCGGTCGTCGAGCGAGCGGTCGGCCGAATGCCGGCGCTCCAGCACGGTGTAGACCCCGAAGAAGCCCCGGGTCCTCGACAGGTATCGGCAGGAGTACCCCTCGTTGTAATGGGCACCCATCCGGCCCGGGATCAATTCGCGGCTGAACCAGCCCTGCCCCTGGGCCAGGATCGCCAGGCCGACCAGCCCCGCCAGGCCGATCAGCGGTCGAATGCGGCCGGCTTCCCGCCAGAGCAGGCCCAGCGCCAGGGCGAAGCCGGCCACCAGCGTGATCGGCCATTCCAGGTAGCCGTCGAAGACGCGGGGGGCCACCAGCGTCACCAGCACGCCGCCCAGGCCGCCGCCGGCGGCGATCGCCAGGTAGAACGCGGTCAGGTGCCGGGGCGACGGCCGAAGCCTGGCCAGCTCGCCATGGGCGATCATGCAGAGCAGGAACAGCCCGAGGAAATGCAGGGCCAGCTCGGCATCGTACGACAGCCAGACCGGCAGCAGGTCCATCGACGATAGCAGGACCGCCAGGGGCAGCAGCAGCGCCGCGAACGTCCGGCGGAGGTACCAGCGCTCGTGGTCGAACGCGATGATGAACGTCAGAAGATACAGGGCCAGCGGCGCGACCCAGAGGAATGGCACGACGGCCACGTCCCGGCAGACATGGTTGGTGGTCGCCAGGAGGGCGACCGACGCCAGCGCGGGCAGGCCCAGCCAGGCCGCCCATTGCCACGGCCGTGGGGCCGATTCCGTAGCGTCCAGGGAATGCGGATCGGCCGAGGGCCCTCGACGGGCGAAGGCCGCCGCCAGGCCGCAGAGCACCGCGAACAGGCCGAAGCCCCTCGACCAGGCGGTCGCCTGCTGCTGGACCGGCAAGGCCGGCTCGACCAGGAACGGATAGCTGACCAGCGCGGCCAGCGATCCCACGTTGGATAGGGCGTACAGGCGGTAGGGGGATCGGCCCGGGAAGCTGTCGCGGAACCAGGTCTGGAGCAGGGGGCCCGTGGCCGACAGGGCGAAGTACGGCAGGCCGACGGAGACCGCCAGCAGGGCCAGGATCCGGGCGGTCGGGTCGCCCGACTCGGCCGATCGCCAGGAGGGGTCGGGGGCGATCGGCAGCAGGGCGACGGCCGCCGCAAGCAGGCCGGCGTGGATCAGCAGGCGGGCCCACCTCGAGGACAGGCGGCCGAGCGCGTGGGCGTAGGCATAGCCGGCGAACAGGGCGAGCTGGAAGAACAGCAGGCAGGTGGTCCAGACCGTCGGCCCGCCCCCGAACCAGGGGAGGATGTACTTGCTGATGACCGGCTGGACCTGGAACAGCAGGAAGGCGCTGATCAGGACGGTGGTCGCGTACAGCAGGGCCAGGCTGCGGCCGGCGGTCGGGTTCGTCATGAGCGGGAACGTATCGGTTCCGGCCGGCCTTGCCAAGTCGGAGGCGGCTTCCGCCGGCGATTCAGACCTCGCGGAGGGCCCGGATCACGTCGAGGTCGACCGCCCGGAGGGCCGGGAAGAGGCCGCCGAAGAGGCCCATCGCGATCGTCATCGCCAGGGCGATCCCGATCGCCAGCGTGTCGATGCGGATGTTGCCGGTCGTCTCGGCGAAGGTGTCGAAGCTGTTCAGGTCGAAGCTCAGGCCGAGCCAGTTCAGGGGCAGGACCAGGAGCACGCCCAGCAGGCCCCCCAGGGCGCACAGGAGCAGCGACTCGCCCAGGAAGGAGATCAGGACGTCCCCCTTGGAGAAGCCCAGGGCCCGCATCGTGCCGATCTCGCGGGTCCGATTCTTGACGGCCGCGAACATGGTGTTGGCGGCGGCGAACATGGCGCCGACCGTCAGGAAGGCGGCGATCAGGGCGCCGAAGACGAGCAGGACCAGGCTCGACCGCGTCTGGGTCTCGTAGAAGTCGCGCTCGGGCCAGGCCTTGAGCTTGAACCGGGCGTCGTCGTTCAGGGTGTTCTGCAACTCCAGCATCGACGCGGGCGAGTCGGCGCGGAGCTGGATGCTGGTGATCGTGCCGTCGCGGGCGATGTTCCGCTCCAGGTCGCGGCGGTCGACCCAGACCTCGCTCTCGGCGGCGCCGCCGCCGGCGGTGAAGATGCCGACGACCCGGTACGACTCCTTCTCGCCGACGCTGAGCATCTCGCCCAGGCCGGCCCCCTCGAACCCCCGGGCGATGTTCTTGGCCACGATGCACTCGCCCAGGCCGGGCTCGAACATCTTGCCCTGGATGATCTTGAAGTCGGTGCGGAGCTCGGTCGCGGCCGGCAGGTCGACGCCCCGCAAGATCAGGTTGGCCCGGTTGCCGTCGCGTCGGCGGACGGTGGGGATGTTCAGCAGCTCGAAGGACACCAGCTTCTTGCCGTCGCTCCCGTTGGCGATGCCCCCCAGGGTCGGCACCGCCTCGGCGGTCTCGAGGGTCAGGCCGCTGTTGGTCTCGTTGCTCGAGCCGGCGCGGAGGACGAGCAGGTCGAGCGGGTCGCCCGAGAGCTTGAGGCTCTGCCGGAGGCCCGAGGCCATGCCGAAGACCAGGCAGGTGCTGGCGACGATCAGGGCGGTGCAGGCGACCGTGACGAGGGTCGTCACCCACCGGACGCGGAGGTTGCGGACGTTGTATTTGAGCGGGACCACGCCGTCAGACCACCTTTCTCAGGCCGTCGATCACCGAGGTATTGGCCGCGATGAGGGCCGGCAGAAGGCCGCTGAGGAAGCCGATCGCCAGCGAGGCCAGCAGGCCGCCGATCGCCGCGGGCCACGGGATGAAGTAGACCGGGACGAAGCTGATGAATTTGGACAGGTCGACCGCGTCGGCGAACAGCTTCGAGCCGAGCGAGCCGAACAGGCCGCCCATGCCGGCGACGATGACCGACTCGGCCAGGACCATCCCCAGGACCAGGGCCTTGCCGAAGCCGATGGCCCGGAGCACGGCGACCTCGGTGGTCCGCTCGCGCATCGCCATCGCCATGGCGTTGCCGGCGACCATGACCAGCGAGACCACCACCCCGATGCCGACCAGCGTGATCAGCTTGCGGACCGAGCCCAGGAACTCGGCGAACATCGAGGCGAACGCCTCCTCGGTCTGGGTCCGCGTGGCGGAGTCGCTGTTGCGGTAGGAGTCGTCGATGTCCTTGGCGAGCTGGGCCAGGTTGGTCCCGTCGTCGCACTTGATGTAGATGACCCCGGCATTGCCGGCCCGGGCCGCGGACGTCTGCTTGAGCCGCTCGTCGAGGTATTCCCAGTGGAACATGCAGCGGCGGAGGTCGCGGCCCTGGGGTCCGTCGTAGATCCCGGCGATCGTGAAGTTGACGTAGAACGGGTACAGGTCGGCCCGGAGCGGCAGCGAGTCGCCCACCTTCCAGCCGCGGTCCTCGGCCAGCTTCCGGCCGATGATGCAGCTCTCGGGGTTCTCCAGGAACGTCTTGTACTGGTCGTCGGGCACCGAGTACTCGGGGAACATCTCGCGGAAGGTCTTCGCATCGACCGCGAACTGGGCGAACGGGACCGATTCGTCCCCGAATTTGCCGCCGAACCAGACGAACGGGCTGATCGACTTCACGCCCGGCAGGTCGGCGATCTCGCGGACCCGGGCGATCGGCAGCGGCCGGGCGAACCCCTGCGAGTTCATCACGACCAGCCGGTTGTACACCTTCAGCGACGAGGCCGAGTCGGAGCTGGCCGTGATGAAGCCGGCCAGGAGCATCACCAGCGCCAGCGATACGGTGAGCGACGCCACCGTCAGGAGTGTCCGTACCGGGTTGCGGAGCACATTGCGGAAGATGTAGCCGAGGTACTTCACGACGCCGCCTCCAGGGGGGCCTCGGCCTGCATCGTGTCGTGGACGAGCTTGCCCTTGTCCAGCTTGAGCAGGCGGGTAGCTCGCCGGGCCGCCTCGGGGTCGTGCGTGACCATGACGATCGTCTTGCCGAACTCCTTGTTCAACTGCCCGAGCAGGTCCAGGATCTCGTCGCCGGTCTCGCGATCGAGGTCGCCGGTCGGCTCGTCGGCCACCAGCAGGAACGGATCGGTCACGATCGCCCGGGCGATCGCCACCCGCTGCTCCTGGCCGCCGGAGAGCTGCCGGGGGTAGTGGGTCTCCCGGCCTTCGAGGCCGACCACGCGGAGCGCCGTGCGGACGTTCTCCCGCCGCTGCTTCTTGGAGAGGTGGGTCAGGAGCAGGGGCAACTCGACGTTCTCGCTGGCGGTGAGGACCGGGATCAGGTTGTACATCTGGAAGATGAAGCCGACGTGATCGGCCCGCCATCGGGTGATGGCGGCCTCGCTCAGGTTGCCGAGTTCATTGCCGTGGACCCAGACGGAGCCGCTCGTCGGCCGGTCGAGGCCGGCGATCAGGTTCAGGAGGGTCGACTTGCCCGAGCCCGACGGGCCCATCAGGGCCAGGAATTCCCCCTCGGGGACGGTCAGGCTCAACTCGCTCAGGACGGGGATGACGAACTCGTCTCGGCGGTATTGCTTGGAGACGTCCGTGAGGCTAATGGCCGGTTTCGCCATCGCGCGTGGGCTCCGGGGTGATGGGAGCGGCCGGGCGGATGCCCGGCGGCTAGTCGGACGAGGTGGAGACGACCTGGCCTTCGGCCAGGCCCTCGGGCGGGTTGAGGACGACCCGGTCGCCGGCCGAGAGGCCGGAGACGACCTCGATCTTGCGGAAGACCTCGCGGGTCTCGATCGGCTTCTTGCGGACCTTGTTCCCCGCCTCCAACACCCAGGCGTATGCCTTGCCGCCCTCGGTCACCAGGGCCGCCGGGTTGAGGTAGAGGTGGAATTCCGCCAGCGCGTCGAGTTCCGATCGGTCCAGCGTCTTCGGGAGGAAGCTCACCTTGTTGGCCAGCAACTCGGGGAACAGGCCCGATTCGGCGTCGTCGATCGCGACGTACACCTTGACGGTGGCCTTGGCCCGGTCGCCCATCTTGATAACCTCCCGGACGTGCGCCGGGAACGCCTTGTCGGGGACGGCGGGCGCCTCGACCAGCGCGAGCTGGCCGACCGCCACGCGGCCGATCTCCTTCTCGGCCACCTCGGTCTCAACCTCCAGGCGGGTCAGGTCGGCGATCTCGACCAGGGCCGACCGGCCGCCGCCGGCGCCCAAGCTCATGGTGTTGATCGTCTCCCCCTTCTCGGCCGTCTTGGTGAGCACGGTGCCGGAGAACGGGGCCCGGATCTCCATGTTGCGGAGGGCTTCCTGGGTCTCGTGGATCTGGGCGTCGATCATGCGGATCTGGGCCTCGAGGGCCCCCAGGCGGGCGCGGGCCTTGTCCCGCTCGGTCAGGGCCAGTTCCGCCTCTTCCGCGGCCGAGTTGTTATTGGTGAACAGGCGCGACTGGCGGGCGGCTTTCCGCTCCTTGTTGGCCAGCTCGGCGCGGGCCTCGAGCAGCTCGGCCTCGGCCCGCATCTTGGAGGCCTGGCGATTCTCCAGCATGGCGTCGATCTCGTTGTGCTCGAGGACGGCGATGAGGTCGCCCTCGTTCACGAACGTGCCTTCCTGGACCAGCAACTGCTCGATCCGGCCGGGGATTTTGGTGCCGACCGACGCGCGGTACTGGGCGCGGATATACCCCTTGGCCTCGAACAGCCGGATCGCCTCGGCGGCCGACTTCCGCTGGACGATGTCCAGCTTCACCTCGACCTTTGGCTTGAACTGGCTGTACTGGTTGTAGCCGAGCACCCCCGCGCCGCCGAGCAGGCCGATCGGGATCAGCCAGAGGATCGCCGACAGGATCCGCATCCCCCAACCCCGGCCGATCCGGGGCGATGCGTCCGGCTTCATGCTGTACTGCGACGGCCGCCGCTCGATCCGCAACGAGGCCAATTCATCCCGAAGGCTGGAGGACATCGGCGCACGCCTTTCCCGCGGATCGCGATCCGCAAAGCGAAACCCGGCATCCGGTTCCGATCGAGCCCCGCGATCCGACGGCGGCCTCCCGGGGGCGCCCTGCCCGGAAGAACCGGGCAGGTTTCCCCAGTATAACCAATGTTTCGGCGAAAGGGAGATCAGATGGACATCATTTGCCGGCCACGCCCGGCCTCAGGCGAGGCCGGCCATCAGGCCCTTGAGGTAGCCGATGCTCTCGGCCATCCCGGGGACCGGATCCTTGCCGTCCTTCTCGTATTCGAGGCCGATCAGGTGGGCGTACTTGATCTCCCGGAGGGCCCTGAGCATCGCGGCCAGGTCCAGGACGCCCCGGCCCAGCTCGATCGGCTTCCCCTTGGGGTCGGTGCTGTCGATGTCCTTGATGTGCATGTCGTAGAGCCGCGCCGAGCACTTGCGGATCGCCTCGGCGGGATCCACGCCGCAGCGGGCGGTGTGGCCGACGTCGATGCAGAGGCCGATCCGGGGGTCGTGCGACTGGATCGCCTCCCAGGCGTCGTAGGGCGACGGCCAGACCTTGTCCTCGGGCCCGTGGTTGTGGATGGCGACGCGGATCTTGAACTCCTCGACGAGCTTGTCGATCGCCGGCAGGGCGTCCCGGGCCGGCTTGGCGACGATCGTGGGCAGGCCGGCGTCGCGGGCATACTCGAAGGCGTTGCGGAGCTTGGCCGGGTCGTTGGGCAGGTCGATCACGCCGCAGCTCAACGGGGTGATCCCGGCATCGCCGAATTCCTTGGCGGCGGCCTTGCGCTCCTCGGCCGAGCTCTTCAGCGCCAGGTGGAAATCCTTGATCGACACGTACCCGATCCCGACCCGCTTGATCGCCTGGATCGCCGCCGGGCGGGGCAATTCCCGGAGGGTGTAGGAGGCAATCCCCATCTTGAGGCCGCGCCAGGGATCCCGGGAATCGGGGGCGATCCCCCGGGCGGCTGCGGGTCGGGCGAACGGGGCGAGGGCGGCCGCCGAGAGCCCGAGGCGGGCCAGGTCGCGGCGGGTCAGGGGATCGGTCCGGATCATGGGGGCCTCCCGGGACGGCGGGGTGGTTCGGGGCGCCGTCATGGTAAGGCCCGCGACGCCCTGGATCCACCGGGCGTCGGCGATTTGTCACGACCCCAGCCAGGACCGACGATGGGCCTGCTGCGCCTCGCCCGCATCGGGCTGGACTTCCAGGCCCCAGGGGAGGCTCGGGTCCTCGCCGAACGTGGCGTCCAGCCGCATCAGGCGATCGCGGCGGGCGATCAGCACCGAGACCTTCTCGTTGGGCCGGTACTGCTCCAGACGAGAGGTCCACTGGTCGGCCCGGACCCGGTACTCGCCGATCGCCACGACCTCATCGCCCGAGTTGAACCCGGCCTCGTAGGCGGGCGTCCCGCGCTTCACCCGATCGACCAGCAAGCGGCCGAGATCGACGCGGGTCGACATCCCCAGCCAGGCCCGGGGGTGCCTGTCCCGGTCGTGGGACGGCGCCTTGAACCGGAGCCCGAACCAGTCCAGGGCCGGCCGGTAGTCCAGCTCCTCGGTCGTCTCCAGCGCCCCGCGGAACCAGTCCGAAAGGTCCACGCCGGCCACTTCCTCGCAGAGCGAACGGATCTCGGCCGAGGTGTAGCCGCGTTCGCCCGAGAACCGTTCGAACGCGATCCGCATCACGTCGTCGAGGGACCGGGCATCGGCGGTCGCCTTGCGGATCTTGGCGTCGATCAGCCAGGCGACGACCGCCCCCTTGATGTAGTAGCTGACGGCCGTGTTGGGCGAATTCTCATCGGGCCGGTAGTACTTGATCCAGGCGTCGAACGACGCCGACTCGAGCGGCTGGACCAGCCTCCCGGGCGTGTTCTGCAGCGTCTCGACGTCGGTAGCCGGCTTCTCCTGTCCGGGCAGGAAGTCGCCGGCGAGGTACTCGTCGCGGGAGCAGAGCCCGGCCCGCAGGACCAGCAACCGGCCGTAGTACTCCGTGAAGCCTTCGGCCACCCAGAGGCAACGGGTGTAGACCTCGTTCTCGTAGTCGAACGGCCCGAGTTCCACGGGCCGGAGCCGCTTGACGTTCCAGGTGTGGAAGAACTCGTGGCTGACCAGGTTGAGCCAGGCCAGGTAGCCCCGTCGGGTCCGCGTCGCCCATCGGCTGGTCATCAGCACGGTCGAATTCTTGTGCTCCAGGCCGCCGCCCGCCTCGGTGATCAGGTTGAGGAACACATATTTACGGTACGGCAAGGGGCCCCAGAAATCGCGCTGGGCCCGCACGATCGTCTCGACATCCCGGGCCGAACGGGGCCCGTCCCAGACGCCTCCCTCGCCCTCGTTGACGAGGAAGTGGGGGATGCCGTCGACCTCGAACGGGTAGATCGCGGGATTGCCGCAGACGATCGGCGAATCGACCAGCGTGTCGTAATCGGGGGCGACGTAGGTGTGGGGCCGGGGGCCGTCCTCCAGCCCGGAGCAGGTCTGCAGCCAGCCGGGCGGCAGTTCGATCGCGACCTCGTGCGGGCGGCCCAGGCCGCCGACCATCGCCAGGAAGGTGGGAGCCCCGTTGAGCAGGGCGAATCCCTCCTCGACGAAGTTGGACCGGACGGTCATCTCCCGGCCGTAGACGCGGTAGCGGACCGTGATCGGCCCGCCCGCCTCGACGGCCCAGCGATTCTTGCGTGCCTTGGCGACGGGCAGGCCCTTGCCGTCGGGCCCGATGGCGACGACCGCTTCCACGTTCCGCGAATACTCGCGGACCATGTACGAGCCGGGGGTCCAGACCGGCATCATGAGTTCGATACGGCCCGAATCCGAGGCCGGGAATCGGGCTTCGACCTCGGCGTAATGGGTCCTGGGGTCGGGGAATCGGACCAGGTAGCGGATCGGTTCGTGCCGGCTCGGGTCGATCATCGGGGTGGGCCCTCCCGCGGCGGCCAGGTCGCCGCACGCGACAGTCTAATGCAGGCGGCGGGCACGGCCGTACCCCGGCTCATCCGCGGATCTCGCCGGCGGCCGGCTCAGCGCCGGCGCGCCGCCGAAGAACCGCTTGAAGCGGAGCGCGGGGCCCTCCAGGAATCGGAAGCTGATCGCCGCGACGGCGGCGGTCACCAGCACGGCCGCCGGGAAGCACGCGCCCTCGCCAAGCCCGAGCTTGCCGACCGCGACCCGGGCTGCATGGATACACCACATATGATACAAATACATGCCATAGCTAATCAGCCCGATTACGCGGATCGGCTTCCACGAGAGGATCGCACGCGCCGCGTGGTCCTCGCGGACGACGAGCGAGGCGAGCGTCAAGGCCATGGCGAATTGGATTGCCGGCCGCGGCCAGCCGGCGATATCCCCCGGCGCCAGGGAGATCAGCAGCATGAGGCCGGCGGCGAACGCCCAGGGCGCGCCCGGCCAGCCGACCAGCCGGGCGATCGCCGGGAATCCTCGCGAATCGTCGAGCGCGTGGGCCAGCAGGACCCCGAGTGCGATCGGCGTGAAGGTCACCTGGAGGATTTCGAGCGCCGGATAGACCCCGTAAATCGCCACGAATAGGGGGTCGAGAAGCCGGAAATTGATCGACACGTTCACCGCGAAGATCGCGGCGAGGGCCACCAGCAAGGCGCGAGGGCTCAGATATTTCTCGGCCGCAGGCCAGGCGAGGTAGAACTGCTCCTCGGTCGCCAGCGACCAGACAATCCCCAGGTTGACCCCGGCGAAGGTCACCCAGTTGCTCGTGTAGCTGGCGAGGTAAGGGAAGGCCCGGATCAGGTCCCGCGTCATCCCCGAACCCGACCTGAAGGCCAGGCAAGCCGCCAGCGTGCCGAAGAGCAGGAAGTAGTAGGCCGGGAAGATCCGGAGCGTCCGGCGCATGTAGAAGTTCTTCAGGCTGATGGTGCCGGTCCGGCGTCGCTCCCGGAGTAGGAGGGTTACGATGAGGAAGCCGCTCAACACGAAGAACATATCGACACCGAGGAACCCTCGCGATGCGAGGCCGTCGTTCAGGCGACGGGGAGAGTGGTGCCAGATCACGGCGAGGATGCACAGGCATCGCACGCCGTCGAGCGAGGCGAACTGCCTGGTGGCCAGGAAGAGGGAATGTTTGCTTAGGGGTTGGGTTTCCGCCGGCCCCTCCGCCTTGACCTGGAACTGAGATATCGTCAAGGGGACGACCCTCGCTGCCTGCAGATCTTTACGCTCGAGCCCCGGACGTCGATTCTAGGCCCGATCCCAGCGTCATGCAAATCGACGGCTGGAACGCTCGCGCATAAAACAAGCCGGCTAGGTCACACGACGTCCCGGCTACCTCTCCCATAGCCGTTACGCTGTGCAACCTAGCCGGCTCGGCTCGATCGGGCCCCCCCCGGATTCCAGGGGGGGCGGCCGGTGTAAGAGAGGGCGAGCGGGGGGGTCGTGCGAGGCTACCCGCTCGCCCTTCGGCGGTGAGCCGGCGGAGACCGCCAGCCGTCGCCGTAGGGGGTTGGTTTGTTAGGCGTGAGGTGTCAACATTCGTTTTCGCTCTTGTTGTCACCTTCGTGCCTGACGGAAGATTAGGGAGTGCAAGTGGGATGCCAATGGCCTGCAGGATTTCCGGGGATTTTCTCGGATTTCTTCCAAAGCCCGAATTTCTCACCACTTGCGGAAAACGGTCCGATCCTCCAAGATGGCCCGAATGCCGCGATGGCATACGGCTGACGCTGGGAAGTGCCTCTCGGCCGACTTGATTCCCGGCAGTCACGCCCAATTCGCGGGCAGGACGCCTCGGTCCCAGGAATTCGATCCCGTGACGTCGCCGGAATCCTCCCCTTCGACCCTGCCGGCTGCCTTGTTGCGGACCCTGGATCGCTGGCTGGACGACGGGCCGGATGGGCCGCTGGTCCGCCTGCTCGGGCGGGCGCTGGACGAGGACGGTGTGCCCCGGGAGTGGCCGGTCGAGGACTGGTGGCCCGTGCTGGAATGCCTGGAGCGGGCCCGCAAGGCCCGCCGAAGTCCTTGGCCCGAGCCGCTCCTGGCCGTCCTCGAACGGTTTTTCCTGGCGGCCCTGCGGTTTTCGAGGCATGGCGGGGCGAGCCCCTTCGGCACAGGCCCCGCCGAGGACCGTTCGGCCCTGCTCAAATCGTGGGCGAAGCAGGTTTCCGACCCGACCCTCGCCGCGGTCGTCGATCGATGGTTCCCGAGGCGGGGGGCAGGTCCCGGGATCCCGGCCTTGCCCGCTTACGCCTCCGTCGAACGGCCCCTGGCCGTGCTCCGGCCCGACTGGAACGCCCACGGCGATCTCCTGGCGATCGATCATCGCCGGCCGGAAGGCTGCCGCTTCTCCGTGATCGGTCGGGGCCAGGCATGGCTCGGCCCGGGCTGGGAGGGGTCCCAATCCGAAGTCGGATCCGGGCCCCGACCGCGGCCACGGGGATGGCAAACCGGGGCCTATGCCGATTTTTACGAATGGTCCTTCGCCTCCCCGGGCGGGAGGAAGGAGCGGACGGCCGTCCTGCTGAGGGGCCGGGGGATGGCCCTGATCGCCGAGCAGGCCGGCGCGGAGGCCGCCTTTCGGGTCGGCATCCCCCCAGGCGTGAAGGCCCGGCCGGTCGAGGGGAGTCGGGGCCTGATCCTCTCACCATCCCGAGGTGGGTCGGCAAGGCTCTGGCCGATCGGGCTGTCAGCGATGCCGTCGGCCGGTGAAGGGTTCGGGATCGACGGGGGCTCGATCTCCTACACGAAGCGATTCGAGGGGCGGCGGGGCTGGCTGCCTATGCTGATCTCCTGGGACGCAGATCGGAACCGCCGGCCGGCCCACTGGAGGCCCCTGACGGTTACCGAGGATCGCAAGGTTTGCCGGGACGATCGGGCCGTGGCCTGGCGGGTCTCGTGGGGCCGCGAGGAGACCCTGGTGGTGTATCGGAGCCTGGGACGGCCCGCTTCCCGGTGTTTCCTGGGGCATCAGACCAAGGGAGGCACCCGGTTCCTGATGGCCGAATTCGACGACGACGGCGATTTCCGGCCGCTGCTGACCGTCATGGCCTGACCGGTCTCGGGCTCGCTTGCCGGGGCGCCCCGGGGAAGATACGCTCGGTCTATGGATGAAAGGCGATTGATGGCGAACGTCGAGGGGGTCCGCGGCCGGATCGCCGAGGCGGCGAGGCGGGCGGGCCGGGATCCGGCTTCGATCACCTTGGTGGGCGTCGCCAAAAGGCGATCGGCCGAGGCGACCGCCGCGCTCGCGGGGGCGGGCGTCCTCGACATCGGCGAGAATTACCCGCAAGAACTCTGGGAAAAGGCGAAGGCGTTGGCCGATCGGCCGATCCGATGGCACCTGATCGGCCACCTGCAGGGGAACAAGGCCAGGCGGACGGCACCCCTGGTCGCCATGATCCACGCGGTCGATTCCCTGAAATTGCTCCGCCTGCTCGACGGCCTGGAGAATCCGCCCCGCGCCTGCCTGCAGGTCAACGCCTCGGGCGAGGCGTCCAAGCACGGCTGGGAACCGCATTCGATCCTGGACGACGCCTTGGCGATCGCCGAATGTTCGCGGGTGCCGGTCGTCGGCCTGATGACCATGGCCGCGCCCTGCGACGATCCGGAGCAAGCCCGCCCCGCCTTCGCCCGACTCCGGGAGGTCCGCGACGAG
Organism: Isosphaeraceae bacterium; assembly: GCA_046350035.1. Taxonomy (GTDB): domain Bacteria; phylum Planctomycetota; class Planctomycetia; order Isosphaerales; family Isosphaeraceae; genus CALLYK01. The sequence continues at coordinate 21,104 of JAXMBD010000051.1, read as the reverse complement.
CTCCGGGAACGGACCGGCCTGGACCTGCCCGAGCTGTCGATGGGGATGTCGGACGACTTCGAGGCGGCGATCGCCGAGGGGGCGACGCTCTTGAGGATCGGCTCGTCCCTCTTCGAAGGGGTCGAGGAATGATCGACGTGACCCCGCACGCGAACGGGGCGATCGTGCCGGTCCGGGCCCAGCCGGGGGCGAAGCGCGACGCGATCCTGGGGGAGCGCGACGGCTCCCTGCGGGTCGCCGTGTCGGCCCCGCCGGATAAGGGCAAGGCGAATGCCGCGATCGCCTGCCTGCTGGCACAATCGCTGGGCGTGAAGGGCTCGCAGGTCGAGTTGCTGTCGGGGCAGACATCCCGGATCAAGCGGTTCCTGGTCGTCGGCGAATCGGCCGAGTCTATCTCCTCCAAGATCGCCGCCTTGCTGCCCCCCGGCCTGCTCGACGGCCGATCCCAGACCGATTGAGGCGTGGAATGACCCTTGAGTATCCCCGATCGATCACCCTCGAACCCCAGTCGAAGCCGCCCGAGGTGAGCGTCCGCGTGCCCGGCTCGAAGAGCCTGACCAACCGCGCCCTGATCGTCGCCGCCCTGGCGAGGGGCCCGAGCCGGTTGGAAGGGGCGCTCGATAGCGACGATACCCGCGTGATGGTCGAGGCGCTGCGGCAACTCGGCCTGAAGGTCGACCATGATTCGGGATCCGCGACGATCGCGATCGAGGGGTGCGGCGGGCGGTTCCCGACGCGGGAGGCCAGCCTGTTCGTGGCGAACTCGGGGACCAGCCTGCGGTTCCTGACGGCGATGCTGGCGACCGGGCTGGGGAAGTTCCACCTCGACGGCACCCCCCGGATGCGCGAGCGCCCGGTCGCCGACCTCTTGATGGCGCTCAACCGCCTGGGCTCGTTCGCGAAGAGCGACCTGGGGACCGGCTGCCCCCCCGTGACGATCGACGCCGACGGGCTCGACGGCGGCATCGTGGACGTCCGGGGCGACACGTCCAGCCAGTTCCTCAGCGGCCTGCTGATGGCCCTGCCGTACGCGAGGGGACGGACGACGGTCGAGGTGCTCGGCACGCTGGTCTCGCAGCCGTATGTGTCGATGACGATTGCGGTGATGGCGGAATTCGGCCACCGGATCGCGCAGCACAAGTTCCAGAAGTTCAGCGTCGAGCCGGGAAGTTATACGGGGCGGAGATTCGCGATCGAACCGGACGCCTCGGCCGCCAGCTACTTCTTCGCAGCGGCGGCCGTCACCGGCGGCAAGGTTACGGTCGAGGGGCTGGGCACGACCAGCCTGCAGGGGGACCTGGCGTTCGTCGACCTGCTGGAACACATGGGCTGCAAGGTCGAGCGGGGCGGCCATTCCACCACCGTCAACGGCGGCCCGCTCGTCGGGGTCGACGTGGACATGAACGCGATCAGCGACACCGCGATGACGATGGCCGTGGTCGCCCTCTTCGCCGACGGCGTGACGCGGATCCGCAACATCGCTCACGTCCGCCACAAGGAGACCGACCGGATCGCGGCGCTGGCCGCGGAACTGCGGAAACTCGGCGCCGTCGTGGACGAGCAGCCCGACGGGCTGCTGATCGTGCCGCCCGAGAAAATTCGCCCCGCGTCGATCGCGACCTACGACGATCACCGGATGGCGATGGCATTCGCCGTGGCGGGCCTCCGGGCTCCCGGGATTACAATCGAGGACCCCGGCTGCGTCGCCAAGACTTATCCGAAATTCTGGGACGACTGGGCCCGGCTGTTTCCGGCCTGATCGGACGGGCCCGGGTTTGTCCCGGGACGCCGTTCCGATACCCTGGAACGCAGCGGATCCCGCATCGACTTTCGGAGCGATCGTGATGAGTACCGACATTTCGCCGCAGGCAAAGGCCCTGATCCGACACGAGCTGGACGCCCTGAAGGGGGGCTGGATCGGCCTCCTGATCCTGGGGATCGGCCTGGTGGTGCTGGGCGTGCTGGCGCTCAGCGAGGCGATGGTGGCGACGCTGGCCGCCGTCATCACCTACGGGATGTTGCTGATCGCCGCGGGGGTGCTCCACCTGGTCGGGGCCTTCTGGACACGCGACTGGAGCGGTTTCTTCCTGGCGATCGGGATCGGCCTGCTCTCGCTCGTCGTTGGAATCATGACGGTCCGCCATCCCGTCGCGATGAGCGAGGTCCTGACCCTGCTCATGGCCACCTTCTTCATGGTCAGCGGTTTCTTCCGCATCGTGGTCGCGGCGGTCGTGCGGCCGCCGCAATGGGGCTGGGCGGTGGTCAGCGGGCTCATCAACGTCCTGATGGGCTCGATCATCTATGCCCAGATGCCGTTCTCGGGCTTCTGGGTGATCGGCCTGTTCCTGGGCATCGAACTCCTGTTCGGCGGCGCCTGGTGGATCGGCCTGGCGCTGGCATTGAAGCGGTTCCGGGACCGGGCGTCGGCCGCAGTAGCCGCCCCCTGATCGACGGGCGCCGCGACCGCCGCCCGGGGGAACTTCCGGCATGCTGCACAAGCGGATCGGGCTGCTCGGCGGCGTCAGCATCAACATGGCGATGATGGTGGGCATGGGCCCGTTCATCACGATCCCGATCTTCGTCGGCAAGATGGGCGGGCCCCATGCGTTGATCGGCTGGGTGCTGGGCGCCCTGGTGGCGATCTGCGACGGCCTCGTCTGGAGCGAGCTGGCCACGGCGTTCCCGGGCTCGGGCGGCACGCTGCACTTCTACGGGGCGATCTTCGGGCCGTCGCGGTTCGGCCGCCTGCTCCGGTTCCTGTTCGTCTGGCAGTTCCTGGTGAGTGCCCCGATGGAATTGGCCAGCGGAGGGATCGGCCTCGGGCAATACGCGGGCTACTTGCTGCCCTCGCTCCAGGAACCGGCCTGGTCGCTGGCGATCGGCGACCGGACGTGGGAGGTCGGCCGGGGCCAGTTGCTGGCGGTCGCCTGGGTGACGGCCTGCGTGGTGCTGGCGTACCGTCGGATCGAGATGGCCGGCAAGTTGATGGTCGTGCTCTGGGCCGGGATGCTGGTCACGATGGCCCTGATGATCGGCACCGGCTTCCTCCATTTCCGGCCATCGCTGCTGGGGGACATCCCGCCCGAGGCGACGCGGATCGACGCCGCCTGGATGATGGGCCTGGGCGGTGCCCTGGGGATCGCGATGTACGACTTCCTGGGCTACTACCAGGTCTGCTACCTGGGGGATGAGGTCCGTGACCCGGAACGCACCTTGCCCCGGGCCATCCTGATCTCGGTGGTCGCGGTGGCGTCCCTCTACCTGGCGATGAACGCCGGCATCCTGGGAGTCATCCCCTGGCGCGAGGTGGCCGACAGCCAGCACATCGCCAGCGATTTCATCGAACGCACCTGGGGAGATGGCGCGGCGAATGCGGTGACCTGCCTGATCCTCTGGACCGGTGCGGCCTCCCTTTTCGCCGGGGTCCTTGGCTACAGTCGCGTCCCGTTCGCGGCCGCCCGGAGCGGCGATTTCTTCCGGGCCCTGGGAGTCACGCATCCCCGGGGTGACTTCCCGCACCGTTCGCTGCTGCTCATCGGGGCCCTCACGGCCGCGGCGTGCCTGTTCGACCTGCCCACGGTGATCGCCGCCCTGCTGGCCTCGCGGATCTGGATCCAGTTCGTCGGCCAGATCCTGGCGCTGGCCCGGGTCCACCGCCATCCGGGATTGCGCTCGCGGCTCCGGTTCCGCATGGCCCTCTACCCGATCCCGCCATTGCTGGCGCTCCTGGGATGGATCTGGGTCTTCGCCGGCACCGATCTCCGGCCGATGGCCTTCTCGGTGGCGACCGTCGCGGCCGGATGCGCCGCGTTCGGGATCCGGGCGTGGCGACGGCCAACCCCGGGCCAGGGCTCGAGCTGAGTCCGTGGCCCGGGGGTGTCTCGGTCCATCCCCGGCTCAGAACAACCAGATCACGTCGAATCCCAGGGTGAACTGGTCCTTCCGGGTCCCCGCGGTGTAGGCCGGGTGGAACTGGCTCCAATCGTAGCGGGCCTCGGGCCGGATCCAGAGGTTGGGGAACGGCTTGTAGATCAGGCCAAGGGTTTGCTCGTAGAACCGGTCGCCGACGAACCGGTCGCCGAATTCCCTCGAGCTTGAAGTGGAACCCGGTCCTGGCTCCTTGCTGATCCCAGAAGACTTCCGATCTCCAGACGAACGTGCATTTCTCGTGGAATTGCCAGAGGAACCAGTTGCCGAAGCTCTGCCACTGGGCGCTCTTCGCGGCCCCGCTGATCACGTTCCCGTTCGCATCGAACGAGGAAGCCAGGCCGGGGATGCTCCGTTCGGCCCCCTGGTCGGTCTCGATGATCTGGGTGAACTTATCAGTCCACTTGTGGGTCAGCACCGTGGTAAACAGCAAGCGATCATTCCGGTTGTAGCCCGGGTTGTTCGTGCCGGCGATTGAGGGCACGTTGACGTAGCCGGTCGGGAAGATCTGCTGGTTGGACGGCAGGAACCGCGGGTACTGGTTCGGTCCCCAGACGGCGGTGAAGGCCAGGGTGGTCTTGTCCTCGTTGCCGGTCCAGGTGAAGCCGCCGATGTAACCCCACTGGTAATGGTCGTTGATCCAGCGGTCCCAGCCGTTGATGGAACCGTTGTAAAGGTTGATCTTGTCGGTGAGGTGCCAGGTCGTCATCACGCCGACGTGGGTGAACGGTTGGCCGTAGTTGAACATGTAGGGCACCGAGAGCAGCGGGCGGGCGATCGCCGGGACCTGCTCGTAACCGGCGATCGTGTACCAGCGGCCGCCCTTGACGTCGATGCCCTTGGTCACGCCGGTCGGGTCGGGCAGGTGGACCTCGCCGTACATCTGGGCAAGGTCATAGCCGGCAAACTGGCCGAGGTTGAAGGCCCGATTGAACAGGCCCTGCTCGTAGTTGAATTGCCAGTCGTTGCCGAACAGGTTGTCGAACCGGAAGCCGAAGTTGACCTCGTCCGACTGCTCGATCGGGTTCTCGACGATCAGGTAGTATTGATTGCCCATCCACTGGTTGGCCTTGAAGTTCGGGTTCACGCCGAAGTTCAGGCCGTTGCCGAAGCCGTTGGTATTGCCCGTGAAGCTGTTCTGGATCCAGCCGTAAACCTTCACCGGCGAATCGCCCAGGCCGATGAGATTTTGGATCTTCCAGAGTTCGGGATCGGGCTTCTGCTCTTCCTCGCCCGCCTCGGCGGCCAGGGTGGAATCGGTCGGCTCTCCGCCGCCGATCGGTCGATCGGCGGCCGGCACGGAGAGGTCCGGCGCCGAACCTTCGCGCGGCCCGAGGCCGCCGGGCACCGAAGACTCCGGCGTCAGCGAGGGGGTCGGGGGCGTCGGCTCCTGGAACAGGCGGACGCGCCGGACCGATCCGTCGGCCGGGGAGGGTGCCTGCCGGCCCCAGATCGCTCGACGGGTCGGGGTCGCCGGCGAGTCGGATCCCCGGGGCGGTGTCGATGGCGGCGGTAAAGGTCGCACGCCCGATCCGGCTGGTATTGGATTCGGATCGTTGCTGTAGCTAGGTGGTAAGGGGGGCAGCGTCATTTGCTGACCCCACGCCGCATGCGACCCGGCGAGGGTTGGCCAGAGTAGGAAAGCCAGGGCCAATTTGCGGCGGCTTCGGCTGAGACGCGGGGGGGTTGGCGGCACTATTTGCATCCCTGTCCTGAGGGAATAACGTTCGTCCTGAACGCCTCGTGGGAGAGATGATGAAGATCATCGGCACGGGCATCCCCGCCACCGAACGATTCTAATCGGCTTTCCGTCAATTCCGGAAAATCCGGGTGTCCGCCAGGACCCGACGAGCATGATGTAGCATCGACGGCCGCGCGGCGGCGGGCCCATGCTGGCGGTTGGAGGAAGGCGTGGCGCCTCCCCCACCTTCCTCGAAGGGGACAACGATTTGCGGGTTGTATGTGGCCGGGGCTTCCGGGACGAATTCCGCCGATCTGGGGCGGGGATTCGCGGCCGACGGCGGCTCGATCGGGCCGGATTCGGTCCCCGGATGGGGCCTACCGGGAACGCGTCTCGACCCGGCCCGGAACTGGCGATCCCGACCCGCCCGCCCGGCTGGCCGTAAGGTCGAGCCGCCGCGCGATCACCATGTTGAACCGCGAGGGTTCGCGCTTGTAGCGTTCGCAAGGGATCGTGGCGATCGGTTCCCAGGAGAATGGGATCTTCGACCGGGGCTGCAGCGCCTCCAGGTCGTAGAAGCAGAAATACTCGAAGTCGTCGCCCTCGCGGATCGCCGACCAGTCCCGTCCTTCCACCGGCGTCTCGTAATAGTAGGCGAACAGGTGGTGGACCTCGCCGAATCCGACGAGCTTCACGTCGGGCGGGAGCTTCTGCTTCAGGGCGGCGACCGCGCCGCCGGTGTCCTCGCTTGCGGCGAGGTTCACATTTAGGCCGGCCCCGCTGAAGGTGAGTCCGATCAGGCCGGCGATCGACAGCAAGGCCGCGCGGTCGGCAGCCCACGAGGGCCGGCGGATGGACCGCCACAGGATGGCCAGCAGGCCGATCGTCGCGGCGACGTAGAAGGCCAGGAAATCCGGGGGCTGGGCGAGTCCCTTCGTGAGGCGGAAGGGCAACAGCCCGGCCGCCGAGAAGATCAGCACCCCGACCGCGGCCGCGCCGATGCAGATCGTCGCGAAGCGGGACCAGCTCATCCGCAGCCTCGAACCGACCTCTCCCTGCCAGGAACGGTCAATCGCCACGCCGATCAGGACCGCAACCAGCGGGTACATCGGCAGGAAATACCGCCCGCGCGAATTCGGGACGAGCCAGCAGCTTGGGAGGGCCCAGAGCAGGGCGATGAGCACGAATTCGAGCACCGTCCGCGCCGGGCGTAAGCCCTTGCGATGCTCCGGGTCGAGGTAGGCCACGAGGTACAAGGCCCAGGGGGCCATGCACGCGAGCAGGGCGAACGGATAACTCGCGACATTCCCGAGCCAGCTCAGCACCGTGGCATTCTGGAAGCGGAGCAGGGTGTCGCCCGACCAGATCTCGCGGACGGCCGGCAATCCCAGCTTCATGGCGAAGGGGACCTGCCAGGCCAGCACAATCGCGGCGAAGGCGGCGATCCCCGCCGGGTGGGCCCAGGAGACCAGAGTCTTCCAGTCCCGCCGATAGATCAGGAACAGGCCCACCCCGCCCGCGAAGTAGATCGGCCCCTGGGGGCCCTTGGTCAGGGTCGCCATCGCCGCGAGCGCGTAGCCGATCGTCCAGCAGGCCACCCTGGGCCAGCCGCGTTCATACGCCCAGTGCCAGCAGAGCAGCGAGCCGGCGATGAAGGCGGTGAACAGGCTATCCGACTCGGCCAGTTGCCCGAGTTGCAGGACGTGCCCCATCGTCGGGTAGGCGACCCCGGCCGCCAGCCCGGCCCGGCGGCTCTTCGTCAGGGACGCGGTGTAGCCGTAGACCAGCAGGGACGTCAGCAGGGTGGCCGTCACGGTGGGCAGGCGGACGGCGAACGGCGAGAATTTGCCGAGCGCCATCCCCGACAGGGCGATCAACCAGTTCCCCATCGGCGGCCGGCTCAGGAAGGGCTGGAGTTGCTGCCGAGGGACGATCCAGTCGCCCGTCTCGATCATCTCGACCGCGACCCGGGTCCACCGGCTTTCCTCGCCCCGGAGCGGCAGCACGTCGAGGCGCACGAAATGCACGGCGATCACCACCAGGAGCACGAGCCAGGGCTCCACGGCAAAGCGATGGGGGGACGCGGATGGCCTGCTCATGAATCCCTCGAATCAGGTGCGGATGGCGTCCCAACGGGTCACGGCGATGGTCCCGAACAGGATCAGCGGGATCCACGCCCCCAGGGCCACGGAATAGACGTTGTGCGAGGCCAGGTACTGGGAGATGAAGGTGATCGCGTAGTAGGCGGCCGAGGTGCCCAGCGACATCCCCAGGTTGGCGAACGTGTTGCGGCCCACCCCGCCGAGCACCAGCGGCAGCGACACGCACATCAGGGCCATCCCGACGAACGGGCGGATGATCCTCGAATGCAGGAACAGCTCGATCTCGCCCCGCTCGGTCTCGTTGATCGGGTCATACAGGGCGGCGAACAGGTCCCAGGTCGAGCCGTACCGGTACCACTCACGGCGGCGGGTCAGCGCCTCGAAGGTGACGTTCGACCGCAGGAAATAGGCCGGGCCGGCCGGCTCGGCGCCGTTGGGCGTGGTCGGCGGCAGCTTCGCCAGCAACGCCTCCTCGATGGGGAAGACGATCGACGGATCGACCCCGCCGCCGGTCCCCTCGATCCGGGCATTCCGCAGCACCCATCCGCCCTTCAGGGGCCAGCGGTCGTCGTGCTCGCCGATGTAGCGGGCCTTCTCGGCATTGATCTCGAAGTGCTTCTCGCCGCCGAGGGTCGCCGTGAACTTGCCGATCACCTGGTTCTTGCGATCACCCTTCTGGCCGATCACCTCGATCTCGTTCACGTCCCGGCGGGCCGGCATCAGGATGATTTCCTTGTCGTCCGAGTCGCCGTGCGACTTCTGGAGCTCCTCGGCGAACCGGGGGATTAACACCTCCTGGTTGGCGATGGCGACGGCGTTGACCAGCACGGCCGAGACCAATACCGGCCGGATCACACGCTGGGCGCTCACGCCGGCGGCCAGCATGGCGATCAGCTCGTTATCGCGCTGCATCCAGGTGACGGTGAAGACGGCCGCCATCATGCTAATGACGCCGCAGAGCAGGTCATAGATCGCCGTCGATCGGATCAGGTAGAAGCGGGCGATGATCCGGAACAGCTTCGACGTCTCGCGGGTGACGTTCAGGAACTCGTCGAAGTTGGTGAACGAGTCGATGACGACGAACAGGCCGATGAACGAAAGCAGGCAGATGATGTAAGCCTTGAGGAAGGCCCAGTAGCGCTGCTGGTCGAGGATCCGCATGGCCCGTTCGCCCCCTCCCCGGAACGGAACGATCGTCGGGTGGCCGCGATGGCGGCGACCCGGCTCAGTGCTTGAGGACCGGAGGCAGGGCGAACAGCCCGGCCATCGCCGCCAGGAGGACGTTGCCCGCGGCCATCGCCATCATCGGATTGAGCGTCCCTTCCTTACCCAGGTTCATCCCCAGCAACGTCATCGGGTAATACAGCAGGATGATCGGCAGGAAGCTGGTGATGAACGCACTCAGGAAGTCGCGCTTCGCGAACAGGATGCCCACCGGCGCCCCGAGCAGGGCGAAGAAGAAGGCGGACAGGCCCAGCGAGGCCCGGAAGTGCTTCTCGGTCTCGCAGGTGAACGCCTCCTGCTGCCAGTACTTCTGGTTGGCGACCGTCTCGCGGATTGACGGCCAATCGACCCGCCCGATCTGGCCCGACGCGATCAGCAGGCCCGCCCTCGCCGCCTGCCGGGGCCGCTCGAACTGCGCCTGCCGGCGTCGCTTCGCCAGCCGTTCCTCCAACTCGAAGGTCGTGAGTTCCTGGACCTTCGGCTCATCCTTGCGGTCGTTCGGCAGGGGCAGCTCGAGCAGGTGGTCATTGATGAAGGCGAATTGCGAGTTCGCGCCGCCCTTGACGAACTGGGCCTTGCCCACGTCCATGCGGACCACGTTGGCCTTCAGGTCGAAGTGGACCTCGGCGCGGTCGGCGTAGGCCGAGGAATCGAACGGATCGAGGCTGTTCTGGTCCCGGACGCGGTGCCGGAAGTGGGCGCCGATCAGGACGTTATCCTGCACGTCCTTGACCGTGATGATGTAGGGGAAGCGCGTGTCGTTGAACTCCTTCCCCTTGCGGAGCTTCTTGAAGAAGAAGTCCTCGAAGTTGCGGTACAGCATGTCCTTGACCGCACGGTTGCACCGGGGGATCGCCTCGGCGTTGAGCAGGAACAGGCTGACGCTGAGGAACAGGGCGATGCCCAGGGTGGGCAGGAGCACGGTCAGCACGCTCTGGCCCGACGCCTTCACGGCGAGGATCTCGTTGTCGCCCGCCAGGCGGCCGTAGACGACCGAGACGGCGAACAGGAGCGATACCGGGATCGTGAAGGGTAGCGTGCTGGGGACGATGTACGGGACGAGCTTGGAGATGTCCTGCGGCGTGAGGCCCAGCTTGGCGGCCTCGGAGAAGACCATCACCAGGACGAAGACCGACGTCATCGTCAGCAGGGCCATGAAGAACGACTTCAAGACCTGGCCGATCACGTAGCGCGGCAGGATCCCGAAGGCATTGCGTCGGAGCAAGAGCGTCAGCACCGGCGTACCCCTCAGCGTCCTTGCCCCCGGTTCCCGCCCTCGGCCGGTTCCTCCGGCCGACGCCTCGATGGCTCAGGCGACGGGATCCAGGCACCCGGTCAAGGCGGCCGAAAGCCGCCGGACCCCCTCCACCAACTCCGCCTCGTCCGGGACCCCGTAGCAAAGCCTTGCGGTGTTCGCCGGCGCCTCCGCCGGCTCGGCCGCGAAGGCCAGGGCGCCCGGGACGTACAGCACGCCCCGCTCGATGCAACGCGGGAACAACTCGCCCTGCGGGCCGGCGTCGACCCCCTCGGGCAGGGTCAGCCAGACGTAGATCCCGCCCATCGGCTTCGTCCAGGAGACCCCGTCGATCCCACCCAGGTGGATATCGAGGGCCGCCAGCAGGGCGTCGCGCTTGGCCCGGTAGGTCGCCGCCAGGCCCAGGCGATGGGCCTCGTAAAGGCCCGAGGTCAAGGCCCGTTCGAGCAACTGCTGGGTGAAGTGGTTCGATCCGAAATCCTGGTTCCCCTTCAGCGACAGCACCGGCCCGAGCAGGTCCGTCGGCAGGATGCCGAAGCCGGTCTTCAGGCCGGGGCTGAACGTCTTGCTGAACGTCCGGGCCAGGATCACGGTCTCGCCGCCGGGATCGAGGCTCCAGAGCCCGGGGTACTCGGCGCCTTCCAGGTCGAGCCCGCGATAGGCGGCGTCGTCCAGGATGAGGATCCGGCCTTCCCGGGACCAGCGGCGGACCAGTTCCAGCAGCGGCTTCCGGCGATCCGCGGCGAGGCTCAGGCCGGTCGGATTGCTGTGCTCGCTGACCGTGTACAGCAACTTGACCCGATCGAGTTCGCCCCGACGGTCGATCTCTTTCAGGGTCAGTTCCAGCGAATTCAGGCAGAGGCCGCCGGAATCGGTCGCGACCCCGATCGCCCGGGCGCCCCGACTTTCGAGGACACCGAGGAAGACGAAATAGGTCGGCGACTCGACCAGCACGATATCGCCCGGGTCGAGCAGGGCCTCGCAGACCAGGGCCAGGAGCTGTTGCGAGCCGGTCGTCACGACCGTTCGGGGAAGGAATTCCCCGTAGGTGCCCGGTCCGACCTTCTCCTCCTGCTCGAGCCGGCGGATCAGGGCCTCTCGCAGGGCCCGGTCGCCGATCGTCGTCCCGTACTGGAGGGACCGATGGCCTTCCGCGGGGTCGGCCAGCATCGGCGTGAGAGTCGACAGCACGGCCGAAGCCGGCAGCGACGCCTGGTCGACGAAGCCGGCGGCCATCGAGATCAGGCCGGGCGTGGCCAGGGCCCGCTGCATCAGGTCGGTGATGGCGGGGGCGGAGGTCCTACGCGCGATGGAGCTCAGGGCGAGATTCGAAGGCATAAGACCCGGGCCGACTCCCCCATTCCGCGACCGGCCGGAACCCGGCCGTACCCCTGGTACTCTAGCGGTCGGCCGGGTCGGGTCAAGGTCGGCAAGCCGCGCGCGGGGGGGCCGGCACACTCCCGGGAAGGCCGCGATCCGGTCCCCGGGGCGGATCATCGCTGTGCCCGCCTGGAGGCGTCGGGCGAGACGTCGCCTGCGATCCTCATGAACTCGGCGGGGGAGAGCCGTCGACCCTGGCCGCACCGCATCAGGAGTTGGGCCGTCGGATCCTCCCGATGCCGGTCCGGGGCCAATCGCGGCAGGTCCCAGTTGAAGAGGAGCACGACCGAGGCCTTGGGGCGGTATCCCCGATGGCGTTCGATCTCCTGCATCACCTCCAGCAAAGGCCGACCCTGCACCACGAAGCGATAAATGCCCAGCCACGCGGGGGTCCGGTCCATGCAGGCGTGGCAATGGATCAGCACGGGCCAGGAGTCCGGGTCCTGCGCGATGGCCAGGGTCTCGTCGAGGAATCGGTCGGCGTCCTGGGGATCCTCGTTGTTGACGATGTAGCGAATCCCATGATCCTCGGCGAATTGCCGCTCGGCCGGGAAGGCGGGGTGCGGGTCGAGGTCCTCGGGGAAGTGGTTGATGATCGTCTTGAAGCGGTGGCGATCGTGGGCGATCGCCAGGCCCGTCGGCCCGGGCATCGCGCTGATGTAGAGCTTGCCGGGCTCGACCTCCTTGAGGCGGCCGATCGGGCGGTGGAACCAGAGCAGGCCCAGGCCCAAGGCGATGACCGCCATGCCGAGGCCCAGCGAGCCGAGCCGAATCCTCAGGTCACGCCCCCGCCAGGCGACCCCGGGCAACATGCGGACCAGGGCGCAGTCGAAGGCGAGCAGGGCGACCACCTGGGCCCACCTCGGCCAGTAGCCGACCGGCTCGACGCCGGGGATCTCGACCTGGCGAAGCAGGGCACCCAGGCCCGCGACCGTCAGTAATCCGGCCACCCTGGCATCCCGGGCGGCCCGCCACCAGGTAGCCCAAGAGCGATTCAACTGGCCCCAGGGGAGCACGATCGCAAGCAGGAAGGCGAGCGAACCCAGGCTGATCGCCAGGCGAACGGCCGTCGGCGTGGCCGGGTCGAGCAGGGCACGGAATCCCAGCCCGTGCCAGCCGTCGAACGTCGGGCCGGGGTTCGAGTTGTACCAGAACGCGCCCAACGAAAGCGCCAGCGCCGAAGTCCAGAGGCCCGCGGACTCGTTCCGAGCCTTGCGGGCGGCCAGCCCCATCGCGGAAAGGGCGACTCCCCAGGCGGCGAAATAGATGGCGATGTGGTCGATCGTGTCTCCGGGCTCGGCCAGCCGATAGGCGGGCGGCGGCCGGGTGCTGAAGGTCGGCCGGACCACGCGGGGGAATTCGCGATCGACATCGTCCGGGAAATCGACGGCGTGCCAGGCGGCTGCCGCGATCGGGATTAGCAGCAAGAGCCACGGCCAGGCGGCACGCAAACCGGCGAGGAGCCGGCGGATCGGCTGGTTCAACGCTTGGGCCTCCCTGCCCGCCTCTTCCCCTCGATTCAGGCTGCCACGACTTCGCCCGCGGGGCCTTCCTCGACGACGCAATCGTCGTTCTCATACCAAAAAAAGTAATCGTTGCTGTTGTCGGGATGTTCGCGCAACCAACCTTCCAGGCTGCGGAGGTGGCGGCGGAGCCAGGGCTCGGTCTGGCCGACCTCGCGGGCCTGCTTTGGCACGCCGAACGGCTCTTCGAAGGTGATGCGGAAGGTCCCGTCCTGATTCATCAGGCAGAACACCGGCACCACGGGCGCCCCGGAAAGGGCGGCCAGGCTGACCCAGGGGGTCGTGAAGGAATAGGTCCGACCCAGGAACTCGCCGCTGGCGGTCCGGGCGCCCACCCAGCGGACGTCGCCCGCCGCCTTCACGATCAGGCCCGCGTTCAGGGCCCGTTTGGCCCGCAGGAACGCCGTCGCCGACTCGCTCGGGCCCGACCGCCTCGAGATGAACATCTTCTGCTGACCGGTCGGGCCGTCGGTCTCGAAATCCCGCTGGATGTAACGGGAGAGCAGCTTGGGCCGCTCGCTGAACCAGCGGACCGTATAACCCTGGCGCATTAGCCAGTGGGTCGGGTGGACGTGGGCGCCGAGGTGGCTGAAGAGCAGGACGACGCCCTTCCCGTGCGCCAGGGCCCGATCCAGGCGGTTACGGCCTTCGACCTCGAACATGGCGTTCACGTGCGAGTCCGGCCAGCCGTCAAGCAGAAGGTCACGGGTCATCCACCTCGCCAGGTTCCTCGAGAGTTGCACGGAGACGGACGGGATATCCCAGTCGGCCCCGAAATGGCGCGCCGCCTGCCCCAGGACCTCGTGATACCGGGAGCGGAGGCCGCCGTTGATCGCGTATTCGATCGGCCCGAACCCCCCGACCAGCCCGGCCGACCACCGCGGCGGCAGCTGCCGGAGGCCGGGCAGGATGAATCGCAAGAGCCGCTTGCGAACGTACTGGAAGCGACGATCCATCGGGGGCCTCCTGCCCGCAATCGCTGACGAGTCGGTGGAAATCAGGCCGCGGCCGAGTGCTGATGGGCGGCCACGTAGTCGGCCACCTGCCGGATCGTGCGGAGCCGCGAGGCTTCGTTTTCGTCGATCGTCAGGCCATACTTGTCCTCGACCTTGAGGATGACCTCGACGATTGCCAGCGAGTCGAGGCCGAGTTCTTCGTCGAGGACCTGGTCGGGATGGATCGCGCTGTCCGCATCGATCCGCCCGATGGTCTGAACGAACTGGGTGATTTCCGCGATCAGGTTGGACTCGGCCATCCGTGGATCTCCTGGGGCGGGAATACCGCATAATTCCCCGGCGGGGGTCGAGCGGCTGCGTGCCGGGAATCTACCTTCCGCGATCGGCGCAGGGGCGGTTCATCTTGAGAATTGGACCCGGCCGTCGGACGATGGTCGCCGGCGTACGGCCCGAGTAGTCGGCCGGCTCCGGTCTGGTTCTATCATCTCCAGTAAAATCCGGCCATGCGGCTTGCCCGATTCTCGACCCACAACCGACCGGAGCCCGCGGTCGGCCTCCTCCAGGAAGATCGGCTGATCGCCCTCGAAGGGCCACTTTCCCGATTCTTGCACGCGGCCGACCCCCTGGGGGAAGTCGAAAGGGCCCCGCAAGGCCCCGCGTATCGGCTGGATCAGGTCCGCCTGCTCGCCCCGATCGAGGCTCAGGAAGTCTGGGGGGCCGGCGTGACCTACGAACGGAGCAAGACGGCCCGTGAGCAGGAATCCGAGCAGGCCGCGACCTTCTACGACCAGGTCTATCAAGCCGACCGGCCCGAACTGTTCTTCAAGGCCACGCCCGGTCGGGTCGTCGGCCCTGACGAGGCGGTCCGGGTCCGGTCCGACACCGGCTGGTCGGTGCCCGAGCCCGAGTTGGCGCTGGTCCTTTCGCCCGACCTGCGCCTGGTCGGATTCACGATCGGCAACGATATGAGCGCCCGGGACATCGAGGGGCGCAATCCCCTCTACCTGCCCCAGGCCAAGGTCTACGATCGATGTTGTGCCCTGGGGCCGGCCATCGCCCTGAATGGGCCGGGGATCCCCCTCGCGTTCGCGATCGAACTGAGGATCGAACGGGACGGGTCCGTGTTGTTCTCGGGTACAACCTCGACCGAGCGGATGGCCCGCAGCTTTGATGAGTTGATCGGCTGGCTGGGTCGCGACAACATCTTCCCCAACGGCGTGATCCTGCTGACCGGCACCGGGATCGTCCCGCCCGACGACCTGTCGCTGGAAGCGGGCGATCGGGTCGCGATCACGATCAACTCCATCGGCACATTGAACAACCCGGTCATCCGGGGTTCGGCTTCCGTCGGCTAAGATCGAGGCGGATCGGCCGGAACGAAACGAGGCCCAATCCATCGGGATCGGGCCTCTTCGTTCGTTACGATTTCGCCGCGGCTTTCCTTCAAGACTGCGGCGTCTCGGGCTTGGGTGCATCGGCCGGCGTCTCGGGCTTGGGTGCATCGGCCGGCGGCACATCGGCGGGCTTGCTGAGTTCGGGTGCCGGGGCGGCTCCCGGAGTGGGGTCGGCCTTCGGGGCGGTGCCGCTCATGCCGGGGCCATCGGACGGGGCCGAGGCGCCAGGCGCGGGGCCGCCGGCGGGGGGGACCGACGGGCCGGCCGGGGGCGCGGGATCGCAGCCGACGAGGAACGCGGCCAGGCCCAGGCCTGCATACAGGGAGAGGATCTTGCCCTTCATTGTGGCGAAACTCCGGGTGTCTTTGGGAGGAAGGTCGGGGGTAGGTCACAGAACAGAAGGCGCGATGGTAGCGCCGCCACCTTCCTCTACGGGGAATTCGCCCCGGATCGCGAATGCTTAAACCGCGATTTCTCGGACCTGTCGCCCTGGGTAGGAATTCCAACGCGTGGGAATTACGAGAGGGCCTGGGGTAGTTTTTACAAGGCTCGGCTTGTGCCGGTTGCGCGGATAATCGGGACGGTCGTCACGGTCAATAATTCCCAAATCTTGCCGAAAGCACGATTTATAGCGTGCCGCCCGTTCTTTTGGGTGAGCCGACAGATGCTCTGGCACAGGCCGTGCTACTCTGTTAGAGTACCCGCCCGTAACGCTCCCCCTCAGCATCCCTGCCCGGTAATGGAGCCAGGTTTCACGTCAGGTGATCGCGGATCATCGGTGGAACTCCAGGCTGGCTCCCCCCTCGGCGGGTCGTCAGGATGACGACCAGGCCCGAACAGGAGGTTCGCGATGGCCGACGGAAAGTCCTTCGCCCTCTCCTCGCCCTGCTGATCGGCCTCGGCGCCTCGCGCATGGGGCCGGCCAAGTTCGGACTCGTCGTATTTTGCCTTGTTAACCTACTGGCAGGGACAAAATCCGGGAGCGACGGTGCTCTCGAATCAGCGGATGAGCGTGGCGTCGGCCCCGGCCATGGCGGCCCCGATGTCGCAGCCTGCCATCTACAACGCGAACATCAACTTCGACACGGGCTACTACCCCGATGCGGCGGGCCTGGTCAATTCGGGGTCGATCACCTCCTGGTACACCAGCCCCTCTTTCACACGATTCCTGGGCGGGAATCAAGCGACCCCGGGGATGTGCAATCGTTCGAGCAGGACGTCCTCCAGAAAGTCCGCGGCATCTTCGCCCAGAGCGGCATGGGACAGGTCTCGATCGGGGCGAACCTCAATCCCGCCAACGCCCAGCACAACATCAGCGTTATCGGCGGGGCCACGTACGACGGCAGCCGAGACATCCTGGGGATGACCTACGTCGGCGGCAGCGGGTACAGCTACATGGATAACTTCCAGAACGGCGTCATCGACTCCCGCGACAAGCTCGAAACGGCCCTGGCCCGCAACATTTCCCACGAGCTGATGCACGCCTTCGGCGGCGGCCATGTCCACGACTCCGGCCTCTGGGTCGATTCGGCCACGACCACCTGGGACAACCTGGTAAGCCCCGACCCCAACGCCAACGTCTTCAGCACCGAGGCGGCGAATAACATCACGGCCCTGCTGAACGGCACGAAGACGCTCGACACCGGCGCGCTCGCATCGGGCGAGCATGTCGATGGGCATATCATCAACGGCCGTCATGCGGATGGCCAGCAGATCGCTGCCTCGCCGGTGCCCGAGCCGTCCACCTGGATCGTCTTCGGCCTGGTGGCTGCGCCGGCATCGCTTGGCGTTCGAGGCGGAACCGCCGGGCCGCCTGAGGGTCGGGGAAATCGCGGGATCGGTACGGTGGGGCGACCTTCGGGATGACACCGAAGGCCGCCCTACGCCGTTGATCCGGGGGCGAACGGATCGAAGTCGCCCGGCGGGGCCGACTCGGTGAGGAGCCGGCGCACCTCGGTCTGATCCAGTCGGATGCGGCGGATCGCCGAGGCCCGACCCGAGGTAGCATCGACCTCGATCAGGGCGCCGCAAAGACGCGGGTCGCCGGTGGCCACGTCGAGATAGGCGGGGACCTGGGTCAGGGTCGTCGATAGCACCCGATCGATCTTCCGGCCGATGATCGATTCGTACGGCCCGGTCATGCCGACGTCGGCCTGGAATGCGGTTCCGCCCGGCAGGATGCACTCGTCGGCGGTGGCCACGTGGGTGTGTGTCCCCAGCACGGCGGAAACGCGGCCGTCGAGGTAACGGCCCAGGAGCTGCTTCTCGCTGGTCGCCTCGGCATGGAAATCGACGACGATCACCTTCGCGGCGGCATCCAGCCCCGCGATCACCCGATCGGCGGCGCGAAAGGGGCAGTCGATCGGTTTCATGAAGACCCGCCCGAGCAGGCCAAAGACCGCGACGACGGTGCCATCCCGGGCCTCGACGAGGGCCGATTCGGGGCCGGGGGCTTCGGACGGCAGGTTAGCGGGGCGGAGCAGGCGGTCGGTTCGGTCGTACAGGGCGAAGATGTCGTCCTTGCGGTAGACGTGGTCGCCCATCGTGAACACATCGACGCCGGCCTCGGCCAGTTCCTCGTGGCAATCGGCCGTAATCCCGGAGCCGCCCGCCGCGTTTTCGGCGTTGCAGACGACCAGGCCGAGGTTCCATCGCCGGATCAGGCGGGGCACCGCCTGGGAGACGATCTTGCGCCCGGGCGAGCCGACCACGTCGCCGATGAACAGGATGCGAAGGCCCATGCGGATTCCTCGGCCTAGCGGGCGTACTCGACGAACCGATTCTCGCGGAGCACGGTAACCTTGACTTCGCCGGGGAAGGTCAACTGCTGGCCGATTTCCTGGGCGACCTCGCGACAGAGCTTGGCGGCGAGTTCGTCGCTGAGGCGGTTGCTATCGACCAGGATACGGACTTCCCGGCCGGCCTGGATGGCGTAGACCTGATCGATGCCCGGGAACCCCAGGACGAGGGCTTCGAGCTCTTCGAGCCTGCGGACGTACTTCTCCAGGGTATCGCGTCGGGCCCCGGGCCGGCTGGCGCTGATGGCGTCGGCTGCGGCGACGAGGACGGTGTATGTCCGCTCCACCCGGAGATCGTCGTGATGCCCGGCGGCGGCGTGGACCACCTCCGGCGGCTCTCCGTATTTCTTGAGCAACTCGGCGCCGACCTGGGGGTGGCCGCCTTCCATCTCATGATCGGCCGCCTTGCCCAGGTCGTGGAGCAGGCCGCAGCGACGGCCCAGGGCGCCGTCGAGGCCGATTTCCTGGGCGAGCATGCCGGTCAGGTGGGCGACCTCGATCGAGTGCTGGAGCACGTTCTGCGAATAGCTCGTGCGGAACTTGAGGCGGCCGAGGTAGGAGATGAGCTTGTCGTGAAGCCCGGCGACGTTCGCCTCCAGCGCGGCCGACTGACCGATGGCCTGGATGTGGCGGTCCATCTCCTCGCGGGTCTCGGCCACGATTTCCTCGATCCGCCCCGGGTGGATCCGGCCGTCCTGGATCAGCTTCTCCAGGGCGAGCTTGGCAACGTTGCGGCGGACATTGTCGAAGGCCGAGACGATCACGATGCCGGGGGTATCGTCCACGATCACATCGACGCCGGTGGCCTTCTCGAAAGCGCGGATGTTCCGACCCTCGCGGCCGATGATCCGCCCCTTCATCTCGTCGTTGGGGATATCGACGGTGCTCGTCGTGGTCTCGGCGGTGTGGCCGGCGGCGTATCGCTGGATGGCGGTGGCCAGGATTTCGCGGGCACGGCATGCCGCGGCCTCGCGCGCCAGATTCTCCTGCTTGAGGACCCGCCCGCCGATCTCGCCGGCGAGTTCCGAGTCGAGGCGATGGAACAGGATATCCCGGGCCTGCTCCGGGTCGAGGCCTGCGAGCCGATGCAAGGTCCGACCTTGCTCCTCAAGCAGGCAATCCAGTTCCACCTTCTGGCGCTTGAGGCCCTCTCGATCGCCTTCCAGGGCGGCCCTGGCGACTTCCAGGTCGGCCTCCTTGCGGTGGATATGGGCCAGCTTCTCGTCGAGCAGGTCGGCCCGCTTCTCGACCCGCCTTTCCTGGTCGCGGATCTCCTTGCGGGCCGACTCCGCCTCGCGATCGAGCGCCTCCCTTCGACGGAGGGCCTCTTCCTTGATCTCCAGTTCGGCCTGCTTCTTCAGGGTGGCGGCGTCCTGGCGGGCGGCCTCCTGAATCCGATCGGCTTCGGCCAGGGCCGGGGCGAGGCCGGTCCCGGTGCGCCACCGGTTGATGAGGAAGAATCCGGAGGCGCCCAGGATCAGGCCCAGCACGATTCCCAGGATTGCGGCCTCGATCACCCCCGGCACGACCTTACCTCTTCCAATGGACACGGGCCGGCGTCCCCGATTCGGGGATCCGCGTGATCGCCGCCGACCCGAAGCCGGCCGCGACGCGATGGCCCTGGGTCCGGGGGCGGCACGAATCCGGGCGCAGCCCTGCCGCGTGCTCCGTATCGCCGACGCACGAAGCCTCTTCCGATCGTAGACGAGCCGGGCCGGCGAATCAACCGACCGACCCGGCCCGAGGCGGGTCGACCCAGCCCGGCTCCAGGGTGTAATGGGCCCGGAAGATCGGGCGGCCTTCGATCCGATATTTCCGCTCGAAATTCGTCAAGTAGTCGAGGTCATGTTCGGGGGTGCCGGGGAGGGGGGGCGGTTGTTCGACGAACTCGGGGTGCGACGCAACCAGTTCGGTCATCACCCCGAAATACTCCTCCACATCGGTCGCGATCCGAAGGTCGCCCCCGGGACGGAGCGCCCTGCGTGCGTCGATCAGGAACGCCTCGCGGAAGACCCGCCGCTTCTTGTGCCGCTTCTTCCACCAGGGGTCGGGGAAATAGACGTGGACGGCCGACAAGCTGGCCGGGGCCAGGAACTCGGCCAGGATCCGGCCGGCGTCGCCGTTGATGACCCGGACATTGTCGAGCCCTTGCTTGGTAACACGTTCGGCCGCCTTGCGGGCGTACTTGGCGGCGATCTCGACACCGCAATAGTTCGTGCCCGGGTCCCTCCGGGCCGCGTTGGCCAGGAACAGGCCCTTGCCGGGGCCGACCTCCAGCGCGACCGGGTGATTGTTGCCGAACAGGGCGTCCCAGGCGATCCGCGCGGGGAGCTCTCGCAGGTGGATGAGGTTCGGCGGGGCGGGGTTCGACTCGGGCGTCCGTCCGTCGGTCATGCCGTCAGCCCGGGCCCATCCCGTGCGAGGCAAGCCGGACCTTCTCGACGGCAGGTTTCGGCTTCCGCTCGGGGCCGGGGTTGAGCATGATGCCGATTACCTTGCCGTGGAAGACCATATTCGGGCCGACGAATCCCTGGGTCTCGAACACCGACTGGCGGCGATTAAGCCGCTCGGCCCGGGACGCGATGATCAGGCGATCGTCGGGCCGGACTTGCCCGCGGAACCGGACCTCTTCCATGCCGCCGAAGCCGAGGAAGCCCTCGTCGGCGATACGGATGAGATGGCAATAGAAGCTGCTGAGCTGCGCCGCCGCCTCGCAGATGATCACACCGGGCATCAACGGGTAATCGGGCATGTGGCCGCGGACCCAGAACTCGTCGCGGCGGACGTCCTTGTAGCCCACGATCAGGTGATTGTCGTAATCGATGTCGATGATCGCCGTGAGCTGCTCCATCTCGTGCCGCTGC
>JAXMBD010000050.1:0-57220 GCA_046350035.1 Isosphaeraceae bacterium | reverse complement strand
CGATAGGTGTAGCGTTGGCGGATGGGCCGCCGGGCGGGGCCAAGCTGAGGGCCCCCGGCCATCCGCCACGCCGACGCCAATCTACGCGCGAAAGGCCATCCTTTGACGATGACGACGCACGCACACGCCGGCCACCGACGCCTCCGCGCCGCCGTGGTGGGCCTGGGCCTCGACGCCAGCGACGACGACCAGAGGATCATCACCGGTCGCCAATGCCTGGTCGTCGGCGGCTCGGCCGAGACCCATGCCGAGCTGCTCGAGACGATGCTCCGGCTCGAGTCGGAACTCGATCGCCTGGGCGTCGGTCTCGGCGACATGGATCCCTTCGAGCTGGCGGAGCTGGCCTGGCGGATCGATTCCCCCGAACTGCTCGACGTCGCCCTCCGGCTCAACGCCGGCCTGGCGAGCCGAGGACGGCACTTCCACGAGGCGACCGCCGAGGAACTGACCGAACTCTCGGCCCCGGCCGTCAAGGGCCAGTAGGGCACCCACCGGGACCCCACGAAACGAGCACCCGCCGCCGAGCGGCCGGCCCGAGGACGGGCCGGTCGCCCGGCATTTTTCCTTCGAGCCGCCATGAATCCGCACCCCATGCCCGGCCTCTTCATCACGGGGACCGACACCGGGGTCGGCAAGACCTTCATCGCCGCCGCGATCGCCGCCGCCCTGGCCCGCAAGGGCCGCAAAATCGGCGTGCTCAAGCCGGTCGCCACCGGCGGCGAACCGATCGAGGACGCCGAGGCCCTGCTCTCGGCGATCGGCGGGGGCGTGCCGATCGGTCGAATCACCCCCCTGCACTATCCCGACCCGCTGGCACCCTGCATCGCCGCC
The DNA here is from genome assembly GCA_046350035.1 of Isosphaeraceae bacterium. Lineage (GTDB taxonomy): Bacteria > Planctomycetota > Planctomycetia > Isosphaerales > Isosphaeraceae > CALLYK01. Next base: position 56,389 of record JAXMBD010000050.1, on the reverse strand, counting down.
CGGCTCGCCGGCCGACCGCTGCGGCAGGCCGACCTGATGGAAACCGTCCGCCGGGCGATCGCCTGGTGGGCCGAAAGATCCTCGATGATGGTGGTCGAAGGGGTCGGCGGCCTGCTCTGCCCGCTCGCCGACGACTCGACCGTCGCCGACCTCGCCATCGCCCTCGATTACCCGATGATCCTGGTCGCCCGACGGGCCCTGGGGACGCTCAACCACACCCTGCTCACGGTCGAAGCGGCCCGGGATCGCGGCCTGCGGATCGCCGGGATCGTCCTGAACGGCAGCACGCCGACCGCCGACCCGCTCGCCGAATCCACCGCCCCGGAAGAATTGATCCGACGCCTCGACGGCATCCCGATCCTCGCCGAAATCCCGCACGGGGACGATCCGGCCGCGATCATCGATCCGATCGACTGGATCGGCCTGTCGCAGCCGCCCCGCGCCCGATCGGTTTAACGGCGGGCGGTCTCGGCCGCCCAGTCGGCATCCTCGGGCGCCAGCTGGGCCTGCGCCGGCGACGCATCGTCCAGCGACCGGGCGTAAGGCCCCCGCGCGTAAGCCGTCGCGAACACCTCGGCCAGATCGATGAAGATGTCCGGATCGGGGGCCTTCAGCGGAATCGGCAGCGACGGCAACGCCCGACGGACCGACCAGGCATACACGTCGCAATCGGGCAGGCGTTCGGACCTCGCCACGAACGCGTAATAATCGCCCTTCGGGAGAGGCCGGCCCATCGGCAGGCGATGCCCCTTCATCAAGAGGTCCAGCTCGACGAGGTGGGCCCCTTGCCGATAGATCTCCGAGCGTCGGACCAGGTAAGCAGAATGATCGGCCCCGGCCCTGTTGGCCGGCGAGAGCAATTCCACCACGGTCACCAGCTCGCGATCGGGCCTGCGCACGATGCGGATGAACGACTCGCGAGGCTGATCGAGCATCACGACGGGGATCGACACCGGCTCCAGCACCGCGATCCCCCCCTGCCGGCCGATGGGCGGGCGATCCTCATCGCCGGGGTGCCGGGAGATCCCCACGTCCGCGACCAGTTGGCGGATTTCGTCGGGAGAGACAAGCTGGACCCGCTCGTCGATCCAGGCCTCATAGCCGTCGGGCAGGGCAATCGAAATGGCCTCGCGCCACGCTTGTAGGAACGTCGCGTGGAAATCGGGCCAGACCCCGGGCGCCTCCAGGTAAGGGTCCATCCCCGGGAACGGGCTGGGCATCGGCGGGTCCTCCGGGATCAGGGATTGGGCCTGGGTCGGGCAATCGAATCGGCCCAATCGGCATCCTTGGCCGAGAGCGAGGCCGGTTGCGCGATCGAGTAATCCAGCGATCGGCCGAAATGGCCGCGATCGTAGGTTTGCCGGAAGACGGCGGCCAGGTCGATCCGGCCGTCGGCATCGGGAACCCGCAACGGGACGGGGATGTGCGGCAGCCGGTCGCGGATCGACCAGGCATAGACGTCGCAGTCGGGGTAGCGATCGGCCCGACCGACGAACGCGTAATAATCGGCCGCGGGCAGCGGGCCGGCCATCGGCAGGCGAGAACCTCGGGTCAGGAAATCCAGCTCGACGAGGTTCACGCCCCGCCGGAGGATCTCACCCCGACGGTTGAGATAGGCCCCCCGATCGGCCCCCGACTTGTTCGACGGCGACAGCAGTTCGATCACCGTCACCAAATCATGATCGGGCCGGGACAGGATTTTGACGGAGGATTCCCGGATCGTGCCCAGGACCAGGAACGGGACCGTGACCGGTTCGAGGATGGCCACCCCCCCGATGTCCCGGATCGGCGGGGCGACGGGCGGCTCGGCCGACCGGCGTTCGATCGCCACATCGGCCGCGAACAGGCGGGCTTCCTCGCCGTCGGGCCCGATCACGCGGATGCGTTCGTCGATCCGGGCGATGTAACGATCGGGGAGGGTGTCGCCCAGGTGCTCGGCCAGGTAGGAAAGGAACCGGCCGTGGAAATCGGGCCAGACCCCGGGCGCCTCCAGGTACGGGTCCATCCCCGGGAACGGGCTGGGCATCGTCGGGTCCTCCTGCGGGTCCGCTTTCCTCGATCTTAACCGTCCCGGGGCCGGTTCGTGGGGTAAACTCGCGTCGGAGAGTAGGAAACGGGGCCGCCCAGGCGACGCGGCCTCAGGGACGAGGCTGCACCCCGAGTGTGTGACCGACGGAGAACCTCGTCCATGCGGATCAAGCCGTATGCGGTCGCGGGCCGTGCGCTCGCCTTCGCCTTGCTGCCGTTCGCCGGTTTGTCGGCGATCGCCGACGACAACTGTGCACCCTGCGCCCAGGCGAGGAGCCAGGCCGTCCGATTGCTGGCCCAGCCGGGGCCGACGCCCCAGGGCTATCCCAGCGGGCAATATGCCGGCGTGCCTTCGTGCCTGGGAGGGACCGGCCCCTGCTGGCCATCCCAATACACCGGGCCATGTTTCCCCCAAATCCAACCCCGATGGATCCAGGCCCCGCCCTCGGTGAACGTCACCCCGCAGGCCCAGATGCTTGGCGCAAGCGCCCCCTGCCAGCCTTGCCAGAACTACCCTTCCTTCTACTGCCCGCCCACACTCGCCCCGGCCCGACCCGCCATCCCGCTGCAGGCCGCGGGGCGCGTGCCGCTGGCCAGGCCGGTCCCCTACGAGAGCCTCTTCCCCTCGTCGCAAATCCTGGGTTCGCAACAGGTTTCCAGCCAGAACCCGCCCGCCGAAACGGTGGCGCCGCCCGAGACGCCCGCCGAAGCCCCATCGAGGTCCGGGGAGGCCCCGGCCCAACCCGAGCAGCCCTGAACGGGCCTCGGAATTCACCCCCGATGGCGGCGGCAACCCATCTTTCCAGGGATCGGGGGGTCGCCGCCGTCGGCCGTTCCCAGGCCCTCGCTTGGGGGCGGGCCGGGCCCTAGAATTGGGGCGAAGGCCCATCGTCCCCAGTTCGTGCGACTTCCGCCCTCATCGCCCTCCATTCGGAGGAGAGGAGTACCGCCATGGCCTCCACGACCGCACCCGTCACCCCGGCGCAGGCCGAGCGGGAGAAGCAGATGCGCGAGGCCGAGGAGCTGCTCTTCTCCGGCCCGCAGCGCTCGGGGTTCGCCAAGGGCCTGTTCCAGGGCAAGTTCCTGGGCCCGGTGATCTTCCCCTACCCGTCGCTCCCCGTGCCCGACCTCGCCGAGGCCGAGGCGGCCGCGGCCCAGCTCCGCGACTTCGCCGCGTCATCCATCGACCCGTTCGAGATCGACCGCCAGGCCGATATCCCCCCGTCGGTCATCGACGGCCTGGCGCGGCTGGGCGTCCTGGGGATGACCGCACCCAGGGAGTTCGGCGGCCGGGGTTTCTCCCAGCGCCAGTATTGCCGGATCATGGAGGTCCTGGGCGGCCACGACGCGGGCGTCGCCGTCTTCGTCAACGCCCACCACTCGATCGGCATCCGCGCCCTGCTCCTGTTCGGCACGCCCGAGCAGAAGGCGAGATGGCTCCCCGACCTCTGCGCCGGCCGGAAGCTGGGCGCCTTCGCCCTCACCGAGGAGCAGGCCGGGTCCGACGCCGCCAACGTGCAAACCACCGCCACGCCCTCGCCCGACGGCAACGGCTGGATCCTCAACGGCACCAAGCGCTACATCACCAACGGCGCGATCGCCGACGTCCTGACCGTGATGGCCCGGACCCCCGACCCCAGGGGCGGCGATTCCAAGGTTACCGCGTTCTTGGTCACGCCCGACATGCCCGGCTTCGAGGTCGTCGAGGCCCGGATGCCCAAGTGCGGCATCCGCGGCACCGCCACGGCAAAGCTCGCCTTCAAGGACATGCACGTCCCGGCCGAGAACGTCCTGGGCCAGGTCGGCTCGGGGCTGAAGATCGCACTCACGGTGCTCAACTTCGGCCGGACCACCTTCGGCGCCAGTTGCACCGGGGCCGCGAAGGAATACCTGAGGGCCGCCGTCGCCCACGCCAAAACGCGCCGCCAGTTCAACCGGACGCTCTCCAACCTGGAGGCGATCCGCAAGAAGATCGCTTACCTGTCGGCGATCGCCTACGCGATGGAGGCCGCCACGATCGAGACGGCCGCCTTGATCGATTCGGGCGCCGACGACTACATGCTGGAGACCGCCATCCTCAAGGTCTTCTCCACCGAGTACCTCTGGCAAGGTTCGTACGAGGTCCTGCAGGTCCACGGCGGCCTGGGCTACTTCCTCGACCAGCCCTACGAGCGATGGATGCGCGACGCCCGGATCAACACGATCGGCGAGGGGGCCAACGAGGTCCTCAAGTCGTTCATCGCGATGGTCGGCGTCCGCGACATCGCCATGGGGCTGAAGGGGACCCTCGACGACGTGAAATCGGTCACCCGCGCCGTGCCGGCGATCCTCCGGTTCGGCGGCGACCACCTCAAGCGGACCTTCTCTACCCCCCGCGTCGAGGTCCAATCCGAGGCCCTCAGGCCGTTCGCCCGGACCCTCGCCCACCAGGTCGGCCAGTTCGGCTGGGTCGTCGAGCGGGCCCTGATGCGGTACAAGGAAGACATCCTGGAACGCCAGTACGTCCACGAGCGGCTCGCCGACGCCGCCATCGCGCTTTATGTCGCCGCCTGCACCCTGGCGAGGCTCGACCAGGAGCTTTCCCAAGGCAACGCCGAGAACCGGGCCGCCGCCGAGCTCTACCTGGCGATGGCCGCCCGACGGGTCTCGGAATCGCTGGAGGGCATGGACGACAACGACGACGAGGCATTCGAAAAGGCCGCGGCCGCCTGCCTCGACGCCAAATCGTAAGTTCGGCTGCCCGTCGCCCTGGACGAGCACCAGGTGAATGCCAGCACGAGCTGCCGGCGAGTGAATCCCCGCCGGTTGGGATGGGATCCACTCGCCGGCGCCGCGCGGGTATCCGCATCGCTGGGGGGAAAATCAATCCGCCCGCGCCCGCCCCTCCTTGGCACAGGCCAGGTCGGCCGGGCCGGGCAGCCGGCGGGGAGATCGGCTTCCTCGGATCAGCATGTTGGGGATGCCATCCTTGATGGCGAACCGCGGCTCCGCAGCGGGTGCAGACGAGCGAATCGCCCTCGTTCCGCAGCGGGGCCTTCCCCATCGGGCAGACGAGCAACGCCAGCAAATCCTCTTGGTTCATCGCGCCAGGACCCTGATCGGCCGATCGTTCCATCCGTTTGCAAGGGCCCACCGCCGCCTCGCGGGTGCACCCCTGGGCCTGGGACCGATCATTATGGGAGGCGTGCGGGTTGAGAAGGTGAATCATGGCGGCGAACCGCGCACGCGGCGCCGCCGCCAAGCCTCCCTACTCGCCGGTTCCGGCCCCGTCCTTGCGGCCCGGCTCGGCCCTTCCGGCCGCGAGGTCGCGATCCTTCTCGCCGGCGTACCAGGCTTCGGGGCGCGGGTACGCAGTTCCTCGCGAAGGACCCGGGAGAGTTCCAGCGTGTTCTCCAGGGCCTCGGGGAATTTCGCCCTCGGTTTCCAGGTCCCGGAGGGTTCGGCGGATCGCAACCTCGTCCTTGCGGGACCAAGCCATCGGCACCATGAGCGACGCGCGTTCGTCGCGTTCCCAGTCGCGGAGCATCCGACGGGCCAGCTCGCGCTGAGGTGCCGGGCACGCTCGTGAAAGGCGGCCGTGACGCTGCGCCAGATCCCGTCCATCGTTTCGGGGTCGTATGGAATCGTCAGCGTTTGCAAACCGATCCCGCGGAGAATCAGGCGGAGCTGCGGCCCATTGGTTGGTTGTCGAGGCCCGCTTGCACGCGGTCAGGATGCCGCCGATCCGATCGTCCCCGGCTGTTTTGGGTCGAGCCGGGCGCCGAACATACTCATCAGGAACAAGGACGGCACGGCGTTCTTGCAACTGGTGATTCGAGGGCGTCAACGCCGAAAGGCTCCCGAGAAGGCCCGATCCATCAGTTGGATCGACCTCGCGGGGCCGCACTGCACGATGATCCGTTGGTCACCCGGCTCTCGTCCCGGGGTCGCTTCCATGGTGGAGCAACGCGGCCGTCACGGCCAGTTCGATCGCCGGTACCTGCTGGGACGCCCCCGTCAGGAGTTCTTTCGCCTGCCGGAATTGGCCCCGTGGGAGCAGCCGCATCGCCTTGACGTACAAGTCGCCCACCTGCCCGATCCAGCGGAACACGTCCGACCGCGCCGCCGACGGGGCCGCGTCGAGCGCCTCATCGAGGCGGCGGGAGGCTGCTTCGAGCTTGTCCCATTTGTCGAACGCCACGAACGGCTGATCGCCCAGATTGGCGAAGCACTGGTGGACCGCGGTGGCCTCCCGGACGACCGCGCGGATCGGGCCCTCGCCCCCTGGCCGGCCCAGGCGACGGTCGAGGTCGTCGGCCCCCGCCAGGACCGCGTCGTAATCGGCGTAGCTATCGGCCTGGATCACCATCAGGGCCAGGCGATGCGCCCGGATCGTCGCGTCGTCGGGGTCGTCGGCGTGTAATCGATCCGCCTTGGCCAGCGTGTCGCGGTCCAGGCGACGGCCGCGACGAGCGCCGCAATTCCGCGGTCCCGGCCCTTCTCGTAGGCCCGGTAGGCCCGCCACCCCAGTGAGCTGGCCGCGACGGCCAGGGCGATCGCGGCCAGCGTCGGCATCGAGCCGCCCGCGCAGCAGACGGCGGGTCCGTGCGGTGGCGATCTCCGCCCACCCGGGGTCGGGTCATCAAGCGGGCCGTCGGCGACGTTCTCCAGTTGCTCGGCCATCTGCGAGGCGGTTTGATACCGGATCGTCGGGATGGTAGGCTGCGCTGCCTTGTTCAGCACGCGGCCCATCGGGCCGGGCACCCCGGTGCCGGCCGGCCCGTGGTCGCTCCCCCCGTAGAGTTCGCCGGTGGTCGGGGACATGCAGGATCATCCCCAGCGAATAGATGTCGCCCTGGGCCGAGCAGAGTTCGGGGTGCCACTGCTCGGGTGCCGTGTAGCCGGCTGAAGGCCGTCGATCGCCGTCGTCGTGGAGTCGATGCGGAAAGCTGCAGCCCGAAATCGACGATCCGGGGCTCGCCCTTCGGGCATCATGAGGACGTTGACGGCTTCAGGTCGCGATGGAAGACCCCGCTCAGCGCGTAGGCCAGGCCTCCTCGCCAGCTTGCCCCAGGGCGGCGGCACGGCCGGCCTCAGGCCTCGGTCCCGATCGCCCAGGTTGCCGCCGGAGATCCGCTCCATGATCAGGCAGTGGTAGCCGTCGGCGACCTCCGACCCGAGCAGCTTGACGATCGCCGGATGGTCGAGCTGCCCTAAGCTGCCCGGATCTCCTGCCGATACAACCGACCCGCCTTCGATTCGGGGTCGCCGATGGCGCCGGCGGATTCCGGCTTGGAGGACCTTGACCGCGCAGGGGACGCCCCGGAACGTGCCGAAGGACCCAGGCGAACCTGCCCCAGCAGGGTCGACTGAGTCGTCCCAGGTCACGCCCGGGGACCCCAGGCTGCTGCGTCATGATCATCGCCTTCCCTAATAAGCGGGCGCCCGGGGCCCGCCCAGCATGCGGACGGCCTCCTCCAGCGCCTGCCGAATCGCTCGACGATCTTGCGGGCGCTGGCCCGGATGCCGTCGAAGATCGCTCGATCGCCGAGGAATCACCAGCGGGCCGTGGACCTTCAGGTCGGGGCCGTCCATGAACCTGGGCACGACCGGCTCCCAGGGCCGATCGATCCCCGATTTCCGGGTCGAACACCGGCGCCGCCCGATCTCCTCCTCGCCGAAGAACGAGTGATCGGCCCGGACCCCGTGCATCTTCAGCCTGTACACGTCCCAGGCGGCGGATAGGTCTCAGGCCACGACCGGACCAGCCGCCTCGGCCTCGCGAGCCGGCGCGACGGGTCGCAGGCGTTCCGCACCTGTTCGCCGGGACAGCCGCGGCGAGCGGCTATTCTCCCGCCGGGACAGCCCAGGTCTCGGCGACCGAGGAGTTGACGATCGTCGCGAGGAACCCCGGCTCTGCCCGATTCGCGCGGAACTGGCCCTGCCCGATCGCCCGCATGAGCCGCGCCCAGGCAGCGACTCAGCAGGTCGTCCTCGCCGTAGGCGGGCTTCGGCCGGCCCCGGCCCCGCCCCCCGATCAACTTCCCGAACGAGGCCACGACCCGCCGGGCCGTCCGCTCGCTGAGCTGGCGACGGCGAGCATCCTCGGCGAGCAGGAAGGCCGTTGATGTCCGGCTCCCGGCCGACGTATCCTCATGCATGAGGGCTCGCCCGGTCCCGGGCAGGCATCCCGGGAGGGTGTCACAAGAAGCGATCTAACAGCGACAGCACCGCCTCCGTCGGGAGCGGTCGAGGGGGCTCAAAACCCGCCGATCCCGCCGGATCGAAGGCAGTGTAATCGCGCGGCCATCCCCGGGCAAAGGAAATCCGCGCCGATGCGATTCGCCCCCCGAAAATCGGCCCTCGTCGGTCCGCAATCGGACCAGAAAGCGAGCCACCCATGATCCAGGCGGCATCCCTCGAGACCAAGATCGCCTCGCTCGAAGCCCGGATCGGTGCCCTGCCGATCGGCGAACTGGCCCGCAAGGTGGACGCCCTCCAGGCCGCGTTCGATCGCGAGGTCCGCGCCGAGGCGACCCGCGAGAAGGTCGTCGATCGCCTGCACGCCGAGCTGCAGGAATACAAGTCCGACCTGGTGAGGAAGGTGTTGCGGCCGATCTTGCTCGACCTGATCCAGCTCCACGACGACATGGGCAAGCGGATCGATACCGATCCCGAATCGGCGGTTGCCCGGGAACTTGCCCACTTCCGGCAGGGGATCGAGGATTTCCGCTCTACCGGCAGGACGTCGAGCCGTTCCAGGTGGAGGGGGATACCTTCGATCCCCACCGCCAGATGGCCGTCAAGACCGTGCCGACCCTCTCACCCGACCAGAACAAGCGGGTAGCCTGCCGGCTGCGCCCCGGCTTCAAGTCGGGCGAACGGGTGGTCCGGCGGGAGTTGGTCTCGGTCTACACCCACAAGGCCTGAAGCATCCCTCACCCCAATCCCCGACCCACGCGGACCCCGGGGATGGGGGGTGTCGTTGCCTCCCGAAGGGAAACCCCCGGGCATCCCCAGGAATATCGCGACAGAATCCCACCGCCCGCCAGGGACGGTCCTCCTGGGGTGCTGCCCGTCCCCGGGCCAATCACTCCCCGTCGCGAGGTCGGAGATCCGCAAGGGTTGCCGCCCTCCGTGCGGCCTCCGGTTCAAAGGCGAGCCACTCATGATCCGACCGGCATCCTTCCACGCCGCCATGATCGCGTTCGAGGCGCGGGTTCCGCCGCCGCTCTGGTTCCTCGACCGACGATCGTTGGCCTTCGACCTGTTCGCCCTGGGGTGGCCGTCGAACTCCTCGGGGTCGCCGGCCTGGGCTGTGCCTGCGCCCTGGTATTCGCCGCCCGACGGCGGCGGGCGGCACGCAATGCCGCCCGTCGACCGGCGCGACCGCCCGGGCGTCGGGAGGCGAGAGGCAACGATCCGGCGGCGATCGAGCCGTGGCCGTACCCCCCGGGTCCATCATGAACGCCGGGGGTGCCGCCCGAACCTTGCGGCCCCGCCGCCTCGCGTTGGAAAGGGGACTCAACCCTTCCCCCCGCCGATCGACGCGTGCATTCGGGCGATCGCCAGGCGGTACGGGGCGGATCCAGCATCCGAGCCGGCCCGCTAGCCCCGGTCGCAGATCCACATCGCCCAGGTGCATCGGAATCGCCCCTCGACGAGCCACTCCCGGATCCGCCCCGCCGCGTAGCCGAATCGCACCGCGCGCCATCCGGCCCAGGCATGCTGGAATGCCGACACCGGGATCATCGTGCGGAACGCGGCGAACGATTCGTCGATCCGGTGCTCGTGGCTCGCCTTGGCGGCGAATCCCGCCTCCCGCAGCAGGCGCTCCCACTTCACCGCCGGCCAGTCGCGGCGATGGTACGGGTCGAAGTCGCGGGTGAGGCCCGTCGGCGCGCTGAAGCAGAGCACCCCGCCCGGTTTCAGGGCCCCCCAACATCGCCGCAGGAAAACCGCCGGGGCCCGCAGGTGCTCGGCGGTTTCGAACGACGTGATCGCGTCGTACCCGCGACGGCCGTCGAAGGTCGCCGCGTCGTCCAAGTCGGCCACGCTGTAGCGGGCCCCCGGCCATCTCCGCCTCGCCCGCTCGACCGTCTGCCGATCGGCGTCCAGCCCCTCATACGAGCCCAGGTCGGCCAGGTATTCCGAGCCGTAGCCGACGCCGCAGGCGGCGTCGAGCACCCGGACGTCCGGCCGCCCGAGGCCCCGGATCGCCACCCGGGCGCGCTCGTAAAGGCCGGTCTGGTATCTGGCGAAAGCCCGATAACAGGGGTTCTCGCTCTCCCGCGTCGGATCGAATCGTTCGAGCACGCTCATCTCCCATGGGCCAGGGTATCCGCGATCGTCGGCCCGCCCGATCGGTGCCAGTAAATCCCCCGGCATTCGACGGCCGCCGGGCCGTAGCCTTCGCGGGTCGCGACCAGGTGGCGGTGCAACTCCTCGAGCCGATAATGCGGGACCGAAGGCACCGCATGGTGCGGCAGGTGCAGGTCCTGCCCGTAGGGGAAGACCGCCCAGCGGACCAGCGGGTGGACCCGGAAGATCCTCGTGTTCGTGTACCGCCCCGTGTCGGCGTTCGTGTGCTGGAACGTGTCCCGCAGCATCAGGAAGTAGGGGAACGTCGTCGCCAGCGGCAGGATCCAGAGGGCGGCGAAAATCAGGGTTGCCCGCGGCCCCAGGGCCGCGAGCGCAAGACCCGCGGTGCCGTAGAATGCCGTGCGTGCCAGGGCCTCGGCGCGGGGCGAATATCCGCTTCGATCCCGCTCGATCGGGCGCAGGCCCTCGCCGATGCCGAACGTGTTCATCCGCACGTACGACCAGCCATAGCGCACGAACAGGAGCGGGCCCGAGGCCCAGCGCAGGAATACCGCCCAGACCAGCCGGCCCCGCGTCATCGGGAACCGGTCCCGCAGGAGCCAGGGCCCCAGGTTGAGCAGATCGGGATCCCGCTCCGGGTCGTTCGGCGCCGCGTGGTGCGCGAGGTGCCAGCGCCGATAGTTGCGGACCGCCCCCAGCACGGGGAAGAAGCAAAACCAGTCGGCTACGAGATCGTTCCGGAACGGATCCCGGAACAACGTCCCGTGGGAGGCCTCATGGCCCAGCGCGGCCAGCCGATGCTGGAGCGCCCCGATCAGGATCACGGCCGCGACATATGCCGGAACCGCGTCGAGGTAACTCGCCAGGGCGATCACGCCGGCGACCGAAGCCCACTCCCGCGCGAGCGAGACGGCGCTCCGCCAACCTTCGACGCGCCCCAGGAGAACCCCGACCGGCATGGGAGACCTCGCCCTCGCGATGCAAACCCCGACAACGCCCCGGGCCTTGCCCGACGAGCCCGCACCCGGGGCGGAACGTACCTCGCCTGGACCGGCGAATTCGGTGCCAGGTATGGATTTATGCGGGGATTTCCGTGCGGGACCAGGCGTTGATGTGTTGGGTCCCCGCACCGCCAACGGCCCGCCGGGAAAGCGGGGATTTCGCGAGGCCATCGCCGGGTGACCAGCATGGGCGGCCCATCCGTGCCCGTGGGAGCCCTGACAGGCACGGCTCCCGAGGCCACCAGGCCATCCGCCGCCCCTCAAAAGACCGCGTCAGACCCCTCGAAATGCGGCCCGTGCGACGCTCACGACAGGACGACCCACGTGGCGAGGGCACACGCCACGGCCCAGGGCCAGTAAAGCAGCCAGCGGTTCCGGATCGGCACGTCGCATTCCAGCGCGGTTTTCCCGTCGATGTTCAGGACGATCGGGAATCCCCCAGGGGACCCCCGCCCCCAACTCAGCTCGGCGGAATGCTCGACCCCGCCCGACCGGAAGAGTGCCGACTGCGTCCCCGCCCATTTGAGGACCCCGCCGGTCTTCAGGATCGCCCGATCCTCGACGAACACATCGATCGACGCCGTCATCCACGCGTACCTCGGGACGAGGCGTGCGGTGATGCGAACTTCCCGGCCGTTCCAGGTGGTTTCACGGGCACCCTGAAAAGTTGTCATGAATCCCCCCAGGCCAGGACCCCGGGGCAAGGACCCGGACATCGTCGAGTCTGCCCCGAACTTCGACCCAATTCCTGGATCAATCGGCGCCCTCGCCCTCCCCGTTCGACGCGGAGTATACGCTGACGATGATATCCACTCGCAACGCCCCGCAAGCCGCGAGCAGGGCGGAGGGGAAGAGATTCCACTGGCCCGCCACGTTCCCACGGGGGAAGTCCCAAGAGAAGTCCAGCCTCACCGACTCGACGCCGGGCCAGGCCGCCAGGCGTTCCAGTTCCGCGCGGTGGGAGGCGACGAAGGCGGTGGCGTCGCGGACCTGGGCCGGGACGCAATCGCCCTCCTCGGGACTCACTTCAAGGTGGAATCCGCCCTGCTCGCACAATCGCTTCGAGGCCGACGTCCGGGGTTGGCCGCGGCGGAAGACCGCGCAGGGGCGGAAGGGGGATCCGGTGAGGAAGCCATCCACGTCGAAACCGGCCCCAAAAGCACGCAGGACGCACGCCACGGACGATCCTCCCCCGGCGTAACGGAGACTCGGCGAGTGGCACCGGGTAAGATCCCTGGCAATGCTCAAGTGATTATTCTCCGAATATTCATGGGAAGTCCAGCGGTATCCCCCGCGGGGTGGATCGCGGAGCGGATGCAGGAAGGGGTGCCCCGGCGCCACCGGGCCGGGCACGGAGAGAAGGTGGTGGCGATGCCCGCGTGCGTCGCACACCCGAACCGGCCGCCCGTCGCCGATGCTGGGGAGTCGCCGAAGGCCATCGCGCAGCCGAGCGGACCGAAGCGAAGCGAAGAAGATGAAGGCCCTGGCGCAGGGCCCCAAGAACGGCGACGCCACACCACGCGTGCCCGTGGCACGGACGCGGGACGTGACCAGGCCGAGGCGTTCGTCGTCCGCCGGTCAGTCACGACCCGGGCGGATTTTTCGGCGGGGTCTTGACGACTGCGGGCTCATAGAAGGCGATCCCTGGCATAGCATGCCGTAATTGCTCCAACTCTTGGTGTGAGAACTTCTGTCCGCCGGCCAGAAACGGATCGACGATCAAGCGGGCCTTCTCCACCAGGGAACGACGGATCAACTGGCGGACGGGGAACTCTTTGATGACTGACTCATCGAATAACAGGCGACTGACGTAATCTTCGCGGCGAAGTGATTCGATTGCCGACGGGGAGCTGAAGCAGACGACCCAAGGTCCATGCACATCCGCGGTCGCCTGATCGTAGGTGTCGATCGGCTGATTCGGATAGGTCGTACCCGCACCGTCCACGATCAGACCGTGTTCATCGACCAGATCGTTGTCGTCCTCGACGTAGAACAGCACGCAAGCCGGGAACTCTTCGCCGGTGTCGCTCGCGATCGCCAGCAGGGTCTTCGCGCTCAGCCAATCACTCAACACCGACTCCATCTCCGCCGCCTAACGCTGGAGTTCAGCGGCGGCCGCAGGCCGTCCGCTGCAATGACGGGTTAGGCGTCTGCGCCACCACAGACAGCCGGGTACGCTCACCCCGGCGAGCATGAACCCCACGCCCGCCGGGTAGATGGCCGGGTCGCGGCCGCCACGCAGGCCGGCCGCTATGGCCGCCACCCCAGCCCCCACGAGTAACAGGCCGACCGCGACGGATACCGCCAGCCGGGGCCAGAACAGCCACCCCCGCATGGTGAGTCGGTGGGGCAGGAGCAGCAGCGAACCAACCACGAGCCAGGCCGCGATCTCCGGCAAACGCTCCCGCAGCGGCGGTGGCTTGGAAAGGTGGTCGTAGTATATCCCCGGCGCGAGAAAGTGGCAGAGGACGATCGCGAGGATCGCGAGAACACCTGCCGCCGCCACACCGGCACGGACGAGCGAATACGCGATCCACTGGCCATCGCCCATCACCCCTCCGCCACTCGCGTTCTCGCCGCCTAACGCCAAAGCTCAGCGGACCGGCCCGCCGAGGGGAAGCCACTACTGATGAGAAAGCGCCACGGCGGGCCGGGTCCGCTGCAGCGCGAGGTTAGGCTTGAGACGAGTTCCTTCACTGACGGTAGGGCACGCCGACTCCGCGAATGGTCCGTACATCCGGTAAAGCCTCGCCCCCCGCAATCGTCGCGATCGCCTCGAAGACCCTCGGTTCGATCGAGTCGGAGACCGGACGCACCGAGCCGTCGGCGAAAAGGGCCACGGCGCTCCCGACCCTCACGCCGCCGAACTGACGACCCCGGCCGAGATAGGGCCCTCGCCCCGGGTCGAGCGCCCTCACAGTCGGCGGCCCACCGGCCAGCCACGGTCCATTGTCTCGTCCGGTCTCGACCACGATGATGGTCGCGCCGGCCCCGTCGCGGATGTCGCGGGCCGCCGTCACGCGATCGTACCCAAATGCCCCGGCTCGTGGGTGCTCCACGGGAAGGAGGGCAGCGTCCCGACCGACTCCGGCGATCCCGACATAAGGCGACAAGCCACGCTTGAGCCGATCGTCAGGGTAGGGCTCGTAATCGGTGAGGTAATTCAGCCCCGCGAGCGGGGCGTTGTGCGGGGAGTCCCACGCCGCTGCGCGGTCGATATCGTTGTAGAGCCCGCCGTAGTCCCAGTAGGAGGCCAGGGCCGCCAGCCAGCTCAGGCGCCTCTCGGGCGGCAAAGAGGGGTTGGCTTCGGTACCCGCCGGCAAGTGGCCGTGCATGGACAGATAAGCTTGAAGGGCCATCCCGATGTCGTGGAGATGCCGACTTGCACGCTCCGGCGGGACGGAGTCGCGGGGCACGAGCAGCACGACGGCTACGCCGAGCGTTGCGACGGCGATGGTGGCGGCTATCACGATCCGACGCGAAAGGAGCCGGGCAACTGCCGGGTGCACTGACAGCCCCCCCGCGGCTCGTTTCGGAGACCGCCTAACGAAAAAGCTCAGCGGACCGGCCCGCCGAGGGAGACCTTTCGGATGACCAGCAAGCGCCGCGGCGGGCCGGGTCCGCTGCAGCGCGAGGTTAGGCTCCGTGCCAGGCCCCGCCCTCTCCCCGGCCGAGGAACCGCACGACATGGAGACGAGGAGTATACAGGAGGCCGAGGCGCTTCTGTAGCTCCGACTCGACGACTTGCCTCCACTCGGCGAAGTGACCCACCTCGGTCAGATCGACGTAGGTGTCCTCGCCCCGCTCCTTCGCCTGGCGCATGTACCGGTCGTGGCGGCTCTCCTCCCCGGGCTCGGGCGATCTCCGCCAGAAGCCGACGTAGTCGACGTAGATGTCCCGCACAGTGCTGCCGAACTCGACGTGGGAGACGTTGACCACAAGGTCGGGGCAGTCCTCGTTCGGCATGACCGCGGGGTCGTTGAGGATGTCTCGCAGCGCGGCCAGAACCTTGCGGCGATGCTCCGCACGCCTGCGGGTGTTCGATTCGTGCATTCGGTGGCGGCGACGGTGCGCCGCGGGAGCCTAACGACAAAGCTCAGCGGACCGGCCGCTACGATAACCGCTGCACGACCGGAACGCCACCTGCGGCCGGGTCCGCTGCAGCGCGAGGTTAGGCGATCACGGGAACGCTTCTTCCCCGAGGAGCGTGAATAGTAAGGCCGTGGCATAGAACCAAACAACTGCCAGTGACACGAACCAGGCAACATCCATCCTTCGGTGGCGAGCGATACTGAACCAGGCCGCAATCACGAAGCACGTTAGACCGGTGACTAGTGCAATAATAGAGGGGAGGGTGTATCCCCAAAACTCATAGCCGATCCCGCGCGGGGTGACGTTTAGAACGACACCGCCCTCACGGCTCTGGTAGTCACTCAAGGTCAGGCGAGACCAGAGAAGGCACCCCCCAAGCGAGAGGTATGCGACGGCGCTGCAGACGGCCAGAAAACCGTGCGACGGCCTCTGAGTTGGGAGCATGCGAGCCGCCTAACGGAGAGCTCAGCGGCCGGCCAGGTGGCCCCCCGACCTTCGGCAGGCTTCGCGGCCGGTCCGCTGCAGCGTGCGGGGAGTTAGGCCGCAACCGCCGACACAGACCCGAGCCCCGCGACCGCCCCGTAACGGCGGGCCGCTGAGCTCTCCGTTAAGCCGCAACCGCCGTCCGACGCTGAGCCCCTCTCGAGCCGGTCGCCGGCGGGGCCGGGCCCGGCGACTCCGATGGCCACTCGGGATGGGGGCCATCTTACCCTGCCGCGACGCCGTGGGGACGGCCTCGCATCTCGATGCACCTCCTCGAAGCGGAGCTTCGCGGAGGCGGTTGCGGCTTAACGACCCAGCTCAGCGGACCGGCCGCCGGCCTGTGACCTCGATGATACCAGAAGCGCCGCGGCGGCCGGGTCCGCTGCAGCCGCGAAGTTAGGCGGGTAAGTCATCCTCGCCGACGGCTTCGATCCGCGGTGGCGACGTGTACCGGCGCGGCGGCCCTTCGCCTCGACGAGCCAGGGCCGGCGAAGCGCGCACCACGCCACATTCAATGCGAGCAGCGGGGCACCGACCCAGAGGCAAGTGCTTTGGAGCCTCTTGTTCACTGGGCCGACGATGTCCCTCACGAAGTCGCCGGCCCTCTCCCAACCGATCTCCTCTTCGAGCTCTTGATGCGGACGGTGACGACGAGATAGTCGGCTGTCGTCATGGTGAGTCCCAGGAGCATCAGCGCACCAGAGTCCGCACAGGATGGTCGCGGCCACGAGGAACCAGTAAACGAATCTCATGCCGCCGGCCGCCTAACGCCCAAGCTCAGCGGACCGCACCGCCGAGACCGCGATGATCGCACAGCGGGCGCTGCGGCGGTGCGGGGTCCGCTGCAGCGCGAGGTTAGGCGGCACGCCTCGGCCACCGCCCATCGCTGGCTCCCGTGCCGGAGCGAGGCGATGGCCTCCAGGGGCGGCAGCCACCGCAACTCGTGATCGGCCTCGCCCCCCGCCAGTACGCCGGCGACCTCGGCGAGGAAGAACGCGCAACGCTTGCGGAAGTGCACCCTCGGCGTCGGCGTAGACCAACTCGTCGGCGACGCCGACGCGTCGGCCTACCTCGATCTGGAGGCCGCACTCCTCGGCCGCCTCGCGGGCGGCGGCCGACTCCGGGGCCTCGCCGGGCTCCTGACCGCCGCCGGGGAGGGCCAACCCGATCGGCGTCGCGACGACGGCGACCTCGCCGGAGGCCCGGAAGATGATCGCGTAGCCGCCGGGCCGCAGGGCGTACTCGGCCCCCGGGGAGGCGGTCCCGAACTCGGGGATCGTGGTCAACGATGAAGCCCCCGCCGCCTAACCTTGATTCGATGGACGATAAGGCGTGTGACTCCACGCCCTGCGTCCGCATAATCGCCGCCGAGGATGGATTTCACCATCGAATCCGGGGCCTTTCAAGGATTTTCGCCGTGACATTCAGGACCAAGGCGGGGCGATTGCGCAACATCCTGGGCGAGGCCCAAAGGGATCGAATCGGTCCGCAAGCGCTGCCTCCGTCGGCTCCATTTCAGTATCCGCACCGAGGATGCCTACGACCCCTGGGTGAAGCGATTCGTCCTGTTCCACGGCAAACGCCACCTGCTGTTGATGGGCGAGGCCGGAGATCGTCGCCTTCCTGGATCACTCCTTGCCGTGCAAGGCGTCGCCGCGTCCACCCAGAACCAGGCCCTCGCCGCCTTGCTCTTTCTCTACAACGTCGTCCTGGAACAGCCCCAGCCGCCCGACGAGGATGGCACCGGCCCGACGCCCGAACGCGTGCCTGTCATCCCGTCGCGCGACAAGGTCCCGCCCTGCTCGAACAGCTCGAAGGCACGCCCCGCCTCATGGGCGAGGTGCTCATCCGCTCGGGCCTGCAAGGGCAACGCCCTGGTGTCGGGACCAACGCCTCACCGGCAGCCCCGAAAGAGGCGACCGAGCCTCCAGCCCAGGGCAACGCCCCGGGGGTCTTGACCCACGCCCATCCCACCCTCCGGTAGCCCTGAAAGGGCGACCCAACGCGTCCCGACGACCCACCCCCGAATCGGGCCCGTCCCGGGCGCGATTCGAACTGCTCCCGAAGGTTCCGACACGCACGGCCGCATCCTGTTTCCGCCCATCCCCGGCCTGATAATGCTGATGCTCGACACGGAACACTCACGACCGCATATCTCGTGTCCGCCTGGCCCGCCGGGCGCCGCCGGGTTCTTCCGAGCGCCCCAATCGCTCGCCCGCATCCCCATCCACCGGATCTTCCGCACGAAAGGCCGGGGAAGGCCCCGGATCCGCGATGGCGTCCGCGAGGCCCTGCATCCGTACATGGCCGTCGTCCTCGAGCACTTCGGCTGTTCGAGGACTCCGATCCATTCGGTGGACGACCACGCCCACCTGCTGTTCGAGCTGGGCTGCACGACGCCCTGGCCGCGAGGAGGTCAAGAAGTCGTCCTCCCGATGGATCAAGACCCAGAGTGCCGAATTCGCCGGCTTCGCGTGGCCGGCCGGCCATGGGGCGTTCGCTGTTTCCGAATCGAACCGCGAGGGCAGCGCCGCTACATCGCCGATCAGGAGGAGCATCCCTCACTGGCCGGACGCTCCAGGAGGAGTATCGAAGGCCTTCCTGGCGCGCCATCGGGATTCCGTATGACGAACGGTTTGTTTGGGATTGATGGAACCGGAGGGTGGATGGGCGGCGTACGCCCTGGGCTGGGCTAGGTCGCCCCTTTCGGGGCAGCCGGAGGGTGGGATTGGCGGTCACGGTCCCAGGGCGTTGCCCTGGGCTGGAGCTGGGTCGCCTCGTTCGGGGCTGCCGGTGGGTGGCCCAGCCCGCACTTTCCGCATTCCTAATCATTCCTCAATAACCCTATCGCCCCGCCTGCAGCCGATCGCACAAATTACCTATCCCTATCCTCATGCCTTTGAAAAATTTTACGCATTTCCTCAAGCTTACCCTATCCCTCATCCGATATCCGGGGAAGACGCCAAACCAGTGGTGTTTCTCGATCCGCTTGCTGGGGTACGCACCATGACCGTTCCTCGGGATGAATCGACCGTCGCGACCGGATACCCCCTCCCGCAAGGTCTCCCGGCAGGGCCAGGGCGGCGGGCCCACATCACCTTCGGCAAGGCGGCGTCCAGCAAAAACGCCACCACGCACGGCCTGGCGGCGAAGCGCCTGCACCTTGCCCGACTATTTCCAGAACGACGTCCACGAACGGATGTTCTACTACGTCGCCCACCATCAGCCCCAGTGCGACGACGACAATGCCCTGTGCGGCCTGGCCGCCATCGCTTCGTCCAGCATCGCAACGCCCTCTCGGAGCAGTTCCAGTACCTGCGGGTCCGGTCGCGACGAGCCCAGACCTGCTGGTCCCTGACCGCTCCGTCGATGCCGGCCTGCTGGCCCAGAAGCCGAAGCGGCCCGGCGTGGTGTCGTTGCAGCTCGCCGGCACCTACCACGGGGCGATCTGCTGTCGACCGCTGGCACCACCTCGCCCGAAGCCTCGAAGGCACCGCCTCTGGAGCGAGGAGGAGATCCAGCTCGCGTACGACCTGCTCGGCCGCGATGCGATACAACCGCCAGCATGACCCTGATCGGGTTGTGGCCGGCACGCCGGAGGAGCCGCAAGGCCTTGGTGTCCAAGCGGATTGCCCGGCTGCAGGAGCTGGTGGACGGGCCGCTCAAGGAACTCGACGGCCGAGCAGCGGCTGCAGGCGATCCGCGGCCAGGGCTACCTGGACGACCTGGTCTATCGGCGGTTCGATCGCTACGGCAACCGGGCCTTGAAGCTGAACCGCGACTGCATCGCCGAGCTGGAACGCCGCCGGACGTGCGGGCTGGACGCGTGCCAACCCGACGGCACGATCGCCACGCCGCTGCCGAAGCCGGGCGACCTGGAGGTCGAACCGATCCCGACTATCGGCCGCGGTCTTCACCAGCTCCCGGAGGAAGAACTGCGGGCGAACGAGCCGGAAGCGGAGAAGCCGCGGTCGATCCGCAACGAGCCGAGGGCTGCGGTCGCTGGCCCTTCCCCGAGCCGATCCGCAACGAGCCGGCCGAGCCGAGGCGCCGGCCGAACGCGGAGGAGATCCAGAAGGCCCAGCGTGGCTGGCCGAGGATCGCAAGGCCCAGACCGCGAGAAGGCCCAGCTCTCCGGGCTGAACGCGGCGGCCAAGGCTGCCCGCAAGCGGAACCGCCGGAGGCCGGAACGGGCCGGATCGATCGAAACGGGAGGACCCGGCGTTCGATGTCCGTAGAGGGGTCCTCGGGATGCCTGCAAAATCGATACAACCGCCACAGGCCGACCCTCGGGCGATGCGTTCGGGAGGGTGGTCGGGGCGGTTTTGCTCGACGGATCGCCGGGGGCCCGGTCCGTCGGGCTGCACTTGGAGGATCGCGGGTTGCCCGGACGATCGCTCGCGGTCGATCGAACTTCCTTCTGGGAGGATTGGGAGGATCCCGCCGGCGCGGGGGCGAAGGATCAGCCGAACAGGGGGTCCAGCGGCTTGCCCCGTCCGTCCTGGCCGACCAGTTCCAGCAGGCGGTTTTGCCGGGGGTAGGGGTGACCGACGTATTGCCGGAACCCTTCGGCGTACTCGACTCCGATCTGGGTCCCGCGGTGCTTCGACCAGTGCTCCTGGCTGTCGAGGTATTCGTCGATGCCGTGCTGCCTCAGCAGCCAGTTCCGCTGGCTGGCGTGGCAGGCGAGCATCTTCTTCTTGAGGGGGAACTCGGGGGTCACGTCGACCCAGAAATCGACGGGCGTGGGCTTGCCTTCGCGGTCGTTGCCTTCGAGGGCGTCGACGAAGTACAGGTAGGGGATCTTGTCGGTCGCCGGGGCCGGATCCCACTGCTTGGTCTTGTAGTTGGGGGCCGGCGCGGCGAAGCAGGCTCCGCAGACGAGCTGGCTGGTCGCCTCGTGGTCGTCGTGGTAATCGACCGGCGGGGCGGTCAGGATCAGGTGGGGCCGGACGCGTCGGATCGCCTCGACGACGCGGCGTCGGCCGTCGTCGTCGGGGAAGATCGCCAGGTCGCGGAACTCCAGGCAGAGGTAGTCGGCCCCCAGCAGGTCGGCCGCGGCCTTCGCCTCGGACCGTCGGATGGCGGCGATCTCCTCCGGGCTGTGCTCGGCGCTGCCGCAATCGCCGGGCGTCATGGTGGCGATGGTGATGTGGCAGCCCCGCTTCTTGAGCAGGGACAGGGTGCCGGCGCACTGGAATTCGACGTCGTCGGGGTGGGCGTGGATCGCCAGGATACGGGTCGGCTCGCTCATCTTGGGCATCATCCCGGTGGGCCTGGGGAATGGCAAAGGGCCGGGTTCGCCCCGGCCCGTTTCGATCGATGGTACGCCGGATCGGGCCCGGCACAAGGGCCGACCCGTTCCGGATCAGAAGTAGAGCTGGAGCCTGGCCAGGAAGAGGTCGCTGGTGAGCTGGAACCGGTCGGGGGCGTACAGCACCGGGGAGCCGAATACCATATGCTCCCACATGAATGCGAACTTGGTGTACTGGTTCAGGTGCCAGTTGAAGCCGAGGCTGACGGTATCGACCCGGTTGGACCAGAGGTTGGGGTCGGCGAAGCCGGCGGAGAAGACGTTGCGGCCGATGTCGAGCTGCTCGACGCGTGCGGTCAGCTCCCAGGCGCCCAGGCCGAATTTGGAGGGCCGGGGGTCGAACGGGCGGTTCGGCTTGACGACGCCCACGGCGCTGCGAGTCTCGCCGGTCAGCAGCAGGCCCGACTCGACGTAGAAGCTCTGGACCGGGACGCTCGTCCGCTGGCTGAGGTTGCTTGCCAGGGCATACTGCTGCCGGCCGCCGCCGTACTCGGCGACGACCGCCCAGGGGCCGACGAAGTAGGCGATGTGGGCATCCCAAAGGCCCGAGAAGCCGGCCTCGCGGACGTTGTTGTTGAGCGACAGGAAGGGCACGCCGAAGACGGCGTTGCCGGCGATCGGCACGATCGTGCGGAACGTCTGCGGCACCGGGGCGTTCATGAGGTGCTGGGCGAACACCGAGCCGCCGATGTTGAGGTTTTCGAGGATCGTATCCTGCGCGTTGGCGAACGGCTTGAAGTTGAGCAGGCCGGAGATCGCCTTGCCGTCATTGTTGTCGTAGTAGCCGTTGCGGAAGCCGTTGTAGATGCCCACGGCATAGTCGAGGCGGTCGTTGAAGACGCGGCCGAATGCCATGACGCCCATGTCGCGGTTCTGGCCGAAGTTGTTGAAGAAGAGCGACCGCTCGGGGAGGATCAGGCCCTGCACCGGCTCGACGTAGAACTCATAGGTGAAGGGCGTCTTCATCCGGCCGAAGCGAGGCGGGCCCTCAGGTCATGATCGACGTCGATAAACAGTCGAGTGCCGTCATGGTGTCGAAGCCGAGGTGGCGATCGGCTTGCAATGGCCGATCAGCCGGCTTGGTGATCCGGCCGCTGAACGCGAACCACTGGCAGGGCGTGAAGGTGTCGTGGACCGGGTTCTGGCCGCCCTGCTGGTAGCCTCGGTAGTCGAGCTGGTCAGTTGTGGAACTGGAAGATGTACTCGTCGTCGTCGCTGCGGATCTCGAAGCTGAGGGCGAAGATGACGTTGGCGCTTCTTCTCCCGGGTCGCGAGCGGGTCGGGCCAGTCCGGGCAACTACCGGGATGAGCGGCATCGATTGCCGGGGACCCCACGCCGCCGGTCTGCGAAGGGCCGCCACCTCGGCGGGCATTGCCGGTGTCGTACCGTTCCCAGCCCAGCGTGCCGGGAAGGGGAGCGAGCCGGACCCTGCGCCGCCTGGTTCGGCAACCGCTCGACCATCCTGCCGAGGCCGGACGCAGGCGCTACAACGCCCGCCTCCCGAGGACAGCGGCTCCTCGGGCGCGGGTTCCGGGGCAAGGCAGCGGCGGCGGGTCCTGGGCATGCCCGCCGGCCGACATCCGCCGTAAGCGTCACCAAGGGCGATCATCCACGCCTTGGTTCGATCATGAAGGACTATCCTCGTCCATCCCCAGCGGGGCGGTCAGGTCACCGCCGGCTGATCGCCGGCCGACCTCGAGAGGATCGCCGTCAGCTCCTCCGGTAAGATCGACCGGTCGAACGAAGCCGCGTGAATCTGTTCCGGTAGGATTCCGCGTGGGCTGCCTTATCCGGGGCAGGTCATTCTTGCCGAAAGCCTCGCATTGTTCCCATCTTGTACGAAGGTCCGCCGAACGAGGTCGCGGGGATGGTCAGGCCGTTCGGGACCTGGTTCCAGTCGATGCCAGTCGGCAGGCCGTCTCTCGGTTGCCGTCGGGCAGCTGGAACTGATCCGGCGGTCGGCGCAGCCGCCGCGAGCAGCGATACGGCGGCCAGGGCGGCGAATTGTGGGGCCATTAGAATCGCCCGCTCCAGGGCGTTGAATCTGGTAATCAGTGCCATGCCTCGCCGTCGGTGGCCCAGTATCGGAGGCGGGGGTTTTCGAGGATCACCGTGGTATAGGGGCCGACGCTGCGGGTCAGCCAGGCCGAGGAGCCAGGCGCGGCCTGACCGGTGGTGGCCGATGGCCGTCGCGCCGCCCAGGACGGTGGCGTTGGCGAATCCTGCCGTCCTCGAGGGTCGGGTGCGCATGGCGTCGCGGACGAGGTCGCCGGTCCCTTCGTCCTGGAGGCTCAGGGCCTTCCAGGGTGACGCCTGGTAGAGCTTCACCCCGGCGCTGATCTCGGTGGTCTCGCCGATGACGACGCCTTGGTCGCGTAGTCGATGAAGAAGCGGGGGCCGATCCGGGCGCTTGGGTGGATGTCGATGCCGGTCTTGGAATGGGCGTACTCGGGACATCATCCAGGGGATCAAGGAACACCGGAGTTCAGGCAGTTCGTGAGGCGATCAGTAGGCCGGCGATCGCGGTGGGCCGGGGTAGCAGAAGACGATCTCGTCGGGCCCCCTTGGCAGCCGGGTCGCCGTCGTAGGCGGCCTGCGGCGTCGCCCAGGATCCGGCGGATCTCGGGCAGGTCTCCAGGCCAGGTCGGCGACCAGCTTGCTGAACTCGTCGGATTTCCGGGTCGCGGGCGGCGAAGTGGTAGCGGTAGGCCCGGGCGATCTGGGTGGTCAGGCGATCGTAGAGCTGTAGTCAAGGTCGCCCGACGTGGTAGGCGACGTTCCCCAGGTGGAGGTTCTGCCGGCGGCCATGGCCAGGAAGGATCTCGCGGAGGTCGGCCAGGATGTCGATACCTCTTGCGTGCTTCGGCAGGAGCAGTGGCCGGTGGTGGATCCCACCGCCTCCTCGTGGGTGCCGATCCGCTCGGTGAGGGCGGGCAACGTCACCAACGAGTTGGAGGAGGTCGGTAGCCATCGTCGGAATCCCTCCCGGCCACGGGTCCGCGGGAAGCCCCACCCAGGTCGGCCCGAATTGTGGGATTCGGCCGGCCGGCCAGTCCCAAACTGTACGATGTTCCAAGGCGTTATGATGGCAACAATGGGGGCTTCGCAACCAGGATGACCCTCATGCTCGCCCTACCGTCGCCCTCCGGTCCTGCTCGCATCGCCTCCTGGGGGATCTGGGTGGGCGGGTTCATCTTCTACGGCGGCCTGGTCGTGCCGATCCAGCACGAGCTGCTCGAGAGCCTTTCCGCCGGGAATATCACGCGGCACGTCACGGACGTCCTGAACCGGGTCGGCCTGGCCTCGGTCGCGATCTGGGCCCTGGCCGCTTCGTCCGACCGATCGGCCCCGAGCCGTTGGGTCCGCCGGGTTTACGTCGCGTCGATCGCCGCCTCGGCGCTCCTGCTCGCGTTCCTGTTCGCGGCCCATCGGCCCATGGATCGCCTGCTCGATTCCGGTTCGATGGCCGATTTCTACCCGCTCCACCGCATTTACCTGGCCGCCAGCACGGCCCAGTGGCTGGCGAACATGGCCGTGGTCGGTTGCTGGTCCCTCTGCTGGACCGCCCGGCCCGCCCCCGGAGAACCGTCATGACGTTCGGCCCCCTGCCCGCGCCCCGGCACGACCCCGCCCCGATCTTCGAGCTGTATCGAGGGGCCTTCGGCACCGAGGTCCTCGTGGCTGCCTGCGCCCACCTCCGGCTGTTCGAGCAGTTCAACGACGGGCCGAAGACGGTCGAGCAACTGGGCCGATTCCTGGGCCTGCAACGCCGGCCGACCCTGGTGCTGACGACCGCCCTGCGGGCGATGGGCCTGCTGCACGACAACGCCCAGGGGCAGCTCTCGCCCGCCGACCTGGCCCACGACCACCTCGTCCCCGGCGCCCCGTTCGATATCCGCGGCTACCTGGGGCTCTCGGCGGATTCGCCGGGGGTTTTGGCGATGGTCGAGCGCCTGCGGACGAACCGGCCCGCCGGTGCCGAGCCCGACGGCCCCGGCGCCGCCTTCATCTTCCGGGACGGGCTGGAATCGGCGATGGACCGCGCCGACTCGGCCCGTTCCCTGACGATGGCCCTCGCCGGCCGGGCCCGGTGTGTCGCGCCCGCGCTGGCGGCGAACTTCCCGCTGACTGAATGCCGGGTGCTGCTGGACGTCGGCGGCGGCACGGGGATCTACAGCATCGCCTACCTCCGTTCCCACGGGAACCTGCGGGCGATCGTGTGGGACCATCCCGAGGTGCTCAGGGTGGCCGAGGAATTCGGCCGCGAATTCGGGGTGCTCGACCGCCTGGAGCTGCGGCCCGGCGACATGTTCGCCGACGAGGTCCCGCAGGCCGACGCCATCCTGCTTTCGAACATCCTGCACGACTGGGACGAGCCCCAGGCCGAGGCCCTGGTCGGCCGCCTGGCGAAGGCCCTGCCGTCCGGCGGACGCCTCTTGATCCACGACGTCTTCCTCGACGACGACCTGGGCGGACCCCTGCCGATCGCCCTTTACTCGGCCTCGCTGTTCGCCCTGACCGAGGGCCGGGCCTACAGCGCCGGCGAGTACCGCCAATGGCTCCGCAAGGCCGGACTCACGCCCGCCCCGATCATCCCCACGCGGGTCCACTGCGGGCTGCTTCCTTCCCGGAAGATTCCCTGAAATGACATCGGTTTGCCATCAAAGCGATCGCCGCCACCGATGCAGCCGCGCCGGGGGCCCGGCCAGCCCCTGAATAAACCGTCGGGCCGGGGGCGATGCCTGGACAACCAGACCCCGGCGCGGCTACCATGCGCGATAGCCCGCCCCCTGCATTTCGGCCACCCGGCCCCCCGCCCGATTGCATTGGTTGCCCGTCCCCGAGGCGAAACCCTCCGGACACCTTTCTTCGCGCGCCCGCTATTCTTACGAGATCCGCCGATGCCGCTCAAACCTTCGGTAGAAGTGCATGTGGTCGATGGCCATCTGGTGGCCGAATTCTGGGATTGCTTGCGGATGGACCCGGCGCCCGTGCAGGTACTCCAGCGGTTGTATGATGATCACCTCCGCCAGGGCGGGAAGGCCGCCCTGATCCTGGACCTCAAGGGGGTGGAGTTCATCGGCTCGGCGGTGCTGGGCGGCATCCTGAAATTGCACCGGACCGCCGGCAAGAACGACGCCCGCCTGGCCATGTGCAACGTCGAGACGGGGGTCCGCGACATCTTCCGCGATGGCTTCGTCGAGAACCTGTTCCTCTACTTCGACGACCGGGAAGCGGCCCTCCGCCACTACGCCGGCGGCGACGGTGCGTCGGCCCAGCCCCCCCCGTGGCCACGGATGCGCCCCCGGCCGAGCCGAAATCCCCGCCGAACCCAGGTCCGGCGGCCGTTCGGGAGGCCCGCTCAGCTCGCGCCGGAGATCGCCCGGGGCCGGGTCATAAGGCCGACCTTCGGCCCGGCCACCGGGCAGGCGCCCCCCTCCCTTGCACCGGCACCGGGGGCCGGCGAAGATGAAGCCGAAAGCCACCGCCCGCCCCGCATGCCCAGGAATCCCCCCCTTGACCGCCCAGATCCTCGACGGCAAAGCCCTGGCCTCCAAGGTCCGCGAGGACGTGGCCGCCCGAGCCCGACGGTTCACCGAGGCCAACGGCCGGCCCCCGGGCCTCTCGGTCGTCCTGGTGGGGGACAACGCCGCCAGCCAGGTGTACGTCCGCAACAAGGAGACCGCCTGCCGGAACGCCGGGATCCGCGGCGAGGTCGTGCCCCTGCCCTCATCGGTCAGCTCGCACAAGCTGCTCGAGACGATCGATCGCTTGAATGAAGCCGCCCACGTCGACGGCATCCTGGTTCAGCTCCCCCTGCCCCGACAGATCGACGAGACGGCCGTCCTGGAGCGGATCCGGCCCGAGAAGGACGTCGACGGCTTCCACCCGACCAACGCCGGCCTGCTGGCCGTCGGCCGCCCCCGGTTCGTCCCGTGCACCCCGCTGGGAATCCGCGAGTTGCTCGTGGCCCACGGCGTGCCGACGTCGGGGAAGCATGCGGTGGTCCTGGGCCGGTCGAACATCGTGGGCAAGCCGATGGCCCTGCTCATGCTGCTCAAGCAGGACGGCGGCAACGCCACAGTCACCGTGGCCCACACCGGCACGCCCGACGTCCGAGCCTTCGCTCGCGAGGCCGACATCCTGATTGCTGCGATCGGCCAGCCCGAGGCGGTCCGCGGCGACTGGATCAAGCCCGGCGCCGTCGTGATCGACGTCGGGATCCACAAGAAACCCGACGGCAGGCTTTGCGGCGACGTCGCCCGCGAGGAAGCGATGGCGATCGCGTCGGCCATCACCCCGGTCCCCGGCGGCGTCGGCCCGATGACGGTCGCCATGCTGCTGGCGAACACCCTGCTCGCCGCCGAGCAACTCGCCGCATCCCGAACGTGAGAGCGCCATGATCCGACTGGGAATCTGCAACGAGCTGTTCGAGGGGTGGGAATTCGGCCGCGTCTGCCGGACGATCGCCGACCTCGGCTACGAGGGGATCGAACTCGCCCCGTTCACCCTGGCCCCCCGGATCACCGACCTGAGTCCGGCCCAACGCCGCACGATCCGGAGCCAGATCCTCGACGCCGGCCTGCAAACGATCGGCCTCCACTGGCTGCTGGCGAAGACCGAAGGCTTCCACCTCACCTCGCCCGACGCCTCGGTCCGCCGGGCCACGGCCGACTACTTCAAGCACCTCGCCCAGGCCACGCACGACCTGGGCGGCACCTTGATGGTACTGGGATCGCCGATGCAGCGGAGCCTGCTTCCCGGGGTAAGTTATCCGGAAGCGTTCCGCCACGCCGCCGAGGTCCTGAACGAGCTGAAGACCACGCTCGATGACTGCCATGTGAACCTCTGCGTCGAGCCGCTGACGACCGAGGAAACCGACTTCCTCACCAGCATCGACCAGGCCAACGAGTTGATCGCCGAGGTCAACCACGAGCGCGTGAAGCTGCACCTCGACGTCAAGGCCCAGTCGGGCGACCCGCACGGCACGGTGCCCGACCTCTGGCGGCAATATGGCCGCGTCGCTGGCCACGCCCACGCCCAGGACACCAACAAGCGGGGCCCCGGCATGGGCGGGGTCGACTTCGCCCCGATACTCCGGGCCCTTGTCGGATCGGGTTACGAAGGCTGGCTTTCGGTCGAGGTCTTCGACTACTCACCCGGCGCCGAGGAGACCGCGGCCCAGAGCTTGACGTACCTCAAGCACCAGCTCGAAGCGATCGCCCAGCACCCCGAGTTCCGGGCTTGATCCGGTTCGCTACGGGAGGGTGACGGACTTTGGCGAGCGGGCATCCCCCTAATCCGTCTGCGGGCCACGCTCCCAGGGCCGCGAGGCCGCTCGGCGGAAGCGCTCTTTGTGACTCGCGTGTTCCTCCGCCTGCTTATCCATATCATCCTTCATTAATTGATAATCCTTGGCAGAGATTCGATAAGTGCTACAGTATCCGATGTCGTACTTGCGCATTCGATCCGCTTCCACCTGCACCAGGCGCGCGTACCTCGTATACTTCGCCTCCTCGGCCGCGTGGTATGCCGCCCGATCGAGGTAAATGCGACGTTGATTCCAGGTGCGTTCGGCCCCCATCGCCATGCCGGCGAACAGGACCATGAGTAGCAGGTGGCTCAATCGAAACCGGAAGACCGGCATAAAGCGTGGCATGATGCTGGGCTCACGGTGGTTGGCGGATCGACCTATCTGGAACGGGACAACCAATCGCCCCCCTCTCCCGAATGGCGGGGCGGAGTGCATGATCCGGTTCGGACGGCCGGCCAATCCTCCCGCGCCGTAGATTACTGGGGGTCCTGGCTATCAGCTTAATCGACCTCAAAATCTATAACTTTGTCCACCAATCCGCTTGCCTGGCCTTGCCGGATCGGGGTACAGTCGTTACGGATGGGGCGCGAATCGCGAAGGTGCGGGCGGGAGGGTGACGGAGCGTCATGGCCAAACGGACGAGGCGGAGCGACCTGGGGGGTGCCCGGGTTCCGGCGGTGGTCGAGGACGTCTCGCTGGCCGAGGCGACCCGGTCCCGCTACCTGAACTATGCCCTCAGCGTCATCACCTCGCGGGCCTTGCCGGACGTCCGCGACGGCCTCAAGCCGGTGCAGCGACGCATCTTGTACGCGATGGCCAACGACCTTAGGGTGACGCCCGACGGCCGGTTCATCAAGTCGGCGGCGGTCGTCGGCGAGGTGATGAAGAGCTACCACCCGCACGGCGACCAGTCGATCTACGACGCCCTGGTGCGGATGGCCCAGCCGTTCAGCCTCCGCTACCCCCTGATCGAGGGCTACGGCAACTTCGGCTCGATCGACGGCGACCCGCCCGCCGCGATGCGGTATACCGAATGCCGGCTGATGCCGCTGGCCCAGGAGCTTTTGGAAGAACTCCGCGAGGCCACGGTCGACTACCGGCCCAACTACGCGGCGACCACCGACGAACCGGTCGTCTTGCCGTCGCAGGTGCCCAACCTGCTCATCAACGGCGTGACCGGCATCGCCGTCGGCATGGCCACGAACATCCCCACTCATAACATCAAGGAAGTCTGCAACGCGCTGGTGTCGCTCCTCGACCACGACCGCGAATTGCCCCTCGAAAAGCTGCTCAAGCACATCCAGGGGCCCGACTTCCCCACCGGCGGCGTCATCCTCAATTCGGCCGACGAGATCCGGCAGATCTACGCGACCGGCCAGGGGACCATCAAGGTCCGCGGCACGTATGCCCCCGACCCCGAAAAGGCCCATTTCCTGCTGATCTCGTCGATCCCCTACGGGATCGAGAAGGACGCCCTGGTCCAGAGGATCGGCGAGTTGATCGCCAAGGGGCAGGTCCCACAGCTCGTCAACGTCAAGGACCTGAGCACCGACGACATCCGCATCTCGCTCGAATTGTGGCCGGGGGCCAACGCCGAGGCGGCGATGGCCTACCTGTTCAAGAACACGCCGCTGCAGTCCAACTTCAAGGTCAACATGACCTGCCTGCTGCCGGCCGACGGGGCCGAGGTCGCCGTGCCGGCACGCCTGGACCTCCGCAGCATCCTGGTCCACTTCCTCGACTTCCGCATGGAGGTCGTACCTGTCGGCTCCGCCACGCTCGACAACCCGCTCCGGCGGATCCACATCCTCGAAGGCTTCGCGATCGTCTTCAACAACCTCGACGAGGCGATCAAGATCATCCGAGCCAGCGACGGCAAGGCCGACGCCAACCCTAAGCTGCAATCGCGGTTCGGGCTGAGCTACGAGCAGGCCGACGCCGTCCTCGAAACCAAGCTGTACCGCCTGGGCAAGCTCGAAATCGCCGACATCCTCAAGGAGTTGGCGGAACGCCGCGCCCGGGCCGCCGAGCTCGAACGCCTGCTGGCCGACGAACCGGCCCGCTGGAAGATCATCCGCGGCGAGCTGAAGGAGATCGCCTCGGCCTATGGCGACGCCCGGCGGACCGAGATCCCCAAGCAGCCCGTCGAGGTGGTCGAGTTCCGCGAGGAAGATTACATCGTCGACGAGGACGCCTGGGTGATCATCACCCGGGCCGGCTGGGTCAAGCGTCAGAAATCGTTCGTCGACGTGTCCAGCATCCGCGTCCGCGACGACGACCAGGTCGGCTGGATCTATCGATCGAAGGCCCGCCAGACCGTCACCTTCTTCACCGACCGGGGCATCGCCTACACGATCCGGGCCAACGACATCCCGCTGACGACCGGCCACGGCGAGCCGATCCAGAAGCAATTCGCGTTCGAGGACAACGAGCACCTCGTCGGCGTCCTCTGCCACGACCCCCGATGCCTCCCCGAGCCGATCCCCGAGAAGAAGGGGGAGACGCAGGGCAAGCTGGAAGGGATCGACGCCGACGCGAACGGCAACGGGCACGCCTCGGTCCCCCCGCCGCCCTACGGCGTCGCCCTGACGGCCGGCGGCAAGGTCCTGCGCTTCGCCCTATCCTCGGTGGCCCCGGTCTCGACCCGCAAGGGGCGGATCATCGCGCGTCTCGACGCCGCTTTCGCAGGGGACGCGGTGGTCGGCGTGGTGGCCTCGGAGGGGGGCGAGAACCTCTGCCTGGCGACCCGGCTGGCCCGCGTGATGATCTTCCCGGTCTCCGAGATCAACGTGGTCTCGGGGGTCGCCAAGGGGGTCACGGCGATCCGCCTCGACGCCAAGGACCGCGTCCTCGGCTTCGCGTTGACGAACAAGAAACGGGAAGGCCTGACCGCCCGGACCAGCCGGGGCGGCACGCAGGTCGTCCGCGCCACCAAGTTCCCGGTCACCGGCCGCGGCGGCAAGGGATACGGCGTGCTCCAGAGGGGCACGCTGGATTCGATCGTGCCGGAGGAGGTCGAGCCGATTCCTCCGGTGGAGTCGATCGGGGAATAGAATAGGCCCGGGAAATCGCACGCGGAGGCAAGATCCATGAGCACGCAGTACACGGTGACCGACGGCACCTTGATGCTGATCCTGACCCCGGCCGAGGAAGGCGGCTACACCGTAACCTCGCCAATCGACCCACAACTCGTAACCGAAGCGGAAACGCTTGAAGAAGCGTTTGAGATGGCCTATGACGCCGCTCAAGCCTTACGCGAGGCACGGGAGGCGAAGGCGAAGGCTTTTCCCGAAGAGTTTCGCAAATCACTCCCACTGGCCGAGAGGCGCCGCCCTCGGGAATCCCAAACGTCCGAAACTTCGGATCAAGAAGTACCGAAACAGCCCGTTGTTCGCGGGAGACATCGCCGAATCGTCTCCGAGATTCGCCACGTTTCTCAAGCGACTGACGAATCGAGTTCGCAGCAATTCCCTGACGAGAACCGCTAAGAACTGGCGATGAAAAGGCGAAGACTCAAGAAGCATCTGAAAGAACACGGATGCGAGTTCCTTAGACAGGGGGGCGAACACGAGATCTGGTACGACCCGATCTCGCTACGAGAAGCGCCAATTCCTCGCCATATCGAGATCAAGCCGAACACGGTCCGAAGCATCTGTCGGATGCTCGGAATCCCCCTCCCCTCCGAGCGATGACAGCCGCTCGCCGGCCCTGTCTTCCAGGAAACCCCGATGTCCGCCGGAACCTACAACGCCGAATCGATCACGGTCCTCGAAGGCCTCGAGGCCGTCCGCCGACGCCCCGGCATGTACATCGGCGGGGTCGATAAGGCTGGCTTCCACCACCTGCTCTGGGAGATCGTCGACAACGCCGTCGACGAGGTGATGAACGGCCACGCCAGCCGGATCGTCGTCACCCTGGGGCCCGACGGCCGCACGGCGTCCGTCTCCGATAATGGCCGCGGGATCCCCGTCGACCTGCACCCCAAGACCCGCCAGAGCGCCCTGGAGACGATCCTCACCACGCTGCACGCCGGCGGCAAGTTCGACAACGATGCCTACAAGGTCGCCGGCGGCCTCCACGGCGTCGGCGCCAGCGTCGTGAACGCCCTGAGCAAGACGCTCCATGCCGAGGTCCGCCGCGACGGCTTCCTCTGGGCCCAGGATTATCGCCGCGGCAAGTCGCTGGCCCCGGTCGCGAAGGGCGAGGCGGCCCGCGGCTCGGGCACGACCATCACGTTCGTCCTCCGGACCTCGAGATCTTCGGCGCCCAGTCGTTCGACGCCGAATTGATCGCCGACCGCCTGGACGAAGACCTACCAACAAGGGCCTCACGATCCAGTTCGTCAACGAGAAAGAAGGATCGGCCGAGTTCCGCCACGACGGCGGCGTCGCCGACTTCCTCCAGGCCGTCAACCAGCGCGCTCGACAACCGCGTCGCCCCCACCCTGTTCGTCCTCGGTCGAGGACGACGACATCCGCATCGCCGTGCTGGCCGTGGCCTGGACCGAGGCCACCGACGAGGACATCCGCCTGTTCGTCAACACCATCCCCACCCGCGACGGCGGCACGCACGAGCAGGGCTCCGCCGCCGTCTCCGAGGCCGTCCACAGATGCGCGAGCACGACCCAGCGGCTCAAGAAGGGGCTGGAGGTCAAGGGCGAGGACGTCCGCGAGGGGCTCACCGCGATCTTCTCGGTGTTCGTCCGCGAGCCGCAGTTCCAGGGCCAGACGAAGGGCCGGCTCAACAACACGAGGTCTGTTCGTTCGTCGAACTGGCCGTCCGGCCTCGCTTGGAAGACTTCCTGCTCAAGAACGGCAGCGTGGCCTCGGCGATCGGCTCAGCGGGTCATCCAGGCCGCCAAGGCCCGCGAGGCCAGGCTGGCCGCCGCCAAATCCGTGTCCGCCGCAAGACCGCGATCAGCACGCGGCTGAACCTCCCCGGCAAGCCTGCTGATCGCGACGCCACCGACCCCGAACGCCTGGAGCTGTTCATCGTCGAGGGCGACTCGGCCGGCGGCTCGGCCAAGCAGGGGCGGGACCGCGACATCCAGGCGATCCTGCCGCTCAAGGGGAAGGTGCTCAACGCCGAGCAGGCCGGCAAGGCCAAGGTGCTCGACAACAAGGAGCTGACCGACATCGTCAGCGCCCTCGGCTGCGGGATGGACGACCAGTTCGACCCCGGCCGCCTGAGATACGGCAAGGTGATCCTGCTCACCGACGCCGACAGCGACGGCCACCACATCGCCACGCTCCTGCTCACCTTCTTCTACCGGCACCTGCCCGGCCTGATCGACTCGGGGCGCGTCTACCTGGCCTGCCCGCCGCTCTACAAGATCACCCACGGCCAGGAGACCCAGTGGGCCGCCGACGACGCCGCCCGCGACAAGATCCTGGGCAAGCTCCCGAAGAACGCCAAGCCGAACATCACCCGCTTCAAGGGGCTGGGCGAGATGCCGGCCCAGCTCCTGTTCGAGACCACGCTCGACCCATCCCGCAGGCGGCTCCTCCGCGTGCTCGTCCCCGACGAGGACCGCCCCTACACCGAAAGCACCGTGACCGACCTGATGGGCAAGGACCCCGAGGCCCGCTTCAAGTTCATCATGGAGCAGGCCTACACGGCGAGGGACATCGACATCTGAGCGGCGGCCCGCCCCGGTAAGCCCGTGCCGCCCCGGGTCGCCCCCCGGGACGACCTCCCGCCGCCCCTCGTGACCCTCCGTACGGGCGACCGCGCAGGGGATCGCGCGGGTCGATGCGAGCCCGGACGGACGATCGGCAATCCTGGTCGCGTCGAAGAAACTACCCCTCGAGGACTTACGAGGCCCTGTTCAACCCCCACTTTCCCAGGTCGCCTGGGGGCCTGACCGTCGCCTCGGGCAACACGCTGCGTTGGACCACGTTTTCGGCGAGGCGAGGGGGGCTCCCGATCCCCTGAGGGCACCTCCCGGACCGGCCCATCCCACCGGCTGCAATCCAGGGTCCGAACGAATCGCCCGCAAGGCGAGCGGATCTCGAATGTGCAGGGGAAAACCCCGAATCGAGCGTCCGGATCGGCCGGAAGCGCCCGGACGATCGCCGGGGCCCTCAATGCTCCAGGGCTGGTCCTTGACAGGGGGTTGCGGCGCGTGTCAAGTGCCGCGAACCGGGGCGCCGGATGCCGTGTCGGGTGTCAGCCTCGTGAGCTTCGGCAAAACCGCGGTCCCCGCATCCGCCATCGGGAGGGGATGGCTCTCCGATTCTGCCTCCAGGACCTTTCTCCATGCTGGACGACGCCGCGCAACAGGAAGATTACGAGGCCGCCCAGGAAGCGCTCGATGACGACGATCTGGACACGGTCCGCGCCTGCCTCAAGCGGATGCTCCGGCGCGCCCCGGACGATGTGCGGTCGATCGAGATCAGCGGCGACCTGGCAAGGACTCGCGGCGAATACGCGAGAGCCGAGAAGCTCTACCGCAAGATGACGGATGTGAGCGACGACACCGCCGTGCGAGGGCTGTCTTGCCTCAGCATCGGCCTCGTGCTTCGGGATCAGGACGACAAGGAGCGGGCCCGGCCGATGCTCCGACAGGCGGCCGACATCTTCCGCCAG
This sequence comes from Isosphaeraceae bacterium, assembly GCA_046350035.1. Classification (GTDB taxonomy): domain Bacteria; phylum Planctomycetota; class Planctomycetia; order Isosphaerales; family Isosphaeraceae; genus CALLYK01. The sequence continues at coordinate 21,266 of JAXMBD010000050.1, read as the reverse complement.
GTCGGCGATACCGACCGGTTGCTGCTCGCGCTGAGCATGCTGGGGGATGTCTGCCGCGATCTGGGGGCACTCCGCGACGGGGCGGCCGCCTATCACGAAGGCCTGAATGCCATCGCCGCAAACGAGGACGACCCCGAGAGCGATTGGCCCGGGCGGTTCGCGCTCGACCTGGGCTACGTGTATCGCCTGCTGGGCGAACTCGACCGGGGCCTGATCTACCTCGACCAGGCCCGCCACCGCTTCCGTTCGCTGGGGAGGGACGCCGAGCTGGCCGATGTCCTCGACGCCATGGGCTGCATCAAGCAGGTCCAGGGGGCGTACGACGAGGCCGAGGCGCTGCACGCCGAATCGGTCGCCATCAACGAGGGCATCGAAAATCCGGAAGGCTTATCCACCAATTATGGCAATTTGTCGCTCCTGTGCCAGAACCGCGAGCAGTGGGACGAAGCCGAGGAGTACCTGAATCTTGCGTACGAGATCGACAAGGTGATGGACCGCAAGGATGGGATCGCCGATTACCACATGCAACTCGGCACCATCCGCCGCGAGCGGGGCGAGTATGAGTCGGCCGAGAGCAGCCTCCTGAAGGGCCTGAAACTCCAGAAGAAACAGGGGACCGCCGAGGGGGTCGCGGTCTCCTACAGCCAGCTCGGCGTCCTCTACCGGCTCCAGGAGCGGTTCGAGGAAGCCGAGGCCATGACCCGGAAGGGCCTGGAGATGGCCGAGGAGATGGGCCACGGCGACGCGTTGGCCAGCCTGCTCGACGAACTGGCCCAGCTCCGCAAGGACCAGGGCCGCCCCGACGAGGCCCGCGACCTGTGGACTCGCAGCCTCGCCCTGTTCGAATCGCTCCGGTCCGCCCGCATGATCGGCGAGGTCCGCGGGCGACTCGCGTCGCTGGACCAGGAAAGCCCGCCGGCCTGATGGGCCGGTCCCGCCGAGGCGTTCCCCGAGGAAACGAGCCGGGATGGCGCCGGCCCCGATGGCAGGCGGAGTTCCCGATAAAATCCCCCAAACCGGCCGGCTCCAATTCAAGCAATCGTCAAGGTCAGCCGATCTTTCCTCCAGGATGCCGAATCCCGCGGAATTGCTGGAGAGGGTCAGGATGATGCCGAACCGGGCCCGGTCGAGTGGGTTCCGCCCCGCCCTCGAAGCCTTTGACCCCCGAATCCTCCTGTCGACGGCGACGGCCGCCGCGGTGCTTCGCAAGAGCCCGTCCCTCCAGATCGATCGGGACAGCTACCTGGTCAGCCAGTCGAGCGCGGGGATCCAGGTCACACTCAACCGATACCCCGCCCCCCGGGACATCTTCCGAAGCCCCGCCAAGGTTCGATCGGGCCCCATCGAGGCCCGATTCTGGACCGACGTGACTGATGCCGCCGGCAAGAACTACACGCCCGTCGATCAGGTGGTAACGTTCGGGCCAGGGGTCAACTCGGTCACCGTGACCGTGCCGATCCTCCCCGGAGCCGCCAACCCGGGCGAGTTGGATATCGGCCTTCACCTCCAGGCGTTGACGCCGGGCGTCCTCGCGACTCACCCGGGCCCGACACCCCTCGACCCGGCCGACACCACCGCCACGAGCAGCACGCTGGCAATCGTCGCCCGGTCCGACATCACGCGGCCCTCGGTGTCCTCGACCCAGTTGACCTCGCGGGGGATCGTGATCGAATTCAGCAAGCCGATGGACCCGGCCAGGCTGTCCGATCCCCGGAACTACTTCGTGAATTGGCAACCGCCGATCAAGAGTTCCATCCTCGATCAGAGTCCCTTCCTGAACGGGATCCGATACCTCTCCGGGGCGATGCAAGCCGAGCAGGCCCCCCCGCCGATGCGGGTGCCGATCGCGAGGGTGGAAGCCGGGCCGGACGGCCGGTCGGTCACCCTGGTCACCGCCAGAAAGCTCGACCTTTCCAAGTATTACACCGCCTTCGTGGGCGACCGGCCCGGACGGGCCGGCGACAGCCTGACCGATACCGCCGGGAATGGCTTGCTCGGCACCATGCTCTACGTCAGCCGTAAGAAGTCCCGCCCCTAGGGCCAGCCGGCAGACCCTCGGGATTCGCCCCAAGGCCCCCCGATCGTGGCGCGCTCGCGTCCCGAGAGTTCGGCCGCATCGAGCACGCGGACGACCTCCCGGCCTTGCTCGGCCGTCACGGCCAGGGGCTCGCCGTCGAGCAGGTGGGCGGCGATGTTGGCGTAGTAGGCGTCCCAGCCGCCGGGGGCCCGATCCAGGGTTTCCTCGCCTTCGGACGTCTTGCAGATCGCCCGGTGTTCCGGGGGTTGGATCGCACCGGCGAGGTCCCCCGCGCGAAGGGCGGTTTCCTGCGGGTCGATCCCGTTCTGGAGGTAGCAGCCGTCGCGGCCGAGCACCCACCACCTCGGCCGATCGAGCCGGCAGGCGCGGCTGTTCACGATCTGGAACCTCGCCGAATCGAACTCCATCACGATCACGCCGTGGGAGTCGGTATCGACGCCCTGCCAATCGTCGAGGGCAGGCGTCAGCCAGGCGGATAAGCGCCGGCAGGGGCCCAGGCCCAGTTGCAGGGCCTGGTCGATCAGGTGGGCGCCCCAGTCGTGCAGCAGGCCGCCCGCCGACCTGCGATCGCCCCGCCAGGTACGAGGCGGGGCATGCCTCACGACGGCGCTCTCGGCCCAGAAGATCGGGCCCAGCCGGCCCTCGTCGAGGGCGCGGCGGAGGGTGAGATAGTCCCAGTCCCACCGGCGATTGTGGAAGACCGAAAGCATCCGCCCCGAAGCATCCCGCGCCGCGATCATCGCATCGGCCTGGGCCTCGTTGAGGGCCATCACCTTATCCACGACGCAGTGTTTGCGGGCTTCCAGGGCCCGGATGCACAGGTCAGCATGGGTGTCGTGCGGAGTGGCGATCGCGACCAGGTCGACGGCCGGGTCGGCCAGGGCCTCGTCGATGTTCGCGTAGCCGATCGTCCCGGGCCATCGCGCGATCGCCTCGGCGCGGGCCTCGGGACTGCGGGCGACGAAGCCGCGGAGTTCGATCCGATCCTGCCGGGCGATCAGGGGGGCGTGGAAAACCCGCCCGGCGAGCCCGTAGCCGACGACCACCGCGCGGATCATGGACCAACCCCCCGATCGGCCGCCCGGCGGTTTGACGGCCCCCTCGGGCCGGCCCTACAATGCATCGACCGCCATCGGTTCCCCGTCGACCGGACCCATCATCTCGATTCTTCGCCTCGGATGCGAGGCTCCGGAGGCAACCTTGGCGACGCACCTCCACCTCGATTCGCCCCGGGTTCTCGGCCCCCTGCCCGGCCCCAGGGCCGCCCGCTGGCTGGCCCGCGACTCGGCCGTGATGTCTCCCTCGTACACGAGGACCTACCCGCTGGTCGTCCGCCGCGCCCGGATGGCGATGGTCGAGGACGTCGACGGCAACCGCTTCCTCGACTTCACCGCCGGGATCGCCGTCACCAACGCCGGCCATTGCCACCCGTCGGTGGTCCGCGCCGTCAGGCGCCAGGCCGGGCGTTTGATTCACATGTCGGGGACCGATTTCTATTACACGCCGCAGGTCCGCCTGGCCGAGGAGCTGGCGAGGCTCGCCCCCGGCGACGGGCCCAAGCGGGCGTTCTTCACCAACAGCGGCGCCGAGGCGATCGAGGCCGCGATGAAGCTGTCGCGGTACCACACCGGGCGGTCGCGGATCATCGCCTTCTACAAGGCGTTCCACGGCCGGACCTACGGCGCCCTGGCCCTGAGCGCCTCCAGGCCGGTCCACCGACGCGGCTTCTCGCCGATGGTGCCGGAGATCCAGCACGCCCGATACGGCGACCTGGAATCGGTCCGCGCCCTGCTGAACACCACCTGCCCGGCCGACGAGACCGCCGCCATCTTCGCCGAGCCGATCCAGGGCGAGGGCGGCTACATCGTGCCGCCCGACGACTTCCTGCCGGGGCTCCGCCAGCTCTGCGACGAGCACGGAATCCTGCTCGTCCTCGACGAGATCCAGTCGGGAATCGGCCGGACCGGCAAGTTCTTCGCGTCCGAGCACTGGGGGGTCGCCGCCGACATCGTCTGCCTGGCCAAGGGGATCGCCGACGGCCTCCCCCTGGGCGCGATCGTCGCCCGCTCCGACGTGATGGACTGGCCCCCCGGCAGCCACGCCAGCACCTTCGGCGGCAACCCGGTGGCATCGGCCGCGGCGCTGGCCACGATCGGCCTCGTCGAGCGGAAATACATGGCCAACGCGGTGGAGCGCGGGCGAGAATTGAAGGACGGCCTGGAGGCCCTCATGGCCGATCACCCCTGCATCCGGGAGGTCCGCGGCCTGGGCCTGATGATCGGCATGGAGATCGCCCGAGACGGCCAACCCGACCCCGATCTCCGCGACCGGATCATCGACGAGGCGTTCCACCTCGGCCTGCTGCTGCTCCCGTGCGGGGCGAGCACCGTCCGATTCTGCCCGCCGCTCTGCCTGACCGCCCGGCAGGTCCGCACCGGCCTCGAACTCGCGGCCTGGGCGCTCGACCGGGCCGCCGCCCCTGCCCACCCGAGCCTGAGACTTTCCATGACGACGACGATCGCAACCCCGACCGGACCGGCCGATTTCGCCTGGCGGCGCCACCCCGAGGCCGAGGCGCTCATCGCCGAGCTGGCCCGCGAGGCCCTCGAAGCCTGCCCGTTCGCGAGCAACCTGGCCGACCGGATGGCCCGCGAGACCAGCACCCGGTTCGTCGATTGGCTCGATCACCTCGCGGTGCCCGAACGCGACGGTCTCGCCTCCCGCATCGAGGCGGTCGGCTACGAGCCCGACCCGCTCGCGGGCGCCGGCGTCTACCAGCACCCCGGCGGGATCTTCCCCCGCCTGATCCCCGGGGATGGCAAGGCGGTCGAGGCGGCCATCATGGTCGAGTCGATCGCCGCCTTCTCCCGCGCGCACGACCTGGGCCTGACGATCGAGGGCTACCCGATGGGGCCCTACCGCGTCGCCCGGATCGGCGGCCGCCTCAGCGCCTGGCCGTCGTCGAGCCGCCGCGGCTATCGGGGGTTCGAGACCTATTCGGGCGAGATGAACCGGATCGGCCGGATGGTCCCGCACGCCGCCCGCGAGGCCCTGGCCGCCCGCGAGATCTTCGAGGGCCGACGCCGCTGGTTCGAGTCCGACGAGGAGGGCTTCGACCGCACCGACGCCCTGATCGAGCAGGGGATCGACCGCGCCGGTTCGGTCGACCTCGCCTGCCACCTCTTCTTCGAGGCCGAGCGCGCCTACTGGCAGTCCCGCAACCGGGCGGCCCAGGCCCAGAAGGCCCGGCAGGACCGCCTCGGCCTCGGTTGGGCCAACCACGATCACCACACGTATCGCTCTTCGCGACAATTTTTCCCGCGACTCATGAAGATCTTCCGACGCCTGGGATTCCGGCCCCGAGAGCGGTTCCACGCCGGCCCGCACGCCGGCTGGGGCGCCCAGGTGCTCGAACACCCCACGACCGGCATCGTGATCTTCGCCGACCTCGACCTGGCCCCCGACGAGGCCACCGAGGATTTCACCCGCCTGTCGCTGCCGCCCCTGCCGACGCCCAACACGGTCGGCCTGTGGGTCGGCCTGCACGGCGAGTCGATCCTCGAAGCCGGCATGCACCACCTGGAAGCCCAGTTCGATTTCGACGCCCTGCGGACCGACCTGGAAGCCGAGGCCGGCATCGCCACGATGAAGCCGTTCTCCGACTTCCCGTTCCTCCGCCAGGCGTTCACCGAGGGCGAACGCTGGCCCGTCTCGAAGCACCGGGCCGACCGCCTGCTCGCCCTCGGCTGGATCGACGCCGAGCAGCACGCCCGGTTCGTCGCCGAGGGTGCCATCGGCAGCCACCTGGAAAACCTGGAGCGCCGCGAAGGGTACAAGGGCTTCAACCAGCAGGCGGTGAGCGCCATCATCGCCGCGACCGACCCCCGCCACGCTCACTGAGACTCGCGGTCGAGCAGCTTCTTCTTGCGCTCCAGGCCCCATCGATACCCGCCCAGGCCCCCATCTTCGCGGACGGCCCGGTGGCACGGGATCACGATCGACACCGGGTTGGCCCCGCAGGCCGTGCCGACCGCCCGCACGGCCTTCGGGTTGCCGATCCGTTCGGCGATCTGCCGATAGGTGGTCGTCCCCCCGGCGGGATTTCCTGGAGCGCCGCCCAGACCCGCTTCTGAACGCCGTGCCGCGGATATCCAGCGGCACATCGGCGGTCGGCCGGCACTCCTCGATCGCCCCCACGACCGACTCCAGCCACGATTGCAGCGCGGCATCCTCGGCCGGCCCATCGGCCCTTCCCAACCGTTCCTGAAGCGCCCGGGCCAGCGCCTCGCGATCGTCATCCAGGGCGACGAAACAAAGGCCCTTCTCGGTGGCGGCGGCGATCACCCAGCCCAGGCTGGTCTCGGCAAAGGCATAGCGGATCGCCAACCCTTCCCCCTTCCGCCGGTACTCGCCGGGCGTCATGCCCAGGGCCTCGGGCGCCGCCTCGTAGCCCCGGTTGAGGTTCGCGAAGCCCGCCTCCTGGATCGCCTCGGCGACCCCGCCGGAGGATTGCAACACGCGTCGATAACGTTCCTGGCGGATGCTCATGGCATAAGCCCTCGGGGTCAGGCCGATGAGGGCCCGGAATCGCCTCTGGAAATGGGAAGGGCTCAGGCCGGCCTCGCGCGCCAGCGCGGCCAGCGTCGGCGGGTTGGGGGCTTCGAGCAGGCGGCACGCCCGCACGATCGCTTCGAGGTCGGGGACCGGACCGGCCGCCTCGTCGGGGCGGCACCGCTTGCACGGCCGGAAGCCGGCGGCCCTCGCCTGCGCCGTGGTGTCGAAGAACCGCACGTTCTCGCGCCTGGGCAATCGCGAACGGCAACCCGATCGGCAATAGATCCCGGTCGTCTTCACGGCGATCACGAAGGAGGGCGCGGCCTCTCGATCGCGGTCGACGAACGCCTTCCAGCGCGCCTCATCCGTCAGGATCAACATTTCCGGCATGCCGATGCTCGCCCGGTCGAACAGGATTCCCAGCACCGGCGTGATCGTAGCATCGCCCACGATCGACGACTTCCCGGATCTTGCCGCGCAATCCGGAAACCGGCGGGTCGCCGAACGCCCCAGGCCCCCCTCCGAATCGATTCCCCGAGCGATCCGACCGAGCCCATCGAATCCCCGCGGAATTCGGGGGAGGCCTGTCGATCCGCGGGCATCGCGTTCGACCAGATCGCAAGCACGGGACCGAACCGGCAAGACCTCGAACCGATGAGGCCGAATCATGAGGAAGATCCGCATCTTCGCCCACGTCTCGCTGGACGGCGTGATCTCGCCCGGCGCGCCGGACGAAAACAGCGAGTACGCGCATGGCGGCTGGACGGCCCCCTACCGCAACCCGACGGGCGCGGCGGCCATCGCCGAGGCCCAGGGCGAGAACTTCGACCTGCTGCTGGGCCGACGCACCTACGACCTCTGGTCCGGCTTCTGGCCCAAGGCGCCCAGCAGCCCGATCGCCGACCGCCTCAACGCCGCGACCAAGTACGTCGCGACCCACCACCCGCAAACCCTCGCCTGGGGCCCCGTCGCCGACCTCGGCCCGAACACGCTGCAAGGGATCCGCGACCTCCGGGACACCGACGGCCCCGACCTGATCGCCTGGGGAAGCACGGCCGTGACATCCACGCTCTTCGAGCACGACCTGGTCGACGAGGTCGTGTTGTGCGTTTACCCGGTCCTTCTCGGGCTCGGCAAACGCTTCTTCGCGGACAGCATCAACCCCCGCGGCCTGGCCCTCGTCGAAACGAAGTCCACCCCGACGGGCGTCCTGATCCACCGTTATCAATATCTCGGAGCACCTTCAAACCAAGTTTTGCCGAAATGAACACGAATTGGGTGGCACGGGTTTCCCATCGGCGGAGCCGATGAAACCCGCGTGAGAAGGCTTCGTTCGAAGCCGGCTTGTCGAGCCAGTCGGGCACCCGATCGCCCTCGTCACCGGCCGGAATCCACTGGCGTGACGTCGGCCGGTCACCAGATCCGGGGGACGGCGTAAGCATCGAACGCCTGGTCGCCGCTGACAAGGGTCATCGCCTCGACGGTCGCCTGGGCGAGGAGCAGGCGGTCGAACGGGTCGCCGTGGTAGCGAGGCAACCCGATCAGGGCCTCGGTGTGCGCCGGGCTGATCGGCAGGACTTCGAAGCCGTTGTCGAAGTTCGCTTCCTGGATGAAGGCCTCGTACAACACGGCCAGGTTGTACCTCCCCAGGCCGATCTTGATCGCGATCTCCCGGTAGCTCGCCGGGCTGACGAGGCAAACGTTCGCGGCATCCTCGATCGCGCCCCTTGCGGGGTCGCTCAGCCTCGCGTCCCCCAGGTAATATCAGAGCAAGGCGTGGGGATCGAGGAGCTACCTCACGGCATGAACTCCGCGAAGTCCTTCAGGTGCTCGTCATCCTCGGCCACGATGCGGAGCTTCCCTCGCCCTCGGCCGAAGCGAGGGCGAGGCTTGCCGGCGGGCAGGCCGACCAGGTGGGCGACCGGCCGGGTATCCCGCGTGATCACCAGCTCCTCGCCCGGCGCGAGCCGGTCGATGATCTCCGAAAGCTGGGCCTGCGCCTCTTCGATCGAGATCCCTGTCATGCGGCCTCCCTCCATCGGTGGTGCCCACGCCATTCTACGCGGGCGGGTCCGCCGGGGTCAGGCGAAGAGCCGGCGTTAATCCGATTCCCGCTTCCGTCGAGTCGCACGGGTTGCCGCTTCGTGGAGCCGATGAAACCCGTGTGAGAAGGCCCCATTGGAAGTCGAATCGGCCAGCCAGGCCGGCGTCTGATGGACCTCGCGACAGGGCCGAAATCTATTGGCGAACGCCCAACACACGGGTTCCGCTCCGCAGGTGTTCGGCACAGCGAAACCAGGCCACCCACCGTCCCGACCTCGGGCGATGCTCTCAAGTCTCTCGGGTCACCGACACGCGCAGCGTCGTTCCCAGAAGACAAGGCAGGTGCTCCGGAGCGATCCTCGAACTGGCCTCATCCTCAATTCTGGGCGAGCCGCCTGGCCTGTTCCTCGGAACACTGGACCGCTTGGAGATCGACTTCGCCGGTCGATTCCAGTTCGTCCTCCTTGCAGCACCAAAGGCGCCTGATGTCGTACAAGAAGATGCCATACGTGAAGTGCCCGTTTCCGTCCGGTTGTTCGGTGATGCCCGCAACATAGCCCAACCGGCCGTCAAGGTGCCGGGTCACAGGCCGCTTGCTCCGTACAAACACCTTGGTATGGAAGGGGAAAGTGGGCTTGGCAGGCATGGGTGAGCACCAGTGTGGACATTTCTCGCGGCTTGGTTGCCAGTGACCAGGGATTGACGGACCGCTGAACGATGCGCCCAGCGTCCGTCCAGGCCGGTCCGCGTGAAGTAGGTCTTCGCTAACGACTGGCCGATCGACGGTGGAGAACAACGTAATCGACGCGATCGATGTTGGGCTGCTTCGCTCCTCCTTCTGATCGGCCAAATCGAACAGGACAAACCCGGGATTCTGGACCATCGCGCGCTCGCCGGCCTTCGGGAGGCGAAGCCCGAAGAAATACTCGAACTCAATCCCCGGATCGAAGGCATCCTCCTCGACGAAGAATCGTCGCACGAACTCGTAGATATCCTCGATCTGCATCAGGTCGACCTCACGCCGGCCTGATCGAAAATAGCTCCTTTCTGGGTCGGGTCGATTGCCGCAGTCCTGCGCGTCGAAATCTTCGATCACCTCGCCGTCGACGAACAGGCTGTATCCGATCGAACCGCAGGAGTCGCTAATGCCATAGGTGATGACGGGCTGTCCCAGGCGATTCGAAAGCGCCTTTTCCCACGCCTCATCCTTCCGGCCGAACGGTGTTCGAGCATATGTCCAGGCAAGAATGATGGACCACGGATGGCCCCGCAGGCGGAAAACGAAGGCCGAGTCGGGTTCCATGACGACTTCGCGAGAGAGGACGTCACGCTCCCACAACTCGGCATCCTCGGCGAGGATCTCGGCGACCTTCTCCACTGGCGCACGCGCGAGCACGATGAACTGATTGTACTGCAGCATCCAAAGGCCACGGGCCTGACCCCAATCGGTAGGTAGCATCATGCGAATGATCCGAGAATCCGGGCTACCCAGGGAGCAGAATCGTGGCCCGTGTCGGCTAGCGTGGCTTCCGATCGGCTTGCATCCGATCTGCAGGGGATTCTTTAGCCCCGCAGGGTCGGTCGTCAATAGCCAGGTGGCGTGAGCCCCTGGACAGGACCGTTCGTATCATCGGCCTGGAATGCGCCGGAAACCCCTGCTTTTCAGGGGTTTCCGGCGCGGTTCCGGGGCTGATTCGTTCTGGGTCGGCCATCTCCAGGGCTCACGCCACCTGGCTATTGACGGCCGCCCCTGCGGGGCTGGGAAGTCGCACGGTCCCATTCAATGACAGGGTGAACCACCAAAGGCTCTCCGAACAGCCATGGGGCAGGCCCGAGGCCCGCCCCGAGGGGAATCGGCGGATCGCTGACCGGTGCGCCGGACTGTTGATCCGGCCTGCAAACGAATTCCGTCCGTAGCGGCCACCCGCCGATCCTTCGCCAAAAATCCGGCAAGTCGCTTCAGGACCCGGGACGATCCCTCGGACAGGCGTGACCGTTACCCCTTGCCCCGATCGCCCAGGCCCCGCAGCGAGACGACCCGATGTCACCCGCGATGTCGCTCACGGAAAAGACGACTCCCCGCAGCCGAGGGGCAATGCCCCGCGCCATGGGCTCAGCGGGGCCGGCGTGGTCTTGCCCGAGAATTTGCGGTTAGGGTCGATCGCCGGCGGATCTCCTATGCCCGGATGTCCCGCCGGCGAATCAGTTGGATCTCGATGATATCGATGCGGCCGCCGGGGTGGTGCCGGTTCCTGGAGTGCCGGTCGGAGATGACCTATCGGGCCTCGTTGCGGGCCGATCATGGCCGTCGGCAAGTGGGGCCTTCTGCGGCTGATCGATGCCCAGGAGCGGGCCAAGCGATTTGGCCATAATCCGCCGTCGGTCGTCGCCAATTTGAAGGCGAGTTTCGGGGGCGTTCTGTGGCTGCTCGACCAGTGGCGGATGCTGAAGGATGCCCTGGAGATGTCGAAGGAGGGCACCTGGACCGTCAAGCAAATCGAGCGGGCGAACAACTCCGGCGGGCGTCGATCGGATCTTCCGCGAGAATGATCCCCATCAGATCCTTAACGGTTCCACGGATGATCGCGAGAAGCTGGTCGAGGTGCAGGTGGCCGAGTTGAAGGGCTTGCTGGCCGACGGCGAGCTGGAGCGTCTGGACGAGGTCCAGCGGCAGGCCACGTTGCGGGGTGATCATGCGTTGCAGGACCCCACGTATGATCGCCTGCGGCTGTACGAGCAGCGGGCCTTCCGCATGTACGAGAAGGCACGGCCGACTCCGCGAACGCCATCCCGAAGCCCTGGTTGGGAAGGACGGAGGCCGTCGGCAGGCCAGTCGCGAGGCGATGGAGGCGTTCGGGGCGGAGGTCGATCGGGCGATCGTCGGGGCGGAGGATTGCGGCGGTTTGGAAGCGGTTTCGGTGATCGAACGCCCCCGATGACGGCGATTTCCTGGCGGATCAGGAAGCGGAAGACCTGCGGTCGGCGTACGAGCGCGGTTGGCGAGCGACGAGGTCCAGGGTCGCGTGACCGACGAGGAGATGGCCCTGCTGGATGGCGAGGCCCGCTCTATTTGCTGGCCCTGGCCGGCCGGCTCGAGCCTGAAGCTCGACGCGGAGACGGCGATGGGCCTGATCGGCAGCACGCGGATCCAGGCCGGAGGAGATGGGCGAGGAGGACCCCAACGGGAAACTGTTCGCCGACCTGCGGGCCGGCGGTCGACGCCGAACGGGCCGATCGGGAGCGTCGCGAAGTCGAGCGCGATCGGATGAGGAAGCAGCGGAAGGCGATCAAGGCGGCTCGGCGGCGGAATCGGGGGCGTTGATTCGCGCGGCTTGCGGACCGGTCCGGTACAAGACCGAAGCACAAGCGAGGGGAGTTCCCCGGTGGCCGTCGAACACGATCCACTCGCTCGCGCTTTGGGCTTGCACCGGATCGCCCGGCGAATCGCCCCAGGCGGATGGTCGTGGAGCGTGGCGACGGGTGACGAGCGGTGCAGATTCACAGGAAAACGGCTGCGATTGCGGGATATCGAATCGCTTAAGTAGGCAGACTTAGATAGTAGGCCTCATGTGATGCTTCCGGTATCCTGGAAATCGTTGGTCCTGAGGCGGAGTTGGGATCGAAGAGACCGGATGGTCGATCCCCTCGCCGGCGCTTCGGGCTGGTATCGGGATCGCATACCTACGAAGAGGTGGGCATGAGCATGCCCGGGGAGCCCCGCAAGGACTTTCCTGGTCAGGATTTCTGGCCAGGTGAAGGCACCGTCGTCCCCTTGGAAATGGTACCCGTTGACCGTTCTGGGGCGGGTTGACTAAACGAGGGCTGGCGGCCCACTCGATTGCGCTTCGGGCTTGTTAGGGGGTGGCGAGCCCGTTGGGCCCTTCTCACAAGGTTTGTCCAGGCCGGGGTTTAACCTCGGGCGAGTATGCCCACGAGTCCGTGGGAATGGCGCCTATCCCGGGCCTTGCTGCGGGACGACTAAACGAGGGTGTCGGCGATCCACTCGCTTGCGTTTTGCGGTGGTGCTGGGCCGTTGGATGGGGCGGAGGTGGGCCGGCTGGCGGGGAAGTGGTGCGGGGCCATTCAGGTAGTCGGGTTCCCGGCCTGGTTGGGGGCGGGATTCGGCTTTCGGGGGTCGTCGCGGCCGAGCACCCGGAGGCATCCCAGCTTGGCGATCACGAGCAGGGCCTTGGCCGCCTCGGCCTGGTTGATCTTGGAGACCCCCGACCTTCGGTTTTCGAACAGGATCGGGGTCTCGCCGATCCGGCAGCCGACGCGGAGGCAGTAGTAGAGGATCTCCTCCAGGAACGAGTAGCCCCGCGATCGGACCCGGTCGAGGTCGATCTCGGCCAGCTTGCTGACGCGGTAGCATCGGTATGACCCGGAGTTGTCCCGGCTGGTCAGGCCCAGCCAGAGCCGGGCGTAGCCGTTGATGCCGGCGCTCATCAGCTTCCGCTTCCAGTCGAATTCCCCCTCGACGCCGCCACCCGGGATGTACCGCGAGCCGATCATCACGTCGTGGTCGGCCATGCCGGCGACGATCGCCGGGAGGAAGCGGGGCGGGTGGCTGAAATCGGCATCCAGGTTGATCAGGTAATCGTAACCGCCGTCGATGGCGAACCGCATGGCGGCGAGGATCGCCGAGCCCAGGCCGAGCTTGCCGGGCCGGTGGATGGCGTGCAGGCCCGGCCATTCGGCGCGGATTTCGTCGGCGATCCGGCCGGTGCCGTCGGGCGAGTTGTCGTCGATGACGAGCACCTCGCAGTCGGGCAATTCCTCGCGGATCGCCCCGACCAGCGGGCGGAGGTTGCCGGCCTCGTTGAAGGTGGCGAGCGAGATCAGGATCCGCGGGCCCTGGTTCATATGGTCGGCAAATCCAAGGGCCTTGCAGCCGTCGGGTGGCACTGGTGGCTTGCCCACCAGTGCCCCCGAGGCCCACCACGCGCCACTGGTGGTCAAGCCACCAGTGCCACCCGAATGCTTCGCTCAGCCGTTCTTGGCGAGCCGGCCGGCGGTCTGCTCGGGGACGTCGTCGCTCTTGTAGTCGAACCAGGAGTCCTGGAACTCGATCCGCTTGCGGTCCTTCATGGCGATGTTGCTGGTGAGCGCGATGATGGCGTCGGCCATCGCGACCTCGCCGTGGCATCGGGGGATCAGCGAGACCTCGCCCCGCTTGAATTCCTTGCCGAGGTCGGCGTAGTAGTTGCTGGGGTCGCCGTTGCGGACGCAGAAGGCGAAGTGCTCGAGTTCCTCGCGGTAGCCGCGCGAGACGTTGTTGGTGGCCAGCGCGCCGAGGGCCTGCGCCTCGGAGGCCGAGGCCGAGCCGGCCCAGGTGGCGCTGGCCTCGATGACCGGCTTGCCGCCCTTGGATTCGACGGTGACGGCCGTCGCCTTGGCGGTGTTGGCGGGCTTGTCGAAGTTCCTGTCCGGTTCCTTGAACAGGTAGATGTCCTTCTCCTCCTCGACGATCAGGGTGGCGCGGGAGCCGTAGAGGGTCTCGCCGTAGTTCTCGAACTTGTTGGTGTTGATCGAGGAGTAGGTCACGACGACGGTGTCGTCGGGGTGGTTGCCGGGGAACTCGAAGGTGGTGAAGACGTGGTCGTCGACCTCGCGGCCGTCCTTGTAGAAGAAGGTGCCGCCGACGCCGGAGACGGCCTTGGGGTGCTTCTTGCCCAGGAAGATCGAGCAGGCGTCGAGCTGGTGGCTGCCGAGCTCGGCCATCAGGCCGGCGCCGGTCTTGTTGTAGAGCCGCCAGCGGAGGAGCTGGTCGATGCTGTCGTAGCCGAAGTCGGCGTTCTCCAGGACGCGGGTCTTCACCAGGTCGACCTTCTCGTCCTCGGCCGGGATGGTCCGGCGCCAGCTGTCGTAGTAGAGGGTGTTGCCGTTCTCGTCCTTCATGTACTCGTAGCCGCCATCCTTGGATCGGATGGGGTTGTTGGCCGAATCCTTGGCGACGATCGGCACGGCGTTGTTGCGGTGCCAGAGGGCGCGGATGTGGCGGATGTCGCCGAGCTGGCCGCTCTGGACGAGGGCGTTGGCGTTGTCGTAGAGGACCGAGTAGTGCCGCTGGTGGCCGATGGCGAGCAGGCGGTTGGTGTCGCGGGCGGTGCGGATCATCTCCTTGCACTGGGTGATGTTCCGGGCCATCAGCTTCTCGCAGAAGACGTGCTTGCCGGCCTTCATGGCCTCGATGGCGATCGGGGCGTGCAGGAACAGCGGCAGGGCGATGACGACGACCTCGACGTCCTTGTCCTCGATCATCTCCTTGTAGGAGGGGTAGATCTTGAGGCCATCGACGTCGGCCTTGGAGTAGTCGTTGGTCTTGCCGTCGGCCGGGTCCTTGTGGTCGAGGAACTCCTTCTTGGCGCGTTCGACCTGGCTGGGGCGGATGTCGCAGAAGCCGATGAAGTCGATGTAGGCCCGGTTGTGGTACCGGATCATCGCCTGGCAGCCCTCGTCGCCGGTGCCGATGATGGCGGCGCGGACGGGGGGCTTGTCGGCCATCCGCTCGTAGCCGAAGTAGAAGGCCCCGGCGGCGGGGATGGCGGCGGCGGCCTTGAGGAAATCGCGTCGGGTCGAGCCCATCGCGACCTGCGCGTTGCGCTGGCCGAGGGCCCTCTGCTCGGCGGTCAGACTGCTGGTCATGGGGACTCGCTCCGGCGGGTCGGGGTTGGGGTTCGGGTTACGGCTGATTTTCCATCATCGGGGTCGGGAACGCGAGGGGTATCGTTCGCCCTCGGCGGCGGCCCGGGCTTCGGCTCGGGCTTCGGCCTCCGCTTCGGCCTCGGCGCGGGCCTGGGCGCGGCCCCGGCCGATCCAGCCGAACAGCAGGGAGTCGAGGCCGATCCACTGGCCGCTGGGGGTGAAGGCGAGGAACAGGCAGGCGAGGAACTCGACCAGGTTCTTGTTGACGATCATGTAGTGCCCCTCGGCCATTCGGCGCCCGGGGCAGGCCCGGCCAGGGGCATGCTGAGGTAGAACATCGCCAGCAGGCCGGCGCCCAGGGCCGACAGGCGGGTGAACAGGCCCAGGATCAGGCCGGCGGCCGCAGAGGATCAGGCTGCACATGGTGGTCTTGTTGACCATGTCGATGTCGGTCAAAGACCGGGCCATCGCGCCTTTTGGCTTGCTCAGGGGTCGCGAGCTTCTTCCAGTCGGCCTGCA
This sequence comes from Isosphaeraceae bacterium, assembly GCA_046350035.1. Lineage (GTDB taxonomy): Bacteria > Planctomycetota > Planctomycetia > Isosphaerales > Isosphaeraceae > CALLYK01. The sequence goes on along the minus strand of JAXMBD010000050.1, from coordinate 5,467 downwards.
GTCCCTTGGCCCAGCCCTCGACGGTGGCCATGAGTTCGCGGCGGGTGCCTTCGAGCCCCTGCGCCGCTCGGTGAGGCGTTCCCGCTCGTAGGAGAGCGGCGGCAGGGCTTCCTCGCGGGCGTTGATGGCGGCGATGTCCTCGCGATACTTGGCCAGCTTCTCGGAGTTGTCCCGCTCGTTGTACCAGGCCTCGGCGCGGTCGAGGGCGGCCTTCAGGGAGTCCTCGGCCTTGGTCTTCTGGCCGTCGTCGAACTGGTAGAAGGAGGCGTGGCGGTCGAAGTCGTCCTTCCATCGGGCCTTGAGCTTCTCGAAGTCGAGGGCCTCGATGCTATCGACGTCGGGGACCATGGCCCGAACCTGGGGGCGAGCGGGCCGGTCGAGGCCCGCAGGTAGGGCTCGGCGGTCCAGGGGCGGTCGCCCTTCTGGGTGGACTCGTACTTCTCCAGCCCTTCGTAGAGGAAGTGCCAGCCGATGGCGACCCGCAGCAAGACCAGGAACAGGGCGGCGAAGAATCCGGTAGAAGCGCTCAGGGCCACCTGGGGCCTCCTTGACTTCGGCTTCCATTCTTCGCGACGGGGTCGCGGCGGGTTCGGGTTCGGGGGCGCCAACATCCGCAGCCGGCGGTCGGGCCGGAAATCGGCGGCCCCAGCCGGATCGGGATGGCGCGGGGGCGGTCGTCGCCGGCCGGTTCGAGCAGGAACAGGGCGGAAACGTCCGGGTAATGCCGCTCGATCAGGGCGGCCGAGCGCCGGGGCCCCAGGAGGTAGAAGGCGGTGGACAGGGCATCGGCCTCGGCGGCGGTCGGCGCCAGGACGGTCACGCCGGCGGGGCCGTCGGCGGCCGGCTCCCCCGTCCGGGGGTCGAGGATATGCCCGTAACGGCGGCCGTGGGCCTCGAACCGCTGGAACGTATCGCCCGAGGTGCCCATCCCCCGGTTCCTCATCCGGAAGGTGCCCAGGGGGCGTTCGGGGTCGAACGGGTTCCGCAGGCCGACTTCCCAGCGGCCGCCGAAATCCCAGGGGGGCGAGCCGATCGCGACGACGCTCGACTGGCCGCCGTGGATCAGGGCGCCGGTCGGCCACCAGTGCGACGCGATCACCTCGGCGGCCCGGTCCAGGGCGTATCCCTTGCCGATGCTCCCCAGGTTAATGACGATCCCCGGCCGGTCGAACTCGACGGTCCGGGAGGCCGGGTCCAGCCGCAGGTGTTGCCGGCCGGTCCGGGCGCGGGCATCGGCCAGGGCTTCCGGTTCGGGCACCTTGCGGGGCCCCTTGAAGAAGCCCCAGGCTTCCGAGAGGGCGCCGGTGGTCAGGTCGTAGGCCCCTTCGGTGGCCTGGCCGATGGCCTCGGCCCTGGCCAGGAGGTCGAACAGGCCCGGCTCGACCTCGATCGGGCCGAGGTGGGCGGATCGGTTGAGGGCGGCGACTTCCGAGTCGTCCCGGTAGATCGTGAGCTGGTCTTCCAGCCTGTCGATGACGTCGAGGGCCCGGTTGGCCAGGTCGATCGCGCCGGGGAGTTGCGCCGGCAGGCGGATATCGAAGTGGGTACCCATCGCCCGGCGTCGGGCGCGGAGGAGGTCGCCGGAGCCGGTCCCGGCGGGTGCGGGCTCGGGACGGCCCTCGCCCGAGGGGCGCAGGAGCCAGTTGCGCCGGGACACGCGGTCGCGTGAGGGCAACGCGAGATCCTCCGACCGGGCGCCGGTCCGTTCAATTCGGGTCGGCACGGGCGCCGGGGGCAGTTTGGCGGGCTGGGGGCGGTTGGAAACGGCCGGGACGCGACCCCTCCCCAGTTTATGCGGGGCCCCGGGCCGGGGTAAAGGGGCCCGCCGGGCTGCGGATCGCCGATTGAAGGGGAAGTGCGGGGCCGGCCGATACTCTCGCTGGACGGACAGGATCCGCGATCGTCGGCCTCCCGGGACGAACCGGAGGCCGGGAGGAGTCGAGCGATGGACCGAGGCGACCTCACCCCCTGCCGGGACGTCGGCGAAGTTGCCGGCGGATCGGACCGGACCGCGGCCCCCGCGAACCGGCCCTCGACGATCCTGCCCAGCCGGGCCCGGGCCCGGGAATCGTGCCGGTCGGCGATCGCGTCGGGCCTGGTGCTGCTCTCGGGCGAGGCGGGGACCGGCAAGACGTGGCTCTGGCGGTCGCTGGCCGACGAGCGGGCGGGCCAAGCCGAGTGGGTGGCCGTCGATATCGGCCCGACCACCGACCCCGCCGGCCTGATCCACTCGATCGCCCGGGCCCTGGGCGTACCGTCGTTCGCCGAGGCCGACCCGGCCCGGGCCGCGATCGCCGACGCCCTCTGGGACGCCTCCCAGGATGGCCGGCGGCATATCCTCGTGCTGGACGAGGCCCAGAACGCGGGCGACGACGTCCTCGAAGAGATCCGGGTGGTGGCCAACGGCCTGGGCCGGCCCGACGGCTGGGCCGGGATCCTGCTCTGCGGCCAGACGCCGCTCGTCCGCAGGCTGCGGGCCCGGCCGCTGGCCCCGCTCGAAGCCCGGATCCGACGGCGGATCCACCTCGGACCGATCGACCTGGCCGAGGCCGTCGCCCTGCTGAGGCCCGCCGACCCCGACGCGATCGAGGAACGGCACCGCGACGCCCGGGGCAACCCGGCCCGGCTGCTGAGGGGCTCGCCGCCTCCACCCCGCGCGGCCCTCGCGCAGCGGGAGGAGCCCCGCCGGCCTTTCCACCCGCTCCCCCCGGCGGCCCCCGAGAGGTCGCCGCTGGTGCAGGTCGAGGAGGGCGTCGTCGAGGTCGGCTGGGATCCCGAGGTCGAATCGCCCGCCGCCGCGCAGCTGGCCATCCCGACGCTCGAACTCGCCCCGCCCGCCCCCGAGGGGGCCCGCGAGGAGGTGATCGACGACCCCTACGCCACCCTCCAGGCCTGGCAGGAGTGGAGCCAGGGCCGCCACGGGGACGCGGCCGAACCGGACCCCGTACGATGGACGGTCGGCGTCGGGCCGTCGCAGGTCCGGGCGGAATCCCAGCAGCCGTTCTCCCCCTACGGCGACCTGTTCGGCCGGACTTACCCCCAGCCCGAGCCGGAATAATGGCGAAGCGAAGTCATGAGGCCGGAGCGGGCCGGCCGAAACTCTAACCCAGGCGATCCGCCCCGCCCCGACGCGCCAAGGTCGGGGCCGCGGGCCGCGCAGGAATTCAGCGGGCAGGTGCCGCACTGATCGACATCCGGTGCTCTCGAGTCCCCTCCTCCCGAAGGGGAACTTAGCAAGGCCACTCCCGAGGCCTTGCGACGCGTCACCTGCCCGCTGTCTCCCCCCAGGCCGATCGGACGATCGGCCCGCTCAGCCGCCTCGGACCTCGCCGCCCAGGAGGGTGAGGATCTCGCCGTTGATGTAGCCGCTGTCGACCTCCGACGCGAAGAAGACGAACGCGGGGGCGACCTCCTCGGGCTGGCCGGGGCGGCCCAGGGGCGTCCTGGCGCCGTGCTCCGCGACCTTGTCGGGCGGCTTCGACGCCGGCTGGAGCGGGGTCCAGATCGGCCCCGGGGCGACGCAGTTCACGCGGATCCCGCGTTCGATCAGGTTCTGCGCCAGCGACTTCGTGAACGCGTGGATCGCCCCCTTGGTGCTGGCGTAATCGATCAGGGTCTTGTTGCCTTCCAGGCCGGTGATCGACCCGCAATTGATGATGGCGCCGCCCGCCGGGATGTGGGCGATCGCCGCCCTCGCCATGTAGAAGTATCCGAAGATATTGGTGCGAAACGTGGTCTCGATATCCTCATCGGTGATGTCTTCGAGATTGTCGCGGGTATCCTGGTAGGCGGCGTTGTTGACCAGGATGTCCAGCCCGCCGAGTTCCGCCGCCGCCCGATCGACCGCCGCCTTGCAGAAGGCCGAATCCTTGACGTCGCCGGGGATCAGGATGCACCGGTGCCCCTCGGCCTCGACGGCGGAGCGGGTCGTCTCGGCGTCGGGCTGCTCGGCCGGCAGGTAGACGATCGCCACGTCGGCCCCTTCGCGGGCGAACAGCACGCTCACGGCCCGGCCGATCCCGGAATCGCCGCCCGTGATCAGGGCCTTCTTCCCCAGCAGCTTGCCGGCTCCCCTGTAATTCGGGGCGAGGTACCTCGGGTTGGGGGTCATCGCCGAATCGAGGCCGGGCTTGGGCTGCGACTGGGCCGGCAGGGGCGATCGGGGCTCATCAACGCGGGCCATGTTGGGGGCCTCCTCGGGTGATCGAAATCGGATCACGGGATGACGGGTAACGGCCCCGCAAGCGGCATACCGCCGCCCGACCCGGAAGCCGGCTGCCGACGGCCGCGAATCCCGGTGCGCGATCGGCCGGGACGGGCCGAACGGCCGCGTCGGCCCGAACCTCGGGCGATTCACGATCGGCTTTCGCCGTCTTGCGCCCCCCGGGCGTGACCCCGGCACGCCCGCCGGCGAGGAAATCGGCTGTTCCGCCGGGCTTTATGAGGGGCATCGTCGGCAGGCCGACCGTCCGCGCGACCCGCCGCGGCACCCGTTGTGCGTGCCCGGCATTCCCCTCGGATACGGCACGACCCCGAGCGGGCGGGCCGACCTCGCCGATCGCAACGGCATGGACCCATTCGCCCTTCGAGGAGACATCCCGTGGCTACCAAGACCAAGACGCTGATCGACCTCTTCGAGGACCAGCTCCAGGACGCCTACAGCGCCGAGACGCAGCTCACCAAGGCCCTGCCCAAGATGGCCAGGTCGGCCCATTCGGAGCACCTCAAGGCGGGATTCGAGAAGCACCTCGGCGAGACCAAGAACCAGGTCACCCGCCTGGAGAAGGTCTGCGAGATGCTCGGCGCGAAGACGTCGTCGAACTCCTGCGAGGCGATGCAGGGCCTGATCGCCGAGGGCGAGGAGATCATGAGCCTGGGCCTGGAACCCGAGGCCCACGACGCCGGCCTGATCGCCGCCGCGCAGAAGGTCGAGCACTACGAGATCGCCATGTATGGCACCCTCTGCTCCTTCGCCAAGAGGCTCGGCCACCCCGACGCCGCGAAGCTCCTCCACGAGACCCTGGAAGAGGAAAAGGCGACCGACGAGCAGCTCACCAGGCTGGCCGAAGCGGGGATCAACCGGGGCGCCGCCGGCTAACCTGAACCGGCGCGTTTCCACGACGGACGGCCCCCCGGGTGGCATGCCCACGTCCCCGTGGGCATGTTCGCCCGACCAGGATCATCGGCCGGACCGGGAAGATCGCGGATCCGAATACCCCGGGTGTGCCCTCGGCCGTCGGATGGAATCGAACCGAAACCCGGGCGGGAGGCACGTCGCCCGCCGAACCCATGTCTGGCCGTTCGCTTTTAACAGGTGAACGGCGGATTTCACTCGACACACGCGCCTGAATCGGGTGGAATCATCCCGGTGTTCCGATGAGACGGACATCGATTCGGAGATTCCCCCCCATGCATGCGCTGACCTTGTTGATCGCTTTGCCCCTCGCGCTCGTCGATGATCCCAAGG
>JAXMBD010000049.1:0-58154 GCA_046350035.1 Isosphaeraceae bacterium | reverse complement strand
CAATCGGCCTGGATAGCAGGCTCGCAGCCGCAGAAGCTCAACCCTCTGGGCGAAGACCTGCTCGTCGATGTCTGCGTCATCGGCGCCGGGATCGCCGGCCTGTCGACGGCCTACCTCCTCGCCCGCGAGGGGAAATCGGTCGCCTTGCTCTCCGATGGGCCGATCGGCGGCGGTCAGACCGAACGGACCACGGCCCACCTCAGCAATGCCCTCGACGATCGCTTCGTAAATATCGAACGCTTCCACGGCGAGGAAGGCTCGCGCCTGGCGGCGGAGAGCCATGGCCGGGCCATCCGCCGGATCGAGGAGATCGTCGGCGAGGAGTTCATCTCCTGCCAGTTCGAGCGGCTCGACGGCTACCTCTTCGCCCCCGATGGCGGGTCCGAGGACCTGATCGATGAGGAGTGGAAGGCCGCCCATCGGGCCGGCCTGGTGGATGTGGAGCGGTTGCCCCGGGCGCCCCTGGCCGGCTTCTCGACAGGCCCTTGCCTGCGGTTCCCGAACCAGGCCCAGTTCCACCCGCTCCGCTACCTTCACGGGTTGGCCCAGGGATTTCGCCGGCTCGGCGGCAGGCTCCATACCGGCACCCGGGTCGAGTCGATCGAGGGGGAGCCGGTGGCGACGGTCACCACTCGCGAGCGCCGTGTCGTCCGTGCGATGGCGGTGGTGGTTGCGACCAATACGCCGTTCAATGATCGCGTTGCCATCCACACCAAGCAGGCCCCCTACCTGACGTACGCCATCGCCGTCCCGGTGCCCCGGGGCGCCGTACCGAAGGCCCTCTTCTGGGACACGCTGGACCCTTACCACTATGTCCGACTCGCATCCGTCCCGACCGTCGAGGGGGATGCATCGGCCATCGGACCCAACGACCATGACCTGCTGATCGTCGGCGGCGAGGACCACAAGACGGGCCAGGCCGACGATCAGGCGGAGCGTTACGGTCGGCTCGATCGCTGGGCCCGCGAGCGGTTCCCGGTCGTCGGGGAGATCCTCTACCGATGGTCGGGCCAGGTGCTGGAGACCGTGGACGGCCTCGCATTCATCGGCAGGAATCCGGGCGACACGGGGAATGTCTTCATCGCCACGGGCGACTCAGGGATGGGGATGACCCACGGCACCATCGCCGGGATGCTGCTGACGGACCTGGTCCAGGGCCGGGAAAATTCCTGGGCCAAGCTGTATGACCCTTCCAGAAAAGCGATCCGGGCGGCGGGCGAGTTCCTCAAGGAGAACCTGAACGTCGCTCGCCAGTATGGGAGTTGGATCACGGGCGGCGATGTTGCCTCGGCCGACGAGATCGCGCCGGGCGGTGGCGGTGTCATCCGTCGGGGCCTCTCCAAGGTGGCCGTCTATCGCGACCCGTCCGGTGAGGTTCATGAACAGTCGGCCGTTTGCCCGCACCTGGGTTGCTTCGTGGCCTGGAACGATGCCGAGAAGACCTGGGACTGCCCCTGCCACGGCTCCCGGTTTGATTGCCGGGGGGCCGTGATCCAGGGCCCGGCCAATAGCGGGCTGGCAAGGATCGAGGACAAGGCGGCTGCGGGGACGTGACGTAGAGCCCCCGCGGACCTCAGTCTCGCTTGAATACCGCCGTATCGATGCCGTACTGGGCGATCTTCGAAGTGATGCTGCGTCGCGAAAGGCCGCTGATGCGGGCGCATCGGCCGACATGCCCGCGACTCTTTTTGAGGGCCCGCTTCAGGTAACGGCTCTCGAAGTCCGCCGTCACCTCGGCCAGTTGCTCCGGCAACGATCGGTTCAGATCGATCGGGAACGAGAACTTGCGGGGCGCCGGGCTGGAGAGTTCCGGCGGCAGGTTCTCCAAGCCGATGGCCCCATCCCGCGCGGTGATGACGGCCCGTTCGATCGCGTTCTCAAGCTGGCGGATATTGCCCGGCCAATTGTAATCGAGGATCCGCTGCATCGCCTCGGGGGAGAACCTGCAGGCCGGCTGGCCGGGCCGGCCGTACTTCTCGGCAAAGTGGGCGGCGAGCAGGGGAATATCCTCGGCCCGGTCGCGGAGCGGCGGCAGGTCGATCTTGAAGACATTCAAGCGATAGAAGAGATCTTCCCGGAACTTGCCTTCCTTGACCATCGATTGCAGGTTGCGATTGGTCGCCCCGATGACGCGGACGTCCACGTGGATCTTCTCGGAGCCGCCGACCCGCTCGAACTCGCGTTCCTGCAGGACCCGGAGCAGCTTCACCTGCATCGAGGCCGGGATGTCCCCCACCTCGTCGAGGAAGAGCGTGCCGCCATTGGCCAGTTCGAACCGCCCTTTCCGCTGGCTGACGGCGCTCGTGAACGAGCCCTTCTCGTGGCCGAACAGCTCGCTCTCGAGCAGGTTCTCGGGGAGGGCCGCGCAGTTGACGATGACCAGGGGGCGTTCGCGGCGGCCTGGCGATGCCTGGTGGATCGCCCGGGCGATGAGCTCCTTACCGGTGCCGGTTTCCCCCTCGATCAGGACGGTCGTGGCCGTATCCGACACGCAGCCGATGAGGTCGAAGATCTCCAGCATGCGCGGGTTCTTGCTCAGCACGTTGTGGAAAGACCGCTGATCCTTGATCTGGTTGCGGAGGGCGGTCAGCTCGTCGCGAAGGGCCCGCTCCCGCAAGGCGCGTTGCACCAGCAAGATGAGGTGATCCGAATCGACTGGCTTGGAGAGGTAGTCGTAGGCGCCGCCGCGCATCGCCTCGACGGCCTCATCAATGCTGCCATAGCCGGTCATGACCACGACGGTGACGGGCAGTTGCCGGGCCTGCGTTTCCCGGAGCAGGTCCATGCCGCTCACCTGGGGCATTCGCAGGTCGGTGATGACCAGGCTATAAGGCCTTTCGTCCAGCAGGGTCAAGGCTTTCGACCCGTTCACCGCGACATCGACAGGCGAGCCAACGGCCATTTCGAGCGTCTTGCGGATCCCCTCGGCGGTATCGGCGTTGTCCTCAACGATCAAGATCCTCTGCTTGGCGAATTCGGCCTCCGGCGGGCCGGCGGTCGCCGGGACAGCCGTTGCCGAAGGGTTGGCCTTGGAATTCTGGGGCATCGGACTCAACCTCTTCGAAAGCGACGGGCGCACCAGCAGGGCCCTATGGTAGCCCACGCGGAAGGCCCTTATCAACTTCATCTGGACGGGCTGACATCCCACCCGCCCCCCGGACCGCCGCCCCGTGCCGACGCACCGGGCATAGCCATTGCATGAGGAAACGGGGAGTCCTCGGAACCCGGACGATTTCGGTTCCAAACACGAATGCAGGAGTCCCCCATGAAATTCTCGGACATCGCCGTGGTGGGCGTCTTCCAGGATCGGGCGCATGCCAACGAGGCCTTCGCGGCCCTCATCGCCGCCGGATTCGACCGGGACCAGATCGGCGTGGCTTTCAAGCACCCCGATCCCAAGGCTTATGAGAATGACCTCGAACGCGACGCGGCCCACATCGCCGAATCGCCGGACGCCAAGGGGCCGTCACCGGCGCCCTGACCGGGTTGGGGCTGGGAGCCCTGGCCGGCGTCGGCGTGCTGATGGGCGTCATCCCGGTGATCGGCCCGGCAATCGCCGGCGGCACTTTAGGCGTCGTCCTCTCCAACGCGGCCGCGGGAGCCGGGATCGCCGGCCTCGTGGGCACCCTGATTAGCGCCGGCGTGCCCGATGAAGAGGCGAATTACTACGAGGCGGAATTCGAATCGGGCCGAATCATCATGACCGTCAATACTGCTGATCGCCGCGACGAGGCGTACGCGATCCTCCGCTCCCATGGTGCTTACGACGTCCGATCCAAGCCGGCCTCGCATACCTCCTAGGCCCGCGTACGCTCGGGCGCCTTGACTTAGGACTTAGGCCGGGGTGCTCGTGCCGCCCCGGCCTTGCTTTTTTCCAGGTTTGCCGGGGATCAACGCCAGGAGGGGATTTCGGCAATCGCTCTGCAACCCTACGCGGCAGGTTGCGGGCGCCTGCGGCGATCTCCTGCATCGAATCGGTGGCCAACCGCGGCAGGTTGCGGGCACCCGAGGCGAGATCGTGGATCGAATCGGTCGCTAAGTCGCGGAGCGAGTCGGCCCAGTTGCTGCTGCGCCGGTCGAAAATTCGCTCGGGGCGCAGGATCGCTACCGCCAGGACCCCGAGGCCCAGGCCCAGGCCGAAGCCCGCCGCCAGGGAGGTGATGGGATAGCGGTCCACGATCCGCTCGAGCCGCATACGGGTCGTCGTGATCTCGCCGCGAGGGAATCCCGCCCGAATGGGCGTCCCCGCGACCCCGGAAGCGGCCGGCGCGATCCCTTTCCCGGGAGTGGGAAGTCCTGTCGTCATCGTTTTCCACGTGGGCACCCTCCTGCTTCGAGTTGTAGCCCTTGGGCCGGAGATGGCTGCGGCTCATCGTCGGTCCTCGATGTCCTGGGGATAGATCTTTCCGTGAATAGCCACACCCATCCGGGGAGCAACAACGATGCCGGCAGGCTCCTCGGGCATTTGGCGACGGTGTGGCATGACGGTTGCAACTCGAGATCGTCGATTGCGGCGGACCCCGGACCGCGGACGTATCGCGGCCCATGTCGAACACCCGGTCCCTTGCAAGTTCCCAAGGCCCCAGCAAGAGATACCAAGCCATGATCCGACCCAAGCCGCGCCACCTGCTCTTCGCCGCCCCCCTGGTGCTGATCGGCTGCACGGACAAGTCCCAGGTCAAGGAAGAGTCCCGGGTCGAGACGCCGAGCGGCACCAGCAAGGTGACCCGAACGACTGAGGTCGAGAATAGCGGCTCCAAGCCGCCCCTCGGCCCCGCCACGAACGACACGGTGCCCGGTACCACGCGGACGCCCGGTGGTACGACGGCCCCTTGACCCCCGATAAGCCGATTCCCCGGCGAAGCCATCGGCCGTCGCCGGGGCCTAACGAGTTCTTGCGATCGAGTCGACCCCAGATCTAGGAGTCCAGACCTATGCCGAACACCGAACAAATGCAGGGCTCGTGGAACAAGGTTCGCGGCCAGATCAAAGAAAAATGGGGCCAGCTGACCGACGACGACCTCCCGCTCCAGGAGGGCAACCTGGACCAGCTCGTCGGCAAAATCCAGCAGAAGACGGGCGAGTCTCGCGAGGCGATCGAGAAGTTCGTCCAATCCGTATCCTCGTCTGCCTCGGGCGCCGTGTCGCAGGCTGCCGAGCAGGCAGGCCAGTACGTTCAGAATGCCGGTCGCCAACTTCGCGACCGCTACCAGGATGTATCCGATCAGATGAGCGACCAGTACGAGACCATGGAACGGGCCGTCCGGGCGAAGCCGACCCAGTCGGTCGCGGCTGCCCTGGGAGTGGGCCTTGTAGCCGGTATTCTTGTCGGGATGGCCATGAAGTCCCGCTAGGACAATCCGACTCAGCGGAAAACCCAGGGCCGGGGTATCGTGTGATACCCCGGCCCTTCCTCGTTGTGGATGGAATACACTGCTTTGTTTTCTTGAAGTACATCGATCCGGCTTAAACTACTTGCCCTACACCGAAAAAAATTCGACCCGCCTTTAGATATAAGCTAAATTCACAGAAGAAGACTTGTCTTAAAAAAATTTCTAAGTATTATTTAAATTTTGAACATGAAGTTGTATTGAGTTTCTAGAACCTTAAACGATCGCTGACCCATGATCGATATTGCTGCCTTTATTCATCGAGATGAATAAGTGAGGTAACGGCGCGAGGCGTCGGCGGGGATTTCCAGGCCCGCAGCCTGGTGCCCTCGACGACGCCTCGCACGGCAGAATATGCCTGCAAATCTCTGATCTTTGGGGATTCGTTGGAGGGTGGATTCACCGCCGGCAGCTTAGCGGCCGCTCTGCTTCAAGACCGTGCCCAGCCAGGCGATATTCCGCTCGAATTCCTCGCGGGATCTTCGGAAGCTGGTGAAGCCGTCGCGGGCCCTCCAAAGGGCGATCCCCGCCGTCAATGCGAAGAGGATCAGGCCGCCCAGGGCTGTCACGCCCAGCGATGCGGAGGTCGATAGGCTCGTGGCCGACTCGATCCAGGTGGCAATCGCGAAGAGTCCGACCGTGACGCTCCCGAAAGCCAGCGGCACGACGGCCGCGATGGCGATCATCACAGGCAGGAGCCGGTGGGTCGTCTCGCGGAGGTCGCTGGCGGCGAGTCGGGCCTGCAGCGAGGCCAGCGTCACCACGCTCGTGCCCAGGTCGCCGATCCCGCCGAGGACGCCGTTCAGGGGCGTCGTGGCCCCGTTGCCTACCGTCGTTTGACCAGCCATGCGGCGAGGACTCCCAGGCCAAAGGCCATTCCCAGGGTCGTGATCGGGTATTTGACGAGTGCCTCTTCCTTGATCCAACGTTGGCCCCGGGCCATGCCCTGACCCGCCCTTCCGGCCAGGTCGGTGGCCGTATCCATCCAGGAGGCCAACCCGCCGTCCTGGCCCGCGGTTACCGGCTTTTCGGCGAAGGAAATCATGTTCTGGCCCCGAACTGGAACAGGGAAACGAGATCAACCGCTACGACCTGGCCTGTGCCGCGGGTCGGCCCAAGGGGGCGGGGTTGGTTGAGACGGCGGCGGGGCGGTAGGCTCCCCTGGCGAAGGGCCGCGGTAGGCCTGGCCCAGCAGTGGGCTGGCCATGTTGTTGGCCAGGAAATCTTCGACCCACCCCTGGGCGTATCTCTGGGCCGCGCGCAAGGCGATGGGCCAGAGTAGGCCCGCGGAGGCTTTCAGCCCGGTCATCAGCAGCGAGTTTCGATTCGGCTTCGCACGGACCGACACGGGGACCGCGGCGTCGGATTGCGGCAGCACGATCGTGGTCGGCTCGTGCCGACGCCTGGGGACCACCACGTATCCCGCCGCGAAGGCAAGACCGAGCGAGAGCCAGGGGCGTTCGCGGACGTAAGACCGCCAGTCGGCGACTGACGTCGCCGACTCCACCACCCCGGTCATATCCTGGTGGAGTTGCGAACGAATCTGGGCCATCTGGCGGCGGATGTCGTCGGCCGCTTCGGGCGCAGTTGGGGCGGGCATGGGGGTCATCCTCCCTCAGGCTCAGGCCGTGGTCGGTGAATCGACGATTTCGTGGACGACCTCGCCGACTTCGCGGGCGTTCGCCTCGGTCGCCATGTCCTTCCAGCTGATCACGCCCACGAGCAGCCCCTCGGCGTCGAGGACGAGCAGTCTGCGGACCAGCTCACGCTCGAAGGTCGCCAGGATTTCGGGCATTGGCGTATCGACCCGGACGGAGATCGGCCCGGTGGACATGATCTCCTCGACCGACCGATTCAGCAGGTCGGGCATCCCGGCCAGGGCCAGGGCCACGTCACGGTCGGGTCACCACGCCGATCGGCTTTCCCTCTTCGATCACGGGGACCATGCCGCAGTCCTCGTCCTTGAAGATCAGGACGGCTTCGATCACGCGGCTGAACTTGGAGCAAGTCCGCGGCGATGGATTCATGACGTCGGCGGCGGTCCGGGCGGTATCATTCATGGTTGTATCCCGCGTTTCTCGGCAAGAATTCGAGCGATTTGGGGACGCCACGAAGTCGATGATCGTGACGACCCAAATCCAGGTGGAAAGCAACATCAGGCCCGCAAGGGAATTGTGGGTATTGGCATGGTTCCCCGCGGGCGACGTGGAGGCGAATCAGGAAACCGGACACCGCGAAAACGTCGGATCCGAAGACACCGCCGGGCGTGACCTAACTCGAACGGGTCGGGGTGCTCAGCCTGAAACGATTCGTGACGGCGAAGCGTAGGAGGCTGACATCGTTCCATCGATCCGAGCCGGCGGGATGGGCTGATCCCGGCCTTCAGGGGCGTCGCCATAGAGCATCAGGACGGCAGCCAGGGCCACAAAAATGCCGAGGAAAGGTAAGGGCCGGCTCAGGGCGTGATGCGAGGCCGCGGTGGCCTTCACGTACTTTTCCTGCCCCGAATATCTCGCCCAGACGCTGCGTGCCGGCCCCGAGGGCGTGAGCCCCTAAGCCATCGCCAGCCCGGACTCCTGGCGTCCACCCCGGGCATATCTCACCAGGGCTTGAGCTTCCAACCCAGGATGAAACCGATACCGAAGACCCAACCGGCGAAGGCCCAGGGCTCATCGCGGGCATAGCGCTCGATCGATTCCATGCTGCTTTCAAGGAAGCCCGGCAAGGACGATTCGGTATCGGCCCCGCGGGGCGCCCTCGGCTCGAATTCGCCGGGAACATAGAGTTCGGACTGGGGGGTGTAGGGGCTTGCCATGACCGGGAATTCCCTCGGTTGTTAGAATCTTGGGGTGCCCGCCGCCAATTGCTGGGCGCCCGAGTCCTTACATCCAGGCACTTCCCGTGCCAGCGAGCCGGTTCCGTCCCGGGCCACACCCGGGGCGGTTGGTAGACCGGAGGGATACGGAATCATGAGCGAGCGCAGCATCCGGCCAGTCCTGATCGGCCCGGGCCTCGAGGATCTCGCCGGGTTCCTGCCCGGGCGGATGGGCGCCCCCATGCTCGCGCCGAGCGGTGCGGAGGGCTTGCGGATTTGCAGGGGTTCCTCGGCGACGGAACCTTGCTGCGCAATCGTTGGCCGGCACCTTCCCGACATGACGGGACTGGAATTCCTGACGAAAGGGGATGGGCCCTCCTGCCCGGTGATCTTCTGTTTGGAAGACGACCCCGACCGGGCGTTCACGCGCGAGGCGCTGGCCGCCGGCGCCGATCGCGTTTTGATCCGGGCGCGGTTGACGGCCGATGAAATGGCCGATGCGATCGAGGACGCGCTCGACCGTCATGCTGCCCGAGCGGCCGTCGCTTGGGCCGCCGACCGGGAACGGTTTCGGCTCGCCTCCGAGGCGGTCAAGGGGATGCTCTACGACTGGGATCCCCGGACCGGCCGCGTCGATCGCAGCGCGGGCCTCCATGAATTGTGCGGGTTTCATCCCGAGGATGTGCCCCCCGACCATGCCTGGTGGGCGGGGCGGATGGAGCCCGACGACGCACGCCGCTGGGATGCACGGCTCCGCGACGCGGTGGCCGAACGCCGCCCTGTCCTGGAATGCGAATACCGCCTGCGTTTCCGCGACGGCACGGAGAGGTACATCTGGGACCGTACACGCCTCGTCTACGGGGCCGGCGGGGGCCTGATTCGGGCGGTCGGCTACGCGATGGACGTCACCGACCGTACTCGAAGCGAGCGGGCCCTCCGGGACAGCGAACTCCGCCTGCGCAAGTTGGCCGCATCGGACGTGATCGGCATTGTGTTCGCCAACTTCGACGGCGGCCTCACCTACGTCAACGACGAATTCCTGAGGATCGTCGGCTATAGCCGGTCCGAATTCGAGGCCCGGCGTATCGGCTGGGCTGAACTCACCCCTCCCGAGTGGCTGGAGATCGATCGGCACAAGATCGACGAATCCCGGGACCGCGAATCCTGCCCGCCCTACGAGAAGGAGTACATCCGCAAGGATGGCACCCGAGTGCCCGTGAGCGTCGGGTTCGCCCGGATCAGCGACGATGCGGCCGTCGCCATCGTTTTCGATCAGACGCCCCGGAGGCGGGCCGAGAAGGCCCTGAAGGACGCCGACCGCCGCAAGGACGAGTTCATCGCCACCCTGGGCCATGAACTCCGCAACCCCCTGGCCGCCATCGGCACGGCGGCCAACGTCCTGCGAATGAAGGCCCCCGACGACCCCGAGTTGAACTGGTGCCGCGACGTCATCTTCCGCCAGGTCCGGCACCTGACGCGACTGATCGACGACCTGCTGGACGTGTCCCGAATCGCTAACGGCAAGATCCGGTTCAAGCCGACGGAGGTGGACCTGCGATCGACCGTACGGCGGGCCGCCGAGGGCGTCCAGGCGATGGCCGCCTCGCGGGACCAGGTCCTCGAGATCCACCTGCCGGATCACCCGCTGATGGCCCTCGCGGATCCGGCCAGGATCGAGCAGGTGGTCAGCAACCTGCTGGCGAACGCCGCCAAGTTCACGGGGGATGGGGGGGCGATCCGGCTGACGGCCGCGAGCGAGCCGGGCTTCAACGTCATCCGGGTGAAGGACAGCGGCGTGGGCATCTCGGCCAACGTCTTGCCCACCATCTTCGATCTATTCGCCCAGGGGGACTGCAACCCCGATCGCTCGCAGGGCGGCCTGGGGATCGGCCTGACCCTGGTCAAATCGCTGATCGAGAAGCACGGCGGCACGGTCGAGGCCGCCAGCGACGGCCCGGGGCTCGGCAGCGAATTCACCGTGCGCATCCCGTCGCTGTCCCCGCCGGACGACCCGGACGATCGGCCGGGCGACGGGGGTACCGGGGAATTCCCGGCGATGCCGACGGCGCGGCATCGCGTCCGGGTTCTGGTGATCGACGACAACAAGGATATCGCCCTCGGGATGGCGAGGATGGTCGAGATGGCCGGCCACGAGGTGGTGATCGCCCACGACGCGACGATCGCCCTGGAGGCCGCCCGGCGGTTCCGCCCCGAATATGTGCTGATGGATATCGCCTTGCCCGGCATGAACGGTTATGATCTGGCCGAATCGTTCCGCAAGGATGCGGCCCTGGGCGGGGCGATCCTCATCGCCATCTCGGGGTATGCGCCCCAGGGTGACTCGGGGCTGGCGTGCCGCCCGCCCTTCGATCATCATCTCCTCAAGCCCGTCGACGCCTCCGCCCTCTTGCCCTTGCTGGCCGCCACCGGCGACCGCGGGACGCAACCCTGAAGGGCCGGGTGCCCTCGGCCGTGGCGCGTTGTTTGCAGGCTGGCCCTGGGGCGTCCTTAACAATTCCGGAAGTTCCGGCCGGGTCGGGCGGGTACCGAACCGTCCCTCACGCCCTCGCCAAGAGCTAGCTATGACGCGAGAAGCGGCCAGGCGTCGCGTTCTGGTGGTCGATGATAACGTGGACCTGGCCACCGCCACGGCCCTGGTACTCCAACTCTGCGGGCATGTCGCGGTGATGGCCTTCACCGGCAGGGACGCGGTGGAGAAGGCCAGGTCATTCCTTCCCGACCTGGTGATCCTGGACCTGGGGCTTCCCGACCAGAGCGGTTATGACGTGGCCCGCGCCCTACGCGAGGATGTCGGCCTGCGTCGGGCCGTCATCGTGATGATTTCCGCCCACGAAATCGAGCAGGATCACCCGGCCGATGGCCCGTGCCTGGTGGACCGACGGCTGATCAAGCCGGTGAATATCCTCAAGTTGCTCCGCTCGCTGGATCCCTCCTCGCCGTCCGAACCCGACTGACGCCGCCGGCCTCAGGCCGGCAGCGGCGCGGCCTTAGGCCGGCAGCGGCGCGGCCTCGGGCCGTTCGATCTCGGCCGGGGACAGGATCCGCAAGGATCGATCGCGGGCCTCCTGGATCGAGGGGACCACCGCCGCGGCCCCGGCGTCGAGGAGCCGGCGAGATTCGGCGGACTTCCCGCGCCTCCAGTACCCCACCACGATCGGCGTCACGCCGCTGAGCTGCGCCTTAAGCCGGCGGACCAGGTAGCGGGCGCCGGCCGGATCGCCGGCAGGGAACTGCGAGATTGCGACCGCCGACGGCTTCAGTTCCACGAGCTTCTCGCGAAACTTCCAGGGGGAATCGGCGTCCGCCAGAACGATCATCTCGACGCCCGATTCGCGGAGGCCATATCCCAGCATCCGCAAGGCCAGCATATCGAATGGGTCGGCGGCCAGGCCCACGAGGGTGCTTGCAGCCGGCGGGCGCTCCCCCGCCGATCGGTCGAGCCCGTCGAGGATGTCGGTCGTGACGTGGAGCAGCAGGGCCCGCTCCCCCTCATCGAGCGCCCCCCGCTCGGAGTCCTGCTCGCCCCGGGCAAGGGCGGGCAAGAGCATCGAATCGAACACTTCCAGGGGCGTATGTTGTTTCAATTCGGCCGTGACCACGGCCGTCGCACCGACCCGGTCGAGGGCCACGATCCGCTGGTAGAAGCGCAGGTGAGGCCGTAGCTCGACCTCCTCCCCCAGCAGGGTGGCGAAGAATCGCAGGCTCGGCACATACTTGCCGATCACGGCCAGGCAGACCGTCAGCGGAGTGGCCAGGAACAGGCCGACGACCCCCCAAAGCCAGGTCCAGAACATCGCGGCGATCAGCAGCCCCAGGGCCGAAGTCCCCGTCGTCTTGCCGTAGACCACCGGTTCCAGGAAGCTATTGAGCACAACTTCCACGACGCCGAAGAGGGCAAGGACCTCCACGACCTCCCGCCAGCCCGGGAAGAAGGCGGCCGAGAAGATGGTGGGCATGGCGAAGGCAGTGGCAGGGCCCACATAGGGGATGAACCGCAGGAACGCCGCCAGGAAGCCCCAGAGAACCGAATAGGGGACGCCGATCCAGCTCAGGCCCACGCCGATTACCAGGCCATAGCTCGAATTGACCAGGATGAATGTGGCGAGGTAACGCGTCAGCCGATTGCTGATCTCCTCCATCGTCCGCGTCGTCAGGCCGATATGGCGGTGGCCGAACAGGGCAACGATACGGTCGCGCAGGTCTTCCCGCCTCATCAGCATGAACATCACCAGGATCAGCACGAAGCTGAAGATGCCGAGGGCCTCCAGATACGGGCCGACGGACGTGCGTGCGCGCTCCTGGAATGATGGTTCCTCGACGACCTGCACCTTGACCGGGGCCGTCGCCGCCTTCTCCTCGGCGGTCGATGGCTCCTCGGACTGTTCCGGATCCTGGACTTGCTGTCCCAGCCTGTCCGTCATCTCGTGGATCATGGCGCTCAGGCGGCTGCTCGTCGAGCTGGTATCGGCCCCCAGATTGAACACGGTCCTGAGCTTCGCCTCGATATTCCCCTGATATTGCGGGATGCCCGCCGCCAGGCTCGCCAACTGCTTCGTCACGCCGTAGCCAACTCCTGCGATCAGGCCCAGGACCATCAGCAGGGTCATCGCGATCGATGCTGCGCGGGGTAGCCCCAGTTTCTCCAGGCGTCGCGCGATCGGATACAGGGCGAAGGCCAGCAGGATCGCCATCGCCAGCGGCTTGAAAACCTCGCCGGTGAAGTAGAGGAAGGCGACGATCGCGAACCCGACGAGGGTCCGCACTTCCGCGCCCTGGATAAGTGTCTTCGACGTCCTGGCCGGCATGGAGAAAGGTCCTTCGCCGTTGAGGCTTCACGATGAATGCCCGGGGCCACCGGGGCGGGCCGCGACCGGCTCGGTGGCCTCACCGAGCGCGTCGCGGCTTCCTGGATCCAACAACCATGAGCCGGCGCCAGGCATTGCGGCGGGACCACCGATGGGTCAGGCCGATGCCGTCGTCGCGCCCCTCCGAATCACCCCGGGCCGTGGACTCGCCGGATCCGCCGCGGGCACCGGCCCGGGGGGCTAGAGGCCGGTGTCGACGACTCTCCTCCCCAGGATGAGGGAGACCACGAACAGGACGGCGAACACCATCAGCAAGATCTTCGCGATGAACGCGAAGTCTCCCGCCATGCCGCCGAAGCCCAGGACCCCCGCGACCAGCGCGAGGACCGCGAAAATGATTGCCCACCGGATCATGGTCCCATCTCCTCTGTCCGAAGTAGTCATTCCGGGGTGAATCCGCGAAACGGATCCCGCAACGCCCCGGCCGCATCGCATCGGATGCGGCCGACCCGCGCCCGACACCCCAAGCAAGTCCCGCGCCGGCGCTTCAGGCCGTCCAAAAAAAGTCAACCCCAGGCCATCGCCTCCCGTCGGGCGACCGGGGCCCGGGGAACGGCCCTACGAAACGGTGTCCAGGGAACGCGATCACCCGCCAAAAGGGGGAGTTATGCGAGCGATAAGCCAGCGGGCCTGGGCCCGCGAAATCGAGGGAGAACGGTCGATTTGTCCGGGGTTTGGTGAAGCCACGCGGCAGGTGTGGCATTTTTGGATACCGACCTCCACTTGCCCGTTGACATCGGATCCAAAATTGCTTCACTCTCTCGCGAGATCGGCGAAATTCCCTCCATTCCTCCTCGCCGATTTCCCACGACAAGCATAATTCCGTTCCTGGTCCCCGCCGCGGGGGTCCAATTTCCGGGTCATCGTGCGCCATTTAATCCGAATTCCGCCCGCGCACGCTTTCACGCGAGCGAGCAAGTCCATGCGCCCAACTCGAACGCTACCTCGCTTCCTCCTTGCCTTCGCCTTCGCGGCCCTGGCGCCGATCGCCGGCTGCGGCGGCTCGGGCGTCTCGGAGGGCCAGATGTCGCCGGCCGCCAAGTCCGCCAATGATGCGGGAATCAAGGCGGTTGAGGACTTCATGAAGACCAAGCAGCAGAAGAAAAAGAAGTCGGGCGGCAAGGCCGCCGGCGACGGGGGCGCACCCATCCCCGGCGGGGCGTCCCCCCGCCCGTGAGGCCGTCCCTGGCTGCGATCGATTCCCCTCATCCCCGCAAGTCGCTACCCACACCTATCATTTTTCCGCCCATTCGAGGAGTCGTCCATGAGTCGTGCCCGACGTCGCGGTTTCACCCTCATCGAGCTCTTGGTGGTGATCGCCATCATCGGCGTGCTGATCGCGCTGCTGCTGCCGGCCGTGCAGCAGGCACGCGAGGCCGCCCGCCGCATCCAGTGCACCAACAACCTCAAGCAGATGGGGTTGGCCCTGCACAATTATCACAGTGCCGTCGGCACGTTCCCGATGGGGAATGCCATCGCCGCCGAGAACTGGAACGGCGGCAATCCGTCCCAGACCTCGTGGGGTACCTTCAGCGCCCAGGCGATGATGCTACCCTACCTGGAACAGACGCAGATCTACAACGCCTGTAACTTCAACTGGTGCATCTGGTATGCCGACGGAGCGGTCCTGAACGCCACCGTGTGGAACCTGAAGGTCGATGCCTTCATGTGCCCCTCGGACACGAACATCGGCAAGGACCACTTCAACAGCTACCACGGCTCGTTCGGCACCGGCACCGACGTGTGGGCCTCGCGGACCAACGGCGTCTTCTGCCCGGAGAACACCTCGTATGGCCTCCGCGACCTGACCGACGGCAGTTCCAGCACGATCGCCTATGTCGAGGGCCTCTGCGGCGACTATAATATCCTGACCAAGAAGTTCCGCAGGATGATGTCGGGCCTCAACCCCAGCGGCGGCTGGAGCCTGGCCGATGCCCGCACCAACCTGGCGGTGGTCATGTCCAACGCCGACGCCTGCATCCAGGCGATGGTAACCTCCCCCGGCGGCAACTCGAACCGGGGCGCCCGTTGGCAGACCGGGTCGCCCGGCCTCAGCCTGACCAACATCATCATCACCCCCAACATGCAGCGCTTCCAGGCTTCCGCCTGCCGGTGGGACTGCAGTTCCGGTTGCGGCGCCGACTTCGGCCACCTGTTCAGCCCCTCCAGCGCCCACGCGGGCGGCGTGAACGTCCTGTTCGGCGACGGCTCGGTCCGATTCGTCAAGGACTCCGTCGCGCAGAACACCTGGATGTCGCTCGGCACCCGCAACGGCGAAGAAACCCTCTCGTCCGACTCCTACTGAGCCGGCGGTCGCCGAATCGGTCCGATGGCTCCGGGGCGAAGAGCAAGGCCTTCGCCCCGGAGCTGGTCATACGTGGCCGGAATTCGCGCGGGCCGGGGCGCCGGGGGCTGGCGGGCGGATCCCGCCCGATTATGGTTCGGGTTGGGAAGGCCCTCCCGGGACGGCCCGCGCATGGGAACGAAGCGGTCGCCGACGGGTCGAGGTCCTGACCGCCCCGCGTGCGAGGTCTACCCCATGCGCATCGCCATCCTGACCAACGAATATCCGCCCCACATCTACGGCGGCGCCGGGGTCCACGTCGAATACCTGACGCGCGAGCTGGCCCGGGTCGAGCAGGGACATCACGAGATCGAGGTCCTCTGCTTCGGCGACCAGCAGGCCGACGAAGGCAACCCCAAGGTCCGCGGGATCCGACCCGAACTGGCCTTGCCGGCGCAGGACCCGCGACACGCCAAATTCCTCGATACCCTGCTGCGCAACCTGATGATGGCGGGCGGCCTGGCCGGCGTGGACATCGTCCACTGCCACACCTGGTATACCCACCTGGCCGGCTGCCTGATCAAGCAGCTGACCGGGGCCAAGCTGGTGCTCACCACCCATTCCCTGGAACCGCACCGGCCCTGGAAGGTGGAGCAGCTCGGGACCGCATACCAGGCCAGCTCGTGGGTCGAGCGGACCGCCTACCAGAACGCCGACGGCGTGATCGCCGTCTCCGAGTCGATGCGACTGGACGTCCGCGACCTCTACGGCGTCCCCGAGGGTAAGATCCGGGTCATCCACAACGGGATCGACCTCGACCAGTACCGGCCGAAGCCCGATCCGGCGGTCCTGGCCCGGTACGAAATCGACCCGGCCCAGCCTTATATCCTGTTCGTCGGCCGGATCACCCGCCAGAAGGGGATCATCCACCTGGTCCGCGCGATCAAGGGGATCCGGCCCGGCGTGCAGGTGGTGCTCTGCGCGGGGGCACCCGACACCGAGGAGATCGGCCGGGAGATGGAGCAGGCCATCGCCGTGGCCCGGGGCGAATCGACCAACCCGATCCGCTGGATCGCAAAGATGGTCCCCAAGGACGATATCATCGCCCTCTATTCGCAGGCGGCCCTCTTCGTCTGCCCGTCGGTCTACGAGCCATTCGGCATCATCAACCTGGAGGCGATGGCCTGCGGCACGCCGGTGGTCGCCTCGGCGGTGGGCGGCATCAAGGAAGTCGTCGTGCCCGATCGGACCGGCCTCCTCGTGCCGTTCGAGACGGCCGGGCCCGCCGACTTCGAGCCCCGCGACCCCGGCCGGTTCGCCCGAGACCTGGCCTCGGCGATCAACCGGCTGCTCGACGACCCCGAGCACCTCCGAACGATGGGCGTGCGGTCCAGGGAGCGGGTCGAGCATTACTTCGGCTGGCCCAGCATCGCCCGTTGGACGCTCGATTTCTACTGGGACCTGATCCAGGCTTGAGCCCCCCCGGCGTCGCCGGGGATCGATTCCGGGCGGATGCGGTTCCCCGGGGGTGCCGGGCCGGCCTAGAATAGGCAATGCCCATGTGTTGGGCGAGGCCTCGGGTCGAATCGGCCCCGACGGGCGGGGGGAGTGCATGTCGGGGGACGCCGCCGATACCGGCCCGGATCTCATCCGGGAGATCGGATCCTATCGGCTCCTGGCCCCCCTGGGCACGGGCGGCATGGCTCGGTCTTCCGGGCCGCCCACAAGCAGAGCGGACACCAGGTCGCCCTGAAGATCCTGCCCAAGACCTTGGCCAAGAAGTCGTCGATGCTCCAGCGCTTCCTCCGCGAGGCCAAGAGCGTCGAGGCCCTCGAACACCCCAACATCGTCGCCATCTACGACCGGGGCTTCGACAAGGGCCGTCATTACCTCACGCTCGAATACGTCGACGGCAGCGACCTGCACGATCACGTGCAGGAGCATGGGCCCCTGCCCGCCGAGAAGGCCATCCAGGTCATCCGCCAGGTGGCGTTGGCCCTCCGGTACGCGGCGGCCCGGGGGCTGATCCACCGGGACATCAAGCCGGCGAACCTGCTCCTGGGCCGCGACGGCACCGTCAAAATCATCGACCTGGGCCTGGCCCTGCAGGCCGACGATGAGGACGAGCGGGTCACCCGCGACGGCACCACGGTAGGCACCGTCGATTACATGGCGGAGCAGGCCCGCGACAGCCGCCTACGGGCGTCCGCAGCGACATCTACTCGTTGGGCTGCACGATCTTCTACGTCCTGACCGGCGCCCCGCCCTACGCGGGGGGCGACATCGCGGACAAGCTCCGGCGGCACGCGACCACGCCACCGCCCGACGCCCGCCAGTTCCGCCCGGAGGTACCGGAGGGCCTCTCCCGCCTGGTTCGTCGGATGATGGCCAAGCGCTCGAACGGCGATTCCAGGATTATGACGAGCTGCTCGCCGCGATCGACGAACTCGGCGTTCCGACCGATTCGCCCCAACCCGCCGAGCCGCTCGCGGCCCTGATCGACGACGAGGAACCCGACGGCACCCCCGCGGCCCCGCCCCAGGCCCTGATCGACGACGAACCGGACCACGACATCGGCCTGATCCCGATCGAAGGCGACCGGCCGATGCCGATGCTCCCGGGCCCGGCCGGCCCGCCCCCGCTCGCCCTGATCGACGAGGACGACAATTCGCCCCGGTCCCAACCGACGACCCGCCCCGGAAGCCGACGGCACCGTCCGGGCCGAGCCCATGGCCGAGCCGATCAACCTCTCGGCGGCTCGCCGCCTTGAGCGCCCGAGGATGTGGCCGCCGAGGCCCCTCGGCCCGGCTCGTCGGCCATCCGGCGCCGCCCAGCCCTCCCGCCCGATCCCGATGACATCGTCCTGGCGCCGCCGGATTCGTTCGACCTTGAACCGGCCCATCCGGTGGCCCCTTCCTGGCACACCGCCCCGCAACCCGAGGATGAAGGCCGGGGCCCCTGGGGCTGGGTGATCGGCGGCGTGCTCGGGACGGCCCTGTTGGCGTTCGCCCTCTTCGCGGTCCGCCAGGCGCAAGGCCCCGCGACGGGCGGGGGCGAAGGCGGGGAGGGCGGCGAGACGATCGCCGGGCCCGGGCCGAACCCGGGCGACTCGGCGACCAACACGTCGCCGCCGGCCACGGCCATCGCCAAGGAACGGGCGCACCACCCCCGCCCCGGGCGACGCCCTGGGTCGAGCCGGCCGAGGTCGAGGGCCGGCCCGCGGCCGAACCGGACTTGCCCGGAAACTGGCTGGCGAAGTTCGCACCCCCGCCCGGGCGGGGGGCGTCGGATCGGTCCACCCGGTCCGACGGGCCGGGCCGGTGGAGGGGTCGGACGAGTCGGCGTCCCGGCTCCGGGGGGCGCTCGACGACCTGAACGCGGTCGTGGAGTTGGCCGACAACGGCCCGTTCTTCGAGCCCGACCTCCGCATCCCCGGGAAGAACCGCTTGATCCGGGCCAGGCCCGGGTTCCGGCCAATTCTCGTCGTCGAGCCCCCCTCGACCGAGTTCCTCAAGGAGCAGGCCGGCTCGATCGCCCTCCAGGGCAATGCGTTGACGCTGGAAGGGCTCGACATCGTGGTGCGGGTCCGATCGATGGGAAAGGCCCAGACGACGCTCTTCCAACTCCAGGGGGGCTCGCTCACGCTCCGCGATTGCTCGCTGACCGTGATCGGGGCCCAGGGGCATCCCTACCACGTCTTCTCCGTCGACGAGCCCGAGAAGGGCCCCCGGGGGTCGTCGATCCGCCTGGAAGGGTGCTTCGTCCGGGCGTCCTCGGCCTCGATCTTCCGCCTGGTCGGCGCGGGGGCCGCGATCCATGCCGAGCGTTCCTTGCTGGTGGCCGACGGCGGCCCGATCGCTTTGGCCAGCGCCGGAACGGCCCCGAGCGCCGCCGAGCCCCGATCGATCGGCCTGCTGCGGTCCGTCACCGCCTCGACCGGCCCGCTGCTGGACCTGGACGTCTCCAACCGCGCCGGCTCGGCCCCGTTCACGGTGAGGCTGCTCGGCTCGACCGTCGGCCGTTTGGAAGGGGGGGACGTCGCTACACCATTCTGGATCCGGGACGACGAAGCCCCGTTAGTCGTCGAGGGTGATCAAACCGGCTTCGTCGGCTGGTCGGGCTGGATGACGGCGGGCCCCCGCAAGGTCACCCGGGTCGCCGACGCCTCGCAGGCTCGCTCGGCCTGGCCCGACTTCGAGCCACGGAGCGTCGAAAGTTCGCCCGCGAAGCTGCCCAGGGCGGTCGAGCAACTGCTGCCGAGCGACCTGGCCGGATGGCTGCCGTCGGCGTCGCCGACGCTCGATCGCGTCGCCATCCCCACGCCCCGGCTGATGGAACGCACTTTCGACGAGTATCCGAAGCCGGCAATTGCCGAGCTCCTGCCCAACCCGTCCGGCCCCGCGTTCACGCCAACGGCGGCGGGCAAGCCGATCTCCGGCCTCGTGGAGCTGGACTTCGACGCCCAGAAGGCCCCCTGGAACGGCGACCTGGGCAAGTTCCTGCGCGAGTCGCTCCCTGAAGGGGCGAAATTCGTTCGGGTCCACGCGTCGGGGACCGGCCGGCGCGAGCTGACGCCGATCCGGCTCGATCCCGGTACTTCGCTGGAAATCGTCGTCGATCCGCCGCCGGCCGGGCCAGGCATCGTGCCCCTCACGTGGGTGCCGCGGGCCCGGGCCTCGGCCGAGGCCCTGATCGACGCGCGGGACGCCGACCTGATCCTGTCCGGCGTCCGCCTGGCCCGCTCCGCCTCCTCGGGGACCGACCTGCTGGTCCGGGTCGAGGCGGGCCACCTGGTGCTCGACCGCTGCCAACTCGACGGCAAGGAAGGGGGCGGCGGCCGGCCCTTGATCCTGTTCCGCTCGGCGACGACCCGCGACTTCCCCGCCCGGCCGATCCGCCGCCTGCCCAATGCCGACCGGCCGATCTGCCGACTAGCCGACACCCTGTTGATGGGCCCCGGCGACGCCATCGCCGCCGAACTGGGGCGGGGCGCTCTGAGCCTGACGAACTGCGCGATCGCCTGCGAAGGGACCGCGTTCACGCTCCGTCCCGAGGCGGTCCGGCGCGACCGATTCGAGGCCGACCTGCTCCTGGAGCGATGCACCGTCGCGGCCGAAAGGGCGGTCGTCGGCCCCGCGAAATGGACGGGGGCCCGCCCCGGTCCCGACCGCCCCTGGCTGATCTGGAGCCGCAAGAACGCCTTCCTCGACATCTTCCAGCGTGGCAACGCCAATGCGCCCCGGACCGGCTCGATGGTCCGCACCGGCGACCCCGAATCGCTGGCGCTCGGGGCGTTCGCGTGGCAGTCGATCGGCGATGCCTACGAGATGACCAACGACGTGGTCGCGACCGCCGGACCCCCGCCGGCGCCGAAGGGCGATTTCCTCCCCCGCTGGCAACGCTTTTGGGGGCCGATCCACGTCCTGAACGCCATCGCCCGGGCGAAGGCGGACAAACAACCGGTCGTCCGGCTGGGGACGGCCCGGATCCGGCCGGGCGAACTCAACCCGGCCGAGTGGAACGTCCTGGCCCCGCCCCAGGTCGGAGCCGACTTGACCCGGCTGGGGATCACGCCCGGCCGCCCGAACGGCCCCTGAATCTGCCCATGCGCTATTACGCCGCCTGCTGCCAGACCGACCTACCCTGCCCCAGGGATCGTGGAGAGTTGCCCGGCCGGGTCTCCGACCTCCTGGCGATGGTCGATCAGGCGGTCGTCGGCTACGCCCCGTTCTTCGACGTCAAGCTGGTCGTCTTCCCCGAGTTCGCCCACGCGGCGCCGATCTATGAGACGGCCGAGGAGCTGTCCGACCGCCTGGCCGTGCCGATCCCCAACGAGCAGACCGACCGCTACCACGCCAGGGCCCGCCAGCACGGCATCTACATCCAGACCGGCACCTTCCTGGAACGCGACCCGAAATGGCCCGGCGTGGTGTTCAACACCACCTGCCTGATCGGCCCCGACGGCCTCCTCGCCCGCTATCGGAAGGTCAACCCGTGGCTCCCCTGGGAGGTCCACGCCAGCCCGCACGACCTGTTGTCGAAGGGGTACGACGAGCCGCTCTTCCCGGTGGTCGAGACCGAGATCGGCAACCTGGGCGCGGCGATCTGCTACGACTGGCTCTTCCCCGAGGCGATCCGCGCCCTGGCCCTGGGCGGCGCCGAGGTCCTGATCCGGGTCTCGGCCTACATGGACCCCTGGGGCGCGACGCCGCCGATGGACTGGTGGACCCTGTTCAACCGGGCCCGCGCCGCCGAGAACGTGGCCTGCGTCGTCGCCTGCAACCAGGGGGCCTCGTTGGCGAACTACCCGCCGTTCTCCTGGCCGGGCGGCAGCATGATCGTCGATTTCGACGGCCGGATCCTGGCCCAGGCCGACCCCGGCCCGGGCCCGAAGATCGTCGTCGGGCCGGTCGATCTGGCCGCACTCCGCCAGGAACGGTCCCGCCGCCGGGGCCATGACCTGCTTGGACACATCCGCGCCGAGGCGTATCATGGGCTCTATTCCCGCCCCATCTTCCGCGGCGACGATCGTGCGTCCTGATCCGGTTCCTTCCCACCCGACGGGATGGCGGGGCCCATCGGCAGGGCTTTACTCATGACTCGATTTTCCTGGGCGCGCCTTGCCGTCGTCGCGACGGCGGCCGCGCTCCTGCCGATCGCCGGCTGCCAGTGCAACGGCCCGGGGACCCGGCCCGGGCCGGAGACGGCCGATGCCCCCGCGGACGCCATCCCTCCCAAGGTCCTCGACGAGGTGCTGAAGGCCCACTACGAGGGCCTCGGCGCCATGCAGCAGTATCGCTACGGGGCCGCTTCGGAAGCCTTCCGCAAGGTCCGAGAACTGGCCCCGGGGTGGGTGCCCGGCAAGGTCAATCTGGCGATCGCCCTGCTGAACGACGTCGGCGTGAAGTCGGAGGAGGCCAAGAAGGCCGGCGGCGACGTCTCGAAGGATAACTTCGCCGAGTCGCTCGACCTGCTCGGCGAGGTGCTCCAGGGCGACCCGAACAACCTCACCGCCCGTTACTGCCGGGCCGTCGTCCTCCAATACCTGGGCGAGCTCGACCCCGCCCATGAGGATTTCGGCATCGTCACCCGGGCCGACCCCGGCGACGCCCACGCCTGGTTCCGTTACGCCGCCACCCTGACCGACCCCGAACGCCCCGGCATGCGGGCCACCCTCAAGCAGTCGGGCCAGCTCGTGGAGCTGTACGGCAAGGCCCTGCAACGCGAGCCCAACCTGACGCCGGCGTGTTACGCGATGTTCCAGGCCCTCGGCTGGGCCGCCTCGCAGGCGAAGACCCCCGAGGAACGCGCCCGAATTCCTGGCCCGCCAGAAGGCGATGGAAGGCCGGTTCAAGCTCCTGATCAAGCAGGACAACCCCACGGGCGTCGGCGAGCCGGGCGGCAACGTCTACGGCGAGATGGGCCCCCATGCCCGCCTGCTCGGCCCCGAGCCGCCCGCCCCCGACCGGGCCCGGGCCCAACCGCCCCGGTTCGAGCCGGCCCCGTGCGACGTGAAGCTGGCCGACGGCGTCCGGTGGGCCACGGCCGAGGACGTCCGCAAGCTCGCCCCGGCCCTGGCCCCGCTCCGCGAGCGGTTCGGCGCGGCGGCCGCAGGCTTCGACCTGGACGGCGACGGCAAACAGGACGCCTACCTGGCCGCCGCGATCGTCGGGCCGGGGGGCCTCCGCGACGCCTTGCTCCGCAACCGGGGGGAAGGCCGCTTCGACGAGGTCGGGGCCGAGTTCGGCCTGGACAAGCACCCCGCCAGCCTGGGTGTGGCCGCCGGCGACTTCGACGCCGACGGCTTCCTCGACCTCTATTTGACCGGCCTGGATGGCTGCACATTGCTGCGGAACCGGGGCGGTAAGTCCTTCGAGGACGTGACCGAGGCGACCGGCACCGGGCTGCCCGGCGTCGCCGTGATCTCGGCCCGATGGCTCGACCTGGACCAGGACGGCGACCTCGACCTTTACGCGACCGCCTTCGGGCGACTCGAAGGCGAGGCCGTGGAGCCCGGCGGCGTCGCCAACGCGGCCTTCCGCAACGACGGCCAGCCGTCGTCTTCCAACAGGCTGACGCCCATCAAGAACCGCGTACCGATCGCCACCGGGACGTCCGAGATGCCCGGCGAGGCCGGCCTGAGCCTCGCGTTCCAGCCCTGGCCCGGCGCCGACGAATTGCTCGGCGGCGAGGGTGCCCACACCGGCGTGGCGGCCCTCGACGTCGATGCCGACCGCGACCTCGACCTCGTCCTGACCGCCGACGACAAGCCGCCGAGCGTCGTGCTCAACGACCGCCTGGGCCGGTTCCGCCGGGCCATCGAGGCGACCATCCCCCTGCCCCCGCGAACCTCGGGCCTGCTCGCCACCGACCTCGATGGCGATGGCCTCTCCGACCTGGTCGCGGCCGACGCTAACGGGCCGCTCGTCGCCCTGCTCAACGGCTCCCGTCGATCCGAATCGGGCGAGGCCGTGATCCGGTTCGCGCCGCGGGAGAACGCCGCCCGGGGCTGGAACGCCGCCGTCACCGCCGACCTCGACCTGGACGGCTCGCTCGACCTGGCCGGCGTTTCGCCCGGCGGTGTGGAATGGCTCCGATCGGGCCGGGGAACGCCCCTGCCGCTGGTCGAGAAGGCCCCTTCCGCCGGCTTCCTGCTGGCCGACCTGATCGGCGACCCCCTGCCCGACCTGCTCCGATTCGGCGAAGGCCAGGGCCCGACGCTCGCCCGGAACCCGGGCAACGGCGCGAACTGGCTGGCCGTCGAGTTGTCGGGCCGCTGGAAGAACAGCTTCGACCACATGCGGACCAATCCCCAGGGGCTGGGCACCAAGCTCGCCCTGGTCGGCAAGGGTTTCTCATCGCCGTTCGAACTGACCACACCCGCCTCCGGCCCCGCGCAATCGGCCGGGCCGTTCGTCCTGGGGCTGGGCCCGGCGAAATCGATCCCACTGCTGGAGCTGACCTGGCCCGACGGCGTGATGCAGGCCGAGCTCAACGTGCCGGCCGGCCAGGTCCTGGCCCTGGCCGAGAACAACCGCAAGACCGGCAGTTGCCCCGTCCTGTTCACCTGGGACGGCAGCCGCTTCGCCTGCATCGGCGACTTCCTCGGCGGCGGCGGACTCGGTTACCTGGTCGAGCCGGGCGTCTATTCCGAGCCCGACCGCGACGAGGCCGTCCTCATCAACCCCGGCCAACTGAAGGCCTCCGGGGGCGTCTACCACCTCCGCATCGCCGAACCGATGGACGAGATCGCCTACCTCGATCGCCTCGTCCTGGATGTCATCGACACCCCGCCCGGCCTCGAAGCCGCCCCCGACGAACGATTCGCACCCGGCGGCAACCGGCCCAGCGGCAAGCTGCTCGCCTGGGATCGCGAGATTTCCCCGGCCGCCGCGACCGACCTGAAAGGCTGGGACGTCCTCGACCGACTGGCCCGATTCGACCGCCTCGCCGTCGACGATTTCCCGCGCAAGAACGGCTGGATCGGCTATGCCGACGAGCACGGAATCGTCCTCGACTTCGGCGACCGATTGAGCCGATTCGGGCCCGACGATCGACTCGTGCTGGCCCTGGCAGGTTGGGTCGAATACCCCTATTCGCAGACGAACTACGCCGCATCGACGGCCGGATATTCGCTCAAGCCGCCCGTCCTGGAACGCCTCCGGGACGACGGCACCTGGGAACTCCTCGAGGCCGACCCCGGCTATCCCGCCGGCCTGCCCCGGCTCACCACCCTGGAACTGACCGGCAAGCTGGGCGGGCCCCGGTGCGTGCTGAGGCTCCGCACCAACATGGAACTCTACTGGGACCGGGCGTTCATCGCCGCGCTGGAACCCTCGGGGAAGGCCCGAGTCACCACGCTTTCTCCCGGCCGTGCCGACCTCTCCTATCGGGGCTACCTCCGCGAGGTCTCGCCCGACGGCCGCCTGCCGTTGCTCTATGATTACGAGTCGATCGACCCGGCCCCGCTCGCCCGGTTCCGCGGCAACCTGACCCGCCACGGCGACGTCCTGGGACTGATCCGGGAGGACGACGACCACCTCTGCCTCGTCGGGCCAGGCGACGAGCTGGCCCTGGAGTTCGCCGAGGCCGACGCACCCGCACTCCCGAGAGGGCTGGACCCGCCGGTTCGTGCTGCGGGCCTGGGGCTACTGCAAGGATGCCGACCCATTCACCGCCGCCAGCGACGATGTCGGGCCGATGCCGTGGAATGGCATGCCCCTACCCGTTCGGCCCCGAAGGCGAGCGACCAGGGGACGATGCCTACAAGGGGCACCTGCGGACCGACCAAACCCGCCCGGCCGGCTCGCGCTAGGGCTACAAGAGGGCCGGGAACCTTCCGACCAAGGAGGGTTCCCGGCCCTGGATTTTGTCCGATTCGCCTCAATCAGTTGCGGTCGCGGCCGGCCGTCACATCGGCCCCGATCGGCTTCCGGCCGGCGAAGCCGGCGTCGATGTCGTGCCAGTACCGCACCTCGGCCTCGCCCAACCGCCAGCAGAGGTAGACGTCGCGGCCCTCCATGCGGGCCGGGAAGTCGCAGAGGCCGTCGGCCCCCTTCAGCTCGACCCCCAGGCGGTCGAGCTCGTCCAGGAAGCCGCGGAGCGTGGTCTCCTCCGCCTCCAGCGTGGCCCCGGTCTGGGCCAGTTCCTCGGCGTAGACGTCCTGCTCCTGCCGGCGGCGGCGGTCCCGCTCGTGGGTACGCGTGACCGCGCCTAACCTTTGTTTCAGATCAGCGACCTTTTGATATTGTTCCACAATATCCTGGACGATCACGCGGACCAGGGGCAGGGCCTTATTCGCGTCCTCGACGGTGAAGTACTTCCGCCGGGTGTCGGGGGCCGGGGATGAGGACATGGCGACGGATCCTCGGGGCGGATGATGTCGGGCTGGGTCGGATCGATTACGGCCACGATCGCGGGATCGGACGCAAAATCGGATGAATGCCACCTTCCCGGGACGCAAATCCCGGGGCGGTTCGTGCGACATCCGTATTATAGGGGCCCCCCGAAACCCCGCAAGTCCGCCCGAATCGGCCGAACCCCCGCGATGCCCCCGCTCATCAACGGCGGGCCTTCCCCCGCAGCGCCGAGGCGACCGCGTCCGGCGACCTCGTATTGAAGACGTCCCGTGCCCCCAGGCCGGCCCGACGGGCCACGCCGACGCCGTAATCGAGGTCGGCCAGGCCGCCGGTCGAGTGGGCGTCGGGGTTGATCACCAGGCCGACGCCCTGCGCCTTCGCCTTCCGGCAATGCTCCCAGTCCAGGTCGAGCCGGTATGGGCTGGCGTTGATCTCGATCAGCGTACCCGACCCGGCCGCCGCGTCGATCACCGCGTCCAGGTCGACCGCGTACGAATCCCTCGCCAGCAGCAGCCGGCCGCTAGCATGGCCCAGCATCGTCACGAGCGGATGCCGGACCGCCCGCACGATCCGGGCCGTCATCTCCTCGACACCCATCTGGAACCCCGAATGCACGCTCGCCACGACGTAATCGAACCCGGCCAGCACGTCGTCGGGGAAGTCGAGCGTGCCGTCGGCCAGGATGTCGCACTCGGTCCCCTTGAACAATCGGAAGGAACCGCCATACGAGGCGTTCAGGGCATCGATCGCCGCCCATTGCTGATGGACCCGCTCGATGCTCAGGCCCCCCGCATAGGCGGCGGCCCTCGAATGGTCGGCGATCCCGAGGTACTTCAGGCCGATCGACCGGGCCGCCTCGGCCATCTGCTCCAGCGTGTTGGCCCCGTCGCTCCAGTCGGTGTGGCAGTGGAACGTCCCCTGCAGGTCGGCCGTCTCGACCAGCTTCGGCAGCGGCCCGACGGCGGCCAGCTCGATCTCGTCCATCCCCTCGCGGAGTTCGGGAGGGATGTAAGACAGCCCCAGCGCCTCGAAGAGGGCCGCCTCATCCTCGCAGGGGATCCAGCCGTCCGGGCCTTCCAGGCCATATTCGCTCAGCTTGTAGCCGTGGGCGATGGCCCGGCGCCGCATCGCGATGTTGTGCGCCTTGGATCCGGTGAAATAATGCAGGGCGAACGGATACTGGACCTCGGCTACGCCCCGGACGTCGCACTGGACGCCGCCGGCCACGCGGACGCTCGCCTTCGTCTCGCCCAACCCGAGGACTTCCTCGACCTCGGGCCGCTTCGCGAACGCTGCGAGCACGTCGGCGGGCGAGTCGGAGGCGAACACGATGTCGAGGTCACCCGAAGTCTCAGCCCGACGCCGGAGGCTGCCGCAAACCTCGGCCCGGATCACGCCGGGCGACGACCGGACCGCGGCCAGCAAGGGCTCGGCCAGCCTCCGCGCGGTGCTCTGCAAGATCCGGTCGCCGGCCTTTTCGAGGAACGCGATCCCCTCCTTGATCTTCGCCTCGGCCTTCGTCCCGAACCCCTTCAGGCCCGCAATCTTGCCCGACTCGGCCGCAAGGCGAAGGTCGGCCAGGCTGGTAATCTTCAACTCGTCGTGGAGCTGCTTGATCTTCTTGGGACCCAAACCCGGCACCCGCAGCAGGGCGACCAGTCCCGGGGGGGTATCCGACTTCAGGGCATCGAACGCGGGGAGCGACCCGGTGGTGACGAGCGTGACGATCTTCTGATGGATCGCCTCGCCGATCCCGGGCACATCCTTCAAGCGGCCCTGCGCGATCATCTCGGCCAGGTCATCGGGGAGCCCGCGGAGCGCCTGGGCGGCGTTGTGATAGGCCCGGCACCGGAACGGGTTCTCGCCGCGGACTTCCATCAAGGTCCCCATCTGCTCCAGGACCCGGGCCACCTGAGCGGTCTGCATCCGCGCACCCTCCCCCCAAGGGCGGACTCCCTAGCCGCCCGGACGCACCATTGTATCGGGGGTTCGAGGCTGGCCGGCGATTATCGAGGGCTCACATTGGCGGCCGGGGCCTTCTTCCCGGGCTCCAGCCGTTCCAACTCCTGGCGGACGGCCCTCGCAGTCTGCCGGGTTTCGTCCATCTCGGCCCGGAGGCGTTCGAGTTGCTGCTCCAGGTCGGCGATGCGATCCTCGGACGAGGAGGGCAGGAAGGGGGAGCCGAAGCCCAGGCTGTTCCCGAGGACTTCGTACTTGTCGGCCTTCATCAACATCGCCAGACGCCGCTTCAGGCGGGATGCCTTGGCCTGGGCCTCGGTCAGTTCGACGGACTTCTGCTCGCGACGGGCCTCCAGTTCGGCGATATCCAACTCGGACTGCTGCAGGATGCCCCGGCCTTGCTGGCCGTTCTTGACTTGTTTCTCGGTCAAATCCCGCCAGACCCTCGCCGTTTCGAGCCGCTTGGTCGCCTCGCGTAGCCAGGCCGTCCGGGCCTTGACGCGGGCCTCCCAGATGGCGAGGTCCTCGCGGGCCTGCTCGCGGAGTTCCTCCAGCAGGAGTTGCTCAGGTGGGGCGGGCGCGGCTGAGGTTGGCGTGGGCGCGGGCTTGGGGGCCGGATCCTGGCCCTGGGCCGCGGCGGAGATGCAGGCACACAGCCAGATGTTTGCAATCATGGGGAGGCTCCTCTCAGGCGAGATCCGAGGATCCGATCAGGTCCCCCAAAGGAGGCGTCATCTCCTGGTGGTACGACGCCCTTTCCCCGCGAGAAGCCCGCTCAGGCGATTTCCAGCCCCCGCATCGTCCCCGTGCTGGACGCGAATCGGTCGGTCTCCAGGCCCAGTCGCTGGAGCATCGACACGTACAGATTGGGCAGCGGATAGTTGCGGCTCGTGTCGAATGCGAGGTGGCCGGCGTGCTTGAATCCGCCGCCGGCGAGGATGACGGGCAGGTTGGTGGTGACGTGGGTGTTGGCGTTCCCCAGGTTGCTGCCGTAGAGCACCATGGCGCGGTCGAGCAGGGTTTCTTCGCCTTCCCGGTGGGCCTTCATCGCCCCGAACAGGCCCGCCAGCAGCTTCATGTGCTCGCGGTCGACCTGCTTGAGTTGCTCCAGCTTGGTGGCCGACTTGGCGTGGTGCGAGAGGTTGTGGTAGCCCTCGCTGATCTCGTGGCCGTCGACCTCGATCGCCGGCGAGTTCACGCTGTCGAGCATCAGGGTGACGAACCGGGTGGAGTCGGTCTCGAAGGCAAGCCGGGCCAGGTCGTACATGATGCGGACCTTCTCCATGTACGCCTTGGGGTCGGCCGGGTCGATCGGCGGTTCCGCATCGACCTTCGGCTTGGCGCGGCCTTCCCATTCCTTGGCCGCCTCCAGCCGCTTCTCCAGGTCGCGGACGCCCGAGAGGTACTGGTCGAGCCGGTCGCGGTCGGGGCCGCCCAGGCCGCGCTTGAGGTCGCCGAGCTGGCCGGCGACGGCGTCCATCACGCTCCGGCCGCGGTCGAGCCGCTTCACCTGGGCGCGGACTTCCTCCGGGCTCCCCTGCAGGAACAGCTTCTTGAAGACGTCCGACGCCTTTTCCTCGCACGGGATCAGGGCCCCGGTCCCCGTCCATGACAGGCTCCGCTGGCCGCGGGCGACGTTCACGCCCAGGGTCAGCGACGGGAACCGCGTCAGGTGGCCGACGCGTTCGGCGGCGTACTGGTCGAGCGAGATCGTGTTGCGGAAGCCGGCGTTGCCCGGGTGCGGGGCGGCGGTCAGGAAGCAGTTATCGGCCGGGTGGCCGCCATCGACGTCGGGGTGCGAGATGCCGCTGAAGACCGTGAACCGGTCGCGGTAGCCCGATAGCAGTTCCAGGTAGGGCGATGGCGTGTAGTCGCGGCCGCCGTTGCCCTCGGGGAAGAACTGATCGGGCAGGACGCCGAGGTTGTTGCAGACCGCCAGCATCCGGCGCGGGGCCGGCTCGATCGATCGGGCGAAGGCCGGCCGCATGGCGTCGAGCAGGGGAAGCGACAGGGCCACGCCGGCCCCTCGGAGGAAGGTGCGGCGGGAGACGGCCTTGCGGCGGGCGATGGTGGGGGCGGGCATGGGGGGCGGGACCTCGGTTCCTGGCGGGATCGGATCCGGTGGCGTTCCAGCTTAACCGATTATTTCGATCGGAACAGATCGCTCTGGACGAGGGCGTGGATCGGGAGCGGGTCCCGTAATCGTCGGCCAAGGTCGCATCGAGGATCCGCTCGGCCTCGTCGCGGTCGCCGAAGCGGATCGGGGTGCCGGTGGCGAAGGTGAGCAATTGGTTGAGCAGGTTGCGGGCGATCTGGCGGCTCGTCGGCGAGAAAGAGTTGCTTCAATTCGCGGACGTCGTCGAACTTGCGGCCGTCGGCCAGGTCGCCCGAGCAGTCGACCGGCAGGCCGTCGCGGAACTTGAACGGCTGGCCGTTCTTGCCGTAACCCGGCTTCCAGTCTTTATCGGACAGGGCCCGGTAATGGTCGCGCCGGCCGCCGAAGACGTCGAAGCTTTCGAGCGCAAATCCGGGAGGATCGGACTTGGCATGGCAACCGGCGCAGGCGGGTAAAGCCCGATGTTTGGCCAGTTGCTCGCGGATCGTGGTGGCGCCGCGGATGTCGGGCTCGATGCCCGGCACGCCCGGCGGCGGCGTGGGCAACGGCTTGCCGATGATCCGTTCCTGGATCCAGACGCCCCGCAGGACGGGCGATGTGGTCACGCCGTTGGCGGTCACCTTCAAGACGCTGGCCTGGGTCATCAATCCGCCCCGGGGGCTGTCGGGCGGCAGCGGAACCTTGCGGATGGCCGATCCGCCCGGTTGGGGCAGGCCGTACAGCTCGGCCAGGCGGTCGTTGATCATCGCGAAGTCGGACGCCACCACGTTGCGGGCCGGCAGGTTGGCGCGGATCATCTCGGCGAAGTAGGCACGCGTTTCCTCCAGGGCCGAGTCGAGCAGCAGGTCGTCGAGGTAGTAGTCGGGATAGAGGAACTCGTCGGCCGAGGCGACGCCGATCTTGCGGAGGTCGAGCCAGTAGTCGAGGAACGCCTCGCGGAACCGCTGCGATTTGGGCTCATCCAGCAGGCGATCGACCTGCTTGCGGAGCTCGGCCGGATCTTGCAGCTTGCCCGCGTCGGCCAGGCCGCGCAGCTCCCCGTCGGGCGGCGAGTTCCAGAGGAAGTAGGACAGGCGCGAGGCCAGCGCGTGATCGTCGAGCCGGCCGGGCGATTCGGCCAGGCCGACGAATTCGGGCGAGCAGAGGATGGCCGCGTAGCCGGCGTACATCGCCTCGGCGAAGCCCGAGCCGTCGGCCAGGGCCGCCTTCACGACCGGCAGGAACCGATCGGCCTCGCCCTCGGGGGCGGGATGCCGGTAGGCCCTCGCCAGGAACGAGGCCAACAATCGGCGTGCATCGCCCTCGGGGTTCTCGGAAACGACCGTCGCCTTGCCGT
The DNA here is from genome assembly GCA_046350035.1 of Isosphaeraceae bacterium. Classification (GTDB taxonomy): domain Bacteria; phylum Planctomycetota; class Planctomycetia; order Isosphaerales; family Isosphaeraceae; genus CALLYK01. Next base: position 26,509 of record JAXMBD010000049.1, on the reverse strand, counting down.
TGGGCCCGGCCCGGAGCGGCAGGTCGCCGAACAGGGCCTGGTGGCCCTGCGGCGGCCACCGGTCGAAGATCGGCCCTTCGACTTCCAGCCATCGGTAAGCGACGCCGGGGCAACCCTCCTCGGTGGCGAGCGGGTTGTGCCAGCCCGACGGCCTCGATCGGAACAAACGGGCGGCGTCGACCAGGATGGTTTCGCCCTGGATCAGCCAGGCTTCGATCTCGTAGACGCCCGGCTCGGGGTTCACGTCGAATCGGCCGAGCATCCGCTGCGGCAGGGGCGAGGCCTGGGCCGAGACGGTGACCGGCTCGACCGTCCTCCCCTTCGAGGCGACGTTGCGGTCGGGGACCCACCAGCGGGGCTTCTTGCCGGGCCCGGCCCAGAACGAGTAGGCCGAGAATCGGAGCTTGTACCGACCGGTCATGGGGGCCCGGAACTTGTTGAAGCGGGGCTCGATCGGCTCGTAGCTGCTGGCGACCACGCCGAACGCCTCGCGCTCGCGAGTTTCCGGGTCGGATTCGCCCACCGAAACCGGCACCTTCTCGGCGATCACGTCGGGCTGGGCTTCGAAGTCGAGCAGGGGGAAGGTGGCCCGTTCGGGGCTCATGTTGAACGGGCCGAACTTCATGTGGCCGATGAGATATGGCTGCTCCCGGGCGTAGTAGCGCGTGGTCTTCGACTCGGGCTTCGCGGCCCGGCTGGCCGTGGCCTCGCGGAAGGCGTATTCGGCGGCGCCCAGGTATCGGGCCATCTGGACGTGCGAGATCGACAGGGCCTCGCCCGACTTGTTGAAGCGGTACGCCTCGCCATCCTCGGGGAGCTGGTCGCGGACCTGCAGCCAGGGGGCGTCGAGCAGGTCGCGGAGGGAATTCTCGTACTCATAGCGATTGAGACGCCGCCACACCGAGCGGCCGACGGCCTTCGTCCGGCCGAGGTCGGCCGAGGCGAGCGGCTCGCCCAGGGCGCCGAGGAACGCCCTGCGCTCGTCGGGGTCGAGGTCGCCGGCCGATTTCGGCGGCATCTCGCCGTCGCGGACCCGGTCATGGAGGGCGATCCACTTCGCGGACAGGGCGCGATCGTCGGGGTCGAATTTCAGGGACGACAGGTCGAGGCCGCCCTTCCTGGTGCGGGCGTCGTGGCAGGAAACGCACTGATCGGAGAGGAATTCGCGGGCCGAGGCGGGCAGGTCGCGGTCGTCGGCGGCGACCAGCACGATCGCCGCGAGGAGGGCGGGCAGGCTCATGGGCGGGTCTCCGGGGCATCGCTATTGTATGCGGTTGGTTGCGTCCGTCCCAGGCCTCTCGCCACCCAACCGGGGATCAGGCGTCGGGATCGATACCCAGGGCCCTGAGCCGCTCCGCGAGGCGGGTCGCCCGCTGCTCGGCCGTTTCGGCCCGCTGCTCGGCCGTTTCGGCCCGCTGCCTCTCGGTTTCGGCCCGTTCGCCGATTTCCTCGTAAGTTTCCAACGGGCGGCCATCGGGCCGGAGCAGGCGGAGGCCGCCTTCGTCCCAGTCGAAGCGGAGCCCCAGCCGGGGACTCGTCCACAACGGCATGGGCCCGATCGGCACCAGTTCCGCCCCGTCCCGGATCCACCCTTCCAGCTCGTTGTCGTCCGGGTCGTAGAGGTAATACTCCACGACCCCATACCGCTCGTAAAACGCCAGCTTGTTCCTCATCTCCAGGGCCGTGTTCCCCGGCGAAAGCACCTCGAAGACCACCTGCGGCGCGATCCCGCCTTCCTCCCACTGCTTGTACGAGCCTCGATCACCCGGCGGGCGGCCGAACACCACCAGGGTATCCGGCGCCGTGCGGATTTCCGGATGGCCCTGGACCGGGTACCAGAACAGGTCGCCCGCCACGAACACGTCGTCGCGATCGCGGAACAGGAACTGGATCCCCTCCTTGATCGTGACGATCCAGCGGAACTGCTTGGTGTTCTCGGCCATCGGCAGCCCATCGGTCTCGGGATATTCGATTCCCGCCGGGATCGATGCGGTCGGGTTCATGGCCGAGGATCCCCCTATCGGCTGCCGGGGCACTGTGTCCATCCGCGATCTTATCAGGATCGGCCGAATCGGCCCAGTTCGCGAGCCCCTACCCCGAGACGCGGCCCCGTCAGTGCTGCGACGCCTTGCCCACCACTCCCCCCTCGGCCTCGGCCAGGGGCTGGGTGATGACGAAGGCTCCGGGGTCGGCCTCGCGGACGATCGCCTTCACCTTGCCGATCTCCAGGCGGGTGACGACGCAGTAGAGGATCATCCGATCTTCGCCCGAGTGGCCGCCCACGCCTCGGAAGATCGTCACGCCCCGGCCCAGGTCGCGGGTGATCCTCCCGCGGATCGCGTCGCTTTGATCCTTGGAGATGATCGTCAGGGACGTGAACTGCTCGATGCCGTAGACGAGGAAGTCGAGCGTCTTGGCCGCGGAGATGTACGTCAGGATCGAGAACATTGCCTCGTCCTTCCCCAGCACGAACGCCGCCACCAGGAAGATCGCCACGTTCACGCCCAGGATCACGTCGCCGACCCGGAGCAGGCTGCTGCGCTTGCTGATCAGGAGGGCCGCGATCTCGGTGCCGTCCAGCACGGCGTTGCCGCGGATCGCCAGGCCGATGCCGGCGCCCAGGAAGAATCCGCCGAAGACGGCCGTCAGGACCCGGTCGGGCGTCACGTCCGGATAGGGGACCACCTCCAGCGCGACGGCCAGGCCGGCGATCGCCAGGGTGCTGCGGATCGCGAACGCCCGGCCGATCTGCCTGTAGCCCAGCGCGATGAACGGCAGGTTGAGCATCGGCAGGAAGACCGCCAGGGGGATCCCCCGCCCCCAGATCTGCGAGACCTTCGCCAGGAGCATCGAGATCCCCGTCACGCCGCCATCGATGAAATGGCTGGACATCAGGAATCCTTCGATCCCCATCCCGGCGGACAGCACGCCCATGCCGATCAGGAGGAAGTTGAGCACCTCGCGGAGGATGACCTTGCCGATCGTCCGGGCCTTCGGCGGGGCATCCTGAGAAGTCATGGTCATGGTCGGCTGGCCTGGGTGGCGGGGGGGGGCGGTCCGGCCACGGGGGCCATCACGGGGGTCCCAGCTTACCAGGCGACGCGGACCAAGGCGCCCTCGATCGGGCCAACCGGTCGGCACCAGGCTCGCTCGGGCCCGGCCGACGCGGCATCATGTGCGGGTCCCCGCCGCTCGCGGCCCCCGATGGGACCCGCCCGGGGCGATGCCGGCCGGGTTAAGGACGGGCCAGGGCTGCGGTCCGAACCGGGGGGATGGACGGACCGGGCTTACCTTCTTATGAACCGAGGGGGGATGTCTCATGGGAATCGGGGTGATGGAACCGTTCCGTTGGGGCGGGACGATCGGCCGTCGGCCTTATTTCCTGGCCGGCTTCTCGCTGACCCTGGTGAAGCTGGCCCTCGATGTGAGCGTGGCGAACTTCGTGTTCGGCCGGCCCTGGTCCCTCCGCCGCTACGTGATCCCGGCCGAACTGCTGGGGATCGCCGACCTGAACGCCGAGGATCGGGCCTTCTTCCTGACCCTGGTGGGCCTGGCCTTGCCGTTCATCTTCATCGGCCTGAACCTGACCGTTCAGCGGCTCCGGGACGCCCGGATGCCACTCTGGATGGTCGTATTGTTCTTCGCCCCCCTGCCCGTCAACCTGTGCTTCCTGCTGATCGCGGCCCTGCTGCCCGGCCGGCCGCCCTCGCCCGGGGCGGTCGTCGATCCCGGGTTGGCGTTCCTGCCGACCGACAAGCCGACGGCCGTCGAGGAGCCTTACTTCATCGCCGACGGCTGGCGTTCCCCCAACCTCATCGGCCGGTGGATGCCCGAAAATGACTGGGCCTGCGGCCTGGTCGCGATCCTGGCGACGATCCCGATCGGCCTGGGGCTGGGCTTCCTCAGCGTGAATTTCTTCGAGAGTTACGGGTGGGGCCTGTTCGTCGGCCTGCCCGTCGTGATGCCGATGTTGGCGGTCCTGATCTACGCCCTGCCCCGACCCCGACGGGTCGGCGAGTGCCTGATGGTTGGCCTGGGCTGGTTCGCCCTGATGTTCCTGTCCCTGGTGATCTTCGCGTTCGAGGGGCTCGTCTGCCTGATCCTGCTAACCCCCCTGGCACTGCCGCTGGTGATGACGGGCGCCCTGCTGGGCTACGCGGTGCAGCTCGTGCCCTGGGCCGAGGTCCGATCGCCCCGGACGTTCCTGATCCTGCTGGCGGCCCAGCCGCTCCTGATCGGCGCCGAATCGGTGCTGCCCCGCAAGCCGCCGTTGTTCGAGGTGACGACGACCATCGACGTGGACGCGCCGCCGTCGGAAGTGTGGAAGCACGTCGTCGCGTTCAGCGAGCTCCCCCCGCCCGACGACTGGGTCTTCTCCACCGGCATCGCCTACCCGAAATGCGCCACGATCCGCGGCAGCGGGCCGGGGGCGATCCGCTACTGCGTCTTCTCCACCGGCCCGTTCGTCGAGCCGATCGAGGTATGGGACGAGCCGCATCGGCTGGGCTTCTCGGTGGCGCACAACCCGCCGCCGATGAAGGAGTGGAGCCCGATCCTGGAGATCCACCCGCCGCACCTGGACAACTACATGGTCTCGCGCCGAGGCGAATTCCGACTGATCGAGCTGCCCGGCGGCCGGACCCGGCTGGAGGGGACCACCTGGTACAACCACGCGATGTGGCCGTCGGCCTACTGGCGGATCTGGTCCGACGGCATCATCCGCCGGATCCACCTGCAAGTGCTCCGTCACGTCAAGCGGCTGGCGGAGGAAGGCGCCGGAGCCCCGGGGGAAGCACTCGGGCCCGGAACCTAACCGGATCCGGGCCCGACACATCCATCGAACTCCGCGGCGGGGAGAACCCCGCCGCGTGGGCCCCGGGGCGGCGGTACGACGCTCAATCCTTCTTGTTGAAGGCGTCGAGCGTGCCGTCCCACCCGTTCAACGGGGAGGCGCTGGAGCTGCTCGAGCCGATGCGGATGTAATCGCAGAAATCGAACAGGTCGAAGTTCTGGACCTGGTAGAAGCGGTCAAGGCCCGAGATGGCGCGGTCGACCGCCTGGTTGGCGGCGTACGACGAGTAGCCGCTGTCGGCGATCTTGTTCAGCTTGGCGGCGATCAGGTCCTGGGTCGCCCGGACCAGCGGCGAGAGGCAGTCGGGCAGGTTCAGGTAGACCACCAGGCTCGCTTTGCTGTAGACCTCGTCGCCGATGGCCAGCTGCGTCACGCCGGCCGGCCATGCGCAGCCGTTCCGATAGTCGCAGACGTCCTTCGACACGCCGTTGTCATCGCAGCCGACGGAAATGATGCTGCCGATGATCGCATTGGGGTATTCGACGTAGCTGGGGTTCTGGGGCGTGCCGCTCGAGTTGAACTGGGTCACGACCTCCTGCCCGCTCGACAGGGTCTGGCAGCTCGAGAGCACATAGCCGGACACAAAGGCGTCGACCTGGTAATTGCAGTCGAGCACGTTCGGCACGCAGACGGTCACGCTCGACGTGGAGTTGCCCGTGCAGGGCGGATTGATGGTGACAGTCCGCACGTCCATCAAGGTCTGGTTGAACAGGTAGTTCTGGCTGTAGCCGTCCTCAGGCGGCTGGACCTTGTAGATCGCGAACGACACGATCACGGGGACGTCGACGCTGGTCACGAACGTCATGCGGAACGAGTTGTTCCCCGGGATGACGCTGCCCGACTTCACATAGATCCGGTCCACGCCGTCGGCGGCGATCCGGTTCGCTGGGGAGGTCGACGGCACGACGGTGGGGACCTCGGACGGGGTCGAGGTCTGGTTATACGGGGTGCTGGGGTCGGAATCGAACGTGAGGAGCGTCGAGGGGACCACCCGCTCCTCGAAAGTCTCGACAATGTCGATCCGGAATCGATGGTGGTCCCGACGCTGGGCCGATCGGATGCGACGAGGGGTGCCGATCCGAGGGGTACCGATCATGGTCCATGTCCTCTGGTTATCAGGCGGGCAGGATACTTGTGCCTCAGACACGAGGCTTGGCTGCATTCACACAGCCAACCCATTTCCAAACCTAACCGTGCAGGACCGTCCGACGCAATGAAAAATCCTAAATCGATCTAAATTTCACGAACCAGCGACCGGAGATCGCCATTTCTCGGGAATCGTCTACCTTTTCGACCGCCCCCGCACATGAACGCGGCCGGCCGCGAAGGCATAAGGGCGCGACGTCCCGCCGGGGTGCGATCCCGTCCCCTTGCCGACGCGCGCAGGCTCGATGCCCGCCCGGATTGCCGAGCCCAACGACCGCGTGGGATGGGCAGCCGGGTGCGCAGCCGCCCGCCACCGCCCCGCTTGCGGCGTGGCGGGCGACCTGATGCCCCCGATTAGGCCCGGGGAGCCCGACGTCGAGGCGCGGCCCTACGGGCGTCGATGGCCCTTGTGCGCGTACGCCTCCAGCCGGCGGCGGGCCTCGTCCAGCGCGTCCTTGACGGCGAGACTCAGGGCTTCATGGCCGTCGTTCGCCTCGCTGTCGCGGGTCACGGCGATCGTCCGGCCGGGGACTTCCATCACGATGCGGACGTGGTAGCGGTTCCCCTCGCCCCGGTGGCGCCGGTGCGGCATGTCCAGCACGACGCTGCCGGCGTGGATCGGGCCGAAGCGGTCGTCCATGCGCTCGACCTCGCCGCGGATCCGGTCCGCCAGGGGCCGGATGGATTCCATGTTACGGAACGCGACCTGCACGTGAGTCAACATGTGGTCACCTCGATCGGGTCGCGACGTCGCCCCGATGGGGGTCCGATCGCGGCGTCGCGGCCGTTCCCGACTCGATGGGGAGGGCCGATCTTCGGTTTCCCTCCCTACCCTTACATTACGTCGGGCGCCGCCCCCCGGTGCCAGTGTTTTGCCGGGAAATTCCCCGCAGCTTTACAGCTTGAGCCGGTTGCGGCGGGCGGTCAGGTGCTCGACCCAGAACGAGTATTCATCGTCGGAGAGTTCCGAGACGCGCTGGAATTCGGTCTTCACGGCGGCCTTGTGGCCGACCAGCGTGCCGCGTACCTCCAGGGTCCCGTCGGCCCGGTAGGTGTACTTGACCTGCACCGGGAATCCCGCGGGGAGCCCGGGCGGCAGGCCGCGGATCACGGCGTCGCCCACGTGGGTGCAGGCCGACGGCTGCTCGCTGTCGCCTTCCATCACGCTGAGCTTCACGCTCTTCTGGCCGGGCCGATGGGTCTGGAACCGGCCGGCGACCTTGGCGGGCAGCGGCGTGTTCTTGGGGATCAGGATGCGGTTGATCTTCCGCTTGGTCTCGGTGTCGATCGCCAGGAGGCCCAGGCTGTGCGAGTTCACGTTGGTCACGGAGAAGTCCCGCCCGGGGCTCTCCGATCGCCCCTCGCGGCGCAGGACGATGCCGGCGTAGACGGCCGCCCCCATCGCGACGACCTCGTCGGCCGGCAGCGAGGCGTCCGGTGGCTTGCCGGTCAGGTCCGCCAGCATGGCGCGGATCATCGGCATCCGGGTCGAGCCGCCGACGAGCAGGACGCGGTCGATGTCGGCCCAGGACAGGTTGGCCTGGCGGATGACGATCTCGGTGGTGGCGCGGGTCCGCTCGACCAGGCCCTCGGTCCTCGCCTCGAAGTCGGCGCGGGTGACCTCGACCTTGTGGCGGACCCCCCGGTGGTTGACGATCACGGGCGCCTGGTGCCGCTCGGAGATGGCCCGCTTGGCCGCTTCGGCCGCGATCCGCAACTCCTGCAGGCTGACCGGGTCGGACCGGGGGTCCTGGCCCTTGGCGGCCTCGTAGCGCTCGGCGAGCAGGTTGACGAGTTCCTGGTCCCAGTCCTTGCCGCCCAGGAAGACGTCACCGTCGGTGGCGATCGCGCGGAACGACCCGGTCTTGAGCTCGACGACGGTCACGTCGAACGTGCCCCCGCCGAGGTCGTAGACCAGCGCCTTCATCGGCTCCTTGAGCGTGCCGGACGGGTCGAGCAGCCCGAGCCGGTGGGCGAACGCCAGCGCCGCGGCGGTCGGCTCGTTGAGGATTTCCAGCACCTCCAGGCCGGCGAGCTGGCCGGAGTCGATCGTGGCCCGGCGCCTCGGCTCGTCGAAGTAGGCCGGGACCGTGACGACGGCCTGCTTGATCGGGCCGATGACCCGTTCGGCGTCCTCCTTGAGCTTGCGGAGGATCAGCGACGAGATCACCTCGGGCGGCATCGGCTTGCCGCGGATCAGCTTCTGGTACTGCTTGGCCCCCATGTCGCGCTTCACGCACTCGGCGACGGCCTCGGGGTCGAGCACCGAGGCGGCGACCGCCTCCTTGCCCACCACCACGCCGTCGTCCTCGAACAGCACGACGCTGGGCGTCAGCAAATCCCCGGCGCCGCTGGGGACGCTCACCGGGTTGCCCTGCGGGTCGAGGTAGGCCACCAGCGAGTAGGTGGTCCCCAGGTCGATGCCGATCGCCCGGGTGGCCGCTTCCGGGGCATCCGGGGGGAAGAGATCGTCGGGGAGCTGCGTGATCGCCCGGCCTCCCGGCGCGGCCTCGGGCGCGGCCTCGGCCCCGCGTGGAGGCGTCGCGGCCGATGGCTTGCCCTTGCCCGCGGTGGCCGGGATCCGGCATTCGCGGAGGATCCGGTCGAGGCGGAGGTCGGACCAGGCGTCGCGGGCCCGGTTGGGGGTCTCGCCGAGGCCGGCTTGCAGGGCGAATGCCTCCCAGGCGGCGCGCTCGTCGGGACCGCCGAGCACCAGCCAGACGGCCAGGCGGCTGGCCCAGTGGGGCGGCTCCGAATCCATGTGCACGACCTGGGAATCGAGGTCGACGACGGGGCCGAGGTCGCCGAGGTCCTCCATCCGCGAACGGGGGCCGACGGTCCCCTGGAGCCGGTAGCCGAGCAGTTCCTCGGGCTTGTCGGCATAGGTAGAGAAGGTCACCCACGATCGCAGGGCGCCGGGGAGGGCGAAGGTGAGCACGGCGACGAGGTCGGCCAGCCGGTCGGGCTTCGAGGCGAGCAGGGTCAGCGTCCGGCCGCCCCGGACCGCCTCGGCAAGGCCGGCGAGCATCCCGGCCAGCATGTTGGCGGTGAGCCCGTCGGCCAGGGGCTGGGCGGCGTCGAAGGTCGGCGGGCGGGTCAGGGCGCCGGGGCCGATCGGCACGGGGAGCGGGTCGGGCGGCTGGCCCTCGGTCGGCTGGGGGTCGGCCGCGCACCAGATCCGGCTTTGATAGAGGCCGGCCGGCCACCAGGCGACCGCCTCCAGCTCCGCCTGGTCGATCCGGATCGCATGGGTGAAGAAGCCGCCGGGCTTGCCCCAGGCGCCCCGCTCGGTGTCGAACTCGGTGGCCCGGGGGGCGATGGCGATCAGCTCGGCCTCGTCCCCCTCGCGGCGGTACCGCAGCAAGGGGGGCACCAGCAGCTTGCCGCCGGGCAGGAACGGCTTGACCTCCAGATGGCGGGTATCGGGGGCACCGGGGTATCCCTGGGTCCGCCTCTTGGCTTGCAGGCCTTCGCGGGGCTCGGTGCCGTGGCCGGCCGGGCATGCCGTGAAATAGAGCTGTTCCATGGGCCTCGATCCACGACCTCGCGTTGTTCGGCGGCCGCACCGGCTAGGGCTTGCCGTCCTGCGCCGGCTTCTTGACGAGGTCGCCGGGGTCGGCCGGGTTCCAGGGGCGTTTGCGGGCCCCGCCGTCCTCGTTCAGTTCCCAGACCCGGAGGCTCGGCTCGCCGCCGAGCGAGACCAGGACGCGGGGATCGCCGGGCAGGAACCGGACGCCGACGACCCGCGACGTGTGGCCGATCAAGCGGGCCTCGACCTGGCCGGTTTCCGTGTCGTACACGCGGATCCGAGCGTCGCCAAACGCGGCGATCCGGCTGCCGTCGTGGGCCAGGCGGATGCCGACGATCGGCGAGGTGGCGTCGGCGACGAACGTCCGGGTGCGGGTGCCGGACTCGACGTCCCATTCCTGGAGCTCGCCGCCGACCCGGGCCACGAACAGCCGCTTGCCGTCGGGGTGGGCGGCGATGGCGACGATCGGCTGGCCCTCCGCCAGGGCCGCGAGGAGGGCCGGCCGGGCGACCGGTTTGGGCGGCCGTGCGGGCACGTCGGACGCCTCGACCTTCCGCTCGGCGGCGAACCAGAAGGTATCGGGGCCGAACGTCATCCCCACGATCCGGCCGGCCGGCTTGTATTCGCTGACCACCAGGTTCGACCCCTCGGGCTTGACCAGGGTCACCCGATTGTCGATCGCCGCGGCCAGCAGCTTGCCGTCCCTCGAATATTCGACCAGCTTGACCGGCACCTTCCGCTTGTCATCGACCGGCCTCGGCCTTGACCGGACCCAGTTGCCGCGGGCGTTGATGTTCCAGACGGCGGCATAGCCGTCTTCGCTGCCGGTCGCCACGATCCCGGGGCCCGCGGGCGACGTGGCGACCGCCTTGGCGTTCTGGATCTGGCCGTTGCTGTTCGACTCGGGCCGGCCCGTCTCCAGGTTGAACGAGCGGACCTCGCCGTAGGCGATGATCGCGTGCTGGCCGTCGGCGGTGACGGCCAGGTCTTCGACCGGCAGCACGCCCAGCCGGGCCGAGTACCCCCCCTCGATCGCCCGGCCCGGGGGCATCGCGAAGGCCCCGGGATTGGCGCCGGGGTTCGCCGCGGGCGGGGCCGGTTCCGGGTTGGGTTTCGGGTTCGGGTTGGCGGGCGGGATCGCCGCGATCGCCGCGGGGGCCGGCCCGACCAGGGGGGCCTTGGCCACGACCTTGATCAGTTCGTTGCCGGGCGAGCCCTCGGGCGCCATCCGCACCTGGACCACCGCCCTCTGGCCGGGCACGAGGTTCACCGGCTTGTCCTGGATCGGCAGGAATCCCGGACGGGTCATCCCCAGCGCGACCTGCCCGCCGGAGCGCGGCACCTTGAGGTACGCTTCGACGACCCGCCCCGGCCCGTTGAGCGCGTGCCGCGTGGCGTGGTCGGAGATCAGGCGGGGCTGCGCGTCGGGCGGCTCGAAGGTGACGTCCAGGAAGGCGGTATCGGGGTCGATCGATTCGGGCATGTCCGGGAAGGTGTCCCCCGGGCGGGGCGCGAGCGTCGCGACGACCGCCTCGCGGGGCCAGGGCCCCGGCGGGATGGCGGGAGCAGGCGTCGCCGACGGGGTCGGGACCTGGGACGGCTGCGTCGGATCGGGGGGGGCCGGGCGCGCCTGGGCTGTCCGGGTCGGCTGCGCGTCCGGATGGGTGGGCGGATCGACCTCGGCGGGGGTCGCCGCAACCCCGGGGCTTTCGGCGGGCCGATGACCCGGGCGAACGCCGGGGATCCAGCCTTTCCAGGCCGCCAGCGCGAATCCGGCGGTGAGCAACGAGGTGGTCAGGATCGGGGCGAGCCAACGGGCGGCCGAATTGCCCCCGCGCGATCGGATCGGCTCGGGGTCGGTGACCACCATCGACGGGGACGGCGAGGCCGCGAATTCCGGGCCCGCAGGCCCCGCGATCCGGAACGAGGGCGCGGGGGCCGGTGGGGCGATCTTGGCGTCGTACTGGGCCCGACGCTCGGGGCTGGTGAGGGTCCGGCGGGCCAGCGCCAACTCGCCCAGGATCCGGGCGCAGTCGGCCGCCTGCGGCCCGGACTGGTACGTGCGGACGTGGGCGATCTGGCGGAGGGCCGCGCCGTCGATGACCTCGATGTCCTGCTCGGCGGGGTCGATCCCCAGCAGGTCGTAATAGGTGGGCGGGCGGCGATCCTTGGGGATGCCCAGCCACTTATGATACGGGTCGAACATCAACAACTCCCCGCCGCGACCCGACGCCGGGGCCCCCGGCGCGCCGCGCTGCGCTACCAATTTCTTCTAGTATAAAGAACGGGGATCGGCCCGACCAAAGGGAATCGCCGAAAACCGCCGCGAGGGAAAGGTCCCCGGCACCTTTTTGGCGACCGCGAAGAGGCGTCCCCGGGATTCCCCGCCGCGTTGAAAAAAAGCCATCAAGGGGGGGTTGTGGAGGGTGGGTTGCGTTATGCTGTAACTGCGAAGAAGATCACCGGAGCGTGATCGGCGACCGGCTTCGAACGGCCCGAAGTCCCTCGGGTCGGCGTCCATCCGGGTCGGATGGTGCGGGGCCCCGGGGAAGGTGGGTCGGGACGGGGCCGGTCCAACAGACACACACCCTTTGGCTTGGGGATCGGGGCAGCCCGGGGCGTCGGCCCGTGGAATGCGGGCGATGCACGCCGCGTCCGGCCGGAAGTGCGGGACGCGGGCCGGGATCCTGCCCCGGAGAGCCTTCGAAGAACATCGCCTGTCCCCCACGCGGGCCCTGGAGGAAACCAATCGATGAAAGCCATCCTGCGGGATCGATGGCCGCGTCTGCCCCACCCCCTGGCCGTCCCGGCCTTGCTCGCGATCATGCTCCTGGGCGCGCCGTCCTGGGCCGTGGCGGGGGAGGCCGACCTGGTGCTCCCCGACCTCGCCCAGACCCGGTTCCTGGGGGGCCTGATCAGCGGCTATAACCTCCTGCTCATGGGCCTGGTGATCTGCGCCGGCGGCCTGGTCTTCGGCCTGGTCTTCCACCAGCAGCTCAAGAACCTGCCCGTCCACAAGTCGATGCGGGACGTCTCGGAGCTGATCTACGCCACGTGCAAGACATACCTGTTCACGCAGGGCAAGTTCATCCTCCTGCTCTGGCTGTTCATCGCCGCGGTGATCGTGGCCTACTTCGGCTTCCTCTCCGGCGGCGAGGTCACCACGCCGACGATGCCCGACGCCACCGCGGCCGCCGGCGGCCTGGCCAGCACAACCATCGTCGAGCCCGGGGCCCCCGCCGCCGAGGTCTCCCGCGCCATCAAGGTCGCGATCATCCTGGCCTTCAGCCTCATCGGCATCGCCGGCAGCTACGCCGTCGCCTGGTTCGGCATCCGCATCAACACGTTCGCCAACAGCCGGACCAGTATGGCCTCGCTCCGCGGCCTACCCTACTACTGCTACTCGATCCCCCTCAAGGCGGGCATGTCGATCGGCATGGTGCTGATCAGCATCGAGCTGCTGATCATGCTGTGCATCCTGCTGTTCGTCCCGCGCGACCTGGCCGGGCCCTGCTTCATCGGCTTCGCGATCGGCGAATCGCTGGGCGCCGCGGCCCTCCGCGTGGCCGGCGGCATCTTCACCAAGATCGCCGACATCGGCGCCGACCTGATGAAGATCGTCTTCAAGGTGAAGGAGGACGACGCGAGGAACCCGGGCGTGATCGCCGACTGCACCGGCGACAACGCCGGCGACTCGGTCGGCCCCACCGCCGACGGCTTCGAGACCTACGGCGTCACCGGCGTCGCCCTGATCACCTTCATCATGCTGGCCGTCGCCGACAAATCGGTGCAGGCCAACCTGCTCGTCTGGATCTTCGCCATGCGGATCCTGATGGTGGTGGCCAGCGGCGTCGCCTATTTCGTCAACGAGTCGATGGCCCGCAAGAAATACCTCACCGCCCGCCACTTCGACTACGAGAAGCCGCTGACGATGCTCGTCTGGCTGACCAGCCTGATCTCGATCGTCGGCACCTACGCGATCAGCTGGATGCTGCTGCCCACCGTCCAGGGCGACGGCACCCTCTGGTTCAAGCTGGCCACGATCATCACCTGCGGCACGCTCGCCGGCGCCGTCATCCCCGAGGTGACCAAGATCTTCACCTCGACCTCCTCGGTGCACGTCCGCGAGGTGGTGACCGCCAGCCGCGAGGGCGGCGCCTCGCTCAACGTCCTCAGCGGCCTGACCGCCGGCAATTTCTCGGCCTTCTGGGTCGGCGGCGTGGTGATCGTGATGCTGATGGCGATGGCCTACGGCGTCAGCGTCTTCTTCCCCGCCGACCTGATGCTGGCCCCCGCCGTCTTCGCCTTCGGCCTGGTCGCCTTCGGCTTCCTGGGCATGGGCCCGGTGACGATCGCCGTCGACAGCTACGGCCCGGTCACCGACAACGCCCAGAGCGTCTATGAACTGTCCCTGATCGAGCAGGAACCCGACATCTCCAACCAGATCGAGAAGGACTACGGCTTCAAGCCCGACTTCGAGCACGGCAAGCTCCTGCTCGAGGAGAACGACGGCGCCGGTAACACCTTCAAGGCCACCGCCAAGCCGGTGCTGATCGGCACGGCCGTGGTCGGGGCCACCACGATGATCTTCTCGATCGTCGTGCTGCTCGCCGGCCAGCGCGACGCGGCGACCGGCCTGGTCACCGGCCTCGACCCCGCCAAGGTGGCCAACCTGTCGATCCTGTACGCCCCGTTCCTGCTGGGCATGCTCGCCGGCATCGCCACGATCTACTGGTTCACCGGGGCCAGCACCCAGGCCGTCATCACGGGCGCCTACCGGGCCGTCGCCTTCATCAAGAAGCACATGAAGCTCGACGGCTCGAACAAGGCCAGCACCGAAGACTCCAAGCAGGTCGTGGCGATCTGCACCAAGTATGCCCAGGCGGGCATGTTCAACATCTTCATGACGGTCTTCTTCCTGACGCTCAGCTCGGCGTTCGTGGAGCCGTACTTCTTCGTCGGCTTCCTGATCGGCCTGGCGATGTCGGGCCTGTTCCAGGCCGTGTTCATGGCCAACGCCGGCGGCGCCTGGGACAACGCCAAGAAGATCGTCGAGACCGACCTCCGCGAGAAGGGCACCGACCTGCACGCCGCGACCGTGGTGGGCGACACCGTCGGCGACCCGTTCAAGGACACCAGCTCGGTGGCGATGAACCCGATCATCAAGTTCGCCACCCTGTTCGGCCTGCTGGCGGTCGAGCTCTCGCTGAGCATGCCGGTCGGCCTGAAGGTCGCCCTCTCGGCCGCCCTGTTCGCGGCCAGCCTCTACTTCGTCCACCGGAGCTTCTACGGCATGCGGATCGAAGCGTCCGCCCCGGCCGAGACGCCGGAACCGCCCAAGGACCGCGAGGAAGTCCGCGAGCTGGCCGAGGTCTCCTGAAGCCGCCGCGTCGCCGGTGATGATCCATCGAAGGTCGCGGGGATCGGGCGGATTCAACGCCCACCCCGCGACCTCTTTCGCCGTTTTCCATGGCGATCGGTGGCACGCTACGGCGTGAACCTGGGCTTCCCGGAACCGTCCCAAGCTCTCCCTGATCCCCCAGCGGCCGGCAAGAGGCCCGCGTCGCCGGGGCCACCGCTTTGTTCGGGGGCTCTCGGCGACATGGGCCGGATAAGCGACCGAGGCGATCCATCCAGCCCCGTGCGATTTTGATAGCAAGCCCAAGTCAAGGAACAGCCTGGATTGCATTCGCGATCGTAGCTTTCTGAGTTGACATCGGAGGATGCACCCGCCGCGCGGGTAGTTCCCCGAGAACTCTACGCTTCGCCTGCCCACAACCGGCTGATCCCATGTTCAACTGAGGCTGCGTTGCCCCGATCCTCCCCCCGGCCCCCGGTGGTGGCGATCGGCTCCCCTCGGGCTCGGTTCACCGCCGTCGGGGCGCGGCCCTGGTGGCTCGGGGAGTTAACCTCTGGCACTGCGGCGGAACCCGTACGACAGCGGCGGCCCCTCGTGCTATCATGACTCGTCTCGGCGATACAGGCCCGCTGAACTTTCTCCTTCGGCCATCGGAACCAGCCCAAGACCAAGCCGTGCAGGTTCGTACCGAACGGTGGTCGGCCGAGGGGATCAGCCGGCCGACGTGGCGAGAGTCGTGGCGTCAATCTGAGGTGACCGGGCCGTCCGGGTGGGCATCTGGCACGATATCAGACCGGCCGAGGGACGTGGCCGGAGATTCTTGGGGGTTATCGATGGGGGTTCTGAAGCGGGTCAGTGCAAAGTTCCAGCAGTCGGGCTTCCGCGGTGTCGCGGGAGCTACCATGCGGCGAGTCGCCAATAAGATCGAACGGCCGACGAGGCAAGGCGTAAAGCCATCCGTTTATAATCACCAACTCACCGCGTATCAGGTACTGTCCCGGTATATCTCATTCGTGGACAAGGATGTTTTGGAGGTCGGCGGGACACAATCGTGCGAGTCCATGTACCCGTTCCTGAGAGACGGGGCGGCGAGTGGCGTGGTGACTGGGCTCGACCATATCTGCGAGGAGCAGACGGATCGCGAGTACAACCTCCGCGTCCAGCGGGCCGATGCCCTTAAACTGTCGGCCATCTTCGGCCCGTCGCGGTTTGATGTCGTCTACGGCCTGTCCATCGTCGAACACATCCCGTCCCCCGCCGTGTTCCTGGATGAGGTCTATACGGTCCTCCGACCGGGCGGGCTCGCCTACTTGGAGGGCAACCCGCTTTGGTCCTCCCCTCATGGCCACCACGTGTGGGTGGCCACCTGGGGGGGGGCGTACCAGGGCCGGGCCACGGCCAACTACCTGTTCAGCCAGTTTCCCGGCCATACTTCGACGAACCCGCTGCCGAATTGGTCCCACCTGCTCATGAGCCCAGGTCAGATGAGGGAGCACTTGGCGAACGAGAAGCTGCCCCAAATCGACATCGATTGCATCATCGACTGGGTCTTTTCGTCCCCCGAGATCAACCGGCTCGCGCTGTCCGACATCGCTGCCGCTTACGGACGGTCGAAGTTGACCGTGCTGGAGGCGAATACGACGCGATGCGATGTCCCCCAGGATGTCCTGGCCGCACTGCGAGAGCGGAACGGGGAAGGCATCGACTACGGCTTATGGTCGGTGGCCTACGTGTTGGCCAAACCGCGTTGAAGTACCGTGAGCAAAGATCTCATCCAAGGCGGGTGCATCATCCCTTGCGCGATGACTGAGCCGGGCGGCTGGGTGTAGTTCGGGCATCGAACGGGCCGAACCCCGATAACCACGCCGGATCACGTCGAGCGCCTCGGTCGCCGACGGGCCACGCCCGGCCTGCATGTCCTCTCACCCCCGCCGGATACGATCAAGGGTTCGGCCATCTTCAGCCGATCCAGTCGGCCGCGATCCCCGCCCCTCGTTCTCGCGATCTTGCCTGATGAACGGCATTCCTCCGACACAAAAGGCGGCTCAATCCTCCCGCCGGCCGCCCCCCAGCAGCCCGGATCGGAGCAGGTAATAGAATAGCGTCAGGATGCTCGTAAGCGTGCCCGCGACATACGTCAACGCCGCCGCGTTCAGCACCTTGCCGACGACCGCGTCTTCCTCGACCGAGACCAGGCCCACCCGCTGGAGTTCGATCCGGGCCCGTCGGCTGGCATCGAATTCGACGGGCAGGTTGATCACCTGGAACAGCACGGTCGCCGAGAACAGCCCGATGCCGACCCAGACCAGGCCGGTGAAGTGCAGCAGGAAGCCGGCCAGCATCACGATCCAGGCCGCCGACGAGCCGAAGCTGGCGACCGGCACCATCAGGTTGCGCACGACGAGGGGCCCATATCGGTGGGCGTCCTGCAAGGCGTGGCCCGCCTCGTGCGCCGCGATCCCCAGGGCCGCCAGCGAGGCGGTGCCGTAGACGCCTTCCGACAGCCGCAGGACCTTCGCGCTCGGGTCGTAGTGGTCGCTCAGGTAGCCATGGGTCGGCTCGATGCCCACCCCCTGCACTCCCCCGGCCGACATCACCGCCGCCGCCGCCTGGGCGCCCGTGACCCCCGATCGCGAGCCGTACTGCGACGCCTGCTGGTACGCCGACTGGATCCGCCACTGGGCCCACGCGGCCAGCAGCATCCCCGGGGCCAGGATCAGGAAATAGAGCGGGTCGAAGCCGTAGAGCATGGGTGTCCTCCTCGTCGCCCGGACGGCCTATTCTACGCGGGCCCGGTCCTCAGCGTTCGTCGAATCCGATCCGATCAGGCCAGCAGGCCCAGCCATTCCTGATGGCGAGCATGCAAAAGGCGGCCCACCGCCTCGATCGAATCGCCCTCGGCCATCACAGACAAAACCGGCTGGCCCGCCTCGATCGGCTCCCCGGGCTCGGGGATGTCGGCGATCTCGGGCACGTCCCACAGGCCGGGCAGCGACCACTCCAGCCGGTGGGGGAACGAGCCGGGGCGGTCGGCGAAGACGATCTGCTTGCCGACGAATCGTTGGGGGACGGGGTGCCGAACCTCGCGATCGAACACCGAATGGCCCCGGGCCAGCTCCAGGACCTCGACCGACGCGGTATAGCGCGGGTTGATCTCCACCGGCCAGGGGACGCCGTTGCGGACGATGAAATCGATCCCGAACGGCCCTTGCATCGGGAATCGCTGGAGCAGGATCTCGCCCAGCCGGGCGACCCGCATGGCGAGCGGGGCCTCCATCAACCAGGGGCCGATGCTGCCGGCGTACCGGAAGCCGTCGAGGAGCTGGAACGTGGCGCCCAGCAGCCGCAACCGATCGGGGGCATCCGCCACGAAGACAGCCGATCCGGCGCGGCCTTCGATCCGTTCCTGGAAGTAAAAGCCGTCGGTCGGCCCATCACCCAGGTAAGGCCGGATCGCGCGGCCCCCCGCCGATCGGATCGGCTTGGCCAGCCAGGATCCGTCCGTGGGGAGCCTCTTCGGCTTGAGCGCGACCCTCGGCGCGTCGACGCCCTGAGAATGCCAGAAGCGGCCGATCGTGCCATGGGCCCGCAGCCACTTCAGGACCTCGTCCGAATGGCCCAAAAGCGTGCGGCCTCGGGCCAGGTCCCGCACAAGGATCGGGTCGTTTTCGAAGGCCCCGGTGTAGATCAGCGGCAGGTCGGGGTACTTGCGTGCCCCAAGCAACAGGCCCCGGCGAGTGTTCGGCGGGGGCACCCGCTGTGTCCGGGCGATGGCCTTCAGGTCGCGGTCGCCGAACCGATCGATCGCGACCGGCTTCCACCCCGCCCGCAAGGCCGACCAGGCCGCGGCCCGGGCGCTGGCGCCGACGATCAGGACCTCCACGATCGCGCCCCCATCGCCGGCCGTACCCCGGGAATGAAAAAGCCCCGCGGGAAACCCGCAGGGCCTGCTCGAGCCTGCCGAAGGGATCGGCCGCGATTACTCGACGACCTCGATCTTGGTCGGGGTCAGGACCATCTTGCCGTCCTTCTCCTTGACGTCGCCGGTGACTTCCATGACCGCCTTGCTATTGGGCGGGCAGATCTTGCCGTGGGTCTTCTTGGCGACGTCGTTCTGCTCGATGTAGTAGGTGACGGTCTTATCGCCTTCCTTGACCTTGATGACGGCCTGGCAGGCGGGGGTTTCCTTCAGGGTGCACTTGCCGCACTGGGCTTCGCCCTTGATCGTCTTGTCGAACGTCGCCCTGGCCGACAGGCCCAGGAACGTACAGGCGACGGCGACGGCCAGCGTGATGGCGAGCTTCTTCATGAGCGTTCTCCATGGCGGGTATAACGAGAGGCCGGAGGGCCGGGACCGGGAAGGGCCCGGATCCGGAGGGTATCCCGGCCCCATTGAATCAGGTCATCCCGCGGAGGGCAAGCGGGCGTATCCAATGTGAACGGCTTGGGCGGGCCACCCGCCGGGGGGTTCCGTGCCCTTCAGCCTCGAAAGAGGGAAGCGAGCAGGGCGCAAGATAGGCCCGTAATCGCGGCGATGATCATCCAACCTCGTATCGAAAATCGCCCCGACTCGTCTCGGCCGACGCCATCGGCCAGCACCAAGGTCATCCCGAGCACCGAGCCGACGAAACCGACCTGGGCCGCCTCAATGATCCCTTCCTCAATCGGGCTGCCCCGGAGCTTCGCCCAGGCCGTCCCGAGCAGGAGGCCGCCAAGCAACCCGGTGATCGGCACGATGGTGCGAAGCGACCCCGACCGGATCCACCGCGGGTTCCACGGCATCATCATCGCCTCAGGCCATGGCCGCCTCGGCCTCCTCCGGGACGCCCACCTCACCCGTCAGCATCGCCTGCTTGACCTCCTGGATCGCCTGCGTCACCGGGATGTCCCTCGGGCAGGCGTTGGTGCAGTTGAAGACGGTCCGGCATCGCCAGACGCCTTCGGCGTCGTTGAGGATTTCCAGGCGGTCGGCGGCGGCGCGGTCCCTCGAGTCGAAGATGAACCGGTGGGCGTTGACGATCGCGGCCGGGCCGACGTATTTGCGGTCGCCCCAGAACGGGGGGCAGGCCGTGGTGCAGCAGGCGCAGAGGATGCACTTGGTCGTGTCGTCGAACCGGGCACGCTGCTCGGGCGATTGGAGCCGCTCGGTGGTCGGTGCCGGGTCGTCATTGACGAGGTATGGCATCACCGACTTGTAGTGGTCGAAGAACGGCTTCATGTCGACCACCAGGTCCTTGATGACGGGCAGGCCCAGGATGGGCTCGACCGTCAGCGTGTCGGACCGGAGGTTCTTGATCAGGATCTTGCAGGCCAGGGCGTTGACGCCGTTGATCCGCATCGCGTCCGAGCCGCAGACGCCGTGGGCGCACGAGCGGCGGAGCGTCAGCGTCTCGTCCTGGTACCACTTCACGTTCTGGATCACGTCCAGGACGCGGTCGAGCGGGTCGGCCTCGATCTGGTAGGTTTCCCAGTGCGGGGCCGAGTCCTTCTCGGGGTTGTATCTGTGGATCTTGACGGTCAGCTTGCGCTTGGCGGTATCGTTGGCGGCCATCGGCGGTCGAGTCCGTGATCGAGGTTTAAGGGGTTCGGCCCGTACTACCCGGCTTCGCTCCGGCCCGGTTTAGTACTTGCGGACCTCCAACGGATACTTGGGGACTTTCTGACCGTCCTTCTCGACGTAGACGATGTCCACGTCCTTGTAGCCCACCCGGGCGCCGTCGTCGCCGGTCCGGTAGGCGAACGAGTGGCGGCAGAACTGGTCGTCGTCGCGGTTGGGGAAGTCCTCGCGGGCGTGGCCCCCCCGGCTTTCCCTGCGGGCCTCGGCGCTGGCGACGGTCGCCTCGGCCAGGTCGAGCAGGTTGCCCAGCTCGATCACCTCGAGCAGGTCGGTGTTGAAGATGTTGCCCTTGTCCTGCACGCCCAGCTTCTTGTACCGACCCCGCAGCTCGGCGATCTTCTCGCGGGCGCGGGCGAGGGTTTCGGCGGTCCGGTAGACGCCGCAGTCGTCCATCATCGTCTGCTGCATCTCGTCGCGGATCTTCACCCAGGGTTCGCCCTTGGGGCGGGACAGCAGGCCGTCGATCTGGGCCTTCGCCGCGGCCTGGGGGTTGGCCGGCAGCGGTTGGAACTGGGCCTCGGCGGCGTTGCGGGCGGCGTCGCGGCCCGACCGGCGGCCGAAGACGATCAGGTCGACCAGGCTGTTGGTGCCCAGCCGGTTGGCGCCGTGGACGCTCACGCAGGCCGTCTCGCCGGCCGCGTACAGGCCCGGCACGATCGCGCCCGATTCGTCGCGGAGCACGCGGCCCCAGCTATCGGTCGGCAGGCCGCCCATCGCGTAGTGGGCGGTCGGCTGGATCGGCATCGGCTCCTTGATCGGGTCGACGCCCAGGTAGGTCCGGGCGAACTCGATGATGTCGGGCAGCCGCTTCTCGACCCAGGCGCTATCGACCTTGCCGCCGGTCGGGCTGGTGCCGTACTTGTTGATCGTGTCGGCACGGATGTCGAGGTAGACGTAATCCTTGCCGTTGACCCCCCGCCCCGCACGGACTTCCTGGTAGATCGACCGCGAGCAGACGTCTCGGCTGGCGAGGTCCTTGAGGTTGGGCGCGTACTTCTCCATGAAGCGCTCGCCCTGGCCGTTGAACATCACGCCGCCGTCGCCCCGGCACGCCTCGCTGAGCAAAATGCCCAGGCGATAAATGCCGGTCGGGTGGAACTGGTAGAACTCCATGTCCTCCAGCGGCAGGCCGCGCCGGTAGGCGATCGCCGGGCCGTCGCCGGTCAGGGCGTAGGCGTTGGACGATACCTTCCAGATCCGGCCGAAGCCGCCGGTCGCCAGCAAGACCGACTTGGCGTGGAAGACGTGCAGCTCGCCGGTGGCGATCTCCAGCGCCACGATCCCCCGGCATTCGCCGTCGACCAGGATGAGGTCCAGCATGTGGAACTCATCGAAGAAGGTGACGCCCTGCTTGATGCACTGCTGGTAGAGCGTCTGCAGGATCATGTGGCCGGTGCGGTCGGCCGAGTGGCAGGCCCGCATGACCGGGATCCGGGGCCGGGCATTGGGCGTGCCGGCGGCGGCGTTCGGGTCATAATCGGGGTTGGGCTTGGTGTGGCCGCCGAATCGCCGCTGCGAGATCCGCCCCTGCGGCGTCCGGTCGAACGGCAGGCCCATGTGCTCGAGTTCGATGATGCACTCGACCGCTTCCTTGCAGAGCACCTCGGCGGCCGACTGGTCGACCAGGAAGTCGCCCCCCTTGATCGTGTCGTACGCGTGGTTCTCCCAGGAATCCTCCTCCAGGTTGGACAGCGCCGCGGCGATGCCCCCCTGGGCCGCCCCGGTGTGGGAGCGGGTGGGATAGAGCTTGCTGACGACCGCCGTGCCGACCTTCCGGCCGGCCTCCAGGGCCGCCATCATCCCGGCGCCGCCGGCGCCCACGACGATGCAATCGAACCGATGGTAGTTCTGGATCATGGGTGGGCCGCCGTGCGGACGATTTCGGGTGCCTCGGACGTGCCGGCCGGGCGACCGGCCGCCACTTGCGGGCCGTTCGCGTCCTCGAACCGCCGGATGTAGTCCGCGTCCTTCTGGAACAGCAGGATCGCGTAGGTGCCGATGCCGATCAGGCCGGCGGCGATCGACCAGATGATCGTCGAGGCCAGGATCCGGCCCCGGGGCCGGGCGATGTACTCGTAGAGGATCTCGCGGATCCCGTTGAACCCGTGGAGCACCGCCAGGTTGATCATGGCGAGGTCCCACAGCCGCCAGATCACCCCCGTGTTCGGGTTGGCCCATCGGCTGGCGACGAACCAGTAGTTGATCTGCTCGACGTTGTTCAAAATGTGCGTGATGAACAGGTGGCCCAGCGCCAGGAAGACCAGCAGCAGGCCCGAGAACCGCATGAAGTACCACCACCAGAGCTCGTAGCCGCCGGTGGGCTTGACGCGACGCGATGCCATCGCTTGCCTCTGCCTCGTGATCGGAGCGGGTCGGATCGTTCGATTCGGGTCGTGTCGGACCGTGTTTCAGCGGGGGGCGTCGTGCGGCGCGGAGACCAGCGCGGGCCCCGCGTCCGACGCCGGCATCTTCCAGTGGTTCGGGGTCGATGCCAGGGGGATCAGCACCCAGATCGTCACCGGCACCATGATCGCCAGGAACGCCACCAGGACCGCCGTGGAGAGCGCCTTGCGGTGCTCGGACGCCCTCGGCCAGAAGTCGAAGGCGATCAGCCGGACGCCGTTGATCGCGTGGAAGACCACGCAGGCGATCAGCCCCAGCTCGCCGACGCGGAACGCCCAGCGGAGCGGCCAGTAGTAGGTGCCGTCGAAAACGCCGCCGTAGATGCCCACGGTGTGGTCATATAACCGGGGGTAGGCGACGACAATAAACGTGTCGACGATGTGGATCAGCAAAAACAGGGCGATGCCGATCCCCGTAACCCGATGCGCGAGCCACGACCACTGGTCGGACCCGCCCCCATACCGCAGGCCCGCGCGGAGCCGCGTCCACAGGCCGGGTCGGTAGACCTGCGGCCTCTTGACCAGCGTCTGTGCCATGGATTCCGGTGCCCAAGGGGCCTCGTATGATCGCCCGACTTCGGGCGTCGAGCGATCCGGGCGAGGCCGGCCGGCGATCGAAGCCGCCGCGCCCTCGCCTACCATCTCGTTTTTATGGGCCCCGGTCCCACCCGGTCAAGTGGGGAGGGGCAAAATCATGCTGCAAATGCGAAGAAAGCCCCCAAATTCCGCCCGAAGGCCCCAACCCGATCGGCCCGCAAGGCCCGCCGAACGGCTCAATGCGGCCCGGCCTCACCGCGGGGTTCGCCCGGCCTTCCCCCGGGAGGCCGCAACAGCTTCTCGCGGAGGGGCGCCAGTTCCGGGTTATCCCTCAGTTCGGGGTTTTCCCGGACCGCATCCGTGATCCGCTTCACGGCCTCGATGGCCTCCTCTTCGCGTTCCTCGGCGCGAGCCTGCTGCACCTGGGCCTCGGCCACGGCCTCATGGAACCGCTTTACGGCCTCGATGGCCTGCTGCTCGCGCTCCTCGGCGCGGGCCCGCTGCATCTGGGCCTCCGCAACGGCCCGGGCCTCCCGGTCCGCCATCTCGTCCCGTTCGTGCTGGAGCTGCCTCATCCGCATCCCGCCGATGAGGAGGATTGCCCACGAGAGCACCAGCGCGGC
The DNA here is from genome assembly GCA_046350035.1 of Isosphaeraceae bacterium. Classification (GTDB taxonomy): domain Bacteria; phylum Planctomycetota; class Planctomycetia; order Isosphaerales; family Isosphaeraceae; genus CALLYK01. The sequence goes on along the minus strand of JAXMBD010000049.1, from coordinate 2,444 downwards.
CACGGCGATCGGCCGGAACCGGCCCGCACTTCGGGCGGGTTCGTTCACCATCGCGACCCCCTTTCGGGCGAGTCGTTGGGGGGCGAGGGATGATCCCGCCGCGGAGCCGCCCCCGGCGGCCTCGACGACCACCCGCGCCGGATCCATCTTGCCAGCAGCTCGGCCCGGCTGGCCACGCCGAAGTGGCGGAAGATCCGCTTGGCGTGCTGGTTCACGGTGTGCACGCCGATCCCCAGCCGCTTCGCCGCCTGCTTGTCGCTGTCCCCCTCCAGGAAGCAGGCCAGCACGTCGCGGGCCCTCGGCGGCAGCCCCGAGGCCGACGGCTCTCGGAACCGAGCGAGCGGCCCGCCCATCATCGGCACGAGCGCCGCGACGAACTCGCGGGCGATCGTGCGGTCCCGCGCCGAGTATCCCCGCCGCCGGCGCTCGCGCAGGACCGTAAGATCCTGGACCTCGCCCCCCGCGAGCGAGCCCACGCGGACTTCCCGGCAGCAGATCAGCACCGCGTCGGTGCCGGACACGGCGCCCATCGTCCGCTGGTCATACGAGTTGGCCCACTCCCGTTCGGTGAAGAAATCGCGGTTCGTCAGGGCGACCCCGTCCTGCTCGCGCCATCGCCCCATGTAATGCGAGACGAGCGGCGAGGCGTCCCGGATCAGGTCGTGGTCGGAGGTCACGCGGGCCAGTTCGGCCATGTCGACCCGGAATCCGTCCAGGCTGCGGAATAACGGCGGCGAGAGGTGATCGTACTTCGGGGCCCGCGCGCCGACGACCTCCCCGCCGATGCCGAGTTCCGAATCGGTCAGCCGGATCAGGCCTTCCAGGGCATGGGACTGCCAGGCGCCCCAGTCGTCGCCCCGGTCCCGGCAATCGTTGACGAGTTGGACGATCGCGCGGGCGTCGCCCGCCCTCAACACGGCGGATTTCGACATGCGACAGCCCCGAATCCGTCGAAACGCGTACTCCCTGATTTCAGGGATTTACCACGACCGGCCGGGACTGTACCATCCGGCCGATCGGCCCGCAATCCGTCGGTTTCGTTCGGGTCGATCCGCGGACTGTGTCAGAAATCGAAGGAAGGGATCGCCCCACCGCGGCCGATCGCCGGTCCGGTCCGATGCGATCCTCTATCGCCCAGGGAGCGTGGCAACGATGAGATTCCCCCGCAACGGCGTGACGATCGCGGCCTTCATGCTGGCGATTTCCGCGGCCGGTTCGGCCCGCGCCGACGTGGTTTACCTGTCGCTCGGCGACTCGGTCGCCTTCGGCTACGACCCCTCGACCGCCAGCACGGGCGTCCCTTCGGCGGGCGACCAGGGCTACGTCAGGCCGTTCGCCGATTACCTGCGGACCGTCTACGGCGGCGTGCGGCCGACCGTGCTGAACCTCGGCATCGTCGGCGAGCAAACCTCCAGCTTCTTCGACCCCTCGACCGCCAGCCCGTACGGGCCGCCGCGATACTGGCAACTGAATACGAACTACGCCAACGAGACGACCTCGCAGAATAGCCTGATGCTGTCGCAGATCGCGGCGATCCACGCGAGGGGCGGCCAGGTCGGCTTCGCCTCGCTGATCTTCGGGGCCAACGACATCTTCGCCCTGACCAACGACCCGGCCTTCACGGGCGGCACGCCCGCCCAGCAGCAGGCCCTGCTGACCCAGAGGATCAACGCGGCCCTGGGGAAGTACGTCGCGGCGCTCACCGAGTTGAAGACGTACGCCCCCGAGGCCCGCGTGGTCCTGCCCGGCTACTACAACCCGTTCCCGGCCGCGATCCTGCCCGAGAACCACGCCTTCTACGACATGGTGCTGGGGATCTACAACCCGGCCGTGCAATCGATCGCCGCCCAGTTCGGCGCGACTTATGTGGATACCTACTCCCTGTTCGCCGGCAAAGAACTGGCCATGACCAACATCGCCACCGGCGACTTCCACCCCAACCAGGCCGGCTACAACGCGATCGCCGGAGCGATGATCCGCGCCGTCCCCGAACCGTCGAGCATCGCCATGCTGGCCCTCGCCCTGGCGGCCACGGGCGCGGCCATGCTGGCAAGGCGGCGGATCGCGGCCTGAAAATCGGCCCGCCGTGTGGCACGGGTTTCCCGCCGGCGCAGCCGGCGAAACCCGTGTGAGAAGGCCCCTCTCGAAGCCTCCCCGGCGAGCCGGGTTCATGCCGCGATGGAGTGGCTCTAACTCATTTGTCGCGACAGCGCCGCGAAAATCTCCCGGCGGGTGGCATGCCCTCGTCCGCATGGGCATGCGCGGACCCTTCGAGCCCGGCCGGTGCGGTCCGGGCCGAAGCCTCGGGTCAGGCGAGCATGCCCACGCGGACGAGGGCATGCCACCCGCTGCGTTTACATCCCCCTGACCCTCCAGGTTGCCTTGATCAAGTCGGGGAATCGAGCTAGAGCGGTTTTCAGTTGATTGTAGCGGTTGACGGAGTT
>JAXMBD010000048.1:0-58211 GCA_046350035.1 Isosphaeraceae bacterium | reverse complement strand
CAACCGATCGCCCCCAGCGTCGGCTTTGAAGTGGCCGACGTGATCGAACAGCACAATCGCAACGCCTTGCGGGTCACCAGCTACGAGGCCGCGCCGGCCGTGTCGATCCAGCCAGGAAAGGGACGGATGGGCACCATGGGCGGCGCCGCGCGAGGCAAACTGTACATCGAGCCAGGATCGCGGAATTTTCGGATGATCCTGAATTACATGGCGGCTGAGAAGATCGACATCGGCTCGAACAACGATCGTTTCTGGGTCTGGTCGCCGGACACTTTCGGGAACAATTCTGTCTATACGTGCAGTTACGATGAGTCGGGCGACATCCCCTTGCCGGCCCTCTACCAGCCCGACTGGATCATGGAAACGATGGGCCTATCGGCACTCCCCCTGCCGGGCGGCCCCGGGGTGACCGTCCGTTCCGACGGGGGCGATGCCATCCTGGAACAACGCCGGACCGGCTCCGATGGAGCCGTCGTCGTCAAAGAAACGGTCGTCAGCGGCCTGACCCGCAAGGTCGCCGAGCATCGCCTTTATCAATTGGCCCCGGATGGGCGTAAGGAACTGGCCGCGCGGGCGGTCATCAAAGAGCCCGGCAATTTCGCGGTGGCCGCCTCCGATGGCGGTGAAGCCACCATCGAGTTACCCGGCGTCATCCAGTTGATCATCCCTGCCGAAGGGCTTGATATGACGATGTCGGTCAAGAAAGTGATGATCAACCAGGGATTCGATCGGGACCAGCATTCACGCCTGTTCAACCCTTCGAAGCGGGGCAACGCGGAGATGAAGGATCTTCGCGCCGCCCTGGGCATGCCGGGCGAATCGACCATGCGGGAGACGATGCCAGCCCCGCCCTCCGGGGTCCGGTTGAACGAGCCGCTCCCCGCGGCCTCGGCCGAACCGCCCGCCTCCACCCGTACGCCGAAATCCGGCCAATCGACCGCCTCGACCTCGCGGGCATCCAGCAAGGTCAAGCGGGCCGACCTTCGCGATCAGGATATCCCCGAACCGGGCCGATTGGGCGGCGGGTCGGCGTCCAGCCCGCTCCAGGGCTTCGTTGGTGCCCCCATCCCCAGGCCCCCCGGCTGATCGTCGGGCGGGCCAAACCTGCTCGACATCCCTCCAGGGCTTGTGCTACGTTCGTCGCAATATGCAGCCCCGTCCCCCGGGGCCGCGTCCCGCTTTCCGATTCGCAACCTCGTTTTTCCAACGGTTTCAGGGAACCCGCATGAACTCTCCGATCACCTGGCTGGCCCTCCTCGGCATCTGCCTGCTCCCCCTGCTGAACTCGGCCGCGAGCGTCCCCGGGACCTCGGCCCAGGGCAAGCCTCAGGTCGAGCTGGACACGAGCGAAGGCAAGATCGTCATCGAGCTCGATCCCGAGAAGGCCCCCAAGACGGTCGACAACTTCCTCAAGTACGTCGATAAGGGCCACTATAACGACACCGTGTTCCACCGGGTCATCAGCGGCTTCATGATCCAGGGCGGTGGCTTCGACTCCAAGCTCGAAGAGAAGAACACCGAGGCGCCGGTCGTCAACGAGTCCAAGGCCAAGAACCCGTCGGCCCTGGGGAACAAGCGGGGCACGATTGCGATGGCCCGCACCAGCGACCCCGATTCGGCGACCGCGCAGTTCTTCATCAACCACGCGGATAACCCCAACCTGGACAGCTTCGGCGGCGGCTACACCGTCTTCGGCACGGTGGTCAGCGGCATGGACGTGGTCGACAAGATCGCCGCCACCAAGACCGGAGTGAAGCCACTCGCCATGCTGCCTGACAAGGGCGCTTCCAGCCGGATTACCCAGCCCAGCCGCGACGTGCCCCTGACCAATATCGTGATCAAGACGGCCAAACGCAAGTAAGAGCGGGATCGGTCCTTAACCCGTCCCCACCATGCCTTGACCGCCCTGGGCTTGGCCCCCTAAGATGGGCCCCAATGGGGGGTCGCGGCCGACTGCCCTGTCTGGACCACCGGGGCCCTGCCCGGCCCCGATCGAAACGACTCGGGATTGAGGGAGAGGAATTCCGCCATGGCTCACGTGGTTGCCGAGCCCTGCTTCGACTGCAAGTACACCGACTGCGTCGTGGTCTGCCCCGTCGATTGCTTCTACGAGGGCGCCCAGATGCTCTTCATCCACCCGGAAGAGTGCATCGACTGCGAAGCTTGCGTGCCCGAGTGCCCCGTGGAAGCGATCTTCCTGGAAGACAACCTGCCCGAGGAATGGAAGGAATTCACCGCGCTCAACGCGGAGGAAGCCCCCAAATACCCGGTCATCAACAGCAAAAAGACGGCCCTCGAAGGCCCCGAGTGCAAGAAGGCCGAGGGGCGATAGGTCCCAGGCCGCCGAACTTCGATACCTGTCGAGCCCGCCCGCCTCGCACCTGCGAGCCGGGCGGGCTCGTGGCATTTCCGACCGATGGCCGAGTCGCCTGGACAGGCAAGCCCAGGACGATTTCAATCGGCCCCGCGCCGGACCGCCCCGGAATCGGCGCGACCCCGAGGATTGCTCGACCATGGCCCCGAACCTCGCCGAGATCCGCCGACAGGCCGACCCGTCGATCGTCGCCGAAAAGCCGGCCCTGGAAGCCGAAAAGCTGGCGCTGGAGGTCCAGAAACTCCGGCTCGAGATCCACGACCGTCACAACAAGTACCCGCTCGCCAGCCAGTTCGAGAAGTACATCCCGCTGGTGACGACCCTGATCGCCATCATCGGTCTCTGCTTCAGCGTGCTCCAGTATGCCACTTCGCGGGCACTCGATCGCACCAAGGACCGTCAGCAGCGGATCCGCGCCAACGTCGAAGCGATCCTCAAGGCTTCGTTGGAGGATAATCTTGCCTTGTCGAACACGCTCTACCTGATCAATGAACTCGACTGCCTGACGCGGGGCGACGAGGAGGCCCGAAGTCAGGTCACGAACCTGTTCTACGAGATGATCGTGTACGACTTCCACGACGAGAGCAAGCTGTCCTATGCTCGGGTGCGCTTCGAGAATCTGGTCAACGACAATTGGCCCGAGTACCGGTCCATCCTCGCCCGGGAATCGCACATCAACGAGCGTCTGATCGAGCGTTATTCCCGGGTGCTGGCGAAATCGAGGAAGGCCGAACAGGCCGACTCCGATTTTCAGGATATCCTGGTTAACGCCCTGAACCGCCACGGCAAACGCGTCCACGAGTCGCCGCTCTCCGACCCGGAGAAGCAACAACTCCTGCTGGCCATCGAATTGGCCGCCTACGGCAAGGATGCCCCGGACTAACGCGCTTCTATGTTCGCCTCGGCATATTCGAGCTTCGTGCAGGGCCGATGCCGCCCCAACCCGGAACATTCCCCCCGGGGCAGACCATTGCAAAATGCTCGGATCGTTGAACCGTGATGACGAGTCCGTTGACGGATCGAGTGCACTGCCCATCCTAAACCGGGCACCGGGGAGGCTTCACGCGGGTGCGGCACGAGGCCCGGCCGCGCGGTAAGCTCCTGGAATCCCGTCGGCGAGGCCGACGGGATTCCAGGGGGTACGATCGATGACAAACGACCCGATCCTACTGGGGCTGGACGTCGGCACTCAGAGCCTGAGGACGCGCTGATCGACCTGAGGGGCAAGACCCCGGCCTGCGGCTGCCCTGATCGAGACGCACTACCCAAAGCCATCGTGGGCCGAGCAAGATCCCCGGCAATGGTGGCTGGCGCGAGAGGCCGTGAAAGTCGCTCCAGGCCGGGAAGATCGATGCGCCTCGGATCGCCGGTATCGGCCTGGATTGCACCGCCTGCACCGTGGTCGCGGCCGATCGCGACGGCGAGCCCCTTCGCCCCGCCCTGCTTTGGATGGACCAGCGTTCGCACGCCGAGGCCGACGAGATCAGCGCGACCGGCGATCCGGCCCTGCGTTATGCCTCGGGACGCCTCTCGCCCGAATGGATGCTACCCAAAGCCCTGTGGCTGAAACGCAACGAGCCGGTAACTTACTCCAGGGCCGATCGGATCGTCGAGTGCACCAACTGGTTGATGCATCGCCCGACAGGCGAGTGGACCTCTCCAAGAACCACTGCGCGGTGAAGTGGAACTACGCCGGCCCGGACGGCGGCTGGCCATCGAAGCTGATGGCTGCGGTGGGCCTGGATGACCTCACGTGCAAATGGCCCGAGCGGATCGAGCCGTTGGGCCATGGCGGCGCGAAATTACGCCGGGAAGCGGCCGAATGGCTGGGACTGACGGCAGGAACACCCGCGCCGCGGCAAGGTGGGATCGATGCCTATATGGGGATGCTGGGGTACGGGTGCGACGGGCGATGGCGACGTCGCCGTGATCGTCGGTTCGAGCACCTGCCACCTGGCCCAGTCGAAGGCGGGCGTGTTCGGCTCGGGGGCCTCGGGCTGTTTCCCGGACGCGACGGTGGAAGGCCTCTACACGATCGAGGCGGGCCAGACCGCGACCGGCTCGGTGCTCGACTGGTATCGCCGTCACTTCGCCGGGCTCGAACAGGCCGAGGCCGATCGGGCTGGGATCCCGTGTGGCAAATCCTGGATGCGAAGGCGTCGGCCGTGCCGCCGGGATCGGAAGGCCTCATCGTCCGCGAGGACTGGCAAGGGAATCGCTCCCCCTACAAGGATCCATCGGCACGAGGCGTGATCCACGGCCTCTCGCTGGCCCATGGCCCAGGCCACTTCGTCCGGGCCATTTACGAGGGCACGGCGCTCGGCACCCGGTTGATCCTGGACGACCTCGTGCAGCATGGCATGCGGCTGGAACGGGTCGTCCTGGGCGGGGGCGGTGCGAGATCGTCGTTGTGGCTCCAGATCCACGCCGACATCCTGGGCAGGCCGATCCATCTGACGCAAGAGACCGAGTCGTGTGCCCTGGGGGCCGCGATGGCGGCGGGCGTGGGAGCCGGGCTTTTCCCGGGCTTCGCGGAGGCGGCCGGGGCGCTCGTTCGGCCCGATCGATCGGTCGAACCGAACCCGTCCCACCGAGGGATATATGACGAGCAATTCGCCCGTTACGTGGCCACTTATCACGCCCTGAGGCGGATCGGGGCAGGCCCCTTACCGGCCCCCTCCGGTTTGTTAGACTGACGCGAATGTCGGAGTCGGGCGATGGCCCAGGCCAGGCGATTGGGGAGCCACCAGCGATGCGGACCCGGGAACAGGCGGCGGCGGGCTGGACGCGGCGGGAATTCCTCCAGGCCAGCGGCATGGGTGCCCTTGGTCTGGGCTTGAAGCCCGAGGCGTTCGCGCCCCGGCCGCCCCGCAACGAGCGATCGGTGATCTTGCTGCTCCTCGTCGGCGGGCCAAGCCAGATCGATACGTTCGACCCCAAACCCGATGCCCCCTCGGACGTCCGCGGCCCCTTCCGGCCCATCGCCACGGCCGTGCCGGGCGTGCAGGTCTGCGAGCACCTGCCCGGGCTGGCCCGGCGGATGGATCGGATCGGCTTGATCCGCTCGGTCTACCACGACGCGGCCCCGATCCACGAGACGGGCTTCCAGTTGATCCAGACCGGTCGGTTGTCCCGCCTCGAAGGCGATTACCCCCACGTTGGCTCGCTCGCTTCCCGCCAGTTCGGCGCTTCGGAATCGCCCCCCACGTTCGCATTGCTCCCAGCCCCGCTGGGTAACACAGGTGTTGGCGTCTGGCGAGGCCAGTCGGCAGGCCCGCTGGGACCCGATCATGACCCGTTGGTCATCAACCCCGATACCATTTCCAGCCTGGACCCCAATGCTTATGGCGATTCGAGGTTCGGCCGCTCGTGCCAGATGGCCCGGAGGCTGGTCGAGAACGGTAGCCGATTCGTGGTCGTGAACATGTACGACACCGTCTTCAACCAGGCCTCCTGGGATTGCCACGGGTCGAAGCATTTCAGCACGTTGGGCGACTATCGCGACAAGGTTCTTCCCGCCTTCGATCGGGCCTACTGCTCCCTGCTTGATGACCTGGAACGGACCGGCCGGCTCGACTCGACCCTCCTGGTGGCCACGGGCGAGTTCGGCCGAAGCCCGAAGCTGAACCGATCGGGCGGGCGCGACCACTGGCCCAGCGTTTGGACCGCCTTGGTGGCCGGCGGCGGCACCCCGGGGGGCCGAGTCATCGGCCGCAGCGACGCGGAAGGGGCCGAGCCGGCCGATGACCCCTATCCGGCCGGCAAGTTGGCGAAGCTCATGGCCGAACACCTGAGTATCGACCTGGATCGGCCCGACGCCTGATCGCGCGTCGGCCCTTGCACGCTGGGCCCGATCGGACCCGGCCCTTTGATTGGCGGGGGCAATCGGTTAAGATCGGAACCCGAGGCCCCCGTGCCTTCCCAGAACCCCTTCCCGCCGAGTGTTTGCATGCTCGCCAAGCGGATCATCCCCTGCCTCGATGTCGATCGCGGTCGCGTCGTGAAGGGGACGAATTTTCTGCACCTGCGCGACGCCGGCGACCCGGTCGAGGTGGCCGCCCGCTACGAGGAGGAAGGGGCCGACGAACTGGTCTTCCTGGATATCACCGCCAGCCATGAAGGGCGGGCGATCATGCTGGATGTTGTACGACGGACGGCCGAGGTCACCTGCTTCATGCCGGTGACGGTGGGGGCGGGATCCGCGACCTGGACGACATCCGGGCCTTGCTTAACGCGGGGGCCGACAAGGTTTCGGTCAACTCGGCCGCCGTCCGCGACCCGGATTTCATCCGGCGGGCCTCGCGGCGGTTCGGCAGCCAGTGCATCGTCGTGAACATCGACCCCGCCGCGTTGACCTCGAAGGCCGGGAGGTTTGGGAGGTACACATCAACGGCGGGCGCTCCCGACCGGCCTGGAAGCGGTTGGCTGGGCCACGAGGTCGAGCGCTGGGCGCCCCGGCGAGATCGTCCTGACCAGCATGGACGCCGATGGGACCAAGAACGGATATGACCTGCCGATGACCCGGGCCGTCAGCGACGCGGTTTCCGTGCCGGTGGTCGCCTCCGGGGGCGCCGGGAACCCCGAACACTTGCGCGCCGCCCTCGTCGAGGGGGGCGCCGACGCGGCCCTCGCCGCCAGCAGCTTCCACTCCCGCGAATTCTCCATCGCCGACACCAAGCTCTACCTGGAACGGCATGGTGTCCCCGTCCGCCTCCCCCTGGCCGAAGCGACCTGAACCATCGGCCCCCGCCGCGTGCGGAATCGCCGCCCCTCGCCCTCGCCCTTCCCGTTCGCCCCGTGCCGCAGGCCTGGCCCGGTCTTCAGGAGTTCCCATGAGCAGCGCAGCCGAGACCCAGCCGTTGGAAGTGAGCGTCAACGAGCCGGAAGTCAACAAGCTGTTCCGCATGTGCATCAAGCACAAGGCGTCGGACCTCCACTTGAAGGTGGGCCTCCCCCCCGCCATGCGCCTGGCCGGCGTGCTCCGCCAGATGCAATTGCCGCCGCTGACCTCGAGCGAGCTGGAACGGCTGCTGTTCCCGATCATGACTCCCCGCCAGCGGTCGATCCTGGAAGAGGAAGGCGGCGCCGACTTCGCCCACATTGTCACCGACCCCGACGGATCCGAGACGAGGTTCCGCGTCAACCTGTTCAAGTCGCGGGGCCGCCTGGCGCTGGTCGCCCGGCGCGTGAACAGCTCGATCCCCAACTTCGAAGGGCTGGGCCTTCCGCCGGTCCTGGGGGAGATCGCCAGCGCCGACCAGGGGATCATCATCCTCGCCGGCGTCACCGGGTCGGGCAAATCGACCACGATCGCGTCGATGCTCCAGTACGTGAACAACCGCGAGCGGTGCCATATTTTAACGATCGAGGATCCGATCGAATTCACCTTCAAGGATGACAAGTCGATCATCAACCAGCGCGAGGTGGGCATCGATGTCCTCGACTGGAACATCGCCCTGAAGCACGCCGTCCGGCAGGACCCGGACATCATCCTGGTGGGCGAGATGCGCGATCAGGATACCTTCAAGGCTGCCCTGCACGCCGCCGAGACCGGCCACCTGGTGTTCGGCACCATCCATGCCTCCAGCGCCCCGTCGACGATCAGCCGGATCCTCGACCTTTTCCCGCAGGAGATGCACCCGGCGATGCGCCAGAACCTGGCGTTCAACCTCAAGGCGGTGATCGCCCAGAAGCTCCTGCCGACCACCAAGGAATGGACCGAGAAGACCGGGGCCTCCCGGACCCCGCTGGTCGAGATCATGCGCATGAACCCCACCGTGCGCAAGTTGATCCTGACCGAGGAAGATATCAAGCTGGCGTCGGCCATCCGCCTGGGCAAGCAGGAGGGCATGGTCGATTTCACCGAGAGCCTCAAGCAGCTGGTGCAGGACGAGAAGGTCGAGCGTTCGACCGCCTTCGAGGTGGCACCCAACCCGGACGCGCTCCGCATGGCGTTGAAGGGGATCACGCTGCCCGAGTCGGGCATCCTCTGATCGCACCCGTCCCTCGTAATCCGAACCTCCGAAGACGGAGACCGACAAGGGATCCCCGATGAAGCGATTGCTAGCCGGCCCCGCCTGGATTCCCCTCGCCCTGGTGACGCTCCTTGCCGGCCCTTCGCCGGCCCTCGCCGGACCCTTGTCGGCGCTGTTCGGCCAGTCGACCGCGATCGTCCGCGGGACCGGATTTTACCTCGACCTGCTCAAGTTCGTCCCCGCCCTGCTCGTGTTCCTGCTCTGGGCCTGGACGACCTGGTGGGTCGATGACGACATGCGCGAGCTGAACAACCTCCGGCACGCGATGTGGAACTCGCTGGTGTTCTTCGTGCCCCTGCTAGGGTTCCTCCTGCTCTGGGTCGTCCCGTTCTTCCTGGTCGGTTTCCTGCTTCTGCTGCTTTGTTACCTGTTCCCGCTGATGGCCTACATCTACACGCGGAACCAGACGGTGCCGGACGAGGAGAAAGTGCTCACCCCGTACCACATCGGCGAGGTGTTGAACGGGCTGTTCGGCAAGATGGGCATGAAGCCCATGTTCAACCGCGGCGAGACCGACATCAACAAAACCGGCCCTCCGATCACGTTCATCGGTAAGAACCAGGGGGGCAAGCTCGACCCCGACCGCGTCGCCAAGGCCGAGGAATCGCCGTCGATCGTGTCGGCCAAGGAACTGATCTACGACGCGGTGCTCCGGCGTTCGACCGACATTCACCTCGAGCCGACCCAGGAGCAGCTCTCGGTACGTTACCGGATCGACGGCATCCTGCACGCCGCCGAGCCGTTCGACCGCCCCACCGGCGACGCCGTGCTGAACATCTTCAAGGTGCTGGCCGCGCTCGACATCTCCGAGAAGCGCAAGCCGCAGGACGGCTCTTTCGGTGCCAAGCTCGAGGGCCGCGAGATCGACTTCCGCGTCGCCACGTCGGGCTCGAAGGCGGGCGAGAAGATGGTCATGCGGATCCTCGACAACGCGGCGGGGGTCGCCCGGCTCGACGAGATCGGCATGCGGTCCAAGATGGCCGGCGACGTCAAGGCGATCGTCACCCAGCCGCACGGCCTGTTCCTTTGCTGCGGGCCCACCGGCTCGGGCAAGTCGACCACCCTCTATGCCTGCCTCCGCGAGATCGACCGGTTCCAGAAGAACATCATCACCGTTGAGGATCCGATCGAGTATCACATCGACAACGTCACGCAGATGGAGATCAACACCAAGGCGGGCCAGACGTTCGCCACCAGCCTGCGGTCGATCCTCCGCCAGGACCCCGACGTGATCATGATCGGCGAGATCCGCGACGCCGAGACCGCCACCATCTCTTGCCAGGCGGCGACGACCGGCCACATGGTCTTCTCCACCGTCCACTCCAACGACACCATCACGGCCCTGTTCCGGCTGCTGGACCTGGGGGTCGAGCCGTTCATGCTGTCGCAGGCCCTCACCGGGATCTTGGGCCAGCGCCTGGTCCGGCTCCTGTGCGAGACCTGCAAGGAGCCGTACAAGCCCAAGCCCGAGTTCCTCAAGAAGGCCAACCTCCCCGCCGACAAGGTCGACGTCTTCTACCGGAAGCCGACCGAGCCCCAGCCGCAGCAGCCCCAGATTTGCCCCACCTGCGGCGGCACCGGTTACATGGGCCGGACCGGTATCTTCGAGCTTCTGGTCATCACCGACGCCATGCGCGAGTTGCTCCGCGAGAACCCGTCGGCCAACGCGATCAAGGCCGAAGCCCGCAAGAACGGCATGATTTACCTCCAGGAAGACGGCCTTCGCCAGGTCATCCTGGGCAAGACCTCGATCGAAGAACTGCTCCGAGTCGTGAAATAACGACCGAGCGAACGACCCGACCCGGAACTCGCCGACCAACCGCTTCGCCGTGGAGCCGAACCGATGCCCCCGTGGGTCATTGACATCGTCCTGTTGGTGCTGACGCTCGGGATGACCTATGCGCTGCTGAGCGAGGGTCTCTGGGGCGCCGCCCTGATGTTCTTCAACGTCCTGTTCGCGGGCCTGATCACGTTCAACTTCTACGAGCCGCTGGCGGCCGTGATCGCCGAGAACGCCACCTTCATGGCCGACTATGCCGACATGGTCTGCATCCTGGCGATCTTCGGGATCACCTTGCTGGCCCTGCGCCTGACGACCGACAGCATCGCGCCGGGCATGGTCCGGTTCCCCAGCGCGCTCTACTGGCTGGGGGGCTTGCTTTTCGGCCTGGCCGCCAGCGCGATGACGATGGGGATCCTGCTACTCGCCCTGCACGCGGCGCCGGTCCACAAGAAGATGTTCGGCAAGATCGACTACCGTTCCTCGCCCCCGTTCGGCCTGGGCCTCGATCACAAGTGGCTTGCTTTCTTCCAGCAATCCTCGGGAGTGCCGTTCGCCCGCTACTCCGAGGAATACCCGCCGGACCCCTTCCGCCACTTCGGCGGCGGCACGGCCGGCCTGAACCTCTTCGACCCTCGGGGCGACTGGCTCATCAAGCACCAGGAAGCCCGCCCGTACGGCGAAGGGGCGATCGGCGGCTCGGGCGAGGGCGGTTCCTTGGGAGGAACCCAGGCATCCGGCGGCCAGGGCGGCGGGCTTGGGATCCCGGGCGGGACCGCAGGCGCCGCCGCCGGTCTCGCACCTACCTTCCCTTGATCCGGCACGTCTTCTGTCCTCCCTCCAACCCGGTTCGATCGTCCCTCCGGAAATCCGGCCATGACTTTGCCGCTGTCTTGACCGCCCTCCTCATCGCCGGTATTTCTGACCCGCCTACCGAGCAGTACTCCCTGTTTATGTCGGGACTTACACCGGGAAGGATAGCCGCGGGATTTACCGATTTTTGTTCGACGTCGCTACCAGGAAGGCCGCACCACCTGAGTTGGTGGCGGAGTCGCTAACCCCTCGTTTGGCTTTCCACCCGACCCAGAAATACCTGTACGCCGTCAATGAGCTGGACCAGTTCCAGGGCGAGAAGTCGGGATCGATCTCGTCGTTTCGCGATCGAACCTTCAGGGAGCTTTGAAGCCGATTAATGTCCGAAGTCCTCGAAGGGAGCTGCCCCGTGCCACCTGGTGGTCGATCGGACCGGCAAGGCGTTGTTGGTCGCCAATTACACCGGCGGGACTGTCGCCGCCCTGCCGATCGCCGAGGACGGCAGCCTGGGGGAACCAGCCTCGTTCATCCAGCACGCCGGCCCGGTTGCCGACGCCAAACGGCAGGGTAGCCCGCATGCCCACTCGATCAACATCGACTCGACCAACGGCCGGGCCATCGCGGCCGACCTCGGTCTCGACAAGCTGCTCATCTACCGCATCGACCCGACCCTGGCGAAGCTAACCCCGGCCGATCCCCCGTCGGCCTCGGTCGCACCCCGTTCGGGCCCCCGCCACTTCGCATTTCACCCCGACGGCCAGCACGCTTACGTCATTAATGAGATCAGCCTGACCGTCACTGCATTCGAATACGACCCGAAGTGGGGTACCCTCCAGGAAATCCAGACAATCCGAACGATCCCCGACAATGTGTCGGACCCCGGTTTCTCCACCGCCGAGGTCCAGGTCCACCCGTCCGGCAAGTTTCTCTACGGTTCGAACCGGGGCCACAACACGATCGCGATCTTCGCAATCGACCCGGGGACCGGCCGGCTCACCGCCCGAGGACACCGCAGCACCCAGGGGAAGACCCCTCGTAATTTCGGTATCGACCCGACCGGCAAGTTCCTGCTCGCGGCGAACCAGGACAGCGGCACAATCGTCGTGTTAAGCATCGACCCGAACGACGGTTCGCTGGGTGAGACGGGAACTTCCATCGCCGTGCCGAGACCTGTCTGCATCAAGTTCCTCGTCCCCACGCCGTAACCGATCTTCCCCGCCATCCCGACATGCACGAATTCACAGCTGAAAGGATTTTCGGGGAATTTTCCCTCACCCCTTGACGTACTAGACGACCGGTCGAATACTAGCTCGTGCCATCGGGGGCAGGACAAACAAAAGGGGCGAGGCGATCGTATTCATGAGCAAGGAATCGACCCGGAATATCCTCCTGGAAGCGGGCCGCGAGGTCTTCCTCCGAAGGGGTTATGCCAACGCCGGGATCGACCATATCGTCCAGGGCGCGGGCATTCCCAAGGGGTCATTCTACTACTATTTCAAGAGCAAAGAGCAATTCGGCCTGGCGGTAATCGACGAGTTCGCGGCCCGATGCGATGCCCGGATCGCGGAGGCTCTCGACGACAAGGGACGGAGCCCCCTCGAACGGATCCGCCACTATTTCGAGGAAAGCCTCAACCGTCTGGCAACCGACCAATGCCGGGACGGATGCCTGGTGGGCCGGTTGGGCCAGGAGATGGCCAACCAGAATGAGACGTATCGGGCACGGATCGACGAAATCTTCTCGGCCTGGGCAAGCCGCCTGGCCGATTGTGTCCGGGAGGCCCAGGAGCTTGGTGAATTGTCGGGCGACTGGGATCCCGAAGTGCTTGCGGAAGTCTGGCTCAGCGGCTGGCAAGGGGCCCTGCTCCGGGCCAAAATGGCACGTTCGACGCGGCCGCTGCGGAGGTTCCTGGATGTGATGGTTTCCCGCGGCACGCGGTTCGCCGAACCTTCGATCGAACCTTCGAACTCGATTTGACGAAGAAGGTCCATGACCTTCAAGTTGGATGCAAGCAATCAAGCGGCCGGCGGCCAACGGGTCGTCCGGGCGTCCGAGAATCATCGCTTTCGCATGGGGAGGGCGTCCAATGACCGACATCCTGGTTGCCAACAAGCCGAGCCGGAATCGACGCACCAAGTCCGCCGGGGCGCGAGCCCCCAAGCTGGGCCTGGACACCCCAGCCCTTTCGCCCCGGGCGATGGACGCGGATGAAGCCCGCCTCCAGCGGTTGCTGGCCCTCGAAATCGGCTACATGACGCACCCTAGCTTCGAGGAAGAGGGCGCCGAGCCGCTCATCCTGGCCGAGATGCCCGAAGCCGAGAAGGGCGGCCGCCGCGTCAAGGCCCCCAAGGGCCTGCCCCCTTACCTGGCCGATCTCTACGAAGACCCCCTGCTCACCCGCGAGCAGGAACTGCATTTGTTCCGCCAGATGAACTACCTCCGCTTCCGGGCCGCCACGCTCAAGGCCCAGCTCGATCCCGAGAAGGCCACCGTGGCCGATCTCGACGCAATCGAGGCCTGGCTGGAGCGGGGCAACGAGGTCAAGAATCGGATCATCCGGGCCAACCTCCGGCTGGTCGTGTCGATCGCCAAGCGTCACGTTGCGGCCAATCACAACTTCTTCGAACTGGTCAGCGACGGCAACATGAGCCTGATCCGGGCCGTGGAGAAGTTCGACTTCAGCCGCGGCAACAAGTTCTCGACCTACGCCTCGTGGGCCATCATGAACAACTTCGCCCGGTCGATCCCCGGCGAGGCCCACCGCCGGAGCCGCTTCATTACCGGCTTCGACGAGATGTTCGAATCGGCCACCGACAACCGCGGCGACGAGATCGAGCAGGAAGGCAACCGTCGGCACGTCCGCGAGACCGTACAGGGGATGCTATCGCGGCTCGACGACCGTGAACGAAAGATCATCTCCAGCCGCTTCGGCCTCGACGGCGCCATGGAATTGACCCTGGAGCAACTCGGCCGAGAGCTGGGAATCACCAAGGAACGCGTCCGCCAGCTCGAATCGCGGGCCCAAGACAAGCTCCGCAAGTTCGCCTCCGAGCGCCGGATCGACGGCATGTTCATCTGAGTGAGGGCGGACAATTAGGTAACCTGATGAGGCTGCGGCGATCTGCCGCGGCCTCTTTTTTTTGGCAGGCGTCGGCCCGGCGGGCAGGCCTTGGTAGCGTGCTGGATGCGAGCGATTCGAATCGGACTTGATGCATTCGAGCGATGGGCTACACTCCTCACCCCGGCCCCAAGGATTGCGTGCCGGTCTTTGATGCACCCCGAAGAGGGAGCCGCCAGGATGTCGCGCCAAGCACCATGGATCGGTCTGCTTGCCCTTCTGTCCTTCCTGTCCCGTCAACCGGCCGGGGCGGGTTGCGTCACCGAGGATGGGCCGACGGCGCGGAACGTGGTCGAACCGTGGAACGATCGGAGCACTCCCCGCCGGATGCTCGAGACGTTCTACTTCGCCATTTATGCCTATGACCTGGCCCCCGACCTGATCGTCAACGCGATCGATTGCCTCGACCTGGGGGCGATGGACCCCAAGGAACGGGAGCGCGATGCCGCCCTGATGGCCCATGAGTTGAACGGGATCCTGACGAAGCGGTCGGACCTGCCGCTTTACGGGGTGCCCGAGAAGACCGATGCGTCGACCGTGGTCCTGGTCGATGACGGGCCGATGCGGATCGTATTGGAACGCCAGGGCGACGGCCGATGGCGGTTTACGCGGGACACCGTGGAACGGATCCCCCGGATGCGGGTCGGTGCGTTCGAGTCCGATCGCGAGCACCAGCGGACGCGGGGCCAGATGGCCGAGGGCCGGACGGATCCCGAGACGACGCAACGGCGGTTCATGGGCGCTGCCCTCGTTCGCCGCGATTTTGTCGCGGCGGCGCGATATCTCGACCTGAGCGACGTGCCCGAGCGGCTCCGCGCCAAGCACGGCCCCATGATGGCCCGCAAGCTCGTGTTCGTGATGCAACGCTGCGGCTTCGCTTTCCCGCAAGAATTCCCGAGCGACCCCGACGGCTGGCGCTACATCTGGCATTCGAACCATCGGGGCCGGATCATGCTCGACCGGGTCCGCCAGGCCGACAACAAGGATGCCTGGTTGTACAGTCGGATGACGCTGCACAACCTCGACGCTCTGGTCGATGGCTTTCGAGACGTGCCCCCCGATCCGCGCTACGCCCGGCTCGGCCTGGTCGTCGATGCCGACATGCTTGCGGCCGGCGAAATCAGCGTGACGCCACCGTCGCATGTCCCGCCCGGCCAGGGCTCGCCTCGCTCGACCTTGAGGACCTTCTTCGAAGCGATCGATGAGTTGGAATTCGACGATGCACGAGCCCAGGACGTACTTTCCTGCATGGACCTGGGGGAGATCCGCGAGGCCGATCGGACGTCGATGGGCCTCCGCCTGGGCGCGAAACTGAACGCGATCCTGCGGCCGCTTAACCTCGACCTGCAGTCGCTCAGCGACTCCTGGGAAGCCGAACCGCTCGACCTGGCGCACGACGGCGACGCGGCCCTCAAGCTGGCGAAGCAGGCCGACGGCGCCTGGCGGTTCGACGGCGAGAGCGTCGCCTCGATCCCCGTCCTGTTCGACCGACTGGCCCCCGAGGATAAGGCCGCGATCGAACGCCGGACGCCATTCAGCTCGGCCCGGCAGACCGTACGTACGCTGATGACGGGCATCCGCAGGGGCGACACTTCGCTGGCCGCCGAGTGCCTCGACCTCGACCGGATCCCCGCCGGTGCCCGGCACGAACTCGGCCCGGGGCTGGCGTTCAAGCTGCATTACATCCTGGAACGCCTGGGTCGCGTGGTGGTCCACGAGATCCCCAACGAGCCCGACGGACCCCGCCATTACCTCTATCGGGGCACCATGGGCCGGATTAGCCTGGCCCGAGACGCCGACCCCGCCCGGCCCGGCGACTGGCTCTTCACCCCCGAAACAATCCGCCAGATCGACCCGATGTTCCGGGCCCTCTTCGACCGCGAAATAAGTGCCTCGGCCGGGGGTCTACCGCTGGCGTTGCGGCTCCGAGGGGCGATGCCATCCGGGCTGCGAGCGGTCGTGCTGGGCCTGGCCGTCTATCAGTGGTTGGGCCTGATCCTCATCGCGGCGGTGAGCCTGCCGATCGGCAAGGGGATACTCACCCTGGCCGACGCGACGGCCGGGCGCCTGCTGGCCGTCTGGGGGTCGAACCTGGGTAACGAGCACGCCATTCGCAAGTTACGCCCGCTGGGCCTGCAATGCGGCGTCTGGCTGGTGTATCAGCAGCTCCCCCTGCTCGACCTGCCGATCGAGGTCGTCGGCCAGGCCCTGACGATCTTCAAGCTGCTCTGGGGGGTGCTGCTGGCGTGGACGGTGCTCTGCCTGATCGACCTGGCGGCGGCGATCTATCAACACGGCGAGAACCTCAAGGTCCGCAACAACCTCAGCGACATGATCGTGCCGACCGCCATGCGGGCGCTCAAGCTGGCGACGGTCGTCGCGACCCTCTGCTGGGTCGTCGCCTTGCTGGGCAACAGCGAGTGGCTGACCAAGCTGATCGCCGGCCTGGGCCTCATCGGCCTGGCCGCGTCCCTGGCGGCCCAGGACACGCTGAAGAACTTCTTCGGCACGCTCCTGCTGATCGGGGAGCACCCGTTCAAGATCGGCGATTCGATCGTGGTCGGCGGCACGGAGGGGACCGTCGAGAGCGTCGGTTTCCGCTCCACGCGGATTCGCACCGCCGAGGACTCGGTGGCCACGATCCCCAACTCGATGATCGCCGGCGCGACGATCGACAACCGGGGCCTGCGCAAGGCCCGACGATACCGGACGGTCGTGCCCCTCGATTACAACACGCCGATCGACCGACTCATGACCTTGCGGGATGCCCTCCGCGAGATCGTCACCTGCCGACCCGACATCATCCGGGCCGACAAGGCCGACGTGTACATTCACGGGCTGGGCACCGCTGCGATCGAGCTTCTCGTCAACGTCTTCTTTTGGGCCGAATCTTCCCGCGAGGAGCTGGAAGCCCGCGACTGGCTCAATCGAGAAATGCTCCGCCTGATGGATTCGCTCGGCATCTCGGTCGCCAACCCGACGCAATCAATCCAGCTGGTGGATCGGCCCTCGATGACGCCGCCCGCACCCAAGGCGATCCCTCACGCGGGTCATCCCCACGCCGCACACAGGGCCTGACGAACTCGGCGAATCAAATCGGACCCTGGGGAGTTCTATCCCCGAGCGGGCTGAGAATTTCCTGGACAGGTGGCGCGATTGCGCCACTAGTTCTTCGTCATGGGCGACCAATCGAGCGGCGATGAGCTGATCCGACGGGCAATCGAAGGCGACATCGACGCCTTCGGGGCGCTCTACGACCGGACCGTCCGCCTGGTCCGCGCCGTGGCGTCCGACGCCGGACCGGACGATGCCGAGGATGTCGCCCACGACACTTACTTGCGGGCGTTCCGCACCCTGAGATCCCTCCGGGACCCTGGCCGATTCGCCCCCTGGCTGGTTGGGATCGCTCGGATGGTCGTCCTGGAACGAAGGCGATCGCGCCGCTTCGCCCCGATCCCCGAACAAGCCTCCGCCGCACAAGCGGGCGAGGCCGGCGAGGATATTGAAGAACTCCTCCGGCTCGTGGCGCGGCTCCTGGAGGAGGAACGGCTGGCCATCCGCTTCTTCTTCCTCAATGAACGCGGGATCGATGAAACCGCTCGCCTCCTCAACCGTTCCCGGTCGGGAACTTACGCCGTCTTGCAGAGGGCCAAGTCCCGGCTGGCTCGCTGGCTCCAGGAATGTGGGGTGAGTCGATGAGCGACCTCGACGACGCCCAGATCGATCGCCTCGAATCCGCCCTCGCGAGCTTCGCGAAGCGGGACGGGGCCGCCCGAGGGCGGCTCCTTGCGGCATTGGCGGCGGACTCCCCGCCGTCCCAACCATTCGCCCGCAAATCGAGGATGGACCTGATGAAACGCTACGCCTCCGCATCCGCCATCGCCGCGACTCTGCTCGTTGTCGGCCTTGCCCTCTGGCATGGCGCCCGCCCTCGGCCCTTATTCGCGCAGGTCGCAGGGGCGATGTCCCGGGTCAAGGGTTTCCGTTGCGACCTCGTCGAGATCCTCCCCAGGAAGGACGGAGCAGGGAGGCCGGAAGGGGCCGGCGAAATCCGCTGGAATCCATCCGGCGAGGAACGTGTCGACCTGCTCCTGGACGGGAAGCCGCTGTCCACGATCATCTTCCGCCCGGGCGAGAACGGCCTGCGGCTGGAGCACGCCGCGAAACAGTATCGGATCGTTCCCCGATCCGCCCCCCGCGAATTCTCGTTCGGCCTCTTCGGCGGCCTGGGGAACTTCAAGGGGAGGGCCGAGACAATCGCAGGCGCGAAGGACATCGGCGGCGTGAAGGCCGAGGGATTCCGTGTTCCGTGGCCGAAAGTCGTCGGCGATGACACCCACGCGAACGCCAAGGTCGAGGTCTGGATCGATCCGGCCACGACGTTGCCGGTCCGAGTTGATCTGGTCGGAATGGGGCCCGTCGAGGGGTATGTCATGCGGCTCGAGAATTTCCGATGGGCACCGCAGGATCCCGCCCTATTCCTCGCCAACGCCCCCGAAGGCTATGCCAAGCAACCGGCGACCGACCTGAAAACCGAAGAAATCACCCGATACGTCACCGAAGGCCTCCGGACCTTCGCCAAGTACAACAACGGCAGATATCCGGCCGTGAGGTACATCTACGGCGACGAGCAAGGCGCGGCCCTCCGCAAGTTGATGGGGATGCCCGAGAACGTCCAGGGCTTCGTGAAACCCGACAAGGACCTCCGTTGGGCCGACCCCAAGCAAGGCGAGTTCGCCCACGGCTCTTACGGCTTCTCCTGGATCAACACCATCCAGCGGGAGTTCCCCGATGCCGCCTACCACGGCAAAACCGTTACGCCAGAGGACAAGGACAAGGTCCTGCTCCGCTGGCGGCTGGATGATGGAGATTACCGGGTGATCTACGGCGACCTCTCGGCGGAGAACGTTGGCGAAGGTCGCCTTCGCGAGTTGGAGGCCCGTTGAAAACGGGTCGCCCGACGCCGGATGTTGTCGAGGGCGGCCGTTTCGCTTGAGAAATCGGTGCCGGCTGGCGAAACGATCCTTCCGGCTCCTACCGTCATGATCCTAGAACGATGTGACAGCGAGGGAGTTGGCCCCAACCGGCCCAGTCGGCATCTTCGGGGAGATGGAAACCGTCCGCGGTGGCGATAGCCCCCTCGCTGGCGCATCGAAATGGTTGATGACCGAAGGGCCCAGGCCGATTCGCATTCCTTCCGGGATCCGCCCAGGGTTCTAGCCCTCGCCCCGGTCGGGTAAGATGGCGATCCATCTTCCGCCCGAGGACCCCGCATGCGGATCGATCGCGTCGAGCTCCGAATCGTCCGACTCCCGCTCGTCCGCCCCTTCCGCACCAGTTCCAGCGTGAAGGATCACCTCGACCACATTTTGATCCGCGCCGAGGCCTCCGAAGCGGGAAAATCCGTGGTCGGCTGGGGCGAATCGGCCAGCCCTTCCGACCCCTACTATTGTCCCGAAACGGTTGAGACCTGCTGGCATATCCTGTCGGCGTTCCTGGCCCCCGCCGTGCTCGGCCGCGAGTGGTCGAGCATCGAGGGGTTCGTCTCGTTCTACCGATTGGTGAAGGGGAACGCGTTCGCCCGGGCCGGTTTGGAGATGGCCGCGTGGGATTGCCTGGCGAAATCCCGGGGGAGAAGCCTGGCGACGCTCCTGGGCGGGGAGCGGAAGGCGATCGAGTCGGGCGTCAGCCTGGGGATCGAGGATTCGACGCCGGCCCTGTTCGACCAGATCGACCGATTCCGGGACGAAGGCTATCGCCGCATCAAGCTCAAGATCGGGCCGGGGAAGGACGTTGAGGTCGTGCGGGCGGTCCGCGAGCGTTATCCCGACATGCCGCTCCAGGTCGATGCCAATTCGGCGTACACGCCGGCCGACATCGATCGGCTCCGCCGTCTGGATGATTTCGGCCTGCTTCTGATCGAACAGCCCCTGGCCCACGACGATATCATCGATCATGCGGCCCTCCAAAGTCAGGTCGAGACGCCGATCTGCCTGGACGAGTCGATTCATTCGGCCGAGGATGCCCGGAAGGCCCTCGACCTGGGCGCCTGCCGGGTGATCAACATCAAGGTGAGCCGGGTCGGGGGCCTTCTGGAGGCCCGCAAGATCCACGACCTTTGCCGATCGCGGGGCGTGCCGGTCTGGTGCGGTGGCATGCACGAATTCGGCGTCGGCCGCGCGGCCAACGTGGCGATCTCCAGCCTCCCCGGATTCACCCTGCCCGGCGATATCTCCGGCTCGGACAAATACTACAGGCAGGACCTCGTGGAACCGCCGATCTCGGCCGTCGATGGCCTGGTATCGGTCCCGACGGGCCCTGGAATCGGCCATGAGCCGCTCCTCGACCGGATCGAGGCTGCGACCCTGCGATTCGCCGAGTTCCCCGCGAGGTGAGCGCCCCGATGATTGGCACCCCTTTGCTGGAATTCCTCCGAGGACGCCGGGAAGATATGCTGGCCTCCCTGGCGGCCCTTGTCGAGCACGAATCGCCCAGCCGGGACAAGGAGGCTCTCGACTCCCTGTCGCAAACCCTCGCCGCGCGATTTCGGGCACACGGCGCGGACGTCGAACGGATAACGAATCCGACGGGCGGCGATCACCTCCGAATCGCCTTCCCGTTTGAAGGCCTGAAACCGGACGTCCCCCCCTCCCTGGTCCTCGGCCACTTCGACACGGTCTGGCCGAAGGGGACCCTCGCCGGGATGCCGTTCCGCATCGACGGCGAACGCGCGTACGGTCCAGGGACCTACGACATGAAGGCCAGCCTGGTGCTCCTCGAATACGCGGTCGCGGCCTTGCGGGGCCTGGGATGCACTCCGCCCAGGCCGATCGTCGCGCTGCTCACCTCCGACGAGGAGATCGGCAGCCCGACCTCCCGCGACCTGATCGAGGCCGATGCCCGCCGATCGGCTTACGCGCTGGTGCTCGAAGGCCCGTTGCCGGGCGGCCGGCTCAAGACGGGCCGGAAGGGGGTCGGAAACTACACGATCGCGGTCGAAGGCCGTGCGGCCCACGCCGGGGTCGAGCCGCAGGCTGGGGTCAACGCGATCGTCGAGATGGCACACCAGGTCTTGAAGATCCAGGGCATCGCCGACCCGGGGCGGGGCACGACCCTGAACGTCGGCGTGATCCGGGGCGGTACGACGTCGAACGTGGTGCCGGCCGAGGCCGAGGCGAAGGTCGATGTCCGGGTCGAGACGCTCGAAGAATCGGGCCGGGTCGATCGGGCGATCCTCTCGATGCAACCGGTACTACCCGGCGCCCGGCTGAAGCTAAGCGGGGGCTTCAACCGCCCTCCGATGGAACGGACCCCCGCCATCGCCGCCCTGTTCCAGGCGGCCCGTGAGATCGGCCGAGGACTGGGCCTGGACCTGGACGAAGGCTCGACCGGCGGCGCCAGCGACGGCAACTTCACCGCGGCGATCGGCCTGCCCACGCTCGACGGACTGGGGGCCCTCGGGGCCGGTGCCCATGCGGCCCATGAGCATGTCCTCGTCGATTCGATGCACGAGCGTGCCGCCCTGCTCGCCGCGCTCCTGATGGGACTGTAAGCCGATGACCGAACCCGCCATCTCGATCCGAAGGGCCGGCACCCCCGAGGAATACCGGGCCTGCCAGGAGGCCCAGCGGGAAGCCTGGGGGATCGTCGAGGACGGCTACATAGTGCCGGTCGCCACGCTGGTCGCCGCCCAGTTGCATGGCGGCCTGGTCCTGGGCGCCTTCCTCCCCGATGGCACGGCGGTTGGCATGAACTTCGCTTTCCTGGGCCGGCTCGAGGGGCGGATCTGCCTCTATTCGCAACTGCTTGGCATCGTGCCGGGATACCAGGATCGGGGCCTCGGCGGCCGGATCAAGGAAGTCCAACGCGAGATTGCCCGTTCCGAGGGGATTCCGCACATCGCATGGGCCTACGACCCACTCCAGGCCGGTAATGCTCGCTTCAACCTCGACAAACTCGGCGCGACCGGCGTCCGTTTCGTCCCCAACATGTACGGCCTCCGCACCGACGCCCTGAACGCCGGGATGCCGTCCGATCGATTGATCGTCGAATGGCCAACGACCGAGGCGCCACCCCGCCCGATCATGCGGTTCGACGAGGTGCTCAAGCTACCAGCCTGGATCGACGCGGCCGGGGGCGATGCGGTCGGTTCGGCAAATCGACCCTTGGGCCCCATCACCACCATCGAAATCCCCGCCGATCTCGCCCGGTTGAGGAAGGACGATCCGGAATCCTTGCTTCGCTGGAGGATGATCGTTCGCGAGGCGTTCGTCTCCGCGTTCCATGCCGGCTATCGGGCGATCGGCTTCCGGCGTGGGGAGATGGAGGGGCGTTCGCGATGCTTCTACCTCTTGGAAATCCGGGGGATCGCCCCTTCGGATTGAATCCTTCCGAACGGCCCTACCGCGTCATCTCATAAAGGCCAAGGTGATCCAGCGCATCGAGGATCCAGGGATGGCTCCACGGCTGGAGGATGCCATAACCCGACGTCATTACCGACACGTACAGGGCGGCGAGGGCCAGCCGACGCGGCCATCGGCGATCCTGGCCCGCCTCGCAGCCGAACGGCAGGAAGATCAGCCAGAGCGGTATGAGCCAGAACAGCCAGCGGGCCCCCTGGGTCCATCCGCCGTAGTTGTTCGTCTTGCGGATGTAGAAACCCACGACCGCGATCGACAGCAGCAAGGTGGCCCCGGCCGCCGCGCGGAGATAGGGCGCGGCCCCCTTCGAGAAGATTCGCGAGCCGATCCCCCAAACACTGAACAGGAACACCGGAGTGAGCGAGAAAATCCCGTGGTGGCCGAGCAACAAGTGGAAAGCATACAGCCATTTGGGCTCATCGAGGGCGTCGATTTCGAGCGGCTTGATCCAATAGCTGCCCGGGTACCGGTAGGGGGCGTCGGGCCCTTCCTCGTCGAATCGCGAGTAGACGACCTCGGTCCAGCCGCCCGTCGCCGCGTACAGCGTGATCTCAAACGCCAGGGCCGGCACGAGCGCCGCCGGCATCAGGGCGATCAAGGTCTTGCGAGGTTCCTTCCAGAGCAGTGAGCCGAACAGGAAGGCGCAGAGCCCGACGGCGGGCAGTTCGCAGGTAGCGGCGAAGGCCCCGAAGAAGCCGCAGGCGGCGAAGTAGCCCCAGTGCCGCTTGCCCTCGCCCCAGATCCGTAGCCAGGCGTAGGCCGCAAAGAATGCCGCGAAGGCGCCCGGCGTGTGATTGTTCAAGGTCGGAGTGAACAGGAACAGGTTCGTGCCGAAGCAGGCGCTCGCCAGGCTGAACAGCCAGGCCCAGTCGTTCATGGCGGCCCGGTCGAGCCATCGGGCGAACAGGACCAGGAACACCGCCATCGGCAGGACGTTCAAGATCCAGAGCACCGGGTCGAAGTAGAGGATGTGCGCCGACCACTTCGCCGGCTCACCCGGGCTGATCTCGATGACCTTGTACCCCTCAAGCGTCTGGACGACCTTTTGGTCTTCCTTGGGCACGTAGTCGAGCGCCTGGACTTCCAGTCGTCGCGAGCGGGGCATCTCGACGACGTGGTCGATCGGCACGCCCGTGGCGGCCCGGAACGGGTACAGCAGGCCCGCGACGATCGTGGGCAGGAGCGGAGGCTTGCTCGAATAGAACCGCTTCCGCGGCTCCTGCCCGTCGGGCGTGAACGGCTCCTTCATCCAGACCTTGTCCTGCGTCTGGAGCTGCCAGGGGCACTCGTCGATCGCGTACGTGCCGCGTTCCAGCAGGCTCCAGACCGTGCACCAACGCGAGGTATCGTTCGCCCCCCGAAGGGCATTGCTCTTGAGGGTGGCCCCGAAGCCCAGCGCGACCGAGGCTACGATCATCAGGGTGCCGGCCATCTGCCGATGCAAAGGCCGACCGGCCGGCCGCGCCAGGAAGGTGGATTCGGTCGGCCCCTCTCCGGCAAGGTCGTTCATCATCGGTCGGCTCGGGGGGTGTGGGTAGGGTCGGCGGTCAGTTCGGGCAGGTTCAGGCGATCGGCCACGCTGTAGGTGTCTTCCGATCGCAGATTGTACGAGGTGACCAGCTCGGCGAGCACGCCCAGTACGAGCAATTGCGTGCCCACCAGCAGGAGGGCCGCCGAATAGGCCAGCAAGGGCCTGGTGCCGATCGGGTGCGAGTGGTCGCCGGCGATCGCGTTGTCGTAGACCCAGAGGCACGCGAGGTAGACCATGCCGATCGCGCCGATCGCCAGCAGGACCAGGCCCGTGCCGCCGAAGAGGTGCTGCGGCCGTTGGCCGTAGCCGATGCGGAACCGCACGGTGATCAGGTCGAGGAATCCCTTGAGGAACCGCGAGAAGCCGTATTTCGACCGGCCGAACTTGCGGGCGCGATGATTGACCTCGACCTCGGCGACGCGGAAGCCGCGGGCGTGCGCCAACACGGGGACGAATCGGTGCAACTCGCCGTAGATGAACACTTCCCTCAGGACTTCCGAGCGATACGCCTTGTAGCCGCAATTATGGTCGTGCAGCCGGCAGCCGGTCAGGCGGCTAACCATTGCGTTGAAGACGCGGCTGGGCCCGACCTTGTGCCATGGGTCGTGTCGCGTTCGCTTCCAGCCGCTGACCACGTCGAACCCTTCGTCCAGCTTCGCCAGGAACCTCGGGACCTCGGCTGGGTCGTCCTGCAAATCGCCGTCGAGGGTGAAGACAACCCGCCCCCGCGCCTCGCGGAATCCTGCCGTCAGGGCGGCCGCCTTGCCGAAGTTTCGGCGGAATTTCAGGCCCCGGACCCTGGGATCCCGGGCCGAAATCCCCCGGACGATCACCCAGGAGTCGTCCCGGCTGCCGTCGTCGATGAACAGAAATTCGACCGGCCCCAGGCCCTGCACGTCGACGACCCGGGAGAGTTCCTCGTGGAGTTGCCCCAGGCTCTCCCGCTCGTTGTGGACCGGGATGACGAAGCTCAGGTTTATCTCGGAATCCCCGCTCATGCCGGGCAAGCCTCCGCGGGGGGCAAGGCCGGCCTCGCCAGGACGGCGATCCCTGAGGCCAGCAGCTCGGCCGCGACCCAGGTCAATCGCAGGCCCAAGGCCGCCACCACCGCCTCGCCCTCGCCCAGCAAGGGCCCGAGGGCCGCCATCAGGACGCCCTCGCGCACCACCAGCCCCCCCGGGAACACGGCGACCACGAAGCCGGCAAGGGTCGCGAGTGCCACGCTGGCCACGACCGTCGGCCAGTCCGAAGGGCCCAGCGGCGCCGCCGAATTTCCTACACCGATCCCGCGGACCGCCGCCACCTGGCTCATCCCCCAGAAGAACCAGCCGACGACCGACAATGCCAGGCACTCGGCCAGCAATCGGCCGCTAAACCGCGGCAGGGAATCGGGCCCGACGCCCGGAAACGGCGCCCGGAAGATTGCCGAAGCCTTCGGGAAAACCTGGGGCAACGCCAGGATAAACAGGGGGCCGCCCATCAACAGGCCCAGTATCGCGAGCGGGAAACCCAACCGGCCCCCTCCACGGCCGGGGACCGGCAGTTCCAGGACCGGCCCCCCGCCCGCCAGGCCGAAGATCATGGCGGCGATCAGCCCGCCGCTGGCCATCATCAGCAACGTTTCATAAAGGGTCGAGAAGGCGGCCGTCGCCGGTCGGGCGCCGTAGGGGGCGACCAGCCCGGCCCTCAGCACGACCACCAGCGCCTTGCCGGGCACGTACTTGCCCAGGTGGCTGATGACGTAGGCCCGGAGCGCCGGCCAGGGGCCCACGGGCGTCGCGCCCCGGCCCAGGATCCGCCAGAAAGCGATCCCGAACACCCCCAGGCCCATCGCATACAGCAACATCGACGTCCCCAGCCAGGGAAGGTCGAAGGCTAGCCGATGCCCCGATTTCCCCAGTTCGTCCCAGACCTTTGCCACGTGGCGCGCCACCATCCCGGCGATCAGCAAGCCGAGGGCCAGCTTCAGGGCCAGTTTGAGCGGGCCTTTCCAGGGCTTGCGGTCCGAGCTGTGCGCGGGTCCGGTCATCTCGGGGTGGCCCCCGCGGCACGCATACCGATTGGTGGGGTGGCCCGCCCTGGGCGGGATCCGAGGAATCGTACATCGGGCCCGGGAAGATGCAAGCGCCTCAAAGGTCGCAAGGTCTCTAATCGCCTCCAGGTCGAATATCTTCTCACGGGGCTGGTTCGGGGTCAAAATAGCGGTGCGATCGGATAGCCACCCAATCCGGCCGTTCCCAGGTTGTATCGAGGTGATAGGGATGTCCGCAACCCGCCAGTACCGACGGACCCTCCTGATCGGCATCGCCTCGATCGGGATAATGTCGCACGCCTCGACGCCAGCCTCGGCCCAACGGGCCGCCAGGAAGCCGGGGGGTCCGGGGGGCCAGCAACTCGCATCCCCCGGGCCCGTCGGCCAGCCCCGCGGGATCTGGCTGGGCCAGGATGGGACCGACAAGGTCGGCCCCTCCGGCCGGGCCGAGCCCAGCGACGTGCAGGATGTGCACATCCGCCTGGATGGCTTGCCCCCCAAGGCCATCAACCGATTGACGCTCAAGGGGCTCGGCGGCGACGAATGGAACTCGCAAGGCCAGGGCGGTTGGCTCGTACTGGTCGAGCGGAGCCGTGACCTCACGCGAGCCGAACTCTTCTTCGAGCCGACCCGCGAGGAGACCGGCCGCGGCTTCGAGGTCATCATCGACTTCGCCGACAACAGCCGGGTCGGATTCTTCCTCGACGGCGGCAAGGCCGACCCCCGGATGCGGGTCGCGGGCGCTTCGGTGAAGGGCAAGTGGATCGGCCTCACCGCCGAGGATCGAGTGGGCGAAGGGCCGGGCGTCGGCCCCGACGGCCGGCCCGATTCTGCGATCGCCCTGGAAAAGTTGTCGGCCAAGGGCGACCTCCCGTCGGTGCGGATCGACGGCCCCGATGGCCTGGCCTGGGAATCGGGGCTCAACCCCGAAGGACGGAACAACGCGGAAGTCCTCCGCGACCGGAACGACCCGACCAGGGCTACCGTTTATTTCCAGGTCCCATCCAACCTCGTCCAGGGCCTATTGCAGGTCTCCGTCCGATACGCCCCCGACCGGACCGACTCCACTTCGGTAGAAATCCCCAAGAAGGCCGATCGCGCCGAGGCCGCCACGAAAGTCCCCGCCCTGCCCTCGTTCGCCAACATCAAGGCCGAAGCCCATTGGCTCGGCCAGGACGGGAAGGGTTCCCCGGGCGATGTCCACGTCTCCATCCGCAAGCTGCCGACGACCCGTGCGGTCGCCGCGGTGGCCCTGAGCAACTCCTCCCGAGCCGGCTGGACCTGGCGCCGGGACGACAAGGTCCGTGGCTTCGAGCAGGATCCGCTCGCCCAGCCTTTGGAAGTCCGCCGGGGCACCTCGGCCGGGTCGATCGACCTGTTCTTCCCGCCCGATCGGGATGAGACCGACACTACTTTGCACGCCCGGGTTCACTTCGACGACGGATCGATGACGCTGGTGGCGATCCCCGGCGGGAAGGCCGACATTGCGGCCCGCTCGCCCGCCGTCGAGACCAGGACCGCCAACGCCCGGCCGGGGGAGGACCTGCATCGACTCGCCGAAAACTCGGGGACGATCCGGCTTGCGAAGGGGGTGTATGAACTCGACCGCCCCTTGATCCTTCCTAGAGCGGTCAGGCTGATCGGCGAGCCGGGAACCGTCCTGCGATTTTCCCAGAAGGATGGATCGCCCGCGTGGACCGCCGCGATCAAGATCCACGCTGGCAACACCCGGCTTGAAGGGTTCGCAGTCCGGTTCGGCGGGCCAATCCGTTGGCGTACGGACGTCGATTTCGAGCCGGCGGTGATCGGCACGACCGACAATCACGACGACGGCTTCCACGACCCCAAGGCGGGGATTGCCCTGGTCGGCCTCGATCTCGAATCGCCCGCACCGAAGAGCCCGGAGGGCCGCGAAGAAGCGATCGCGCTGGCCCGACTGGTCCGCTCGGCGGGCGGGCGGATCGAGCGCTGTACGCTCCGGGGCGGGATGATTCGGTTCACCAAAGGCCCCTGGGAGATTGTGGACAACACCCACAAAGGGACGGCCCCCGGGAGCTTCACCTGGGCGGTCTTTTCCTGCTTCAACTCGCACGACCTGCTCTTGAAGGGGAACAAGGCACTCGCCGAGGGTGCCTCCGGCAAGACCTGGCGATTCCTGGTGCAGACCGTCAGCGGGATTCGCGACGTGGTCGAGGAGAACAGCATCGAGGGGATCGGCCCCCGCGATACCGATAGCTATACCGAGAACGCCCCAGAAATCATCCTGACCGAGGCGTACCGGGTCCACTTCGAGGGCAAGCCTTCGGACATCTCCAAGGATCGCCGGATCGTCCGGATCCCCAAGCCGCAAGGAGACACCCCTCGGACGGGCGATATCCTGGCGGTCGTGGGCGGCAAGGGTGCAGGGAACTGGTCGAGGGTCGTCCAGGCGATCGACCCGCGCACCTTCGTGGTCGACCCGCCCCTGCCCGAGGGGGCCGACGTCATCTCGATCACCACCGGATTCGTCGACGAGACCTACCGCAGGAATAAGATCGATTCCCGAGGGGGGACGGTCGCCTGCAACATGGTGCTTGTCGGCAACCACTTCGGTCTGAAAGTCATCGACAATCGACTGATGGGCGCCGGCGCCTTCAAGATTACCGCGGCGCCCAGCGAGCACCCGCACCACTGGGGATGGTCGCACGTCGCCTGCCTGGGCGCGACGATCGCCGGCAACACCCTGGAAGACCAGCAGCAGCCCGCCCTGCTCGCCGTCGAGCGGGAAGGGCCGGTCAAGTCTTCGAAGGGTCGCGTTTACCTGACGGCCACCTTCAAGGACAACGTCCTCGCGTGGTCGAGTTCATCTCCTAAGGGGATCAAGGGGATTGAGCAGGGAATCGGGGTCAAGCTCAACGACGCGCCCACGCTCGACCCTGGGGAGGCCCGGATCGACGCCTCGGGCAATGTCGCGCGGGGTGCGCCGGCATCCATCCAGATCCTGGGCGCGACTCTCAACGGCGAGGCCCTCAAGGACCGGACCATCGAGTTGCCGGATTCCCCCTCGTCCCGGTAGCCGAACGGCACCGGACGGTGGATGACGCGACCCGGACCGCGACCGGCCCGGGAGGTGTATCGGGCCGATTGGGGCGCGGCCTGGGTGCGGCAAAAGCCACCGACGGCCCGGGGCCGCTCGACCAGAGATGGCCGCCATCCGAGCGGATCGACGGCCGGCAGGATCAGGCCGTCCAGGGGAGGGCGTTTCGACCGATGATCACGGCTTCTTGGGCGGCGGCACCGCCTTGATCGGCGTCGCCTTGGGGGCGGCCGACTTCTTCGGCTTCTTCTTCTCCTTGGACTGCGCGTGGTTACCCTTGCCCATGGTCCTGTCCTCGTACGGGGAGCGTTGAAGGGTTTCGGCGATCAAGTCTACCGCGCGGCACGTGGGCCCCACAGGCCCGCCGGGAAATCCGTCATCGACCTGCATACCTGCACCATCCAGTCCGAGTTCTCCGGTTTCCCGTTCCGGCTTCGGCAGAAATCAGGGCGGGTCAGAACGAGTCCCCGCGCCGATCGGACCGCCGGCTGGTCGTCCATCGGTTCGTTTCGTTTCGGAAACCGGAGGGCGGTACGGATGAATCCGTCGTGGCCCGGTCAATGGGACGACGGGACCGTTACAATAGGAGTATGACACTCGCGCGATCCCGGTTTCCTCGGCCTCCAGGCCGACATGCGGAGGGTCGCCATGAACACGTTTCGAACGGTTCCCGGGCATCGTGCCGTCCGACACGGCCGACCCGTCGTCGAGGCGTTGGAGGCCAGAAACCTCCTCAGCTTCGTCTCCGTGACGCCCGACCCGACCTTCGGGCAGTGTGGCACCTCGATCGAGCTGCTCCAGGGGCTCCCTTCCTCCAGTTATCCCAACGTGGTTGTGGGCCAGTATCCCCTGGCAAGCGGCAAGATTCTGGAAGTCATCCGGGCCGCGAAGCCGACCGCAACTGGCGGCCGGCGGTCGGATTGCTTTTCCCTGTTCGTGCGCCTGAATTCGGACGGCTCGCCCGACGCTTCGTTCGGCAACGGCGGGCAGGTGCCCGGAAACACCGACGCCGGCTATCCCGACAGTTTCGACGTCTATGCCTCGGCCCTGCAGCCGGACGGCAAGGTGCTGCTGGTAGGGTCCTCGGGCCGACGGCCGGTCTCCGGCCCGCCCCGATTGACGGTCGAGCGGGCCAACCCGGACGGCTCGCTCGACGACGGGTTCCATTACGACGGCCCTGCCCTCGGCTTCAGCGACGGTATCAGCAGTGGAATCGCTGTCTCCGCCGACGGCCGGATCGCCGTCGCCACCTCCGTCCCGTCGAAGAGCCCGCAAGGCCTGGACGGCTTCTCGCCGGCCTTCCTGCGGCTGAACCCGGACGGTTCGCTCGACCACGACTTCGGGCCGAAACACGACGGCACCAGCGTGCTCGACGTGTACTCGAATTCGCTTCAGGCCCCGTTCCCGTTCGCCAACAATCTGGCCTTCAGCGGCGATCGAATCGTCGCGGCCGAGACGGTCGGGAATCCCGTGCTTGTCTCCCGACTGGATGCCTCGGGCCTGCTCGATCCCACCTTCGGCTCGGGCGGCTTCGCCTCGAACAACGCACTCTCGTTCTTCTCATCCCGCGCCATGGCGATCGACCCCCAGGGGCGCATCTTGCTCGCGGGCGATTCGGACTACGACCCGGACACGTTTCATTCGACACCCCCGCGCCACATGGTCCTGGCCCGATTCGACGCCTCCGGCCTACCCGACCCGGGCTTTTCCACGGGGGACCAGCCCGGCTTGGTGGCCGTGACGTTCGGCTCACGCCGGTCGACGGCGATGGCCCTCTCCTTCCAGTCCGGAGGCAAGATCCTGGTCGCAGGCGGTGTCGGTGCCGCGGATGGACGGTGGGACCTTGCAACGGCACGACTCGATGACAATGGCACGCTCGACCCGAGCTTCGGTCCGGGCGGGACGGCCATTACGGCGACCGAGATCTTTGCCAACGGCTCGACCTCGCCCAGCACATTCGCCTTCGACCCGGCGGGGAAAATCCTCGAAGCCCGATGCGGAACCGACGACGAGGATCGGCCCGTAAATGTGGTGCATCGGTTCCGGGTGGCGGACACGACCCCGCCCACCGTGACCCGGTTCGGCCGTGTCGCACGTCAGGGGCGAACGTTACGCATGGCCCTCACCTTCAGCGAGCCCATGGATCCGGCCGGCGCGGGGCGGACCAGTTCCTATCAATTGCTGTACACCGGCCGGGATGGGAAGCTCGGCACGTGCGATGATCGTGTCGTGAGGTTGCGTAAGGCGGCGTATGACGTTTCGACCAGGACGACCACGCTCACGCCCCGCAATCCGCCGGCCATGTCGGGTTGGTACCGCCTGACCGCCTACGCCTCGCGGCTGACCGACCTGGCAGGCAATCCCCTCGCCGGCCAGGGCAACGGCGTCCCTGGGAAGGACTATGAAAAGTTCTTCCGCAATCGGTTGGCCCCGGTAGTTCGGGGCTGTTTGGTCGGGGGCTATGGGATCGGGGCCGCGCCAGGCGGTGGGCGAAGGTGCCCGACCGCTGCCCCGTCGCCGCCGAATCGGCCCGAGACATGAACGCTACAGGACCAGGGGGCGCTCATGATCCTGTCCAGACAGGACGACGCTTCTGGAGGAACGCGGCGATGCCTTCCTGGGCGTCGGGCTGCAGGGCGTTATCGGTCATGATCTCGATGGCTCGGTGGTAGCCGGTCACCTCGTCGACGCCGAGCTGGTCGTGGAAAGCGGCCTTGCCCAGGCGCACCACCGAGGGGCTGGCGTCGAGGATCGGCCGAAGCAGCGACTCAATCGTTGCGTCGAGCCGGTCGGCCGGCACCACGCGGTTCACCAGGCCGATCGCCCCGGCCCTCGCCGCGTCGATCGACTCGCCGGTCAGGAGCATCTCGAAGGCCGCCTTGGGGGCGACCGACCGGAGGATCGGCACCATCGGCGTCGTGCAGAAAAGGCCGATCTTCACCCCGGGGGTGCTGAAGGTGGCCGAATCGGCGGCGACGGCCAGGTCGCACGCGGCCACGAGTTGGCAGCCGGCGGCCACGGCGGGCCCATGCACCCGCGCGATCACCGGCTGGGGCAGGTGGCGCATCCGGTGCATCATTCGCGAGCAGGCGCCGAAGAGTTCCTCGTACTCCGCGGCCTCCCGGCCGACGAGCTCGGTCAGGTCGTGCCCCGAGCAGAAGACGGGCCCCTCGGCCTCGATCACCACGGCACGGACCTCGGGCTCGCCCGCGACGTGGTCGAGGGCCGAGGTGAGTGCCGCTACCATCGCCCTCGAAAGCGCGTTCCGCCGTTCGGGCCGGGCGAGCCGCAGCCGCGCCACGCGGTCTCGGACGATGCACTGCAATTCCGACGGCAATCCCACGGCTTCCTCCCGCGTCGGCTCAGACCTGATAGACCCCGATGGGGAAACCTTCGGTGGCGCGTGGCCGCGAGACGACTTCGAAGGCGCGGATCAGGATATCCCGCGTCTCGGCCGGGTCGATGATCGCGTCCACCCATCCTCGCGCCGCGGCATAACGGATGTCGGTCTCGCGGTCGTATCGGTCGCGGAGTTCGGCCGCCATCGCCTCGATTTCCGAGGGCTCGACCGCCTTCCCCTGCCGCTTCAGGGCCTCGACCTGCACGCTGAGCATCGTCCTCGCGGCCTGCGAGCCGCCCATCACCGCGTACCGGGCATTCGGCCAGGCAAACAGGAATCGAGGGTCATATGCCCGGCCGCAGAGGGCATAATGGCCGGCGCCGAACGAATTGCCCACGATCAGGGTAATCTTGGGCACGACGCTGTTGCTCACCGCGTTGACCAGCTTGGCCCCCCGGCGGATAATCCCCGATCGTTCGGCGTCCCGGCCGACGTCGAAGCCGTTCACGTCTTGCAGGAACAGCAGCGGGATCCTCGCCTGGTTCGCGTCGAGCACGAACCGCGCGGCCTTATCGGCGCTGTCGCCGTAAAGCACGCCACCGAACTGGAACGGCCCTCCGCCCGCCGGCCGGAACCGCAGCCTCTGGCTGGCGACCACGCCGACCGGCATCCCCCCCAGCCGACCGAAACCGCAGGCCAGGGTCCTGCCGTAGTCGGGGCGGAACTCCTCGAATGACCCCGCATCCAGCAGGCAGGCGAGAACGTCCCGGATGTCGTACTGGGCCGAAGGGTTCATCTGCACGATCGAATCCAGGTCCGAGACCGGCCGGGACGGATCTTTCGCGACGGTCGCGTCCGGCCGGGTCGGGTCGGGCGGCAAGAGGCCGACCAGCCGCCTCAGCCTTGCGATGCAGGCGGCGTCGTCGGGCTCCCGATAATCGACCGTGCCGCTGACCGATTCGTGCATCGAGGCGCCCCCGAGTTCCTCGGAAGTCACCTCCTGGCCGA
Organism: Isosphaeraceae bacterium; assembly: GCA_046350035.1. GTDB lineage: Bacteria > Planctomycetota > Planctomycetia > Isosphaerales > Isosphaeraceae > CALLYK01. Next base: position 24,684 of record JAXMBD010000048.1, on the reverse strand, counting down.
TCGCCGCCTTCACCAGGGAAGGCCCCGCCAGGTAGAGGCCCGAGCCCTCGGTCATCAGCACGGTATCGCAGAGCACGGGCAAATAAGCCCCCCCCGCGACGCAATTGCCCATGATCGCCGCGAGCTGGGGGATGCCCCGGGCCGAGATCACCGCGTTGTTGCGGAAGATCCGTCCGAAATCGTCCTCGTCGGGGAAGACCTCGTCCTGCATCGGCAGGAAGACGCCCGATGAATCGACCAGGTAGATCAGCGGTAACCGGTTCTCGAGGGCGACCCCCTGGGCTCGGAGGATCTTCTTGATCGTCATCGGGAAGCACGCGCCGGCCTTCACCGTGGCGTCGTTGGCCACGATCATCACGCGTCGGCCCGAGACTCGACCGATCCCCGAGACCACGCCCGCCGAGGGGGCCCCGCCCCACTCCTCGTACATCCGGTAGGCGGCCCACAGGCCCAGTTCCAGCAGCGCCTCCTCGGGATCCAGCAGCTCCGCGATCCGCTCGCGCGCCGTCCATCGCCCCTTGGAGTGCTGCCGGGCGATCGCATCGGCCCCGCCGCCCAGTCGAATCGACTCGGCCTCCCTGAGCAGGCGATCGGCCTGTTCGCGGAGTTCCGACCTCGGCGTCTGGGATTCCATCGATGGCACGGCCCCGGGATAGGAGGGATGCGGGCGATTCTAAGGGCCCTGCGAGGGCCGGTCAATCGACCGGGCCGGCGTGGTCCCGCTGGGTCGCATCAAGCCTCCGGCTTCCGGGCCACGGCGAATAGTGACGTGCCGGTGGTGAGGTTCCCCCCCAGCATGCTCGGCTGCTCGGCGATGTACGCCAGGCGGAGCAGCCAAGGGCCCGGCCAGGGGGGCAGCTTCAGGTAGGAGGCGAACAGGTCCGAGGCGGAGCCGTTCAGCGGCCGGGGCCTGGCGCGCTGGCGTCGGAGGATCGGCACCATCCACTGGCCCCACCAGAGGACCCGCTCGACAACCAGGCCGGAGTCGTCGAACGCCGATCGGAGCGAAGCGGGCTCGTATCTTCGTCGGTGTCCCTGCAGCTCGTCATACTGGGTGAACAGGTCGGGCCGGGCGGGGACGCTCACCACCATCACGCCGCCGGGGTTTAGCAACTCGCCGAGCCTGGTCACCGCCCCCCGGTCGTCGTCGAGGTGCTCGATCACGTCGAGCGCCAGGACTGCATCATAGCGATCGAGTACCCCGGACCAGCCGGCGACCAAGTCGGCTTCGATCAATCGGCGATCAGGCCGGTCGATCAGCTCCAGGGCCTTGCGGGAGATGTCCATCCCCTCTGCCCGAAACCCCAGGATTTCCAGGCAATCGAGCGTGATCCCCCAGCCGCAGCCGGCGTCGAGGAGCCGCGCCGGCGGCCGGACCCCGGCCCGATCGAGCAGGGCGGGCACCAGGCGGGTCCGGGCCCACCACCAGGGATGGCGACGGACCAGTCGGCCGATCCGATCGAGGAGGAACTCCTCGGCCATGTTGTCATCGGCAACACCCCTCGACCACGTCTCGATCATGAACCACAGCCCCAGGGGGGTCAACTCCGCCGCCGGGGAAAACCGGCCCATCCCGATAAGATACGGGACTCGGCCGGGCCGGTGGCACTGGCGACCTGTCCACCGGCGACGGTCCCGGCCCGATTCCCGATCCGGTGGCCCCCGGACCACCGCGATCGGGAATGATCCGCTCGCCCCCGGACGTGCCGCCGATCGGGCCCAATTCGCTGGAATTCCCGTTTGACAAGAATAGTTTTCAAGGGTATCTTTCCGCCATGCTCGACATCCAGGTTATCGAAGATCCTGCGGCGGCGACGGTGGCATTGGAGCCGGTGCGGAGCCGGCTGCTCGCCGAGCTGACCGAGCCGGCCTCGGCCGCGACCCTGGCCGTGCGGGTGGGGTTGCCCCGTCAGAAGGTGAACTATCACCTGCACGCACTGGAGTCGCATGGCCTGGTCCGGCTGGCCCAGGAACGCAAATGGGGCGGCTTGACGGAGCGGCTGCTGGTGGCGACGGCGGCTTCCTACGTCGTCTCGCCGGGCGCCCTGGGGCCGGTCGCAGCCGATCCCAAACGGGAAGCCGATCGGCTCTCCGCGGGCTACCTGATCGCCCTCGGCGCCCGGATTGTCCGCGAGGTCGGCGATCTCGTCCGACGCGCCAGGGAGGCGGGCAAGGGCCTGGCGACCCTGTCGCTCGATACCGAGATTTGCTTCCGATCGGCGGCGGACCGGGCGGCCTTCAGCGAGGAACTCGCCGAGGCCGTCGCGCAACTGGCTTCGAAATATCACGACGAATCCGCGCCCGGAGGCCGGGCGCATCGCCTGGTGGTGGTGGCGCACCCGCTGCCGCAGGATCCCTCCCCCAAGGAGCCGACATGAGCGTGAAGAAAGAAGCTTCAGGACGCCGCTCCATCCAGGTGGAAGCCGAGGTCCCCGGCACGCCGGAGGAGGTCTGGGAGGCCATCGCCACCGGGCCGGGCATCTCGGCCTGGTTCGTGCCGGCCGAGGTCGAGGAACGCGAGGGCAAGCCCGCCAAGGTGAAGCTGAACTTCGGGCCCGGCATGGAGTCCGAATCCCCCGTGACCGACTGGGATCCGCCCCGGAAGTTCGCCAAGCAGGACAAGGGTTGGTTCCCCGGCTCGCCGCCGATCGCGACCGAGTGGAACGTCGAGGCGCGTTCGGGGGGCGTCTGTTTGGTGCGCGTGGTGCAAAGCCTCTTCGCCAGCACCGACGAGTGGGACGATCAACTCATCGGCTTCGAGGCCGGCTGGCCGTGGGCGTTCCGCATCCTGGGGCTCTACCTCACGCACTTCCGAGGGCAACGCGCCCGGTTCCTGCAGTTCATGGCCCCCGCGGCCGATTCTCAGCGAGAAGTCTGGGCGAAGATGACCCAAATCCTGGGACTGGCCGGCACGGCCGAAGGCCGGTATTGGACCGCGCCCGAGGGCGTCCCGGCCCTGGGCGGCGTGGTCGAGGATCTCGTTCTGGAACCGGCCGGCGCCCTGGTACGGCTCGACCAACCCGGGCCAGGGATTGCCTCCCTCTTCACCATGGAGTTCGGCGGTCCGGTCCTGGCGGCTTTCAACTTCTACCTGTACGGGGACCGGGCAGACGAAACCGCAGACCGCGCGACTCCGCTCTGGAACGCCTGGATTCGAGAACGATTCCCGGCGCCGACGGCCTACGGACGGGACGCGTGACGACGGCACCTGGGCCGGGTTGATCCCGGGTGTCGGGCGATCCTCCTGCTCGGTAAGGGAGGAGCCCCCTACCCTGGCGACCAGGATTACCGGAAATGCTCACACTTCCCCGCCGAGAGCGAACTCCGCAAGTCGCAAACGGGCCGCGACGGTAGGGTCGGTCGGATGATAGACCCGCTCGCGCGGGGTGACGAGCGCCGAGACCCCGTCGGCCTCAAGCCGTTCCCGCTGTTCGGCGACGAATCCCGAGAGGTCGATCACCTCAATCAGCTCCCGCCGCCCATATGCCTCCAGAACGTTGCCCCGCAAGCCCAGCTGGATGGCACGGCGTTCAAGCCTGGCCCCGGAAGGGTGGTGGTCAGGATCCCACTGGAGCCGAACCGAGGAACTCACGACCGCCCTGGCCCATTCCTGCTCGCTGGCGAACATCTCGCGGTCCCATGACGAGGGCACCGCCGCCTCGAGCAGGGAGTCGAAAAAGGATCGTCGGATCCGCAGGGCGAGCGTAACTTCCTGGTTCTCCTTGGTGGCCCAGCCGGATCGGTACATCATCCAAAGGAAATTCGGCTTGATCCAGCTCATTCGCGAGTAGCCGAAGCCCCCACCGAACGACCCATGCTCGGCGGCGTATTGGCCGATTGCCGGGCAGTACGCCTGGTACACGATCACCGTTTCGGCGTCGAACTGGGCGAGGATATGGCGGCCTTCCCTCGGCCAAACCTTGATCTGTTCCGAATAGGGCTCCGTTTCCAACGCCACCGCACGCCCCCCCGCCGAGCGTCCCGGATCGACGCTCAGGAAACGCCCCCTTATTTTGCAACATGTCCCGGTCTTCGCCGGGGAGTCCACCGAGTCCGCTTCGCGCAGTCTACCTTGGATCGGCTACCGGATTTCCTGCGCCAGGCCGATCAGGATACCTTCGGGGCCACGGATGTAGCAGAGCCGGTAGGCGTTGGCATAGCGGACAACCTCGCCAACAACGACCGCGCCGTGTTTGCTTAACTGGGCCAGCGTCTCGTCGAGGTCGACCACGGTGAACATGACACGGAGATAGCCGAGGGAGTTCACCGGGGCGCCACGGTGATCGGCGACCACCAAAGGCGCGACGAATCGTGACAACTCGACCCGGCCATGACCATCCGGCGCCCTCATCATGGCGATTTCGACGCGCATCCCGGTCAGACCGGTGACCCCATCGGCCCACTCCCCCGCGATCGGGGATCGGCCTTCGAGTTCCAGGCCAAGATCCTGGAAGAAATCGATCGCCGCTTCGAGGTCCTCGACCACGATCCCGATGTTGTCCATCCGTTTGACGGTCACGAGGTCACCTTCCCTGCCCAGGGCCTCAAAACGAACTGCCGAGCTGGCCCGCCGAGGCCGAGATTTCGGCCGTGCTTTTTTACGCATCCGCGGCCAAAGTCACGGCACGGTCTTCCCCGGCCGGGTTGCAAGGAGACTCCCGCAACGGCAGGAACCAGCAGCCCCAATCCCGGCGGCCCTCCATCGATTCAATGGAAGGCCAGGGTCTTCTCGTCGGTCAGGTGCGGCACGTTCATCAGCCGGGGTGATTATTTCAAGATTAACGCGAAGCAGACGATGCGATATGCCACCGATCCCCCACCGTTTTCGAAAGCCGAGCGAACTTACCCTGCCAAACACGCCACCCCAGCACAAGGGCCGGCCGGTATCTTCCAGGAAGGCTATATAGTTGTTTTTAACAAATCCATACGTTTTGAATTGAAACAAGACGAGGCTATTGCTGGCGGTTGGCCACCAGGCGAGCCTACGAAGCGAGCTCCCGCCGGGTGGTTGATTCGCCCGAACTCCTCATGGCGGGTCGTGGAAGAGAGGGTCGACGAGGGACGTTGGGATCGTCAAACCGCGCCACACCGGACTCCGATCGCGACCGCTCAGGGCCGGCTCGGTTCCTAGCAGCCTCAGCTCGACAGGAAATCAACCGCTAGCAGTACCGCGAGGGGAAGAGTTCACGGGGAGGCGTCGCCATACAGCAGCAGGCAGGCCACGATCGTCGAGAGCCAGGGGACGAGCATCAGCCCCAGCAGGCCGAGAAACGTAACCAGGCCCCGCCAGCCGCGGGACCAAACCGCATACCAGAGCAGCGAAGCCGGGAAGTATACGGCGATCAGGAAACCGAAATCATGACATGGGAGGCCGGATCGGCGTCGGACATCGGCCTCGACCCAGTGGACGAACGCCAGGGCGAGGGCGATGGACAAAAGTGGGGCGGCCGCCGGCGATGGGTTGACCCAGATGGCGACGTAGGCGACCTGGAATGCCGTGATGACGGCCACCGAGCCTACAAGCACTGCCAGGGGATGCAGCTGCTTCATCGCTTCGCACCCGTTGGCTATTGAGGCCGAGGCAGGATGATCTCTTCCCCAACGGCGTTTCAACTGAATGATTCGCCGGGCGGGGGGACCAAGAATATCCCTGTGTATCCAACATCCGTAGAGGATACCAGGGCGTTATTTTAAGGTCAATCAGGAATCCTTGTGAGCCATCGGATACCGACAGGCCGGCCCCTCGGCTGCTCGACATGTCCACGTCCACTCACGATCGCGGCAACATTCCATCCCTACCGAGGAGGTTTACGCCGGCGGGAACTGCCGCTGAATCCCCTCCCATGAGTAGCCATTCCCATGCGACCCGTAGGCGGACGAGGTCCAGGTGTTACTGACGCGCCTGGCCGACCGTGAGCCAATCGCGGCCAGAGCCCAGGCTCAGGCCCTGACTGTCCTGATATTCCTGTAAGTCGAGGTCTTGAAGATCAACTTCGGCCCGTTCGATTCCGTACGGGCCACGAGTCTCCCAGTGGCTCCAAGTCGTGCTCTCCTCCGTCCCAGCCTTGCATCGGGTCGCCATGGTCAGTTCCGAACGATCCATGATGGCGGAGGGGCTCTATGCGATTCAGACCGGCCAGCCCCTGGGCCGCGACGCCGTCGTACCCCGGCGCTGGCTGGGGCTTGATCGCCGGATCCTGGGGATTCATCTGGGTGATCTCGGCGACTTGGCATCGGGCGATCCAGGTGCTCGATTCGGTGCTGGAATCGGTAATTCAAGGCGGATCAACCCAGGGAAACTCTTGGCTGTGACGGACGGCACGACCTTCTGGATGTGCCGATTTCCTGGGCGCGATATCGTTGGTTCTTGGAGTTGGACCGGGCCTGGGATCCCTTCGCGGGCCGGGGCGGTTATCCTGGACAGATCGTGCCGAAGCTGCGGACTGGAGGCGGAGTCAAGCGTGTCGAGGCGAATTGGGTGGGCGGCCCTTTTCCTCGCCCTGGCGCTGGCTGCCGGTACCGGTTGGTGGGGTTACGCGAGCCGGGGGCGGACCTGGCGGTGGTCGGCCGACTGGCCCAGCACCCGGCCGGGGGTCCACTTTGTGGGCGATGCCGCCTGCGAGACGTGCCACGCGGCGATCGCCGACAGCTACCGCCAGCACCCGATGGGCCTGTCGATGGCGGCCGTCGGCGACCTTCCCGGGCCCCTGGTCGGCGAGGGCCTCGGAGCCGGCGAAAGCCGGCTGCTGTTCGAGCAGGATGGGTATCGCTACGAGCTGGCACGGCGCGAGGGCCGCCTGTACCACCGGGAATCGCGGGTGGCCGGCAACGGCCGGGTGCTCGGCTTGGTCGAGGCGGAGGTGATCCAGGGCCTCGGCTCGGGCGAGATGGCCCGGGCGTTCCTGTTGGAGCGGGAAGGTTACCTGTTCCAGTCGCCGATCACATGGTATTCGCAGCAGGGGCGATGGGACCTGGCCCCCGGCTACGAGCGTCGCGAGGGCCGGTTCGATCGCCAGATCACGCCCGGATGCCTGTTCTGCCACGCCGACCGCGCCCGGCACGTCGAGGGCACCGAGGGCCGTTATGAGACGCCCCTATTTGGCGAGCATGCGTCGATCGGATGCGAGCGTTGCCACGGCCCGGGAGCCTTGCACGTCGCCGACCCGACCGCCCCTTCGAAGGTCGTCAACCCGGCCCGCCTCGGTCCTCAGCTCCGGGAGGCCGTCTGCGAGCAATGCCACCTGGTCGGGACCAGCGTGATCACCCGGTACGGACGAGAGCCGACCGATTACCGGCCCGGATTGCCGCTGCATGAGTTCCTGACGGTGTTCGTCCGCGGAGGCGACTCGGCCGACCATGCGAATGCCGATCATGTCGAACAAATGCATCAAAGCCGATGCTTCCGGTCCAGCGAAGGGGCGCTCGGCTGCATCTCCTGCCACGACCCGCACGACCGGCCTTCGGCCGAAGCAAGGGTCGATTTCTACCGCGACCGCTGCCGGAAGTGCCACGAACCCGGGTCCGTCGATTGCTCCCTGCCGGCGGAGCGGCGCATGGGCGAAGGCCGGGACGACTGCATCGGCTGCCATATGCCCCGGGCGACGACATACGACGTGCGGCACGTCGCCACGACGCTGCACAACATCCCCCGCGACGCCGCCTCGGCGAGGTCACGGATGGCCGAATCGCCCGCCTCGGATTCGGGGCCGCTGGTGCCATTCCACCGCGACCGGATGAGCAAGGAGGAGCTGCAAGCGACCGGCCGGGACCTGGGGATCGCCCTGCGACATCGGGGCCGCGCGGCCTCGGCAATCGCGATGCCGCTCTTGAAGGCGGCGGTCGATGCCCATCCCGATGACCTGCTGGCGAGGGAGTCGCTGGGGTTCGCCCTCTGGGGCCAGAGGCGCACCGACGAGGCCTTGGCGGTGTTCCAGGACGTGCTGAATCGATCGCCCCGGCGAGAATCTTCGCTCGAAGCGGCGGCCCTGGCCTCGGCCGAGCGGGGTCGGCCCGAGCAGGCGATCGGCTTCTGGGACCGGGCGATCGCGGTCGATCCCTGGCGATCCTCATTCCACGCCGAAAGGGCCTCGGAGCTGTTGAAGCTGGGCCGATGGGCGGACGCCGCCGATTCGGCCGAGCGGGCCCTGAAGCTAGACCCCTCCAGCGGCGAAGCCCGACGGGCCAGGATCATCGCCGAGTTGCGTCGCGGCCGGCCGGAAGCCGCTGCGTCCGAGTTCGAGATCCTCAAGGAGCTGGAGCCGAACCACGGTACGGCCCTGCAACGGTGGTTCGCCGGTTTGGAGAGGCGCCCCTAACGCTCCCGCCACCAGAGCGACGGGTGCAGGCCCTGTTCCATTGCGAGCGGCTCGATCGCCCGTCGGTAGCGTCGGGCATCAACCGGGTAGCCGGCCGTGGGCTTCAGGCCGGGTAGGCGGGCGATCCAGAAGCTGTTAAACGCGTCCATCCAGAGTTCCCGCAGCGTCTTGCTGACGATCGACGCCAGTGCGACGAGCCCGTCGGCCGCATCGGCGCGGGGGCAAAACTCGATGCGGACGTCCCGGCCGGGCGAACGGATCGCGTATCGGCTGAGCGCGGGCCCTTCGACCTCGGGGGCGACCCAGGAATCGGGGAGGGCATCGGACAGGGGTCCGGCATAGAAGTTCCGTCCCCCGTGTTTGTCGCCCCGGATCCGCGTCGGTATGCCGTCGGAAGCCTTTTCCCAGGCGTCCTCGATCAACTCGGCGAACGCCCCGAAGTGAACGATGGCCTTGGAGTTGGCCGACTGAAGGTGTTCGTTGAATCGGGCCGGCCCCATCACGACCGAGCGTATCGAGACGAGTCTCCATGCATGGCAGCCCAGGAGGGGCTCTTTCGCGCGTGGCCTGCCCACGTCCTCGTGGGCATGCGAGCGCCCCGAGTCCCTGGCACTCTCCCTCAATGCGAGACCCAAGGGCCGTGCGCATGCCCGCGAAGGCTTGGGCATGCCACCCGGGGCGTCAGGCATCTTCGCGGGGGGGGGCAGCCATCTGTCGAGTTCGACGTGGGCCAGATCGCCCGCTCCAACGGCCCCGATGAGCGAAGTCAGGTCCTCGGGTCGCCCCAGGCCGGCCCCGTCGATGGCCGACAGGCAAGAGCGTTCCAGTTGCCATCGGCCATCCCGCGTTGCCAGCACCGCCTTGGAATCGTCGATCCAGACGCGGTCTGCCGGACCGCCGGCTCGGCAGGCGATACCTTCGAGGTCCGCCCAGAGGTCGGGCTCGCGGTCGTCGATCGACTCGGCGATGACCGCTGTCATTACGAGTGGGCCGAGGTTCGGCCCGTAGCCCGCCTCGTCGATGCCGACCCAGCGGGAGCGGGCCATGACGGGTCAGGCTGCCGAGGCGTCGGGGGCGTGCGACGCCCCGATGATGGGCGGCTCGCTGGCCCAGATCGCCGCGGGTGCGCGGCCCTGAACCTCGCCGGCCAGAGACGCGTAGTCCTCGGCGCCCCGGCTGGTCGGGGCGTACTGGAAAATCGACTGGCCGAAGCTGGGGCACTCGGCCAGGCGGATGTTGCGCCGGATCCGAGTCTGGAAGACCCGGGCGGCGGCCCAGGGGGTCTGCGAGTGCTTCGGGCTGCCGAAGTACTGTCCGAGGTCGTCGATGACTTCGCTGCCCAGGCGCGTGCCCGAGTCGTACAGGCAGAGCACGACGCCGGCGACCTTCAACTCGCGATTGACCCGTTTGGAGACCAGGTGCGTGGTCTCCAGCAGCTTGGACAGGCCGTGAAGGGCCAGGAAATGGGCCTGGAGCGGGATGATGACCTCGCGCGCCCCGCAGAGGGCGTTGAGCGTGAGGATGCCCAGCGAGGGGGGGCAGTCCATCAAGACGAAGTCGAAACCGAGCGGGTCGGCGTCGATGTTGTCGCGGAGGATCATCTCACGGCCGACGGTGTTGATCAGCTCGACCTCGGCCGCGGCCAGGTCGATGTGGCTGCCGGCGACCCAGAGATTGGGCGCGACCTCCTTGCGGACTTCGGCGATCGGCTGGCCCTGGGTCAAAACGTCGTAAATCGAGGCGCCAGAACGGCCGGGCATCAGTCCGAGGTGGAGGGTGGCGTGGGCCTGGGGATCGAGGTCGATCACAAGCGTCTTGTGGCCTTCGGCGGCCAGGGCGGCCGCGAGGTTGACGGTCGTGGTGGTCTTGCCGACCCCGCCCTTCTGGTTGAGGATCGCGATCCGTCGCATCATCGCCCCCTTCGGCGGACTCCGCCGCCACGCTCGCTCGCCGACGACATTCCGGCGGGATTCTACACGAAGCGGCTGGTGCGCGAAGGTGAGTTCCGGCGGCGAAGGGGGGCAAGCCCCGCCCCGAAGGTCGGTGCCCGTCCCCCCTCTCCCCGAGGGCCATCAGGCCTTCTTGGATTCACCCTGGGCGAGGCGCATTCGCAGATAGCCGTCGATGAAGCCATCGATGTCGCCGTCCAGCACCTTGCCCGGGTTCGTCGATTCGATGCCCGTTCGGAGGTCCTTCACCAGCTGATAGGGCTGGAGGACATAGTTGCGGATCTGGCTGCCGAACGAGATTTCTCCCTTCTCGTCGTAGACCTTGGCGTACTCCGCCTCGCGTTTCATCTCCTCCATGCGGATCATCTTGGCCTTGAGGAGGGCCATCGCGTTCGCGTCGTTCTTGAACTGGGAACGCTCCGACCGCGACTCGGCGGCGATGCCGGTGGGGAGGTGGGTGTACCTCACCCCGGACTCGGTCTTGTTCTGGTGCTGGCCGCCGGGGCCGCCGGATCGGAAGACGTCGCGCTTGAGGTCGCAGTCTCGGATCTCGATGTCGATCGAGTCGTCGACCTCGGGGAGGACGTCGACCGAGGCGAACGAGGTCTGCCGCCGCGCGTTGGCGTCGTACGGGCTAATCCGCACCAGCCGGTGGACACCCGCCTCGCTCTTCAGGTAACCGTAGGCCTGGTCGCCCATGATCTGGATCGTGGCCGACTGGATGCCCGCGGCGCCGCCGTCCTCGCGGTCGGTGATGGCGACCTTGTACTTGCGGGCCTCGGCCCACATCATGTACATCCGCAGGAGCATCTCGGCCCAGTCGCATGCCTCGGTCCCGCCGGCGCCGGCGTGGATCGTGACGAACGCGTTGCAGTGGTCATTCGGGCCGGAGAGCATCGACCGCAGCTCGAACGCCTCCAGGTCGCGCAGGGCCGCGTTGTTGGCCTCGCGGACGTCGGGGTCGAACGAGTCGTCGCCGGCCTCCTCGGCCATCTCGACCATGGCCCCCAGGTCATCGGCCTGGCGGCCCAGGGCCTCGAACGGCTTGAGTACGTCGTTGAGCGACTTCAACTCGGCGATGACCGCCTTGGCCTTCTCCTGGTCGTTCCAGAAGGTCGGCCCTTCCATCTCCCGGGTCAATTCGTCGCGGCGTTCGGTCTTGTCGCCGAGGTCAAAGAGAGTCTCGGAGCTGGAGGATCCGATCGATCACGGCGCGGGCGTCGCGCTTCAACTCCTGATCCACGGCAACCTTCCCCCGGTCGGACCGGGTTCGACTCGTTGTGACGGCAAGGGATACGCCCGGCCCACCGGCCGGGTCGGCACCGCGGCCGAATTATACGCGGGAGGGGCGATCATGAACCAGCCGAAGCCACCGGTGGGCCGATTGGCCCCATCGCCGACGGGGGCCCTGCACCTGGGACACGCCCGGACGTTCCTGATCGCCTGGCTGGCGGCCCGGGCCGGCGGCGGACGGATGATCCTCCGCATCGAGGACCTCGACGCCACCCGCGCCCGCCCCTGGGCCATCGACCAGGCGATCGAGGACCTCCGATGGATGGGCCTGGAATGGGACGAAGGTCCGGACGTCGGCGGGCCTCATGGGCCCTACGTCCAGTCAGAGCGGATCGGCCTCTATCGAGCTGCCCTGGAGGAGCTCCGGCGGAAGGAGAGCGTCTACCCCTGCACATGCACCCGGGCCGACATCGAACGCGCGGCCTCCGCCCCGCACGCCGGCGAAGGGGGGCCGGCCTATCCGGGTACCTGTTCGGCTCGATCGGCCGGCGATGCGCAGGCCCTGGGCGATCGCCCCTATTGCTGGCGGTTCCGAGTGCCCGATCGCGCCATCTCCTGGGATGACCGCTTCCTAGGCTCGGTCACGCTCGAACCTCGGCGCGAGGGTGACTTCGTGGTCGCCCGCTCGAACGGCTCATTCGCCTACCAACTGGCCGTGGTTGTCGACGACGCAACCATGGGGATTAACCAGGTGATCCGCGGGGACGACCTGATCCCCAGCACGCCCCGGCAGATCCTGCTCTACGAGGCCCTGAACCGCCCGATCCCCGGGTTCGGCCATGTCCCGCTGGTGGTCGATGAGCTGGGAACGCGGCTGGCCAAGCGGGACGGGTCGATCAAGATTGCGGCCTTCCGGGAGACGAACGCCGATCCTCAATGGCTGGTCGGCTTGCTGGCGATGTCGTGCGGCTGGGCCGACTCGCTCATGCTCGGCCCGCCCGGAGATTGGCGGGACCGGTTTGACCTTGCCGAGATCCCCCGCCGGCCCTGGGTACTCCCCAGGCACCTCCTGCCCGAAAGACCACCCCCGACCGGAAAACCTTGAGCCGGCATCGAGATTGGCCACTCAAGTTCGGCCTCAGCCCTCCGGCGTGTCGAGCAAATGCTGTAACCGTTCGCCCAGTTCGGGTGGATAGCGCGCGGGCCAACTCGCGTCGATCAGCCCGACCTCGATGCAATCGAGCAGGTGGACCTGGTCCTTGCGCCGGAATGACGCGAGCTTCATCCGCACCCGTTCCTCCAGCGACAGGACGCGATAGCCGCCGGGCGACTCGGTCCGGTCGACGTCGGGGACGGGGGCGGCATACTCGGCGCGGACCTTCTCCCCCGAGAAGACGCTGTGGACGGCGTCACGGGCCTTGGCGTCGGGCCCGTCCAGGAACATGTCGATGCCCGAGGCATGTCGAGAGACGAATACGGCCTCGGACATCGCGACCTTGGCGGCCTCCAGGTCGGCGCGGCGAAGGGCGATGTTCACGTCCTGCGTGTTCCCCACGGCCGCCTCGTCCGCGGTCGCCACCCAGGCCGCGACGGCGTAGCCGCCGACGACCGCGTAAGGGATCCGGTGCCGATCCAGCGCGGCCGTCGCGCGACTCAGGTGATTTCGGACCTTCTCCACGGCTCGGACGATCCTCTCCTGCAGGGCCTCGTCGACGATCAGGTCCGACATCGCCGCTACCTCCCGATTGCATCATCGCACGAGGCCGCCCCGGCTCGTAGCTTCCTGGGGGCGTGCCGCGGGGCCCCGACCCGGTTATCATGGGTTAACGCCCCGATCTACCCATTCGCAACGAGCGTTCCCACATGGCCATCGCCCCCACCCCCACGACCTCCGGCCGCCTCGTCGACGAATTGGCCGCCGTGGTCGGCCGGGATAACCTGATCCATCATCATGACGAGCTGATCGTCTACGAATGCGACGGCTATGTGATCGAGAAGAGCGTGCCCGATGTGGTCGTCTTCCCGACCACCACCGAGCAGGTGGCGAGGGTGGTGAAGCTCTGCAACCGATATGACGTGCCTTTCGTGCCCCGGGGGGCCGGCACCAGCCTGGCCGGCGGGACGCTCGCGGTCGGCGGCGGGGTGATGATCTGCCTGACGAAGATGAACCGAATCCTGGAGGTCAACCTCCGCGACCGTTATGCCGTGGTCGAGCCGGGCGTGGTAAACCTCTGGTTGACACGGGCACTGGCCGGCTCCGGCTTTCACTTCGCGCCGGACCCCTCCAGCCAGGGGGCCTGCACGATCGGCGGCAATGTCGCCACCAATAGCGGAGGCCCGCATACGCTCAAGTACGGCGTGACCGTCAACCATGTACTGGGCGTCGAGATGGTCTTGCCCGACAGCCGAATCATGGAGATCGGCGGCCGGGCTGAGGATCCCCCCGGCTACGACCTGATCGGCCTGGTGGTCGGTAACGAGGGGACATTCGGGGTCGTGACGAAGGTGATGGTCGACCTGACCCGGGATCCCGAGGCCGGACGGACCTTGTTGGGTGTCTTCAAGACGGTCGATGATGCCACCCAGACGGTCAGCGACATCATCGCCTCGGGGATCGTACCGGCCGCGCTGGAGATGCTCGACACCCTGATGATCCGGGCCGTCGAGGAGGCCTTCCGCTTCGGCTTCCCGCTCGACGCCGGGGCCGTGCTGATCATGGAGGTCGATGGCCTGGAGGCCGGCATGGACGACCAGGCCGAGGCGATCCGGGCCATCGCCGTCCGCAACGGCGGCGAGGTGCCGATGTCGATCCCCTGGCGGACGCGCAAGGAGCCCGACTACGTCGCCATCTGGAAGAGCCGGAAGCTGGCCTTCGGCGCCATCGGGCGGCTCAGCCCCAGCTATTGCACCCAGGACGGCGTCGTCCCGAGGACCAAGCTGCCGCACATCCTGCGGGAAATCACCCGGATCGGCCGGGAATACGGGCTTCGCATCGGCAACGTCTTCCACGCGGGCGACGGCAACATCCACCCGATCCTGCTGTTCGACGAGCGCGACCCCGAGGAGGTCGAGCGCGTGCTGAAGGCCAGCCATGAGATCCTCGAGGAGTGCGTCGCTTGCGGGGGCAGCGTGACGGGCGAGCATGGCATCGGGGTCGAGAAGATCTCGTTCATGCCGCGCCTCTTCGGCCCGGAGGACCTGGCCGCGATGGCCGCGATCCGGGCCGCCTTCAACCCGGAGGGCCGTTGCAGCCCCGACAAGATGATCCCCGGCGGGGGCGGTTGCCTCGAAAAGAGGAGCCCTGGGCGGCACGCCTCGGCCTGAACGCGTGCCACCCGAAACTTGACAACGCCCGGTCGTTCCGTCACGCTGTCAGGCGTGTATTTCCACCCCGACCGGGAGGCGGCCTTGGCCAGGCGACCGCGGACAACTCGCCGCCGTCGGATCGCCGGCACCTTCCGCTTCCACGAGCGGAAAGGCCCCGATCCGGCCCAGGAGGAGCAGCGCCTGTCGCTGTACCTGCCGGCGGCAATCCTGGACCTGGCCTCCGACCAAGCCGCCCGCACGGGCCTCCCGGTCCAGGACTACTGCGAGGCACTCCTGCAGAAGGCCGTCGAGGACGAGGACGTCCGGCGACGGGTCGAGGACGAAGAGGCCCGCCGGGGGCCCCTGGTGGGCCTTCAGGCGATTGCCGAGGATGCCGAATACCTCGTCGAATGGAAGGCCGCGGTCCGGCCAGCGCCCGCCCGGGCCCTCGGGGATCCGGCCCCGTCCCCGCCATCGACTCCCCCGTTAGTCGCGCCCGAAAGGGACGGTCCGGGGGAGTTGGAAGGATTTGCCCCGATGCATGGCGGATTGCCCCGGGAGGCCAAACCGATGTCCTTCGACGACGATCCCGTGGCCGAGATCGTCCTGCGTCATGCCGGGTTGGGTTACTACGAAGATCCCGCCGGCCTGCTCCCCAGCCTCCGTCGGGGCGAGCCGATCGGCCCGGCCTCGGCCCGGGAGCTGCTCGCGGCCCTGGAGGCCCTGGAGAAGTCACTCCGCGAAGAGGCCGTGCTTGACCGGCGGCTCGCCTACGCCCTCCATCGCCTGGCCTTCGAGGGTCAGATCCTGCTCACCGACGGCTGGCCCGCCCGGGCCGCCGACGCCGCGACCGTCGACGTGCTGCACCTCGTCCAGGAAGGCGTCGATCGCGTCCTCTCGGGCGAGGACATCCGCTACTATCCGCGCGAAGGGGCCCCGGGGGTGTCGCCGTGAGCAGTAACGGCCTCGCCTCCGTTCTGGCGACCCCGCTCCGCCCCTCGAATGGCCACGGCAACGGGCGGGCCTCCCGCCGCCAGCAGCTTGCGAACCGCCTGAGGGCCGTCGGGGTCTTCTCGGCAATCGCCTGCTCGGCCTGCGCCGGCATCGCCCTCATCGGCTGGATCGCCGGCCAAAAGCTGCTGGCCTCCTGGCATCCCCGCGGGGTGGTGATCGACCCCGATGCGGCCGTGTCCCTGGTCCTGGCCGGGGGCTTGCTCGGGTACCTTCGCAGCGACCGGCGGTCGCAGCGGTCCTGGCTGGTCTACGTCGGCTCCGGTGTCATCCTGCTGGCGGGCTGCCTGGGCCTCACGCAGACCTTCGGCAACGGCCTGGGCCTGGAGCAATGGCCGTTCGCGGCGCAGTGGAGGATGCTCGGCCCGACCGACGGCAGCTCGGCCAACGCCGCCGGGGCCCTGATCGTCTCGGGGCTGGCCCTCCTGGCCCGGGTCCGATTCCCTCGGGCCGAGAACGTGCTGTCGCTGTCGCTGGTCATGTTCAGCCTCTGGGGCCTGATCGGGTTCCTCTACCAGCTCGAGCTCGGCCGGGCAACCGCTGCCGGTCCGCACGCCGATGTCGCTGCCGGCGGCCCTCGCCTGCCTGAGCCTGGCGGTCGGGATGCTGCTGCCCCGCCGGGCGGGCCTGACCGGCCTGGTCGCCCGAGAAGGACAGGGCGGGCGCCTCGCCCGCCGGATGCTGCCGTTGGCGTTCGTCGCCCCCGCGATCATCACGGCCACGCTCTGGATCGGCGTCTGGATGCGGCGGTACCCGCCGGAATTCGTGGCCGTCCTGCTGGCGATCTCGTCGGGGGTCGTCTTCTTCGGTCTCGTTTGGTGGTACGCCGACACGCTCGATCGGGCCGAGGCCCGGTCGAGGCGCAGCGATGCCGCCCTGCGATCCTCCGAGGCCTTCTACCATTCGCTGGTCGAGAGCCTGCCCCAGAGCATCCTGCGGAAGGACCGACACGGCCGGTTCACCTTCGGCAACGGCAAGGTCCTGGCGGCGCTGGGGATCACCCTGGAGCAGCTCGTCAACCGGACCGACTTCGACTTCTACCCCAACGAACTCGCCGAGAAGTACCGGCGGGACGACCTGCAGGTCCTGGAAACGGGCGAGATCCTCGACATGGTCGAGGCCCACGTCGAGCCCGGCGGCGACCTCCGATATGTCCAGGTGTTGAAGACCCCCCTGCCCGACCACGAGGGCCGGACCGTGGGCGTCCAGTGCATCTTCTGGGACGTGACCGAACGGAAGATGGCCGAGGAGAAGCTGCAAACCCAGAACGCCCTGCTCGCCGAGATGGCCCGATCCGAGAAGGCCGCGCACGACGCCCGCAAGCAGGCCCAGGCCCAGATGATCCAGTCGGCCAAGCTCGCGGGGCTGGGCGAGCTGGTCGCCGGCGTGGCCCACGAGATCAACAACCCTCTGGCGTTCGTCAACAACAACGTCGCGGTGCTCGAGCCGCGACGTCGGCGAGCTCCGCCACCTGATCGACCTCTATGCCGGGGCCGACGACCTGCTGGAGGCCGAACGCCCGAAGGTCGCCGAATCGATCCGCTCGTTCCGCGAGGAGACCGAGATCGCCTACACCCTGGCGAATCTCGACAGCCTGTTGTCCCGGACCCGCGACGGCCTGCGGCGGATCCAGCAGATCGTCAAGGACCTCCGCGTGTTCGCCCGGCTGGACGAGAGCGACCTGGCCGAATTCGACCTCAATGACAACGTTCGGACCACCGTGACCATCATCCTGGGCCACGCCAAGCGGAAGAGGGTGGTGATCGAGATGGACCTCCAGCCGGTCCCGCCGATTACCGGCTACGTCGCCAAGATCAACCAGGTGGTGATGAACCTGATCTCCAACGCGATCGACGCGTGCCAGGAGGGGGGCAAGGTGATCGTCCGCACCCGGCCCGACCGCGACCGTTATGCCGTCCGGCTCGACGTCATCGACGACGGCTGCGGGATCGACCCCTCGATCCTCCCCCGGATCTTCGACCCGTTCTTCACGACCAAGCCGGTCGGGGTCGGCACCGGGCTCGGGCTGTCGATCAGCTACGGCATCCTGCAGGATCACGGCGGCCTGATCGAGGCCGATTCCAGGCCGGGCCAGGGGGCCCGGTTCACGATCCGGCTGCCTTTGAAATGCCGAGCCCGCGCGTCATCCGCGGGCGAGCTCGAACACGAGCACGAGGCCGAGACGCCGGCCCTCTACTAACCGACCGAGAGCGACCGATGCCGGGAGAACCCCCGCCGAACTGGCCCGAAAACCCGCCCGATGGCCACCACATCGCCGACGGCCGCCATGCCCACGCCGTCATCCGACCCCAGGACACCGGCTCGCTCCGCGAGGCGATCGCCCGAGGTGGCGCCGAGGGCTTCGCCTTCTACCCCCGGGGCGGCGGCACGGCCATGCACGTCGGCGAACCCCCGGGGCGGCCCGGCTGGCTCGTCGACACCACCGCGCTCGATCGCGTGATCGAATACCCGGCCGCCGACATGACCATCACGGTCGAGGCCGGGACGACTCTGGCCGCGCTCCAGGAGACGCTGGCCGGGCAGGGCCAGCACTTGCCCCTGGAGGCCCCCGAGCCGAGCCGTGCAACCCTCGGGGGCATCTTCGCCACCAACACCTGCGGGCCCCGCCGGTTCGGCTACGGCCGGCCCCGGGACCAGATCATCGGCGTCGGCTTCATCAACGGCTCGGGCGAGCTCGTCAAGGGGGGCGGACGCGTTGTCAAGAACGTGGCCGGCTACGACCTGCCCAAGCTGCTCACCGGGTCATTCGGCACGCTCGGGGTGATCTGCCAGTTCACCCTGAAGGTCCGGCCCCGGCCCGCCGACTCGGCCCTGGTACTGGTCACGGCCGATCGGATCGGGTTGATCGCCGATTGGCTGGAAACCCTCAACACCTCGGCCAGCCGCCCGGTCGCAATCGATGTCCTGAACCGGCCGGCCGCAGCCGCGATCCCCGGCGCCGGGGATTCCGCCTGGACGCTCGCGATCGGCCTGGAAGACGCCAAGGCCGCGATCGACTGGCAGGTTGATCGGCTCCGGACGGAGTTGCAGGGAGCCCCGATTTCGGTGCTCCGGGGCCGGGAGGCCGAGCCGGCCTGGGCAGCCCTGGTCGCTTTCCAGGCGACCGCACCGGGGCCGGTCAAGCTGCGCGGGGCCCTGAAGCCCTCGCTGCTCACGGCCTTGCTGGGCGGCCTCGACGGCGAGACCTGGGCGGTCCAGGCGCACGCCGGCAGCGGCGTCATTCACGCCCAGACCCGGGCCGAACAGCCGCTCGAGGAACTGGCCCCCCGCGTGGACAACCTCCGCGCCGCTTGCGCCCGGGCTGGCGGTTACCTCGTCGTCACCGCCTGCCCGTCCGACTTCAAGAGCCGCCTCAAGGTCTGGGGCGACCCTCGGTCCGACTGGGCCCTGGGGGAGGCGATCAAGAAGGCTCTCGACCCCCACAATCGCATGAACCCGGGGCGGTTCGTCGCTACAATCTAGCTGGACCCGCCCGCCAATCATCCCGAGATCGTGCCGATGGCATCCGCGGCCACCGAGACCCCCGCCACCAACCCCGCACCCCGTCCGGATCCCGGCAAGAACCCGCCCGCCGGGGTGGACCTCGCCTGGCTGTCGGAGAAGATCGAATACCAGCGGTATCAGGACTGCGTCCACTGCGGCCTCTGCACCGCTTCCTGCCCCACCTACCTCGAAACCGGCAACGAGAATGACGGGCCCCGGGGGCGGATCTATCTGATGCGGGCCGTTGCCGACGGCCGGCTGGCGATGTCGGACCAGGTCCGCGGCCACCTCGACCTCTGCCTCGACTGCCGAGCCTGCGAAACGGCGTGTCCGTCGGGAGTGAAGTACGGCCAGATCATCGAGCCGTTCAAGATCGCGCTCCAGCAAACGGCCCCCCCCGAGAAGCGGAGCTGGCTCCGCAACCTGATCCTCCGCGACCTCTTCCCCTACACCGGCCGCGTCAAGTTCGCCCTCGCCCCGGCCCGGCTGCTGCAGAAGGTCGGCGTGATGCAACTGGCCGACAAGGTCGGCCTCAACCGACTGCTGCCGACGACGCTCCGGCGGATGCAGGCGATGCTCCCCGACGGCCTCGAATCGGGCGCGAAGCTGCCCGAAGTTCTGCCCGCCATTGGGCCCAAGCGGGCCACCGTCGCCCTCTTCCTGGGTTGCGTGGCCGACGCCATGTTCCCGGCCACCAATTCGGCCACGGCGCGGGTCCTTCAGAAGAACGGCTGCGATGTGCACGTGCCCTCACAGCAGGCGTGCTGCGGAGCCATTCATTACCACTCGGGGTTCGAAAAGCCGGCCCTGGAATTGATGCGCCAGAACCTGCGGGCATTCGACCCCGACCGGTACGACGCCATCATCATCAACGCCGCTGGCTGCGGCTCGATGCTCAAGGACTACGCTCACATCCTCCACGGCGACCCCGACGAGCCGGCCGCCCGGAAGTTCCTGGCCAAGGTCAAGGACATCTCCGAATTCCTCTACCAGCTCGGCCCGATCGCCCCGAAAAAGCCGATGCCGATCCGCGTCACCTACCACGATGCCTGCCACCTCTGCCACGGCCAGCAGATCCGCAACCAGCCCCGGGCCCTCCTGCAAATGATCCCCGGCCTGGAGCTGGTCTCGCTCGACGAATCGGAAATTTGCTGCGGCGCCGCCGGGACCTACAACCTCACGCAGCCCGAGATGTCCGAGCGGTTGGGCCGCCGCAAGATGGACATGATCGAGAAGACCCGGGCCGCGACGGTGGCCACGGGCAATGTCGGCTGCATCTTGCAGATCGCCCGCAAGGTGAAGGAACGCGGTCTCAAGATCCGAGTGGCCCACCCGATCGACCTACTCGACGAGGCCTACGGCGATCCGTGAGGGCCGGCGGGGCGTACGAAGCGTTCCGCGTTCGACCGCACCCGACTTCAAAACCACCTCGGGAAAGCTCGTTCTTCAGGGTTTCGCAGGGATCTCCGCCAGCAGTTCGTCGATCAAGGGACCCAGATATTCCGGGATTCCGCCTCGCTTGCGGATGATTCCCTTGGCATCGATCAAGAAGGTGGTGGGATAGCCCTGCACGTGATAGCGCTGGACGATCGGCCCCTCGCCGGGCATTCCGTCGTTCCAGTTGGGCCAGGTGATCCCCTCCCGCTTCATGACCCGGCGGGCGAAATCCTTGTCCTCATCGCAATCCACGCCCAGGATCGCGAATGGCTTCCCTTCGTATTTCCTGGCAAGGTCGCGTTCGTGCGGGACCTGGGCCATGCAGGGGCCGCACCAGGTACCCCAGAAGATCAAGAGGACGACCTTGCCCCGATACGGTTCCAACTCCAACGGATTGCCGTCGAAATCGGTCCCGACGATGTTCGGGGCCGGGCTCCCGGGCGAGACGTGGTGTATCTCGTCCAGGCAGTTCCGGGCGGCGTCCGCCAGCGTCAAGCCGCGTTCCGTATCGCGCTTGATCCTGGCCTCGGATATGGCTCGAATGTAAGGGATATCACCATAGTCGGCGATTACCTCGGCGAACAGCCGTTCGGACTCGGCTAGCATCGCCTGGTGGTCGATCGCCCGGTAACTGGCTTCATATTCCTCGGTCCAGTAGGGCATTCGAGCCTCACGAGTGCGAAGCTGCGGCACGAACATGGCCTTGTGCATGAGGTACTGGGCCAGTGCCATGGTGGCCGTGCCCCTCACCTGGCGATCCCTGGACTTGTCATGGAGTGCTTGCAACAGACGGTCGCGCGAGGGGGTATGCATCGTGTACAGCATCAAGGCGGCCCGGGCGATGGTCAGGTCGTCGGGATAGGATTCCACGATGATGTCGACGGCTCGGTCGATCAGAGGGCCCCACGGCTCGACCCCGCTCGCTCGGCCCAGGTCGCGGTGCAGCACCCACATGAGGGCGTCATGAGCCGCCTGGGTTCCCGGGGCCTCCTGGGCCAGGGCCAGGAGGCGTCGGGCACAACCGATGTCATCCGGGGGCAAGAGGGTTCGATCTGGCTCCTTCCCGGCCTCCTCTGCCGCCTGCCGTGCCTCTCGGTAGGCACTCGCCGCGTCGTTATATTCGGCGACGATGGCCGCAAAGCGATCGTCCGGGGTATCGGGCCGTACAGCCGCCTGGGCGTGGCCGGCCAAAATCGCCGCGACGAACGCGACGGACAACACGATTCGCATGAACCGGGGTGGAACCATCAAAGACCACACGACGAACCTCCGAAATTCGGCTAATGCCACCTTGGGTCAAGGTGACAGTCGGACATACTAATACCGGCAGTAGACGGAGTCCATCTGAGGCGCTCGATTGAGTGAAGACGCCGGCGGGGGCCGAGTTGACCGGCCCCCGCCGGGGTTCGGAGGGTCACGCCTTCTTCGGCGGGTCGATCCGGTACACCTTGCCGTCCAGCTTCACGACAACCGTCTCGTCAAAAGTGAGGTACAGGTTCTGGTCCCCCTTCTGGTTGCGGGCCAGGGTGAAGTAGGGGTCGGTGAACTGTTCGATCACCGTCGCCGCCTTTTCCTCCTCGGGCGTGACCGACGCATCGACCCAGCGGCCTTCCTTGAGGAAGAACGTCTTGCCGGCGACGGTCCGGACCGTGTCGACGGCGTGCTCCATCCCTTCGGCGTCGCGGGCCATCTGGTAGCTGGCGTTGGGCTGGGATCGTCGCATTCTCAAGAGCGCCTCGGATTCGGCCTGCTTGGGCTGGGCCGCCTTGGCGGCGGAACCCGGCCCGGCCAAGCCCGCGGCTCGGCCAGCCATTCCCCCGCCTTGGCCGCCCATTATGCCGAAGCCGCCGTACCCGCCGGCGGGCCGGGAGGCGGGCGCCGCGGCCAACTGGCTCTCGCCAAGCCGATCCGCCTGCTGATGCAACGCCTTGTTGTCACGCTGGCCCACGCCCGCGGCGCCCCCCGTCACGTGCAGCTGTCCAGGCTCCGGGTCGCGCGATTGAGGTTTGCCACGCGGTCGTGCAGCCGGACCCCTTCATCGGCCAGGAAGGATGTGTAGGGCGTCAGGATCCCGTACTTCTTGCTCAGCTCGACCAGCTCGTCGGTCAGCTCCTTGTTCTGGCCGTTCAGGTCGATCTGGTCGATGATCTGGCCCACGCGTCGGACCGCCCAGAGCCGCTCGACGAAGTCGTACGAGGCATTCTTGCCGGCCTCGGCCAACTCTGCGGGGAACTCGAACGTCCGGCGCTCGTCGCCCACCTTGCCCGACAGGCGGACCGTCGATCGGCCCGATTTCGTATACCGCCCCACCAGGGTGAGCTGGCCCCCTTCGAACAGGTCGGGCACGTCCCTCGGATAAACTCGGTTCGTGTCGGTCCCCGACAGTTCGACCTGGATTCCGGCCAGGACCGGCGCCGTGAGCTTGGTGTAGAACCGGCCGACCTTGGCCTCGATGTTCTCGTCGGGCTTCACGTACTCGCTCGTCCCGCTGTTGCCGCCGCTGATCCGATCGAGCAGCCGGGCGTTGACGTCGAAGCCGACGCCGAACACGAACACACGGGTCTTGAACTTGTTGGCCTTGCGCACGTTGTCGGCGATCGCCGCCTCCCCGGTGACGCCCGCCGTCGGCAGGCCGTCGGTCAGGAACAGGACATACTGGGGGCGGCCGTCGTCGTGGAGCATTCCTAGCGCGGTCGTCAACGCGTCGTTGATGTTGGTGCTGCCGCCGGGGCGGATGTTGTCCACGAAGCGAACCGCCTCGTCGCGACGGTCCCGGTCGTAGCGTTGGAGTTCGGGCTTGAACGATTCGACGCGGTCGTCATAGGCGATAATGTTGAACGTATCGTCATCGCGGAGGTTGTTCAGGCAGAACTTGAGCGACTCGCGGGCCTGCTCGATCTTCTTGCCCGCCATCGATCCCGAACGATCGAGCACGAAGACCACGGTCTTGGGCCGGGGCTTCGACTCGGCCGCCTTGAATTCGGGGCTGGCCAGGACCAGGAAGTACCCGTCCTCCCCACTGCTGGGCCGGTAGCTCAACACGGAGGCCCCCACGGCCCCCTCGTCCAGCGTGTAAAGCACCCGGAAATCGGCCGTCGGGATCACATCGCGGCGGATCAACTCGACGGTCGCCTCATGTTCGCCGATCCGCTTCACCGCGGCGTCATCGGTCGGGCTGTAGACCGATTTGATCGCTTCCTTGCTGTCGATCCGGGCCCTCAGCTCCAGGCGCTGGATCGGCTTGGCGGTGAACTTCTGGGTGCCGAACGGGTACGAGAACTCGACGACCTTGCCGTCGCGCTTCAAGAGCTGCGTGTACCGCATCGTGACCTTGCGATCGGCTCCGGCGGGGATCGGGAAGACGCTGGTCCGGTAGAGGCCGCGGCCCATGTATTCGAGCAAGGCCGGGTCGCGCTTCGACCGGACGATGTCCTCGTAGATCTTGCGGGCCTCGTCCTTGGGGAGCAGCTTGCCGGTCAGTTCCTGGCCGTCGGCGAGCAGCACCAGGTTCGAGATGGCCCCGTCTTCGGGGAGCGGGAAGAGGAACTCGGCTTCGAGCGGCACCGAGCCCGGGTTGTGGAACGTCTGGCTGATCTGGACCTCGGCCGCCTGGTCGCGAATCTTGGCGTCGACGGCGACCTCCTTGACCTCGTACGACCGGGCGATCGGGATGTTGGGCCGCCGATCGACGATGATGACCTGGGCCCTAGTCGGCCCGGCCAGGGCGGCCGCCAGGATCGCGGCCAGCAGGCCGGCCGAACGCGCGTACAGCGACATGACGTCTCCTCCCGTGTCCGTTGGATCCGAGGGCCGCGATCGCCTTCGTGCCTTCGACGGGCCCGGGGCGATCGCGGTTCCCCCCTCAATCTAAACGGAGGAGACGCCGATTCCTGAGGTTTTCCGAGAGGCGGTCAGGAAGTCGCGTCGGC
>JAXMBD010000047.1:0-58224 GCA_046350035.1 Isosphaeraceae bacterium | reverse complement strand
GACATAGGTTGCGGTCGGCACGTAGGCGGTCGGCACGACGGTGTCGACATAGGCGGTCGGCACGTATGACGTGGCCACGACGGGCGACGCATAGACGGCGCTGGTGGGCACATAGGCGGCCGTCGGCACGACGTAACTGGTGGGCGCCACATAGGTATAGGCGGGCGCATCGACGATCACGGCCTGGGCATGGCTCGACTGGCCTGTGAGGGCCAGGGCCAGGGCGGCGAGGCCGGCCAGGCAGGCAACGGGGCGAATCATGGGTCAACCTCTTTCCGGGTTTCCTCGGGGCGCGAGGCGGCTTCGGGGCACGATCGACGCGACGACCTCCCCTCTACCATAGTCTACGGGGCGGCCGGCATCGGACCAGCAAGACTTGATCTCATCCTGCCCGTCCGCGGGCCGGTTCTGTGGATTGCAACGGTTGTGCCGATTCTCGCGGGGTGAAATTCCCGGCCCTGCTTTGAAATAATCGCCGGGGTCGGCGCGTCGTATCGGGCATGCACACGGAGACGGACCTGGATGGCAGCGCCGGTGGCCGACTCGCCCGAGCCGAATCGTTCGGAGCCGGCCGAGGATGTCGAGGTGGCGTCGTTGTTCGCCCGGCACGGCGACGAACTCCGGCGGTTCGTCCTCGGCATGGTGGGCGACGGCGAGCTGGCGGCCGATGTGGTGCAATCCACCTTCCTCAAGGCGGTCGAGGACGGCGGCGCCTCGCGGGCCGATTCGCCGAAGGCGTGGCTCTTTCGGGTCGCCTACAACGAGGCGATCACCGCCCGTCGCCGCAAGGCCGCCCGCGACGGGGCCCTGCGACGACTCGCCGATCAAATTCCCCTGCCCCCGTCGACCCGGCCCGACGAGGCCCTGATCCGGGCCGAGCAGGTCGAAGCGGTTCGCCGGGCCCTCGACCGCTTACCGCCCGAACAGGCCCGGGTCGTCCGCGCCCGGATCCACGACGACCGGACGTTCGCCGAGATCGCCCGCGACCTGGGATTGCCGATCGGCACCGTGCTCACCCGGATGCGTCGGGCGCTCGCCCGGCTCCGGGCCGCCATCGACGAAACGCGAGGCCCTGACGATGCTCCCCCTCATCGATCCTGATGCGGAAGACCCGAGGGCCGAACTCGACTGGATCGCCTTCCGGTATCTCGCCGGGGATCTCTCCGAGGCCGAACGGCTCGCCTTCGACGAGCGGATGGCCGACGACCAGCAGGCCCGCGAGGCGCTCGCCGCCGCGGTCGAATTGGCCGGGGCGGTCCGGCTGGCGGAAGCCGGCCGAAAGCAACTGCCAGCGGCCTGGCCGCGCTGGGCCGTCCTGGCGGCGGCCGCGTCGATCGTGGCGGCCTTCTGGCTGGCATCGGCGCCGACCGCCCGGACCTCGGCCGGCGAGGTCGCGCTGGCCTGGAGCGACCTCCGCCAGGCCGATTACCCCGGCGACGACCCGGCCGACGTCCCCCGCGAGGACGAGGCGGTCGAATGCGAGCAGGCGGAGGATGTACCCGCCTGGCTGTTCGATGTCCTCGAATCCCCCACCGAACCGGCCCTTTGATCGATCGGAGGCGATGCCGTGGCCAGCGCCTTGTGGGTCCTGCCCCTGCTCGCGGTCGCATCGGGCCTGCCCGACGATGGCGACATCGCCAAGGGGCAAGGGAAAGCCGCCGTCAGGGCGGCGGCGAAGGCCGCCAACCCGCCCGAATTCAGCTACGATCGCGAATCGGCCGCGCGGGCGTTCGTCGCCCGGAATCACCCCGAACTCAACGCCCTGCTCGAGCGGCTCAAGGCGATGAGCCCGGTCGAGTACGAGAAGACGATCGTCGAGCTGTCCCAGGTCGACGAGGCCCTGGCCGTCCTGAAAAACCGCGACCCGAACCGATACGGCCCGTCGCTCGAAGCCTGGAAGGCCAAGTCCCGGGTCGACGTCCTGGCCGCCCAGTATGCGTTGAAGCCGAACGCCGAGCTGGAATCGTCGCTCCGCCAGGCGATCGCCGTCCAGATCGACTGTGACCTGGCCCTCCGCAAGCTCGATCGCGACGCGATCGAGGCGCGGCTCCGCAAGGCGGACGAGCAGATCGGCCGGATGGAATCCCAGCGCGATTCGGCCGTCGAGAACCGGCTGAACGCGCTCCGCAAGAAGGCCCCCAAGGCCAAGGCCGCCGCCCGGACCGGCAAGGCGGAACCCCCGATCCTCGCCAGCCCCGAGAAACCCTCCAGCCCCGCCCAGAAAGGGAAGCCATGACCCGCCGAATCGCCCTCGCCCCGCTCGGGGCCGCGATCCTGATGGCCCTGGCCGCCCGGCCGGCATCCGCCTCGGACGACAAGGTCGTCCCGCCGGCCCGCGAGCGGTTCGCCGCCGACACCGACGAGGTGCCCGACCTCCAGCGGCACCTGCTCCCCCTGATGGGGCGGCTCGGCTGCAATTCGAGGTCGTGCCACGGCTCGTTCCAGGGCGCCGGCGGCTTCCGGCTCTCCCTGTTCGGCTACGACTTCAAGATGGACCACGACGCCCTGATGCTCAAGGATTCGGGCCGGGTGAACGTCGAGGACGCCGAGGCCAGCAAGGTCCTCGCCAAGCCGACCTTGATGCAGCCCCACAAGGGCGGCAAGCGGATGGAGGTCGACGGCTGGGCCTACAAGATGCTCGCCCAGTGGATCGAGGACGGCGCCAAACCGGTCGACCCCGAAACCGCGCCGCACTTCGTCCGCCTGGAAGTGACCCCGCCCGAAATTGTCTGCGACCGCGACGGCAAGGTCGGCGCCCTGAAGGTGGTCGCCCACTGGTCCGACGGCGCCCGCGAGGATGTCACCTGCCTGACCCGCTTCCGCACGAACGACGAGGCGGTGGCCGAGGTCGACGAGGACGGCGTCGTCACCAGCAAGGGCGTGGGCGACACCCACATCGTCGCCTTCTACGACAACGGCGTGGTGCCGATCCCGGTGATCCGGCCGGTCTCGAACCTCATCGGCGAGGCCTATCCCAGGGTGCCGACCCCCACCAGGGTCGATGAACTGGCCCTGGTCAAGCTCCGCAAGTTGGGGATCGTCCCCTCGGATGCCTGCGACGACGCCGAGTTCCTCCGCCGCGTCCGCATCGACCTGACCGGATCGCTGCCCCCGCCCGACGAGGTCCGCGCGTTCCTGGCCGACCCGGCGCCCGACAAGCGGGCCCGCAAGATCGAGGAACTGCTGGATAGCCCGGCCTACGCGGCCTGGTGGACCACGGTCCTCTGCGACATCACCGGCAACAACCCGGCGCTGTTCGCGGGCGGCATCCAGGCCAACCTGCGGACGACCTATGCCCGGCAATGGTACGACTGGGTCGAACGACGGGTCCGCGACAACATGCCGTACGACGAGATCGTCGCCGGCATCGCCCTGGCCACCAGCCGCAAGCCGGGGCAGTCGTACGACGATTTCCTCCAGGAGCAGACCAGCTACTTCCGCAAGCAGGACCCGGCCGACTTCGCCGAGCACGGGTCGATGCCATACTTCTGGATGCGGCGGACGGTGGCCAAGCCCGAGGAAAAAGCGCTGGCGTTCAGTTACGCGTTCCTGGGCGTCCGACTCGAATGCGCCCAGTGCCACAAGCACCCGTTCGACCAGTGGACGCAAACCGATTTCAAGGCGTTCCAGGACTTCTTCGAGCCGGTCGGCAACGGCTTCGCGCCGGACGCCCGCCAGCGGGCCAACGACCTCCGCAAGGAGCTGGACATCCCGCAGAACAACCAGGAGGCGCAGAAGTTCCTCACCAAGCGTTTGAACGCGGGCGAGGTGATCCCCTGGCAGGAGATCTTCGTCAACACCAACGGCCGGATCGCCCCGCTCAAGGGCGTGAAGGACAAGGCCGCCCGCCAGGCCCAGCGGAAGAACCCCAGGATCATCAATCCCAAACCGCTCGGCGGGGAAGAGGTCGAGCTGGAGGCCGGCCAGGATCCGCGCAAGCCCCTGATGGACTGGATGCGGAACCCCGAAAATCCATACTTCGCCAGGGCCTTTGTTAACCGCGTCTGGGCCAATGACTTCGGCCGGGGCATCATCCACCCCGCCGACGACCTCAATTTGGCCAACCCGCCCAGCAACGCCGAACTGCTCGACTACCTGGCCCAGCAGTTCATCGCCCACGACTTCGACATGAAATGGCTGCATCGGGAGATCCTCAACAGCCAGACCTACCAGCGAAGCTGGAAGACCAACGACACCAACGTCCACGACGACAAGAATTTCAGCCACGCCGCGATCCGCCGGGTCCCCGCCGAGGTCACGCTGGACGCGATCCTGATGGCCACGGCCGATTCGGACAAGCTCGGCAAGCTGCAGACCACCATGGAAGGCCGGGCCATCGGCCCGCTCGGCACCAACGCGCCGGGGCGGAAGGGCCCCAGCGCCTACGCCGCCAAGGTGTTCGGCGTCTCGACCCGCGAGACCAACTGCGACTGCAACCGCTCCAACGAGCCGAACCTGCTCCAGGCCGTCTTCCTCCAGAACGACCAGGAGACATTGCAGGCGATCGAGCGGGGCGGCTGGCTGGCCGAGCAGGTGAAGGCGATCAAGGACGCGTCGAAGGGCGGCTCGCCCGGCGAGGCCCTCGACAACGCCATCCGCGACGCCTACCTGCGGACGCTCTCCCGCATGCCCAGCGCGGAAGACCTGGCGACCTCGCGGGCCTTCCTCGAAGGGTCCGACCCGTCGAAGGGGCTCCGCGACCTGATGTGGGCCCTGCTCAATACCAAGGAATTCATCACCAACCACTGATCGACGCGGCCAACGAAGCGGCCCGTTCCATCCGACCCCCTCTTGCCGAGGAGACCGACCGATGGCCCGTCATGATTACTGCGATGGCGTCCGACGCCGCGAATTCCTCAAGGTCGGCCTGCTGGGCGGCGCCGGCCTGAGCCTCTCGGGCTACCTCCGCCTCGCCGAGGCGGGGGCCGTCCGCCCCGGGGCGAAGGCGAAGGCCGCCATCCATATCCACCTGGGCGGCGGCCCCAGCCACCTGGACACGTTCGACCTCAAGCCCGACGCCCCTTCCGAGTACCGGGGCGAGTTCAACCCGATCGAAACGAACGTGCCGGGCATGGCGTTCTGCGAGCACCTGCCGCGGCTGGCGAAGTGCGCCGACCGGTTCGTGCTGCTCCGCGGCGTCAGCCACAACCTGGCGGCGCACGAGTTCGGCACCAAGTACATGAACACGGGGAATCGGCCGATCCCGTCGCTCGACTTCCCCGGCTACGGTGCGGTCGTCACCAAGGAGCTCCCGGCGCCGAAGGACCTGCCGCCGTTCGTGGCGATCCCGAATACCCCGCAGACCGCCGGCTATCTCGGGGTCGAATACGCCCCGTTCAGCACGACCGCCGCGCCCCAGCCGAACCGGCCGTTCGAGGTCCGCGGCATCAAGCTGGGCCAGGGCCTGACGATCGCCGACCTGGAGAAGCGCCAGGACCTGCGGGCCAGCCTCGACCGGACCTTCAAAGGGTTCGAGGACCGGAGCGACCTGGTCAACGGCCTCGACCGGTTCACGCAGCGGGCCTACGACATCATCGCCTCGCCCAGCTCGCGGAAGGCGTTCGACATCACCCAGGAATCGGCCGCGATCACCGGCCTCTTCGGCGCCAACCCGTTCTCGCAAAGCTGCCTGCTGGCGACCCGCCTGGTCGAGTCGGGCGTCCGGTTCGTGAGCCTCACCAACGGCGGCTGGGACACCCACCAGGACAACTTCCCCAGGCTCAAGACCAAGCTCCTGCCCGAGCTCGACAACGCGGTCGCCGGCATGCTGACCGCCCTGGACGAGAAGGGCCTGCTGGACTCGACCGCGGTGATGGTCTCGGGCGAGTTCGGCCGGACGCCCAAGCTGAACAACCGGGGCGGCCGCGACCACTACCCCCGGGCGATGTGGGTGTTGATGGCGGGCGGCGGCATGAAGGCCGGCCAGGTGATCGGCGGCAGCGACGACAAGGGCACCGGCCCCGCCTCGGGCGAGGGCATCAGCCCGGACGACGTGGCGGCCTCGCTCTACCACGCCCTGGGGATCGACCCGACCAAGGAATACCACACAAGCACCGGGCGGCCCGTCATGATCGTCCGCAACGGCAAGGTGATCCCGGGGTTGTTTGCCTGAGGATCGCGGGACTGACACGGGGATAGTTGGGACGGGGCGGCCACATCCATCGCCCTCCATCCCCGACGATCGGTTACTAGCACGAAGCGCAAGCGAGTGGATCGATCCCGGGGCGGCCCCAGGAAGAGTCCACTCGCTGGCGTTTCGTGCTGGGATCCCTGGTTTCGCTATTGGTCCTGGGTGGAGGGCTCGTCGGCCTCCCTGGCAGCGGGGGCCGGCAGCGCCAGCGCCGCATTCAAGACCTGCTGCCGGACGAATTGCTCGGCCTCGTAGGCGCGCATGGCTTCCATCTGCGCGCGTTCCATGGCCGCCCGCCGCGCGAGGATTGCCGTGGCTGATACCATCATCATCAGCAAGGCCATCGCGACGACCAGCCCCGCCGCCAGGCCGACCCGATGCTTCCGCAGCTTTTTGCGAAGGCGTCGGAAGGCGCGCGGGGGGCCGGCCGAGATCGGGTCGCCGTCGAGGTGCTGGCGGATGTCGCGGGCGAAGTCGCTGGGCGTGGCGTACCGGCGGGTGCGGTCCTTCTCCAGGGCCTTCATCACGATCCAGTCGAGCTCGCCGCGGACCAGCTTCGCCAGCTTGCCCGGCTCGACGCCCCGCGTCGCCGCGATCGAGGCGAGCCGCTCCGCCGAGCTGCCCAGGCGGGTGCTCGGCCGGGGCGG
This sequence comes from Isosphaeraceae bacterium, assembly GCA_046350035.1. Taxonomy (GTDB): domain Bacteria; phylum Planctomycetota; class Planctomycetia; order Isosphaerales; family Isosphaeraceae; genus CALLYK01. The sequence goes on along the minus strand of JAXMBD010000047.1, from coordinate 51,447 downwards.
CTCCTCGTCGCGGATCCGCCGCAGGATCGCGTCGTAGGCGGCATCGCGGAAGGCTTGCCGTTCCAGCGGGGTCGAGCCGGTGAGCAATTCGTAGAGCAGCACGCCCAGCGAGTAGACGTCCGAGCGGGCGTCTATCTCCGCCGCCGCGAAGCCGGCCTGCTCGGGGCTCATGTATTCGAGCGTGCCGACGATGGCGCCGAACTGGGTGAACAGGGTCTGCTCGGTGAGTCGTCGGTCGATCGCCTTGGCGACGCCGAAATCGATCACCTTGGGCATCGCCTTGCCGTCCATCAAGGTCACCAGCACGTTCGACGGCTTGAGGTCGCGGTGGATGACCCCCCGGCGATGGGCGTGCTCGATTGCGTCGCAGACCTGGGCGAACAGGGCCAATCGCTCTCGGGGGCCGAGCCGGGCCCGGTCGCAGTATTCGGTGATCGGCAGGCCGTGGACCAGCTCCATGGCGAAGTAAGGGCGTCCGGTGTCGGTCTGGCCGGCGTCGATCACGCGAGCGATGTGGGGATGGTCCATCAGGGCCAGCGCCTGGCGTTCGGCGTCGAACCGGGCGATCACCTGCGTGCTATCCATCCCCGGCTTGATGATCTTCAGGGCCACGCGGCGTCGGACGGGCCGCTCCTGCTCGGCCATGAAGACGACGCCCATGCCCCCCTCGCCGATCGCTTGCAGCAACCTGTAAGGGCCCACCCGCGAGCCGGGACCTTCAGCGACCGGCCGGGTGCCAGCCGGTGCCTCGGCGACGAGCATGTCGGCGGCCCAGCCGACGGCCGGCCGGGCCAGGAAGCCGCCCGCCTGCTCGTGCGCCCGGATCAGCGAATCGACTCGGGCCCGCAAGGCCGGGTCGTTGTGGCAGGCCCCGTCCAGGAACGCGGCGCGTTCCGAGGGCGACGATCGTTCCAGGGCGGCGGCGAAGATCGAGACTTCGGGGTCTTCGGTCGGGCTCATGGTCGGCCTCCCGGGTTGGGATGGGTCGGTTCTACCCATAGTCCGCGGGCCGGCCCCGAAGTCTCTCACCCGTCCCGGGAATTTTCGGGGCCGGCGATCTCGCGATGGAGCCAGGCCCGGGCGTAGTTCCAGTCCCGCCAGGCGGTGGCGGGGGCGATGCCGAGCGCCTCGGCCGCCTGCTCCATCGACAGTCCGCCGAAGTAGCGGAGCGTGACCAGTTCGGCCTTGCGGGGGTGCTCGGCCCGGAGCCGTTCCAGGGCCTCGTCGAGCGCCAGGAGGTCCTCGGATCGCGCCGGGGCGGACGGCTCGATCCGATTGAGGTCTTCCCGGACGGCCCCCCCGCCCCGCTTGAGGGCGTCCTTGCGCCGGGCATTCTCGACCAGGATCCGGCGCATCGCCTCGGAGGCGGCGGCGAAGAAGTGGCCCCGGCCATTCCACCCGCCCGCCTGGCCCGAACCGACGATCCGGGCGTAGGCCTCATGGACGAGGGCGGTCGCCTGCAAGGTCTGGCCGGGCGGGACGCTGGCGAGCCTCGCGGCGGCCAGCTTGCGGAGGGCGTCGTACACCTGCCGGACCAGGCAATCGGCCTCGCCGGGGCCTCCCCGCTCGATCGAGTCCGGGGCCTCGCGGATGTGACTCATGCGGGTTTCACCAGTCCTTCCGCCGCGGATCGGGCGCGGCCGGCGGGTCTTCCAGCCGTCCCTTCCGAGACTGCCGCGACCTCTCCATCGCCTTCTGCAACCGCTCTTCGGGCGCCAGGGGAGGGGGCGGCGGGGGCGATTCGTTGGGCCGGGCTTCGCCGCCTTCGGCCCCCGGGGGCGTGGGCCTTTGTTCGGGCTCGGCATCCGGCCGGTCGGGGGGCGGATCGGGCCGGGGGGCCGGTTCCGTCCTGGGCTCGTCGTGGCGATCGGGGCCCTGGTCCCCTTCCCGCTCGGGCTTGGGCGGCATGCTGTCGATCGCGAACCGACGGTTGGTTTCGGCGTCGTCGCGGAGGGCCGGGTCGTTGGCCGATTCGAGACACCGGTCGTAATGCCCGATCGCGGCGGGGACATCGCCGAGCGCCAGGGCCGTGTTTCCCCGGGCGAAGTCGATCCGGGCGCGGAGCGATGGGTCGGATTCGGATCGGTCTCGGGCTTCCCGGTAGCGCGCGTCGGCCTCCTCGAATCGGCCGAGCCGGAACAGCGTCGAGGCGGCGTCGAACCGGGGGATCGGCGATTCGGGCGCAAGCCCGATCGCCCGCTCGAACGCTTCGAGGGCAATGCTGAAATCGCCCCCCTGGTATGCCATGCGGCCTTCCCCGATCGCGGCCGGCGCCGAATCGCCGGGGTTGGCCCCGATCGACGGCGCGGCGATCAAGGCGGTGACCAGGACCACCCGGGAGAACCCGGCGCCCCCCCGCCCCGGGCGATGGGCCGCCAGGGTGCAGGCGACGCCGGCCAGGAGCGGCCAGGCGTATCGCTGGACGCGTTCGGGGACGACCGCCGCCGTTCGGCGCGCCTTCGCGGCCGGGGCGATCCGGTCCCGGTAGAGCCCGCCCAGGTCGGGCGCCGGCGACAGGCCGATCGGCAGGAACGCGCCGCCGGTCTCGTCGGCGATCTCCTTCAAGGGGGCGTCCCGCCGCTTCGTGATCACGCGTTCGCCCTCATGTTCGAGCCACCGGCCGTCGCCGATCGGGATCGGCGCCCCGCGCACGTCGTCGCCGATCGAGGCCGTGTGGACGACGATCCCCAGCCGCATCAAGCGGGTCACGGCGTCGGGCCACGATTCCTGGTGGGCCTCGCCGTCGCTGAAGACGACGATGGCGCGGCCATCCTGGCGCTCGTCGCGGTCGCCGAAGGCGTCGGCGGCGGTGTTCAGGGCGGCGCCCAGGTCGCTGCCGCCGGGCGAGACCTGGCCGGGTCGGAGCGTTTGCAGGGCCTCGTCGATGGCGTCGAGGTATTCGGTCAGCGGGCATCGCAGGACGGCCCGGCCGGCGAACAGGACCAGGCCGACGCGCTCGCCCGGCGTTTCCCGGAGCGACTTCAGCAGGCTCCGGGCCGCCCCGGCCGCGATGCCCAGGCGGTCGGGCACGCAATCCTCGGCCGCCATGCTCCGGCTGACGTCGATCGCCAGGATCAGGTCATGCCCGGGCACCGGCGGTGGCACGTCGGCCAGGCCCCATCGCGGCTGGGCGATCGCAATCCCCAGGAAAACCAGCCCCAGGAGCGACCAGAGGGTTCGACTCGATCCCAGGCCCGGCAACCCGTAAGCCTGCCGCTCGCGGGCCCGACGGCGGGAACCCGCCAGCCAGATGAGGGCGAGCACGGGGACGGCCAGCAGGCCGAGCAGGCGTTGCGGATGCTCGAAATCCAAGGCACAAATCTCCCATCAGCACGCGTAACGGCCCAGTTCCTCGCCCCGCTCGGTCGCCGGGAAGATCCGCCGGGCCTGATCCAGGATTTCCCCCGTAAGGTAAGCCGAAGGGGGCAAATGGACCAGCAAGAGCCGACGCGCGCCCGCCTTCCGGGCAATTTCGGCGGCCTGCACGGCGCTCGAGTGGCCCGAGAAATCGCCCCCCGTGGCCTCGTGGACGAGGATATCGGCCCGTTCGGCCAGGGCCGCCACCGCGTCGCAAGGCCCGGTGTCGCCGGAATAGGCGATCGACGAGCCGCCCGCCTCGACCCGCAGGCCGATCGCCGGGATCCGGCCGTGCTGCACCGGCATCGATTCGATCAGCCAGCCCGCATCCCGGTAGATTTCCGGCCGGCCTTCCATCGCGACCGGCCGGGGGTCGAGTTCAAAGAGGCCCTCCCAGTCGGACGTATCGTAGCTCTTCCAGAGCCGCACCGCCTGATCGATCGCCGAGGGCGGGCCGACGATCGGCAGGGGCTGTTTCCTCCCCGACAGCCAGAGCCGTTCGACCAGCAACGGAAACCCGTTGACGTGGTCGGCGTGCTCGTGCGTCAGGATCAGGGCCTTCAACGAATCGAGCGGCCGGCCGGCCGCCAGCAGGCGCTGGGCCAGGTCACCGCCGCAATCGACGGCGATCGTCTCGCCGCCGAGGGCGAAGGCCAGCATGGTGGTGGTCCGGTGCGGGTCGCTCAACCCGGCGCCGGTGCCGAGCAGGTGCAGTTCGAGCCTGGCCATGGTGAGAGGGTCCCCCGCCCCATTCTAGGGACTCACGGCCGTCTTTTCCCGGAGAATTCCGCCCCTGGCGGTTGACGCGTCGGCGGGGCGAGCGGCCTTCGGGAAGTCGCCGGCCGGGGTGGCGTCGCGCGAGCCGCGAGCATTCGAAGCGGGCCGAACCGGCCGGAATTACCCCTGGATCGATCGGGCATCCCAAGAAGCCCGCGGTTTTTCGGGTCCCTTGCAATTCACCGCCGCGCTGGGTAATACGAATTGCATGATCGTGTTACTCGGCGTTCCCTCGACGGGTCGGCGGGTTCCCCGGTTGGGAGAGATGTCCATGGCGCGACGACGCGGCTTCACGCTGATCGAGTTGCTGGTGGTGATCGCGATCATCGGTGTGCTGATCGCGCTCCTGCTGCCGGCGGTCCAACAGGCCCGCGAGGCGGCGCGGCGGATCCAGTGCACGAACAACCTGAAGCAAATCGGCCTCGCCCTTCACAATTACCACGACAGTCTCGGGCGATTCCCCTTCGGCGGGATCGTCCTCCCGGCGAACCATCCCTACGTCGTCTCGAACTTCACCAGGCAGGGGCATTACCGCTGGTCGACCCTGGCTCAGCTCACGCCGTTCCTGGAGAAGTCGGCCGTCTTCAACGCGGTGAACCTGTCGCTGCCGATCCTCGACGGGGCGTCGGTCATCATGCCGCAGAACTCGACGGCCAACCAGACCCAGGTCGCCGAGTTCCTGTGCCCTAGCGACGGCCGCGGTCGCTGCCTGCCCGACTACGCGGCGAGCAATTACATGGCCTGCACGGGCGACGGTGTCCTGGGCAGCGGCTTCGGGGTGCCCGACCCCGCCTTCGGTACTCCGAACGGGGTGTTCTACTTCAATTCCTCGATCTCATTCGCCGAGGTGACCGATGGCACGAGCCAGACGGCCTTCATGAGCGAGAGCCTCATCGGCGACGGGTCGGCTTCGGGGACGCTTGCCGGCCCGATCGACCCCGCAATGGTCGCCCTGCAGGTTTCGGGGGGTAGCCCGATCTACACTCCCCTGTCCGAGGCCGAATGCCGGGCGGCGACCGCCACCTTCTTCCGTCGCAACTCGGCATGGGTGCAGGGCAGCTACCAGCACGCCCTCTACTCGCACTACCTGGCGCCCAACAGCAAGACGCCCGACTGCTACCGCCAGCAGTACCACGGCTGGAAGGCGCCGCGAAGCCGGCATGCGGGGGGCGTGAATGTCCTCTTCGGCGACGGCACGGTGCGCTTCCTCAAGGATTCGGTGAACCTCGCGGCGTGGCGGGCCCTGTCGACCAAGGCCGGCGGCGAGGTCGTGAGTTCCGACGCCCTGTGATGGGCGGCCCGGCCGGCAGGAAAGGGGGCGGACGTTGCTCAGGGCCAAGGCATTGACGAAGGTCTACCAGGGGCGGACGCCGGCCCTCGACCGGCTCGACCTGGAGATATCGCCCGGGGAGGTCTTCTGCCTCCTGGGCCCGAACGGGGCCGGAAAGACGACCACGGTCCACCTGTTCCTGAACTTCATCGCCCCCACGTCGGGCCGGGCCTTCGTGGGCGGCACGGATACGGGGGCGGATCCGCTCGGGGCGCACCGGAAGCTCGCCTACATCCCCGAGAACGTCATGCTCTACGGGCGGCTCACCGGCCTGGAGAATCTCTCCTACTTCACGGAGTTGGCCACGGGCTACCGGGTGGGCGATGCCGAGGGCCGGGAACTGCTCGCCGCCTCGGGGCTGCCCGCGGAGGCGGCCCGCCGCCCGGTTGCGGGCTACTCCAAGGGGATGCGGCAGAAGGTCGGCATCGCCATCGCGACGGCGAAGCGGGCCGAGGCCTTGCTCCTCGATGAACCGACCTCGGGGCTGGACCCCCTGGCGGCCAACGAGTTCGCGCGGCACATCGCCGAGCTGGCCGGGGGCGGGATGGCCGTCCTGATGGTGACGCACGACCTGTTCCTCGCCGGCCGGTGCGGCACCCGGGTCGGGATCATGCGGCGCGGCCGGCTCGTCACGACCCTGGAGGCCGCGGGGGTCGACCATCTCGGCCTGGAGCGGGCCTACCTCGAAGCATCGCGGGAGCCGGAGGCCGCATGACGATCGGCGATCTGACCGAAACACAGGGCGTCGCCCACCGTGCCGCCCCGGGCAAGGCCGGGCGGGTGAGCCCGGCCTTGGCGGTGGCCCGCAAGGAGTGGATGGAACTTGCCCGGGATTCCCGCTGGCGGGCGCTGGCGGGTGCGACACTCCTCCTGATGCTCGCCTCGCTGGCCCTGGGCCTCCTAAGGCTCCATCGGCTGGATCGCCAGCATCGCGCCGCGGCCGAGGGCGATCGCCGCGTCTGGACCGCCCAGGGGGCGAAGAACCCGCATTCGGCGGCCCACTTCGGCCAGTACGCCTTCAAGCCGGCCGGACCGCTCGCGGTGGCCGACCCGGGCATCGACGAGTTCGCCGGCAACGCGATCTACCTCGAGGCCCATCGGCAGAACGAGGCCCAGTTCCGCTCCGCACGCGACGGTACGCTCGCCGCGAGGATGGGCCGGCTCACCCTCGCCTTCGTGCTCCAGGTGATCTTGCCGCTGATGGCGATCCTCCTCGGATTCTCGGCATTCACGGGCGAGAGGGAATCGGGCACGCTGCCCCAACTCCTGAGCCTGGGCGTGGACCCCCGGGATCTCCTCCTGGGCAAGGGCCTGGCGGGGGGTGCGGTGCTCCTCGGCCTCCTGACGCTGGCGGCCCTCGGGCTCGGCCTCGGCCTCGCGGTGTTCGGGCCGTCCAATCCGGTGGGCCCCGGCGAGGGCCTGAGGCTCGCCGGCATGTTCGCGGCCTACGCGCTCTATCTCCTCGGTTTCCTGGCCCTGTCGCTCGCCGCCTCGGCACGGGCGAGGAGCTCGCGGGCCGCCCTGGTGGGGCTGCTCGGCTTCTGGCTCGTGAATTCGTTCATCGCTCCCCGCCTGGCGACGGACCTCGCGCGACGGGCCGAGCCTCTCCCGACAGGACAGGAGTTCCGCGCCGCCATCGCGGAGGCCAAGAAGGCCCAGTTCGGCCACGACGAGTCGCACCCCGCCTTCGTCGCCTTCCGCCAACGGGTGCTGGAGCAATACGGCGTCGATCGGGCGGAGGACCTGCCGGTGAGCTTCCGCGGCCTGTCGCTCCGCGAAGACGACGAGGCCGGCTACCGGATCTTCGATGAGCACCACGGCCGCCTGGCCGAGCGGATCGGCCGCCAGGATCGGGCGCGGGCCGCGGCCGGGTTCGTCTTCCCGCTCCTCGCCCTCCAGCCGGTCTCGATGGCCATGGCCGGGACCGACAACCGCCACCACGACACCTTCGTGAGGGCGGCCGAGGGGCACCGCCGACGTATCCAGACCGCGGCGAGCCAGGACCTCATCGACCACGCCCGCAACGGGGACCTCGCCTACAAGGCCCCCGCGGATCTCTGGGAGACGATCCCCCCGTTCCGCTACGAGCGGCCGGACGCCGAGGCGGCGTTCGCACCCCAGGCGACCCACTTCGGGATGCTCGCCTTCTGGTCGGCCGGCTGCGCCCTTCTCGCCTGGCTCTCCGCGTCCCGCTTCCGGCTTTCGTTCGGGGACTGATCCGATATGAGCACCGCATCCCCTGGGGCCAGGCCGTCCCGCGGGCCCACGCGGGCTTCCGCCCTGCGCACCGCCGCCTTGTGCGAGTGGCGGATCGTGCGAGGCGAGCCCGGTTGGTGGGCGGCGGTCGCCCTGGTCGCGGTATTCGTGGCGTACGCGGCCTTCAACGGTCGAGCCCGGGTCGCGGAGCGTCGTCGTGCCGTGGAGGCGGCCCACCAAGACCAATCACGCCGCCTCGATGCTTTGTCCAAGCTCCTGGCCAGGATCGAGCGGGGCGAAGTCCCACCGCCGGACGCGCCCTATCGCGATCCGAGGAACGCCATCTACGTCGGCCGGGGCCAGGGGGCCTCGGTGGCGTCCCTGCCGGACGGACCGCTCGCGGCCGCCGCGATCGGCCTGTCCGACCTCTACCCGCAGGCGCTGAAGGTGTCGGCCGGCAGCAAGGACGCCTTCCTTTTCGTGGACGAGATCGAGAATCCGGCCCATCTCCAGGGCGGCGGCTTCGACCCGGCATTCGTCCTCGTCTACGTCCTGCCCCTGTTCCTCCTCGCGGCCGGCTACGACGTCCTCTCCGGCGAGCGCGAGCGGGGCACGCTGGCCCTGACCGCGTCGACCTCGGCCCCGCTCTGGTCGGTGCTCGCGGGCAAGTTGCTGGTGAGGGCCGGTGGCTTGGCCATGTCCGCGATCCTGGCGATCGGGCTCCTGCTCGTGCCCGAAGCCCTCGGGAGGGGGGCGGGTGGCCTACCGCCCCTGGCGGCGCTCACGCTCGCAATCGCCCTTTACGCCGCATTCTGGGCGGCGGTCTGCCTGTTCGTGAACTCCTTCGGCCGCGATTCGGCGTTCAACGCGGTGGCCCTGGTCATCGCCTGGTGCGTACTCCTGGTCATCGGTCCGGCTATGGCCAATGCGGCGGCCCAGGTCCTCTTCCCGGCCCCCGCCCGCTCGGACCTCATCCTCGCCGTCCGCGAGGCGGCCATCGACGTCGAGCGCGACCGCGACGCGGCCGAGGCCCGCTACCGCGAGGAGCACGGCGGACAACGCGAAGTCGTTGCCGGCGACGAGCGGACCCGCAGGACGCTCGACGTGACCGTGGCGGCCGACGCGAGGGCCGATGCCATGCTGGCCGATCAGGAGGCGAGGATCCTCCGGCAGAGGCGGTTCGCGGAGCGATTAGCCTACGGCCTGCCGCCTTGCCTCATGAACGATGCGGTCGCCGAACTCGCCGGCAACGGCCATACGCGGTGGGACGACTACCTCGCCCGGGTCGCCGCATACCACGCCCGTTGGCGGGATTTCTTCGTGAGCAAGGCCCGGTCGGGCGAATCGCTCTCGGCCGAAGACTACGGCCAATTTCCTCGTTTCGACGCCGCTTCCGAAGCGTCGGCCGCGAGCCGCGGGTGCATCGCCCGCGTCGCCTCCTCGCTCGCCGCGATCGCGGCGATGACGGGGGTGCTCGCCATCGCGTCGATTCGCCGACTCTCCCGGCCCGGGTGAAGCGGACTTCGACTTGTCCGGGCCGGCAGGGCGATCCGAAAGAAGATGCCCTTCCGAACACCTTGCCGTTGGGCTCGGATCGGGACAATCAACGCCGCCGAACTACCTCATCGGCGACCAAGGCCATCCGCTCGGGGTCGGGGATCAGGCGGACGGCGGTCAGGCCGTGGGGGGGGACCGGATCGACCAGCGATTCCACCGTGCCCAGGTCCTTCAAAGGCGCGAGCAATCCGGCCGGGATCACCACGATCCGGGCGGAAGCGGAGTCGTCCGTCGCCACCTTCCGCCGGAAGTCGTCCACCTCCCGCGTGAACCGCTTGGGCCCTTGCAGGTACCAGACGGCCTGAGGATCGACCAGCGAAACCATGTCGATCACGGCGTCGGCGGGCATCCGGGGCCGAACCGATTGTGCCAGCTCGGCCTGCTCGCGGTAGCGGTCGTATCGGGGCAGGACCAGCGACTGGACCAGCACGACGACCACCCAGATCCCCGCGAACGCGGCGGCGACCGCCCTCGGACGCTGGTCGCGATCCCGGAGGTAGGCCACCACGAGTCCCGCGATCGACGCCGCCGCCAGCGCCGGGGCGACGCTCAGGATCAGGCCGTTCGGCCCGTAGTAGCCCCAGGCAAAGAGGCCGATCGCGCCCACAACGCCGGCGACCGAGCCCCACCGGATCCGGCGGGTCTGGGCGGGCATCGGCACGTCGGTCATCCGGGCCACGGCCAGGGCCGCCAGGATCGACAGCGGCGGCATCGCCGGGATCGCGTAGTGCTTGTGCTTCCAGGCCGAGAGCGTGATCAGGCCGATGCAGACGCCCACCCAGCAGGCCAGGAACCGCCAGAGGTCGCGGGGGCGATCGCCGTCCTGCTTCACCAGCCACAGGCCGCGGAGAGCCAACGGGGTCCAGGGCAGGAAGATCAACGGGGCCATGTAGAGGTAATACAGCGGCCCCTGGGCGTCGCTGGGCATGGCGCCGGTGAATCGGTCGAGGTTGTGGACGCGGAAATCGTCCAGGACCGACGGATCCTTCAGGTAGGCGACCAGCGGGTATCCCAGGCAGCCGACCAGCAGGATGGCCCAGCCGACGGGGTTGAGCAGGAACTTCCAGGGGGCCCAGCGACGCGTCACGATCGCATAAAAACCGCACGGCAGGCCGACGAACGCCGGGCCGATCGGCCCCTTGAACAGGAACGCGAGAACGGCACAAGCGAAATAGCCGAGCGACCAGGGCCAGGCCGGGCCTTCTCGGCGCAGCACGACGCCCCGGGCGAAGCAGTACATCCCCCCCACGACCGCCGCGCAGAGCGGCATGTCGGCCTCGGCCAACCGGGTCTGGAGGATCGCGTAATACGTGGTCAGGTTCACCAGGCCGGTCAGGAGCCCGATCCGGTTGCCGTACGCCCGCGCCGCGATGCCGGCGATCCCCAGGGCCGAGATCAACCCGGCCAGGAGGGAAGGCAACCGGACGACCCATTCGGCGTCGCTGCGGAACAGGGCCATCGACCCGGCGATCAGCCAGGAATTGAGCGGCGGCTTCTGGTAGTTGGTCTCGCCCAGCAGGCGAGGGGACAGCCAATCGCCCGATTCCAGGAACTCCCGCGACGGCTGCGAAAAGAACACTTCGTGATAGGTGAGGACCCACGACTTGCCGAACCCGACCGTCATGAGGGTCGAGCCGAACACGGCCAGTATCAGAATGTTGCGCCAGGAGAGCCCGCCGTCTCTGGGGCGGCTTTCGGGGAGATTCATGGGTTTCGACCATCCTGGTCCGGGGCGCAATATGGGCGAAATCGCTGGGGAAGGTGGGAACCTACCCCCAACGGGTCTTCCCGGCAAGGCCGGTTCCGGCGGCGCGGGCCGGCCTCGTCAGGAGGTCGTCGCCGCGTCGAGCGGGCTCCTCCAGATCGGCGTGGCCGGGAAGAGCACGCGGGCCGCCTCGACGGCCGTGGCCGTTGAGGCCTCGCCGTCGTCCTCGCCGGCCAGGGCCCGGTCGATGCCGGTATGCCCCATCGCCAGGCGGATGAAGGCGCCGGGGCTCAGCGTGAGATATCGACGGCCCAGCTTGTCCGGCTCCAGCTTGTTCGCCTTGGGGTCGAGCCGGATCAGCCATCGGTGGTCGCCCAGGTGCAGGCCCAGCTCGAACGGCAGCGACTGGCCCGCCTGCACGACCCTTCGGTTCAATTCGGGCAGGATCGCGGTCAGGAACTTCTCGGGCGAGGCGGCGTGATAGAGCGAGGTCTGGCCGTCGTGCTCCTCGTTGTCGAGGATCCGGCCCTGCCCCTGGCGGACCGACTCGTAGACCGGGTGGTCGATCGGGGCGTGGATCACCACCTCGGGGTAGGCGCGTTCCAGCGCCTCGGCGCGGACCCGCCCCAGCAGGGCCCTCAGGGCCTGGGGATGGGCGGGGTCGGTGGCGATCTCCAGGATCTTGTAGTCCTTCACGAAGGCATAGCCGCGGACCTTCTCGCCCTGGCAGGCGACCCAGATCACGTGGGCGTATTTCCGGCCGATGATCCACCGCCAGTAATCCTCGTCGCGGACCAGCGAGCCGGTCGTGTGCGCGAACTGGCGGTTGTACAGGTTCATCAGGTCGCTGATCTCGACCTGTCGCCAGGGCCGGACGTGCCAGTGGCCCCCCTTGGCCTCGACCAGGCCGTCGCCGCCGGTCGCCGGCAGGTTCCGGGAGGCGATCCGGGCCATCGTCTGGCGGCCGCAGACCCCCCAGCCCAGCGCCCGGTAGAACCGCGCCATCGGCGATGAGGCGGTCAGCAGCGGCACGTCGGACGACCGGGCCCGGTCGTCGGCCAGCCGGATCAGGTTCTGGGCGAACCCCAGGCCGCGGTACTCGGGCAGGGTGCCGACCCAGGTCAGGCCGTACATCGGCAGGTCCACCGAACCGTAGCGGACGGTCCGGGAAGTCAGCTGGACGTGGCTGGCGATCCGCCCGTCGACCTTGACGAGCAGGCGCTGGTCGGGCCGGTAGGATGGCTCGCTGAGGCTGCCCAGGAACGTCTCGCGGTCGGGCGCGTGGAAGACGTGCAGTAAGGTCTGGTAGACCGCTTCCTGATCGGCCTCATTCGCCAGGGCATATTCCACCGCACCACGGCGAAACGGCAACTGGACGATCGGAGGGCTTGTCTTCATGGATGGGACAACCAGGAAAGGCCGCACGGCAGGGCCCGGGCGGCGACAACGCGTGTTCGGGCAAATTCCATTGTAGGGGGGCGGTCGGGTGTCCGCCTCCATCCACCGCCGGCTTTTTTCGATTTGATGCCGGCGCATCCGTTCAGGAGGACGGGGCGAATTCGGCCAGCGGCAGCAGCGAACGCCGGAGCCTGCCGACCCCGTGGAGGGGGAAGGCGTACTCGCGGCTCCGGGCGATCGCATTCCGCCGGAGCGCCGCCAACAGGGGGCCCGTTCCTCCAGGCCCCGTTGCCGGTCGGCCTCGACAAGGGGCCAGCGCCCGGTTGGCCTCGCGGATCGCCCGGTTGCGGGCGAGCCGTTCGCGCCGGGTCGCCGTGGGCAGGTCGATGGCGGCCCATCGCCCGGCGATCAGGCCGGCCAGCTCGGGCGACTCGCCCGGGTCGAGGTTCCTCTGGGGTTGAATTCCAGGTCGCGGAGCCATCGGGCGTGGTCGCGGGCCCGGTCGGGATCGATGGGTTCCTCGGGCAGGCCCATCCACAGGGTCAGGGACATCGTGAGGTAGGGGGCGGGTCGATGCGGAAGAACCTGCGGACGATCGCATCGCCCAGCTCGTCGTACTTGGCCCCGCCGATCCCGTGCACGAACAGGTCGCCGACCAGCAGCCGGGCGAACATGGTGGTCGTCAGGGCCCGGGAGCGGAGCCGGACGCCCTGCGCGGGGAGTTCCCTCAGGCGTTCGACGGCGCAGCACGCCTCGCGATCCTCGGCCAGCGGCAACTCGGCCAGGATCGCGGACTCGCCGGCGATCCGCAGGTCGATCGAGCGGCCCCGGGCCCGGGCCAGCCGGGCCCGACGCCGGGGCTGCGAGGACCGCCAGGCCCAGAAAGGGGCCTCGAGCCATTCGCCTTCGGCCTCGAGCGCCGGGACGGGATGGTGCCGGCTGCGGATCTGGTGGGCCCGCCGGTACGCCTCGAGCGCCTGGTTGTGGACGGCCCGGAACCGCGGCAGGTGGGCGATCAGGTGCGAGGCGAACCAGAGGAAGCCGTCGGACTGGCAGGCTTCCGAGAGGGGCAGTTCCAGGTTGCGGAGGCCCCACGCCGATTCGACCCGATGGCGGGCCGAGGCCAGACGGAGGCCCAGTCGATCGGTGGACTCGGCCGAGGCGACGGCCTGCGGCCAGTAGGTCTCGATCAGCGGATCGGCGACCAGGCCCCCCAGGGCCGCCCGTGCGCGTTCGCCGAAGCCTCGGAAGATCGACTCGTCCACGACCCGCAGGTCTTCGTAAGGCGCCTCGCCCCCCTCGGCGTCGATCGGCACGCGGGCGACTTCGAGCAGGCCCGTCCCGGACTCGCCCGAAGTGGTCGGCACCCGGACCAGGGACGACTTGGGGATATCGTTATCGATGATCAGGTTGATGCCGACCCCGCCGACCCGCCGGGCCAGGCCGGCGACGGCGAAGTTCTTGACCCAGACGCCGGGGTGGAACAACTCGGGCTGATGGCCGGTGACGACCCAGGGCGCGGCCGGGTCGATCCGGTCGGGCAACTCCAGGCCGAACCGGGCGTGGTAGGCGCGGGCCCGATCGGCCAGGTCCCGGCGGAGCATCGACCGCAGGGCGTGGGCGGCCCGGCCCTGGAAGTCGTGCGGCCACGCGTCGAGCCTCGCCCGGTTGTCGGCGAGGACCCCCGGACAGCCCTCGATCGGCGGGCTGGCCAGCAGGCCGCCGTCCTCGCGGGGGGCCCGGATCGGCGCGGGGCTCAAGGGCACCCCCCGGCGACGGCCAGGCCGGCCTTCTCCATCGCGTCGCGGAAGACCTGCCGATAGTGCTTGAGCCGATAGTCGGCGTCGTCGAGCGCCCCGCCGAACGCCCGCGATTCGTCCAGGTAGATCAGCGGGACGGCCACTTCCTCCACGGTCATCCCGTGACGGGCCATCTGCACCCAGACCTGCAGGGGCATCGCGTAGCCTTCGTCGGTGATGTCGAACCGGGCGATGGCCGAGGCGCGGTAGGCCTTGAAGCCGCAGAAGGCGTCGGTCAGCTCGAAGCCCAGGCAGTCGTTGAGCCAGCCGGTGATCGTCCGGTTGATCTTGCGGCGGGCCTCCGGCGGCCTCTGGGCGGGGTCGAACACCTGCAGGTAGCGGCTGCCCGAGGCGACATCCACGCGTGCGAGCGGCTCGGCGATGGTGGCGATCATCGACGGCTCGTGCTGGCCATCGACGTCGAGCGTCACGAGGCCGTCATAGCCGCCCTCGAGGGTCCGGGCGAACGCGCTCTTCAGGCCGGCACCGTAGCCGCGGTTCCGCTCGTGGCGGAGGACGTCGATGCCCGGGATGCGGGCGAGCAACTCGGGGGTCCGGTCGGTCGAGCCGTCGTCGATGACCAGGACATCCCCGGGCGCGTGGGCCACGATCTCGCGGAGCACGCCGTCGATGTAGCGTTCTTCGTTGTAAATCGGGATGGCGGTCAGCAGGCGCATCGGCATCGGTGGGCTCGGGCGGGCGGGCCGATCCGTCGAAATTCACGCGGTTTTCACGGGGGGATTCTAGGCGGGGGTGCCTTGAAGTCAACGAGCGCCGACGTTGGCCGAGGCCCCCGGGATGGCTTCCGTTCGGGCGGGCCGTCCCGTAGCATGGTAAAGATCTTCCAGCCTCGTTTTTCATCATCCGTTCCCAAGTGACGGGCCGAGCTCCGATGAAAGCCCCCAAGAAATCCAAGCCCGGGCCCGAACAGCCGGGGAGCCCCGCCGAGCCGACCGCGGTGGCGGAGGCCCCGACCGACCTCGAGGCGGCGCCCGAGCCCGAACCCGCGCCGGAGCCGTGGACGGCGGCCCGGGTCGCCGAGTGGAACCGGTACTACGACCTGTATGTCGTCGGGGCCGCGCTGCTGCTGATCTTCTTCGTCTCGATGCACAAGCTGGGCAACTCGTCGCTCTGGCCGCAGCTCCAGGCCGGCAAGCTGACGCTGGAGCGGGGCTGGCCGGTCCTGGCCGACCCGTTCGCTTACAGCACCTCGCCCGATAAGCCCTGGGTGAACATCGCGTGGCTCTACCAGGCCGCCTCGGCGGGCGTGATGAAGCCGGGGCCGATGCTCAACCCGCAGGACAAGGACCAGCAACTCCAGATCGGCATCACGATCCTGGCGGCCCTCACGGCTGGCGAGGGTGCTCACCGGGGCGATCCTGCTGGCGATCCGCCGGCCGGGGCCGGGCCTCTGGTGGTCGGCCGTGGCGATCACGCTGGGCCTGGGCGTGGTGGTCGGTCCCCGCACGTTCCTGCCCGGCATCAAGCTGGCCGAATTCCTGGGCTCACCCCAGTTGGGCGGCCTGGCGGGGGTCGTCGAGGTGATGCCCATCGCCTGGGGTATCCTCTTCCTGGCGATCGAGCTGTCCATCCTCTTCCGCATGTACGACCGCTCCGACGGCCGCGCCGGCGCCTGGCTGGTCCCGCTGTTCGCGATCTGGGCCAACGTCGACGACACGTTCCTGCTCGGCCTGATCGTGCTGGGCCTGGCGTCCATCGGCCAGGCGATCCGGCCCGCGAAGGGCGAAGGCGACGACGATCCGCCCATCTCCAGGGCGCGCGGCCTGATCCTGCTGGCCGCTTGCGCCGCGGCGTGCTTGCTGAACCCGTCGTTCCACCTGGCCTTCGCCGAGGCCCTGAAGCCGTATCGTTACATGGTCGTCGATTACCCGTCGGCCAACATGCCGGCGGACTTCGTGGGCTTCTTCGGCAAGAAGAGCCAGCAGTTCTTCAACCAGGGGGCCGACGGTTATAACGTCCAGGCCCTCATGCAGGGCTACTACTTCGCCTACCTGGGCCTGGGCCTGCTGACGTTCGTGCTCAACTTCCGGCGTTTCTCGCTGCCCAGGCTGCTGGTTTTCCTGGGCTTGGGTGCGATGTGGGGCCTGTCGACCCGGTTGGCGCCGGCCTTCGCCGTGGCCTTCGCCGCCACGGTCGCGCTCAACGGCCAGGAGTGGTACCAAAGCCGTTTCGGCCGCGAAGGGCGGCTGGGCCTGGGCTGGGCCGCCTTCTCGGTGGGCGGCCGGCTGGTCACCCTGGCGGCCCTCACCCTGGCGATGATCAAGGCGACCACCGGCCTGGGCGCCGTCCAGGGGGAGACGTACTTCTCGTTCGGCTTCGACCCCGACGACTACGCCTTCGACGCCGCCGACGCCCTGATGGC
Source organism: Isosphaeraceae bacterium (assembly GCA_046350035.1). Taxonomy (GTDB): domain Bacteria; phylum Planctomycetota; class Planctomycetia; order Isosphaerales; family Isosphaeraceae; genus CALLYK01. Next base: position 34,945 of record JAXMBD010000047.1, on the reverse strand, counting down.
CGCCAACCTCCGCGGCCACGTCTTCAACACCGGGTCGGCCCTGGGCGATGACCTGATCGGGCTGGGCGAAGGGGCGATCAAGGTCTTCTTCGACAGCCGACGAGGGATCTACCCCCCCGGCCTGTTCGACTACCTCGGCAAGGTCTCCCGGGCGATCCGCGAGGGCCGCAAGGACGGCGACGACGGCTGGAAGAAGCTGCTCGACGACTACGACGTCAGCGCCCTGATGCTCCGGTCCCGCAAGGAGCCCAAACTGGAGCAGGCGCTGCGCACCAGCCCCGACTGGGTCGAGGTCTACTTCGACGGCTGGGCGACCGTCTTCGGCCGCCTCGACTCGCCCTACGCCGAGGACGTGGCCTACTTCCAGTCGCACATCCTGGACTACGACGCGATGGCCTTCAAGCGGGACCAGGCGGTGCGGTCGCCCGATCGGCCCCCGTCGCCGATGGGCTGGCTCGACCGGATCTACCGCCGCCGGGCGCTCGAATCGATGCAGCCGCACGTCATCGCCGCCCGCCGCTACCTGGAACCCAGGGCCGCCTCGCGCCAGGTCGTCCCCGACCCGGCCCAGTGCCTGCTGGCGATCCGCGAGGCCCGCGCGGCCCTGTCCCGCAAGCCCGACGATACCGACGCCTTCCGCATGCTGGCCGTCTCCTACGAGGGGCTGCTCCAGCAGGAATCGGAGCTGCTCCACGCCGCCGGAGTCGAGCCGACCTGGCAGGCGATGATCTACCGGTTCCGCCAGGTCGTGACCGCCTACAACTACGCGATCCAGACCACCCCCGTACCCGACAACACCCTCGCCGCCGACGACCTGCGCTTCCTCCGCAGGCAGCTCGCCAACCTCTACCAGAAGATGGACGCCTACGACCTGGAACTCCAGCAACTGGAGGAGGCCAGCAAGCTCGAATGCTCCGAGCCGATGTCGGCGGCCGACCTGCGGCGGCTGGAGACGATCCGCAAGGGCGTGGCCGACTTCCGGGAGCGGCTGGAGAAGGAGACGGTCGAGAACAACCTGCGGCCGCTCCAGCGGGCCCAGCTCGCGATCCAGGCCGGCGCCCTGGGCCTGGCGATCGAGGAGCTCCGCAAGGAAGAGGGCGCCGCCCCGGTGAAGCCCGACATCGTCGACCTCTACTGCCAGATCGGCCAGCCCGACGAGGCGTACATGCTGATGCGGACCGACGTGATCGACGACCCCGAGCTGAGCAAGGGGCCCGGCACCGGCCCGTACCGCCAGGGGCTCGTCACCCTGCTGGCGATCGGCAACTATGACGCCGCCGCGTCCTACTGGTACGAGCGGGCCATCCCCATGCTAAGGACGGCCAACGTCACCGACGCCCTGATGGCGGCCCGCGGCCTGATCGACGGCCAGGCCCAGGCGGCCGTCTCCGGCAACCTGAACCTGCCCCGCAACGTCCTCGCCGAGGCCGACTGGTGCTACCAGACCGCCCTCTGCCTGCTGGAAGGCGGCCGGCCGGTATCCCAGGTCATCGACATGGGCGGCACCCGGCCCGACGCCGCCGGGCGCCAGCAGGAAATCCCCGGGGCGGCCGACCTCTTCGAGAAGGCCCTGAAGCTCGAACCCGAACTCCCCGTCCGCCCGATCATCGCCTACTACCTGGAGAAGATCGGCCGGGAAATCCCCCCCATCCCCTCCAAGGACAAGGATGGCGAAGCCCCGGCCGCCTCGGCGCCCGCCCAGGATCTGCCCGAGAACGTCTTCGAGCCCGAGGAGCCCAGGTAGGGCGTCGCGGCCTCGCCCCGGCCAGCTTTCCGAGTGGCATGCCCACGTCCTCGTGGGCGTGACACCCATGCAAGGGACCGGTCCATCGCGATCCGCCCGATCAAAAGGCCCGCCTCAGGGGACCAGTTCGACGTTATCGACCCGGCAGACGACGTCCTGGAAATCGTCGTTGGTCGAATACTCCCAGCCGATCAGGTAGCTGTGGGGCACGACCTTGCCGGTCGCCTTGTCCCGGTAGGGGTAGATCATCGTTTTGTACGGCTGCTTGGCCAGCCTGGGGTTGACGGCCGCCACGACGGCCGGCTGCGTGAAGACGGCGTCGTGGAACTGGTCGTTGCCGATCCAGAGGCCGAACTGGGCCGATCCCGGGTCGAACCGCGTGGAGGATCCCTCCCGCAGGGGTACGGCCTTCGGGTGGCCCGATTCGATCTCCTTCGGCGCATGCTTGAACTGGTACGACCACAACTCGACCTTCGCCGGCCTTGCCGGATCGGCCCCGTCCTTCGCCTCGTAATGGCCGCCGTGGATCGGGACTTCCAGGCCCAGGGCCAGCAGCGGGGTGAACGTGACCTCGCCCGGGCCTGCCTTGCGGAACCGTCCGGGCGTGGCCTCGGCCGTCGTTTTCAGGGGGTTGGCCAGGTCGCCGAACATCGACAGGCCGTAATAGGCGTCGAGGATCGCCACCCAGTCGGGCTCGTTCGGTCCCGGCTGGACCTTCGGCTGCTTCGGCGGAGCCCCTTGAAAACCCAGGGCGATCGCCAGCAGGCAAGCGGCGGGACGGATCATCATGCCGGGTTCCCCCCATTCGGGATTTCGGGAGCGACTTCGAGGCGTTTGGCCCTCGCGAACAGGCCCCACGCCAGCAACAGGGCCAGGCCCGCCCCGCCGACGGCCGTGGCCATCAGCCCCTTGCGGAACGATTCGGGCCGCTCGTAAAGGTAGACCAGGCGGTGGGTGCCGGCCGCCACGAGAGCCCCGCGTTGGAGGTGGTTGGCCCGCACGATCGGGGCGGCCTGGCCGTCGATCTCCAGCTTCCAGCCGGGATAGAAGACGTCGGCCAGCACGACCAACCCGGGGCGTTCCAGGGTGGCCTCGATCGCGACGCGGTTCGGCGAATACTCGACGACTTTCACCGACTCGTCCGGCCCCGGCGGCTGGCGGTCGAGGGCCGCGGCGAGGGCGTCGCGGTCGGCCGCCTCGACCATGGCGACCTGGCGGAGGTTGAGGTTGGGGAGGTTGGCGTCGTTCCAGAAGGCGTCGGCCTGGTGCAGCAGGGTCAGCATCCGGGTCTCGCGGTCGGCCCGGGCCATCCCGGAGAGCGGCGGCATCGCCTTGAAGTCGTGGACCACCCAGGCGCGGGGAAACTCCAGCCGGTTGCGGAACACCTGCCAGTCGCGGTCCCGCGCCCAGGCGATGATCTGCTCATCGCGATCGGGCCCCTCGAAGGGGGGCGGCGCGACCGGGGTCGCGTCGGCCAGGAACGTGGCGAAGCCCCGGCTAACGTCCTTCCAACCGGCCGGGTTCATCGGCACGAGGAAGTAGCGGGTGTTCCAGAGGTCGAAGCCCTTCCGGGGGAAGTAGACCACCTGGTCGCCCACGGACAGCCCCAGCGACGCCGCCGGGCCCGGGTCGCGGACGATCCGCTCGAACGGGGCGAAGAAGAAGCAGAAGTCGTACAACTCGCTGGTGCCGACGGTCTTGGTGTATTCCACGCCGAACGGCAGGCCGTGCTTGGGCTGCAGCGTGGCATGCTCCCACCCGACGAGTTCCCGGAAGCGGCCCGCGTCGTTCCCTTCGGTCCAGCCCAGCGGGTACCAGAGTTCCATCCGGTGGATCCGATAGGGGCCGGTCGCGGGATCCTTCGCCTCGGCCTCGCGGATCGCGGCGAGCACCTCGGGCTCCTGCTCCAGCATCGCCCTGGGCAGCGAATGGATCATCCGGGAGCCGGGCAGGCCGAGGTCGATCGCGGTCAGGGCCAGGGCCATCGCCCCCGCCAGCGCGGGCCGTCGGCGGGCCAGGGCGATCAGGCCCGCGCCGATCGCGAAGGCCAGGGACCCCTGGATCAGGGCCATCCGGACCTCCCCCAACGCCCCGGGGATGTCGAGCGGGCCGAAGATCCCCACCGATCGGAACGCTCGCGCGCGGAGCCAGGCCTCGAACTGCGGGCGAAGGCCCTCCTCGGCCCCCAGGGTTGCCAGGCTCACCGCCAGCAACGCCAGCGCCACGGCCAGGGACGATCGACGGCCCCGATCGCCCGCCCGATCCCAGCCGAAGCCCGCCAGGCCCGCCAGGCCGACGCATCCCAGGGTCCAGAGCTTCGCCGGGAACCGGAACGCGCCGAAGCCGGGGAGCAGGCGGGTCACCAGCCAGTACGGGCTGCCGTCGCCGTCGAGGATCTTGCGGTCGAACCGGAACGACTCGGCATCGCGCGGGTCGTGCGGGCCGAGCACTTCCGCCACCTTCGGGTGGAACCGGGCCAGCCAGAGCGGGCCGGCGTACTCGCCCAACGAGCCGAGCGCCGCGCGGCCACCACCATCCCCGACATCCAGGCTCGGCCCGGCGACCCGCCTCGGAAGCCGAACGCCGACAAACCCAGCACGATCGGCAGGCCGCCCATGTACAGCGAGGCGACCCAGGGCTTGGCCGGGTTCTTCGGCGGCAGGAGCATCATCCAGTCGCGGTTGACCGGCATCATCGACCCGAACACGCCCGGCCAGAGCAGCTCGACGGCCCGGTAAGGCGGGATGCTGAACTCGTACGAATCGTGGGGGCCTCGGGCGCGGCCCGGAAGGCTCAGGCCGGTGAACTCCAGGACGGGCAGGAGCTGCGCGCCGGTTAGGGCGATCCCCACCGCGCCGGCGGCGACCAGGCCGAGCATCCCCTTCACCAGCCGTCCCCGCCCCCGCCCCGCCAGGCGGCCGAGCACGATCGCGGCGGCCGCCCAGGCGATCGCGGCGACCGCCAGGCCGGCCAGGTGAAGCAGGTGGATCGCCAGGATCCTTACTGGCTCGTTGGTGATGGGATTGGGCAAGACGACCGCGATCTCGTCGGGCCGGGGCTTGTCGGGCACCGCCTTCCAAAGCAGGTCGGGCAGGAAACACGCGGCCAGGAGCACCAGGCCGAACCAGGCGACCGCCCCGACCAGGGCGATCAGCGCCGGCCTCACGGACGAACGCGGCCAGGCGGCCGTCGGCAGGGCCAGGGCCACCGCGTAGGCGGCCGACGCCACGCCGATCAGGTAGGCGATCTCCGGGTCGCCCCCCAGGGTTTGCAAGGCCAGCACCAGCGCCAGCTCGGCCAGGCCCCAGGGCTTCCCTTGGCGGAGCCATCGGTCGGCCCCCCGGATCCCCAGCGGGGCCCAGGCGGCGCCGACCAGGTAGATGATGTTGCAGTACTGGAACAGGATCGGCCCGGAGAATGCGTAGGCGAATGCTGAGAGGCCCGACCCCGCCCGGCTTACCCCGAACGACCGCATCAGGGCGTACATCGCCCCCGCGGCCAGGGCCAGGTGCGAGATGGTGTAGATCCGCGCCCCCCAGGCGTAGGGCCAGAGCCGCTCCCAGTAGAGCACCTTCAACGGGTAGAGCACGGCGGCGGTGGGGTTGCCCAGCAGGGGCATTCCGGCGTTCTCGCCGGGGTCCCAGAGGGGCAGTCGGCCGGCATTCCATTCCTGCTGGACCCGCTCGTACAGGGGATAATAGAAATGGCCCGCGTCGCGGTAGCAGGGGACCTCGCCCAGGAAGAGGGCCCGGTGGAACAGGGCGACGATCAGCGTCGCCAGCAAGGCCAGGCCCAGCAGTGTCCCGCTCCGGCGGATCATGGGGGAGGATCTCCAGGGATCGGATGGGGGACGGCCCGGGCGCCCCGGACGGAAGGGATGGATGATGGCCCTGGGGCCGTGCGGGCGGCCTTTCCCGCACCATCATACACGCCCGCGCGCGAACGAGCCCGGCGCGGGATTCGCGCCGGGCTCGGAGGGGCTCGCCGGGACCGGACGGGCCGGTTCAGGGCTTCTCTTCCTTGGTGTGCACTTCCTTGCCGGATGCGGCCTTCGCGGCGGCCGAGACGGTCAGCCCCTTGCGGGGATCCGGCGCGGTGCCGTCGGGCCCCGGGGGGAGCTTGGGCAGCTCGACCGGCCGGACCGCCCCGGTGAGCGCGTTCATGAAGGCGACGAGATCGAGCTTCTCCTGCGAGGTCAGGTTCAGCTTCTTCATGTCCTTGTCGAGGTAGGGGTTGGCATTGCCCCCCTTGTCGTAGTAGTCGACCACCGCGGCCAGGGTCGCCTCGCTGCCGTCATGCATGTACGGGGCGGTCTTGGCGATGTCGCGGAGCGTGGGCGTTCGGAAGGCTCCCAGGCTGGCGTTCGCCTTGTGCCCGACCGTCTCGATCGTCCATCGGCCGAGGTCGGCGAACGTCTTCCGCTTCTCGTCCCAGCCGACGCCCAGGTTGTGGAACTTGTCGTCGGTGAAGTTGAACCCGACGTGGCACGAGCTGCACTGGGCCTTCTTGAGCGGCACGTCGGCGAACTTGGAGCGGTCGGGGTCGTTCGATTCGAGCCGGAGGCCGAACAGGACCATGCCTCGCTTCTGGGCGTCGTCCAGCGCCTTGTAATTGCCGGCGACGTATTTGTCGTAGGCCGAATCGCCCGAGAGGGCGGCGACCCGCTCGAACGTGGCGATCGCCTTGGCGAAGCCGTCGAGCGTGACGTTGGTGCCGAAGACCTTGCGGAATTGCTCGCGGTAGCCGGGGATGGCGCGGAGCCGCTCGATGATGTCCCGGTGCGCCTGCTCGCCCATCTCGATCGGGTTGGTGGGCGGCCCCTGGCACTGGCCTTCCAGCGACGGCGCCCGGCCGTCCCAGAAGAGCGACTTGGCGTACACCATGTTGAGCACGGTGGGGGCGCTGCGCCCGCCGATCTGCGAGCCGATCCCGATCGACGCCGGCAGGCCGTCGGCCCAACCCCGCTCGGGATTGTGGCAGGTGGCGCACGAAACGGTGTTGTCCTTCGACACGCGGGTGTCGAAGAAGAGCTGCCGGCCCAGCTCATACTTCCCCTTGGTGATGGGGTTGGATGCGGGGACGGCGATGTTGAAGAACGACTGCGCGTGGCCGGGCGGCACCTCCACGGCCAGCGGCTCGTCCTCGATCAGCGATTCGTCGCCGAATTCCCAGAGGTAGTCGGTGGGCTTGCCCGCGTCGTCCTTCAGGGTCGCGGAAGCGGCGCGGGAATCGAAGACGGGCGGGCGATCGGCGGGCTTCTGGGTGCGCGCCTGGGAGGCGCCCGCCGGCACGGCGAAGGCGGCCAGGCCGGCGATCCCCGCCCAGGCGAGGCGGAAGGGCAGCATGATCAGACGGACTCCCGAGTGAAGAGGGCTGGTGCGGGCGGCGAGCGGACGCCCCGGCGGCATCGGCGATGCCACCCTCGGCCGGATCAGAAAGGGGGCCCGACCCGAACCCCCGGACACCGCCGATTATGCTGGGGCGCCCCCGGGGGGGTCAAGGTGCGGACGCCGCCCGGGCGCGGAGCGATTCGACCCCATCCCAGAAGGCCCTCCAGTCGTCGCGCTCGGATTCGGGGAGCGCCGACCGGGGGGCCACGTCGCGAACGTGACGGAGGTCGGAATCCTGCTCCCAGTGCCGGAGCGTCTGCGCGACGAAGGCCCTCGCCTGGGGCGGGCCCCGATCGACGAGGGGCGCCCAGGCGTCGAGTTCGGCCTTGAGCCAGCCGAGGGCGGCCGAACGCAGCCTCTCCCTCGCCCCGCCTTCGGGCGGGTTGATCCCCTCGCCGGAGGCGGCCAGGGCCGCGGCGCAAGCGGCGTTGTACCGGTGCTGGGGATCCCTCGATTCGGCCAGCCCGGGGTCGGCCTCGAAGGCATCGCCCCAGAGCCCGGCGGCGTCGGCAAATCGGCGGGTGTCGTAGGCCCGCTGGGCCAGGGCAAGTCGCTCGGGGTTGTCGAGGGGCGCCGCGCCCCGGAGGACCTGGACGAGCCGGGCGTCGAGCCTGGTCGGGTCGTCGCCGGCGCGGATGGCGTCGAGCCGATCGCGGGCCTCGGCGGCCTCGCCCGCGAGGCCCAGCGCCTGGTCGGCCCGGATCAGCCCGGCCAGGATCCTGGCCAGGGCATCCCGGTGGCGGGGATTCCCGGGGCTGGCGGCCATCGCCTTCCGCTGCTGCTCGTCCGCCTCGCGGAGCCGTTCGCGGGCCGGGGCGGGCCGTTCGGCTTCGAGGTCGAGCTCGCCCAGGTTGTACAGCGAGGCGGCCAGGTTGGCGGCGAAGTCGGGCGAGCGGGGATTCTGCCCGGCGAGTTCCCGGCGGATCGCCAGGGCCTTCTCGTGCTCCTGCACGGCCTCCTCGGCCTGGCCGAGGTCGCTCAGCAGGAGGCCGATGTTGTTGTGGCTGAGCGCCAGGTTGAACCGGTTCGTGGCGGCCGACGGATCGGCCTCGGCGATCGCCCGCTGGATGTCGCGGGCCTTGCGGTACGACGCCAGGGCCTCCCCGGGCCGTTGCGTCTCGCTCAGGACGGCGCCGATGTTGTTGTGGCTGGCGGCCAGGTCGACCCGGTATTCGGTCACGGCCGGGAAGTCGCCCGCCAGCTTCTCGCGGATCTTCAGGGATCCTTCGAGTTGCTCCAATGCCTCGGCCTGCTTCCCGGAGCCGCTCAGGATGACGGCGATGTTGTCGCGGGTCTTGGCCAGGTTGGAGCGGTACTGGGCGACGGCCGGCTGCTCGCGGGCCAGCACTTCCCAGAGCCCCCAAGCCTTCTCGAAGGCGTCGAGGGCCCGGGCGTACTGGCCCAGCGCGTTGCGAAGGGCCCCGATGTTGAGGTAGCCGATCGCCAGGTCGGACCGGAACCGGGACGCGCCGCCCCCGGCCTCGGCCAGCTTCTCGCGGATCGCCAGGGCCCGCTCGTTGGCGTCCAGGGCCTCGGGATAGCGGCCGGTCTGGAGGTAGAACAGGCCCATGTTGGTCAGGCTGACGGCCAGGTCGGCCTGGGTGTCGGGGTCGTCGGGGTAGGCCGCGGCCAGCTTCCTCCAGATCTCCAGCGAGCGCTCGTACGAGGGCCCCGCCTGGCGGACCCGGTTGGTCGCGGCCAGCAAGTTGGCGATGTTGTTGTGGCAGGAGGCCAGGTTGGCCAGGATCCGGCGGGAATCGGGGTGGGCCTCGGCCAGCTTCTCGCGGGCGTCCCGGGCCTTCTCGAACGCTTCCAGGGCCTCGTCGGTCCGGCCGAGCGTGCGGAGCAGGTTGCCCCGGAGCAACCGCGTCTGCGACAGGCCCGCCAGGTATTCCTCGTGGCCGGGATCGCCCGCCGCGAGGCGTTCGCGGATCGCCAGCCCGTCGCCGTTGGCTCGCAGCGCGTCCTGCGGGTCGCCCACCTCGTCGGCCAGGCGGGCATACTGGTCGATCGCGTCGGCCAGGCGGGCCATCGATTCGGGGCTCCCGCCCCCCTCGGCCTGGAGGTCCTCGCGGAGCGCCCCGAAGAACGCCAGGGGCTCCTTAAGCAGCGCCTTGCGGAGCGATTCCAGCGCCGGGTTCGTCTTCAGTTCGGGGTGCTCGACGACGGCGTCGCGGAACCGCTTCACGGCGTCGATCGCCTGCCGCTCGCGGCCCTCGGCGCGCGACCGCTGGGCATCGAGCCGGGAGTTGCTGTCTTCGAGGGCGATGTTCGCCCGGGAGAGCTGGCCGTTGGATCGGGAGAGTTCGACGTTCTTGAGGTCGAGGTCGCGGCGGGCGCGGGTCTGGACGATCGCCACGGCGGCGAGGCCGGCCATCAGGGCGAGGCCTGCCGCCGTCGACGCGGCGACGGCCGTCCGGTGGCGGGCCAGCCAGCGGAGCAGGGCGCGGCCCCACGGATCCGGGTAGGCTTCGACCCGCTCGTCGGCCAGCCACCGGTCGACGTCGTCGGCCAGGTCCCGGCACGATGCATATCGGCCGTCCGGTTCGGTCGCCATCGCCTTCAGGGCGATCGCCTCCAGGGCCGGGTCGATCCCGGGATCGAGGTCGCGGGGCCTGGGGAAATGGCCCCGGCCGACGTCGGTCAGCACCTCGGACGGCTTCCCCCGGAACGGGGGCTTGCCGGTCAGGAGGCTATACAGCGTGGCGCCCAGCGAGTAGACGTCCGACCGGGGGCCCACGGCATCGAGATCCCCCCTCGCCTGCTCGGGGCTCATGTACGTCGGCGTGCCGAGGGCTTGCCCGGGCCGTGTTTCCGAGGACCCGCCCGCGGGAGGGGGGAGAAAGGCCCGCCCGGCGTCGTCCGGCGAGGGGCGGCCCAGGGCCTTGGCGAGCCCCCAGTCCACCACCAGCGTCTCGCCGTGGTCGCCGACGACCACGTTCCCCGGCTTGATGTCCCGGTGCAGCACGCCCCGCGAATGGGCGTACTCGATCGCGTTGCAGACGTCGGTGAACCGCCGGAGCAGTTGCCGCAACGCCAACGCCTTCGACGGGCCGGGATCCTGGTGAAATCGCTCGATCGTCTCCTTGAGCGAGTCGCCGCGGATGAACCGCATCGCGTAATAGGGGCGGCCGTCGTCGTCGGCGCCCAGCGCGTACACCGGGACGATCCCCGGGTGCTCCAGGCCGCCGGTGATCTCGGCCTCGACCAGGAATCGGCGGCGGCTGGGCGGGTCGTCGGCGTGGCTTTCCTGGATCTGCTTGAGCGCGACCTCGCGGTTCAGGTCGGAATCGAGCGCCACGAAGACGGCCCCCAGCCCCCCCTCGGCATGCGGCCTGAGGATGCGGAATCGCTGGCCCGGGGGGCCGACGGCCCCGACCCGGAACGTCGGGTCGTCGGGCCCGGCGCCTTGGGCGTCGATCGTGGGATTTTCCCCCGGGCCGGGGTAAGCCTGCGTCGAATCGTCGCCGCCCGGCGAGCCGTCGCCGGGCGGCCGACGGGCCGGGTCGCCCGTCGGGTCCGTGGACGGGCCCGGCCCGTCGGTGGCCCCAGGCTCGTCCGGTTGCCGTTGGCCACTCACGATGATCGGCCTCCCCGAGGGCGTCGGTCGGCGATCCGCATGCCGACATTGCGGCATGAATATTCGGGCATTCGTATGCAGGAATCAAGGAGCGGGCGATGGCCCGTCAGACATCCCCCAGGCGCCCCGTCGAATCGCCGAACCGTTCGAGGTCGGCGACGCCCATCCGGTCGGCCAGGTCCAGGAAGAGGTTCGTCGCGGGCTTCGAACCGTGCCGGACGTACCGGCCCGGGTTCAGGGTACCGCCGCCGCCGCCGGCCAGCAGGATCGGCAGGTTGGTGTGGGTGTGCGCATCGCCGTCGGCGCAGCCGCTGCCGTAGACGATCATCGCGTTGTGCAAAATCGACCGGCCGTCGGCGTCGTACGTTTCCGACAGCTTCCCCAGGAACCGGGCGAATTGCCCGGCGTACCAGAGGTCGATCCTCGCGACCTTGGCGATTCGGTCGGGGTCGTGCTGGTGGTGCGAAAGGTCGTGGTGCCCCTCGGCGATGCCGATCGCGTCGAACGACCGGTTGCTGCCGTCGTGCGCCACCAGGAAGCTCGCCACGCGGGTCGAATCGGACTGGAAGGCCAGCGCGAGCATGTCGTACATCAGGCCGACGTAAGCGGCGTAGGCGGTCGGGATCCCGGGCGGCGCGTCGACGAGCGGGTCCTCGGCCGGCCCGAGCCGCTCGGCCCGCTCGATGCGGCCCTCGACCTCGCGGAGCCCGGTGAAATACTGGTCGAGCTTGTCCCGGTCGGCCCCGTTCAGCCGCGTTTGCAGGGCCCTGGCGTCTTCCCGGACGAAGTCGAGCAGCGAGCGCCGCTCCTGCCGCCGCCGGGCCAGTCCCTGGCGGCGCTCGCCGGGGGGCCCGGCCCCGAAGAGGCGTTCGAAGGCGAGTCGGGGGTTCGGCTCGGGGGTTGCCGGCGTCGTCGGCGAGCTCCACGACAGGTTGTACTGGTAGGCGCACGAATACCCGGAATCGCACGCGCCGGCCTTGCGGATGGAGTCGCAGGTGAGTTCCAGCGAGGCCAGCCGCGTTCGCGGGCCGACCCGGCGGGCGATCAACTGGTCGATCGAGATGCCCGCGCGGATGTCGGTGGCGCTCTTGTTCAGCCGGACGCCCGTGAGGAACGTGCCGTTGGCCCTCGCGTGCTCGCCGGACCCGTCCACCCCGTCCGGGCCCGCCCCGGCCGTGCCGTGGTCGAGGCCGCCGATCACCTGGATCATCCCGCGGGCCGGCGCCAGCGGCCGGAGCGTCGGGCTCAGCTCGAAATCGACGCCGGTCGCCTTCGGCCACCAGGCCGACGGGATCGCCCCGTTCGGGACGTAAACGAAGGCCGTGCGCAACGGGGCCCCGGTCGGGGTCGTCCCCGGGCCGGCGGGGCCCGGGACGGGTCGGGACGGGAACCGATAGGTCGGCCGGAGCGAGGCGAACGCCGGCAGGGTCAGGGCGACTCCCAGGCCTCGAAGGAACCGGCGGCGATCGGGGGCGCGCATCTTCATCCCGGCTCCCCTGGCGGTTCGATCGGCCGGCGGGTCCGCTGGAAGGCCGGCGATTCGACGATCGCGGCGATCAGCGCCCCGGCCCGTCCCCCTTCCCGTTCCACCCGCCCCACGACCCGATCCACCGCCTCCGTATCGGCGGGCGTCAGGCCGCGCCCGAGGGCATAGGTGAGCATCTTCTCGGCGAGGCACCGGTGGAATTCGCTCAGGTGATCCTCGGCCAGGAGGCGCTTGAACGCCCGGACATCCCCGAACGGCTCGCCGCCGCCGAGCGTGCCGGAGGCGTCGACCGGCCGGCCCTGCTCCCGGTCCCGCCAACGGCCCAGCGCGTTGAAGTTCTCCAGGGCCAGCCCCAGGGGATCCATCCGTTCGTGGCAGGATCGGCAGGAGGGGTCCTTGCGGTGGAATTCCAGCAGTTCCCGGGTCGTCGGCGATCGGCCCGAGAATGCCCGGGCGGACTCCTCCAGCGACGGGATGTTGGGGGGCGGCGGCGGGGGAGGCGCCCCCAGGATGTTGTCGAGGATGAACAGGCCGCGCTTCACGGGGGAGGTCCTGTCGGGATTCGACGTCACCGCCAGCACCGACCCCTGGGTCAGGATCCCGCCCCGGGGGCTGTCCGGGGGCAGGGCGACGAGCCGCATGGCGTCGCCCTCGACCCCTCCGATCCCGTAGTGCTTTGCCAGCCGTTCGTTCAGGAACGTCTCGCGGCCGTCGAGCAGCTCGCGGAGCGGCCGATCCTCGCGAACGATCCGGCCGAAGACCATCTCGGTTTCGAGCCGCATCGCCGTACGGAGGTCGTCATCCAGGGCATGCTCGCGGAACCGGCGGAACGACCGGAAGAACGCGGCCCGGGAGGAATTCCGCGCGCGACGTTCGTCGTCCTCGAGCGACCCGGCGGGCCTCCGGCCCAGTTGCCGCCAGCGTTCCCGGCCCGCCTCGGCCTCGGGGTCGCGGGGCTCGTCGCGCCGGATGACGTCGAAGGCATGGATCGCGGCCGAGCCGACCTCGCGTGCCTGCAACCACTGGCCGGCGAAATCGCGGACGAACGCGCCCGAGCGGCCGTCGGCCAGCAGCCGCGACGCCTGAGCGGCCAGGTTGGCCCGCAGCTGGCCCCGATCGGCCAGGCCGGAGAGCTCCTCGTCGGGCATCGACGACGTGAGGAAATACGACAGCCGGGAAGCCAGCGAGTGCTCGTCGATGAGCGGGAACCGGCCGGGGTCGCCCGCCTCGACCCGATCCTCCCGGAACAGGAATCGGGGGGAGGCCAGGATCGCGGCGAATGCCCGGGCGACCCCGGCCTCGAAGGTCCGGCCCGGCCCTTCCCGGACGGCCAGGTCGACCAGGCGGTCGAGCGTCGCGTCGTCGGCCGGGCGTCGGAACGCCTTGCGGGCGAAACGGGACAGGATCCATCGGGCCCGGCCCTTCGGGTCGGAATCCTCCGAGGGCCCCCCCCCGGGGAAGAACCGCTCGTAACGGGGCGGCCGCACCAGGAATTCGGGCTCGAACGGCCCCCGGACGGCCATCGAATCGACGCGGATCGCCAGCGACCGGAGCCGCTTCTCCCCCGGGGTGAGCGGCTCGACGGCGATCGCCAGGGCGTGGTCCCCCGCGGCCCATTCGAGGTCGATCGGGAAGCGATACGCCCGGTTCTCCTCGCGGGCGAAGTCCTCGCGGAGCCGCTCCCGCCCGTCGATTGAGACGATCAAACGGCACTTGTTGTAATCGGACGCGAAGGCGGGCATCTCGGTCGCCGTCAACGCCAGCTCGGCCCGGTAATGGCCGGGATGCCCGGCCCGGAAGGTCGCAGCGATCGAGGCCGGCTCGTAGTAGGAGAAGCTGGCGGGCCCGGCGAGGGCCTCCGACTCGGCCGCGACCCGGGCGACCGTCGGCACCGCCTCGGCGACGATCGACTCGGCGGCGGCCAGGTACTTCTCCATCAGGAGCGGGGACAGCGTCAACACGTCGGCGATCGTGTCGAAGCCATGGCCGGAGTCGTCGGGCGGGAATTCGACCCCGGTGTCGTAATCGACCCCCATCAGGTCGCGGATCGTGTTGCGATATTCGGCCCGGTTGAGCCGCCGGAGCGTCACGCGGCCCGGGTCGGGGTCGCGGGGGTCGATCCCGAACGCTTCGGATTTGATCCAGGATTCGAGCGTCCGCAACCCCTCCGGGTCGAGCCTCGGCCGGCCCGGCGGCGGCATCCGCCCGCCCCGGACGTTCCTCAACACGGACTGCCAGAGGCCCGCATCGCGGAGCCGCGCCGGCCCGATCGATGCGGCGTCGAGCGACAGCCCGCCCTTCCGAGCCCCCGGGCCGTGGCAGGGGACGCACGAATCCTCGAGGATGGGCGCGACCCGCTCGCGGAACGCGGATTCGGCCGGATCCTGCGCGCGCGACAGGGCCGGCATCATCAAGGCGAAGGCGAGGCCGAAGCTGGTCGATCGGATGAGAAGGCTCCCGGATCGGGCACCGGACTTACCAGGGCAACTCGGTATTATGCGGATTCGGGCCGATCCCGGGCGGGGACGATGCCGAAATGCGACGGAAGGCCCCGATCGCGAACGCCAGGGCGACGGCCAACGTCACCGGCCCGAACCACCAGGCACCGCCCGGCCAATCATCCGAGAACCCATACCCGTGGCGGCCCGAATGGTGTGCAAAATTCAGGCCATACCATGAGGCCACGGACGAAGCGAGGCCGAGGACCGAAGCGACGGCCAGGGCGCCCGGCCCCAACCGGCCGGCCCGGTGGCCGACCAGGGTCGCCAGGTAGATCCCCAGGGTGGCCATCGAAGCGATCAGCTTCGGGTCGCGGGACCAGTCGCCGGCCCACTCGGCGCGGGCCCACGCGAGCCCGGAAGCCAGGCCGATCGCCAGCAGCCCGACGCCCGCCAGCATCAACCCGGGGAGGACACCGGCCAATTCGCGGGCCTTCCCGAGGGCGATCGCCAGCAGGCCGACGGCCGCCGCGATCGCGAACGCCCCGTAGCCGGCCGCGATCGTCGCGGCGTGCGCCAGCAACCAGCGGTTGAGCCGGATCGGGGGCAGGCCCAGGCGCAGGGCCGGGTCGAGCGTCGGCGCGTCGTCGGCCAGGAGCATGGCCAGCATCGCGGCCGAACCGCCGGCGATCGCGAGCATCGAGCGACGCCGCGGGATGCCGAGCGACAGGCCCAGGGCCGCGGCCACCATCGCGGCCGACTCGGCCTCCTGGCCGGGTGTCGCCGCCGGCACGAGCCTGACGATCCGGGAGCTGGTCCCGAGGTCGTCCAGCCCCAGGGCGATCCCGGCGGCCATCGCGACCAGCCCGGCCGAGTGCAGCCAGGCCGAGGCCCGAGCCTTGCCGGCCGCCAACCCGGCCACCAGCAGGACGAGGGCGAGCCCGAAGGCCCCCCGGGCGCGGGAGGCGGGCACGAACCGGATCCACCGCGTTTCCCGGGCCATCGACGGCGGGTCGGGATAGCCCGCGAGGCTCGAACCGAGCTCCTGCGCGGCGGCGAGGAGGTCGACGGCGGCGGGCTCGGGGAGTTCGCCGGGCGCCCGGCGCTGGGCCGCTTCCAGGGCCCGATAGGCCCGGAGGAAGTCCTCGGCCAGGTCCGTCGGGATGCCGGCGCGTTCCAGTTCCTCCGGCTTGCCGGCCAGCAGGGGGCCGACCGCAATCCAGGGCGACTGCAGCCCCAGCCAGTTGCTGTATTGCTGGTCGAACACCGGTTCCTCGCCCGGCAGGGCCCACTCCCGGTCGCGGAGCCCTTGCAGGTATTCGACCAGCGTTTCGGCCGCGTTCGCCTCCAGGGGGTGAGTTCCCGATCGGGGTCGAGCCCCCGGCGGAAGCTGTCGCGGGAGTACCGGAGATAGGCGTCGTTGAACGGCCTGGGGATCGGCATCCAGTCGAAAGGGCCGTCGTGTCGGCCGATCGACTGGTAATGGAAGTAGCGCAGCCCCACCCGGATCGCCTCCGCCTCGACCGGCGTCAGCCCCGGGTCGTCGGGTTCGGCCCGGTCTTGCCGCGCCAGGAGTTCGCCGGCCCACCGGGAAAACGACAGCGAATGGCCCTCGGAATCGACCCGGGCATCGCGGAGTACCGCCGGAGCGATCCGGCCGAGGGCCTCGCCGCCCCGGCCCGAGGCGGCCAGCAGCCGGCGTTCCAGCTCGGGCGAGTCGATCCGGATCCAGGGCCGATCGTCCCAGAATTCGGGCCGGGCCGACCAGTCGAGCAGGGCCGCCACCGGCCCCCAGCGGACCGGAGGGCCGCCATCGACGCCCGGGACGAGGATCTCGGGCTCGCCGTGGATCAGCCGGATTTCTTCGATCGCCGCCCCCAGCAGCGGCTTCACCCGCCCCCGATGCTTCACGGGCAGGCCGCCGAGGATCTCATAAGCCCGACCGGAGCCGACCGCGACGGGACCGGTGCGTACACCGAACCCGATCGCCGCCAGGGCGATCGCCAGGGATCCCAGCGCTACGATACGGGCGATTCGCATCGGGTGGAATGCAGGGGAAACGGTCGCAGGGCCGGGCGCCCCCGCCATCGTGGGCATCGGGGCGAGCCCCGCCCGGATGCCAGGCCGTGCCCGTTACCTTACCCGATCGGATGGCGTTGCGCCTTATCCGATCAGGGTGACCGTCACCCGCCGGCGCTGCGGGGAGGTGCGGTGTTCCCAGAGGAAGACGCCCTGCCAGGTGCCCAGGTCGAGGGCTCCGTCGCGGATCGGGATCGCCAGCGAATTCTGGGTGAGGATCGTGCGAATGTGGGCCGGCATGTCGTCGGCCCCTTCCATCGTGTGGCGGAAGATCGGGTCGCCGTCGGGCACCAGGCGGGCGAAGTACCGCTCCAGGTCGCGCCGGACGCTGGGGTCGGCGTTCTCGCAGAAGATCAGCGAGGCGCTGGTGTGGTGCACGAAGACGTGGCAAAGGCCCGCCGAGCTGCCCGCGTCGCGGACCAGCCGCTCCAGGCGGTCCGTGATCTCGTACGTCCCCCGGCCCTCGGTGTCGAGGGCGAACCGATCGATGTGCGGCATGGCGTCGGGCCTGGGTCCGTTCGTGGGCGAGGGCGGTGAGGATCTCGACGGAGGTGCCGCCCGGGGCCCAGTCTAACCCGAAAATCGCCCGCCATGCATCCCCAACACAAATCGACGTCCCGGCGCGCTCATCCCTTGACCTGGCCGTTGGGCCTACTGTAAATTCGCTCACCCAGAACGGGAGGGGAACGGCAAGGCAACGAACAGGGAGGGCGGACCGTGGCCATGCGCAGGCATCCCGATGCACGGCAGGCGATGTTCGGGTTCCTCGTCCGCGAGGTGGGGCCGGGCGAGGGCCTGAGGATGGGGGCCCTGGAGGCGGTGATCCGCGAGATCGGCCGGGTCGGGTCCGACCCCTCGATCGGGCTGGATTTGCGGGTGGACGGCCTGAGCGACCCGCTGCGGATCGATTTCCGGGCCGAGGACCTCGCGGTCTCTTATCGGGACGAGGTCCTCGGAGTGGCGCTCCGGGGCCGGTCGTCGGTCAAGATGCGGGCCCGGGCCCCCCGGGAACGGCCGATCCATCGCGTGAAGGCCGATCCGACCCCTTCCTTGCCCCTCTTCGCCGAATAAGCCCCGCCTCGAAAGGCGAACGGGCCGGCGAGTTCGAGGCTCGCCGGCCCGCCCCCGATTTCGGAAAGCAGGCCGATCCGGCTTACCAGTAGATCCACTGGTAGGGCGGGTCGAGGGGCCGGAACTCGTGGCTCTTGAGCTGGAATTCGTCGCCGGGCCGGTCGAAGTCGATGCGCAGGGTCTTGTAACGGACCTGGTCCGGCTGCGCGCTGCCCTCGGGGGTGGGGACGCGCTTGTAGCCGTCGGAGAGGCCCCGGACGTAGATCTGCAGGCGGTCGGCCTTGGCGATGGCCGGATCCACCTCCCACATGGCGACGCCGAAGACCGCGTCGTCGATCCCTTCCTTGCTGCTCACCGGCACCATGCCGACCGTGTTGACGGCGCCCTGGAGCGGGATCGACGGATCCTCGCGGGTCTCGATCAGCTTGATGATCTGGATCGAGTTGGGGAGCACCACGTCCTGGTACGACCGGCCGTTCTCCGGCAGGACGAGGGTGAACTGCGGCACCAGCGGCCGCGGCTTGCCGGTATGGTTGATCACCTTGTAGTAAAGGTAAAGGATATCCCGTCGCCCCTTGCCGGGGATCTCGACGGTCTTCACCCGGATCGGCCGGTAGGAGAAGTCCAGCACCCAGATGCCGGGCTTGGTGCCCCCCTTCACCTTGGCGGTGCCGCCCTTCGCGTCGCGGATCTCCTCGCCGTCCCGGAATTCGCCGACCAGCCTCGCCAGGGTGAGCGTGCCGGAAGGCCCGTTGTCCAGGTCGCCCGAGATCAACGCCGAGGCCCCGCTCTCGGAGCCCTTGACCGACTGATTCAGGGTGAAGTTGGCCGACTGCTCCTCATACTCCAGCCGGGGGGCCCGGTCCGACGGCTGGAGCGTCGTGTCCACGAACTGGACGTTCGCACCCTTCTGGCCCCGGCGGATCGGGTAGGTCGGCAGGCGGTCGAGCGTGATATCCGTCACCGGCTCGGGCTCGGGCACATCCAGCTTGGGCGCCGCCTTCCCCTCGTCCTGCGCCCGCGCCGCGGCGGGATCGACGATATCCGACCCCAGCAGCATCCCGAGTGCGGCGACGATCGGCCCCGTGGCCGTGCCAAACTTGCGGATCATCGCGGGAAATCTCCTGACCCTGCGGGGCGTGGAAGGGCTGGCTTCCCGTAAACGAACGGCTGCGGGACCTCCGAGCCACCCGTGTTACTATCCCTCCCATCCGAACAGAGTCAAGCTCAAGTTGGGCCCCACCCTACGGCCGAATTACGACGCCGTGACCAGGTGTCGGGCCGCTCCCCGGTCGGCGTCCCGATTTTTCACCATTCCTGTCGGGAAAATCCGACGGTGTTGCGGAAAAACCCCGGGATACCGACCTCGAACCCCGGGCTCAATCTTTGGCGAGTTTAATTGGGCCTGGCGGTGGCCTTCTAAGCCCCCGAACTCCGCGTTATTGAACGGGTTGGGGACGCCACCCGGATGCCTGGCGCTATAGCTTCGGGCCCGGGACGGAACGGAAATTCCCGGGCGGCCTTGCCCCGACGAGTTGACCGAAAACAACGGGCCCCCGGTTTCCGGGGAACAACGATCGACAGCCCTCATCGAAAACCCATAATGAAATCGCCGTTCGGGGAGGGTTCCGGCTGCCGACGCCGACTCCGTGATCCGCCCCCGGCCCCTTCCCCCGCGCATCCCTGACAAAAGACTATAAAACGGGCCCCTCCGATGCATCTTCGCTTCTACGGCAAGGCCGAGATTCTCGATGTTGTCGTGCCGGACGGTAGCTATGTCGTACCGTCCGGGGGGCGATTCGGCCGGCGCCAACGCCAGCGCCTGGTGGTCCCCTGGCATGGCAGCGAGATCGGTTTTTCGGCCGCGATGGTACCGATCCTGGCCACCCTGGGCGAGTTCGGTATGAAACTCCACGGCGTGCTCCGCCGGACCGACCAGGTCAAGGGAATCTCCTGATTCGGCTCAGCCCCCGAAGGCCCCGATCGACTCCAGGGCCTCGCGCAGTCGATGGGCTTGATCGGGGTCGAGCCGACGGTGCGGCAGGCGGGGGGGCCCGATCGGCACGCCCTGCATCTCAAGGAAGGCCCGGCAGGCGGCCATGTAGCCGAAGGCCGAAAGGGTATCGACCAGGCGGACCGAGCGGAGCTGCTCGGCCCTCGCCGATCCCACGTCGCCCCGCTCGAACGCCCCCATCAGGCGTCGATAGAGCGGCGCCGCCACGTTGTAGCTGCTGCCGACGGCGCCCGAGGCCCCCAGGGCCAGGGCGGCCAGCAACGTCTCGTCGTTCCCCCAGGGCAGGTCGGCCCGGCCGGCTCGCCAGGCGAGGGCCCGCTGG
Source organism: Isosphaeraceae bacterium (assembly GCA_046350035.1). GTDB lineage: Bacteria > Planctomycetota > Planctomycetia > Isosphaerales > Isosphaeraceae > CALLYK01. The sequence continues at coordinate 14,821 of JAXMBD010000047.1, read as the reverse complement.
TACGCGACCAGGTCGGGATTGGTGAACTTCACGCCGGCGAAGCTCGGCATCCGATCGGCGGCCCGATCGAGGAACATCGGGTAGGCCACGTTCACCCCGGTCATCGACGGGATGTCGTAGAAGTAGAACGGTGTTTCGGGGGCGGCGTCGGCGATCTGGCCGCAGCAGGCCGCCAACATCTCGGCGGAATCAGGCCTGAAGTACGCCGGCGCGTGGGCCGAGATCGCCGAGGCGCCCAGCGATTGGGCCTGCGCCGCCAGGGTCCTCGCGTCGGCCAGGCAGTTCGTGCCGACGTGGACCACGACCCTGATCGAAGTGCCCCGAACCACCGAACACCAGCGGTCGGCCAGGGCGAGCCGTTCCTCGACGGTGAGCGAATGGCTCTCTCCGGTCGTCCCGTTGATGAACACGGCGTTCACGCCGTTCGATTGCAAATGCTCGGCCAGGCGATCGACGACGCCCGGGTTGAGCGTGCCGTCGTCGAGGAACGGGGCATGGGTGGCGGCGACCAGCTCGCGGAGCGGCGGATTCGGGGTCATTTCAACTCTCGGGGGCCGGTTTCCAGCTCAATTCGGGGCGGGGGCGGATCGCCAGCACCAACCCGACCGACACCAGCGCGATGCCGGCGAAGACGCCGAAGATCGTCGACAGCGGGACGTGATTGTCGCGCAGGGCGCCGAAGCCCCAGTCGGCGAACCCGCCGCAGCTGATGCTCACCAGGTTCATGAAGCCATAGCCGGTCGCGCGGAGGCCGGGCCGGACCAGTTGCGACAGGATCGGCATGTTGTTGCAGTCGAAGAAGCCCCAGCCGATCCCGTACAGCACCAGGAAGCCAACCGCCGCGCCCAGGCGATCGGCCAGGCCGACGCCGAACAGGGCCGGCAGGAACAGGATCATCCCCGTGGCGCTCACGAGGATCCGCCCGCGGACGGTCCGCCTCATGGCGAAATCGGCCAGCCAGCCGCCCAGGACCACGCCGATCAGGGAGGCGATCTGCACCGGCAGCACCGCGTAGATCCCGGCGTCCCCCTGCTTCAGGGAGAACCGTTCCTTGAGGATATCGGGCATCCAGTCCTTCACCACCCAACCGGCCAGGGCGGGTAGGGTGAAGTACAGGACCAGCAGCAGGTACGACCGGTTCCCGGCCAGGTCGCGGGCGGCCGCCCCGGGGCCTTCGCCCTCGCCGTCCCGTTCGGATCGGGGCGGCTCGCGGAGCAGCCAGGCCAGCGGCGCCGCGTAGAGGATGCCGACCAGGCCGCAGGCGTGGAACGCGAACCGCCAGCCCAGGCCCGGGTGGTCGGCCACATGCCCGGCGAACCCGCCCAGGATGATACCGGCGTAGATCCCCACCTGGTGCAGGCCAATCGCCCGCGACCGGGTCGCGCCCGAGTGGAAATCGGCCAGCAACGCCAGCGCCGCGGGGATGTAGCACGCCTCGCTGATCCCCATCAACGCACGGGTGGCGACGAGCTGGGGATAGGTCGTCACCTGCCCGGTGAGGAACGTGACGGCCGACCAGACGAACAGGCTGGCGATGATCGCCCGGCGTCGGGAGAACCGGTCGGCCAGGAACCCGCCGACGGGGCTGAGCGCCGCGTAGACCCACTTGAACGAGCCCAGCATGAAGCCCCAGTTCTCGCGCGTGGCGATGTCGGGCAGGTCGCCCATCATCGACGTCTTCATCGCCGCGAGCATCTGGCGATCGAGGTAATTGAGCAAGGCCACCGGGATCAGCAGGGCGACCGCCAGCCAGGCGGCCGGGATCCGCGGTCGGGCGTCGGCTGGGGTGTTCATGAAAGGGGGATGCTGCGGGAGGGGGCGTCGTCGCGAAGGCCCATTCTCGGCCGAGTGCGGGGGGAAAGGAAGGGCCCACCGGGCCGGAGCCCCGAGGATCCGGGACCATCGCTTCGGACGATGCCTCCCCCGATGGCCAGCTTTTTCGGGGGATTTGTCAATCTTGCAATCCGGCCGGGGCGGGGCGCGCCGCGGCGTGCTTCGATCGTTTGAGGGGTTGTCATCACGCGACGATCGGCGAGCCACGCGACGCGGACGGGACCGGGGGCCTGGGCGCCCGATTCGGCCCGATCGCGGAGGCGATCGGCCCCATCAATACCTAACTCAAGGAACGAGACGATGGATCAGCGGACCAATCGGCGGGCGGTGATCGGGCGGGTTCGGTTCGAGGGCCGTGCGATCGGATCGAGGACGCGGGCCTCGGGGCTCCGGCAATCGCGGCCGACCTGCGACATGCTCGAAGGGCGGCAGTTGCTCTCGACCACCGCGGCCGCCACGACCGTGGCCGCCGATGCGGGCACCCCGCAGCCGCCGGCGCAGTTCAGCCCGTTCGATGGCCAATCGCGGCAGGATGCCCCCGGCTTCGGCGGCGACTTCGGCGGGCACGTCGGGCATCGCGGCCTGGGCATGGGCGGCGGGTTCGGCCGCTCGATGGCCCCGGATTTCTCCCAGGCCGGCCCGTCGCAGGCGACCTCCGCGACCGTCGGTACGACCGGGGCCCCCGCGAGCCGATCGGTCCCGACCGGCTTCTTCGGCGTCCGCGGCGGCGCCTTCGGCGGGATGCGGTTCTCGGGATCGATCGCCGGCGGCCAGGGCGACGTCTTCTGGGGCCAGGCCGCCAGGTCCGCGACCACCACGACGAACGCCGACGGCACCACCACCACCACGTCGACGACCACCACCTCGGCCAACGCCGACGCCCTGAAGGCCGACTTCGACAAGCTCCACGCCGATCTCCAGGCCATCCAGGATAAATCGCAGGTGACGCCCGCGCTGCTGGCGGCCGTGCGCAACGACATCCAGTCGATCATGAAGGCGTCGACGGCGTCGCCCAAGGCCGACCTCGTGGACGCGGTGGCCAGGGACCTCGCCGCCCTCGGGCGCCACCCCGACTTCACCTCGGGCACGCTCCAGTCCGACCTGGAGGCCGCGATCAAGAGCACCGGCGTCACCGACACCGCCCTGATCTCGACGCTCGAAACCGACCTGAACGCCGTCTACAAGGCCCGGGGGATCACGGCCGACGACGTCGCCAGGATCCAGGCCGATGCCGATCAGATCAAGGCCGATAGCGGCTCGACGTCGACCGACGACATGCTCGTGGCATCGCTGTCCGAGCTGCCGGGCATCCCGCACCTCTCCGACCTGCTGGGCGCCGCCTGCAAACCGGCGACCCCCACCGCCGCGACCGACGTGACGGGGACCGCCTCGCAGGCGCCCACGGGCGCCTTCGATTTCGGAGGCGGCCCGGGCATGGGCCGCGGAATGGGCCGGCACTTCGGCGGCCCGATGGGCTTCTGATCTTCGCCGAAGAAATGATCCGATCCGGCCCTCGGCAGGAGACGAGGGCCGCCCGAAAGGCGGGGCGTGCGGAGGCTCGCCCCGCCTTCTTCGACGGTTCAGGGCTTGCTGGGGGCAACCTCGGCCGGCACCTGGCGGAACCCGCCGCCCATGCCGCCCCCCTGGGTGCCGATCGGTGCCTCGGCCAGGGCGCCCGAGGCGATCTGGTCGATCGTCATCTCGCGGGCGAATTCCATCCTGAACTGGTAGAGGATCGTCTCGGGATCGGCCCCGGGCTTGGTCGGCGCCAGGGTCAGGTCCCAGCGGAGCAGGTTGTCCTTGGCCGCGTTGCGTTTGTAGACCGAATCCTCGCTCAGCTTGGGCGTGGCCTGGACGAGGTTCACCGCCACGTCCTCGTCGGCCGCCTTGGGCAGGCGGTCCCAGACCTGCAGCGGCACCGGCTTGGCGCGGAAGCTCCGGGCCGAGATCCGGAATTCATACGTGTGGACCTGGTTGCCCCCCTGCACCGCCTTCGACTTGGTCATTAGCCGCCGGAAGATCTGCACCTGCGGGTCGACGCCGAAGCCGACCGTGAACGGCTCGCCGACGGCCACCATCGGCATCGTCATCCGGCCGACGAAGTCGGTGCCGACGTACGTGGTCGCCTCGCCGGGCAAGAGCACCGTGTCGGACTTGTTGACCAGGTTGGCCAGTCGGTAGACCCTCGGCGTCAGGACCGGCACCGCCTTGTCGTAGAAGTCGGCGGGCAGCTCGATTCGCTTGACCTCGACCATCAGGGCATCACGCCGCGAGGGGACGTCCATCTTGCTGGGCAGGCCGAACGTGACGGTCGGGCCGTCGGCGGCCGGTTCGCCCTTGTCGTCGTCGTCCTTGGCGAGCAGCTCGCGGGCCTGGTCGAACGCGGCGGCCGAATTCAGCAGCTCGCCGCCGGTGCGGAGGTCGTTGCGATTCAGAACCGTCTGGGCGGCGCCCCGGTAGCTCTTGGCCTGCGCCGCGTACTGCTCCATCGACAGGCCCCCCTTGGCCGGGGCGCCGCCGGGCCCGCCACTCATCATCCCCATGCCGCCCATGCCGCCGCCCATACCGCCCATGCCGGGCTTCCCGGCCGCGGGGTTGTTCACGATCGTCGGGCCGCCGTCCTCGGGCCGGACCGAGATGGCCAGCGGGGTCAGGTCGGGGGGAGCCGCGTTCAGGGCCGGCTGGGCGGTCGACAGGACGATTTTCACGCCGGTCCAGTCCTCGCCCGATTGCTGCGAGATCGCCGCCAGGTATTCGAGCTGAACCGGGTCGGATTCGCCGCCGGCCCGCAGCCGGTATTGCGGCCGCCAGGTGGCGCCGTTGACCAGGTAGTTGAGCGTGATCGTGCCGGCGGGCGCCTCGGCCTTGTCGACGAGGATCACGGCATCGATCGCGGTCTTGCTCGAACCGCCCGAAAGCTCGGCGAGCTGCCGCTGCGCGAACGCGAGCGATTCGGCGTTGGCCTGGATCAGGCCCTCGATCTTGGTGGCGGCCTCCGCCTTCTCGGCGCGGGACTTCATCAAGTAGTCGCTCAGGTTGGTGACCTGGTCGCTCTCGAATCGGCCCTGTTCGTTCAGGCTCTTGGCGACGGCCGCGGTGAAGCCTTCAAGCTTCTGGAGGTACTCGCGATCCTGCTTGACCACTTCCGAGACGGCCTGGAGCTTCCGGGCCTCGGTTTGCAGCTTCTTGAGTTCCTCTTCCTTCTCGCGGACGGCGGCGCGGGTGTCCTCTCGGACCGCCCGGGCTCGGTAGCGGGTGCTGAGCACGCGGAGGCCGTCGCCCCCTTCGCTGTAGAGCGAGCTGGGGATCGCCTGGTGGGGCAGCGGGGTGACGACCACCTCGACCAGCCCCTGGCCCTCGGGCACCTTGACCTCGCGCGAGATCAGGGCGGTCCCCTGATACACGGTGACGTCGGTCAGGCGGGTCTCGGCCGGCTTCCGGGGGGCGGGGGCCTCCTCGACCGGCGGGGCCGGCTCCTGCGGCGCCTGGGCGAACGCGGCCGGGGCGATTATCGCCAGCATCGCGAGGAACAGGGGGCGATTCAGCTTCGGTCTCATGGGAGAGGGCTCCGGGGAATCGGTCGCGCATCGGATCCCGCCCGGGGAGGCCCGGCTTCGGTGACCGACGTTCCACCGGCTTAGACGACGGCCGCGGCCCGATTGATTCACGACGGCCGCTTGTGCCGGCCGTTCGGCGCATGGTATCGGTTACGAGGAATGCGACCGCCGGGAACCGCAAACCGTTGGGGAATAGGCGCATGCTCTCCGGGCCGTTGGTTTTCGTGGACGTGGACACCCAGCGCGATTTCATGGAGCCATCCGGGGCCCTGTACGTCCCCGGGGCCGACTCCATCGTCTCAAACCTGAAGCGACTAACGGACTTCGCCCGATCGCGGCGGATCCCGATCCTGGCGACGGCCTGCGCCCACACGCCCGACGAACCCGACCCGGAACCGTTCCCGCCGCACTGCCTGATCGGCACGAAGGGCCAGCAACGGATCGCCGCGACCGCCTGGACCGGGTCGGGCGGGCAGGTGCTGGGGCTTGACCAGGTCAACGACCTGGAAGCGCTGCCGCCCCACCTGACGCTGCACAAGAACCGCTACGACGTCTTCACCCACAAATCGGCCGACGCCGTGATCGCCCGATACGGGGCCATCAACCCGCGCTTCGTCGTGTACGGGGTGGCCACCGATTACTGCGTGAAGGCGGCGATCGACGGCCTGCTCGACCGAGGCCAGAAGGTCGCCCTGGTGACCGACGCCATCAAGGCGATCGACGGATCGGCCGAGGAAGGCCTGCTGGCCGGCTGGGCCGAGCGGGGCGTGTCGCTGGTGAGGACGGATGCGGTGGTGGGTTGAGCGTATGACCGGTGTTCCAGGGCTTCATCGGCGGGACTTGCCGGTGGGCCAGGCTGGCCGATAGCCTAGAATCGATCCTGTTCCTCGTTGGCCCGGTGGTGTCCCATGCCTTTGCCGATCGAACTTGAGTGCGAGGACGATGGCCGATGGATCGCCGAGGTCCCCGACCTTCCGGGCGTCCTCGCCTATGGCGATACGCCGGGGGAGGCTGTCGCCCGCGTCCAGGCACTTGCCCTGCGTACGCTAGCCGATCGCGTCGAACATGGCGAGGTCGTCCCTGCCGGAGTCAGCCAACTGTTCGTGGTACCGGCGTGAGCGTCTGGCCGTCTTCCAAAGCTCGCCGCGTCCTCGCCGCCTTGATGAGCATCGGGTGGCAGGTCAAGCGCTAGGTCGGCATCTCGCATCGGGTCCTGGAGCGGGATGGCTGGGCGAATGTGGTCTTCGCCTTCCACGACGGCGACGAAATCGGACCCCGGATGCTCGCCCGTCTCGCCAAGCGGACAGGGCTGCGGCCGGAGGATCTTTGAACGGGTGCGCGGCTTTCCCTGAACCTGGGAATGCCAAGCCCATCAGGCCGGCTTCGCCGCGAACGGGATCTGGTCGATCTTGGCCGCCAGGATGAAATCGTTCTCGGACAGCCCGCCGATGGCGTGGGTCCAGATTTCGATGGCGACGTTCCGGTAGCCGACCAGGTGCAAATCCGGGTGGTGGCCTTCCGCCTCGGCCAGTTCGGCGACCTTGTTGAAGAACTCCATCGCGGCCAGGAAGTTCTTGGCCCGCCACTCGCGACGGATCCGGGTCGCCGCCTTCGACCAGCTTCCAGCCCGGCACCTGGCCGATCAATGCGGCCGACTCCTCCGGGGTGAGCTTGGGCACGCCACCCTCGCAGGGGACGCATTTCTTGGCTTGCAACTCCTGGACGGTGGGGGTCGACATGGAAGGGTCTCCCGCGGGGCCGGTCGATGGGGGCCGTGTTCGACTTTACCCCATGCCATGATAGGCGGGCCCCGCCGGCTCCGGCCACCCGGCCGGCTCGATTCCTTCCAGCATGCCCCGTCCCCTTGCCGATATCCGTCGAGTCGGCCGATCCGCGACGGGGCGGTCGGCCTTTTTGCGGCAGGACCCCCCCTTCGGGATAGGCAAGGAGGACCGCCATGAGCGACGAATCGTCGATCGACCTGATCCGCTGGAGCTTCACCATCGACCCCGAACGCCAGGGCGCCGTCGATGAGTATTTCAAGGAGCACGGCCTGGAGCCCACCTTCCACGCCGACGGCCTCGTCGTCGTCCTGTGGGACGAGCCCGAGGTCGATTCCGATGCCCTGATCGAGGGCCTCTGGGAAGTCCACGGCTCGACCTTCGAGGTCACGCACGAGGAGTTCCACCGCGTCAACCTGCTCGCCTACCAGGAAGAGGACGGCGGCGACTCGGCCGAGGCCGCCTGAGCCTTCCCCGAGCGGCTTTCGGGGCGGTACGATCGATCGAGCTTCGATCGGATACCTGCCCGCCCCGCGAGCCCTCCCTTCATGAACCCCGGCCCCTCGCCGCGATTGCGGACCGAACGCGTCGAATTGATCGCGGCGACCGCCGAAATCTGCCGGGCCGACCTCGATGACCGCGAGTTTGACCGCCTACCGGGCCTGCTCGATGCCCGGATTCCCGAGGGTGCCTGGCCCCCGCCCCTCCTCGACGCCGATGCTCTGATCTGGTGCCGAGACCTGCTCGATGCGCAGCCCGAGGTGGCCGGATGGGCGATCTGGTACCTCGTCGTGACCGACCGGCCCCGCGAGCCGATCGGCGTGGCCGGCTTCAAGGGGCCTCCCGACGCGATGGGGTTCGTCGAGATCGGCTATTCGCTCCGCCCCGAATTCCAGCGGATCGGCCTGGGCACCGAGGCCATCGGCCGCCTCGTCGCCTGGGCGTTCGACCACCCCGAGGTCCTCGGCATCGTGGCCGATACCTACGACGACCTGGAGGGCTCGATCCGCCTCCTGCGGAACCTGGGGTTCCGGGAATTTGGGGAAGGTTCCGACCCGGGATCCGTCCGTTACCTGCTCGAACGGCACCGGGTTTAGATTCGGTCCGGCGGCATGTTTGGGCTTGACGCTCACGCCAAATCCATTCGCGTGCTCGCGATTTCTTCATCCGACTTGCAAGGTCCGCCCGGACGATCTAGGATTCACCCCGACGGCTCCGGAAGTCCCCGAGTCGTGCGAGAGCCGAAGACGGCGCACGGATGGCAAGGCGGAGCGCAGGTTACGCATGGATTCTACGCAAACCCCTCCGCGTCCTGAGGTTGCGGTCTTGAAGCCGGCGCCCTCGATCCTCCTGGCCGACGACGACGCGGTGATCCGCACGGCGTTGAAGGTCATGCTGCGGCCGCACGGCTATCGGGTGGAGGCGGTCCGCAACGGGTTCGAGGTCCTGGAGGCCTGCGACCGCCAGCAATTCGACGTCGTCCTGATGGACGTGCAGATGCCGGAGATGGGCGGGGTGGAGGCGGCCGACCGGCTGCGGAGGCGGCTGCCCCCGGGACGTTTGCCCCGGATCATCGCCCTCTCGGGCGACGCCGGGCCGGAAGACCGGGATGTCTGCCGCGCCGCGGGCATGGATGATTTAATCGCCAAGCCGCTGCGGGCGTGCGACGTCCTGCGGGTCCTCGACGGCTGCGTGCGGGCGGGCTGAGCGCCCGGCCGTCGCCGGCCGATCGATCGGTCCCGCCGGCGGCCGCCGGCCCGCGGCTTTCTCCCAGGCCGAGGTGATCGGGCGATGCCGAAGCGGATTCCGTTCGAGCGCGACCTGACGTTCTGGTACGGCACCCTCGCCCTGGTGGTGCTCCTGATCGGCCTGACCGCCTTCCACAGCGTCCGCTACCACGAGCGTTGCAACGAGCGGGACCGCCGGGCGCGGCTGCTCCTGGACGGCCTGGCGCGGTCGATGGAATCGCTCGACCACGCCGAGCGGGCGGCCCGCGGCCACGACGCGGGGGCCTTCGAGCTGTCGGCCGCCCAGGCCCGGCTGGCGAGCCGCGACCTGGACGACCTGTCCAGCGGCGACCTCCGCGAACTCCGCCGCCTCGCCGAGTTCGCCGGCCTCGTCAGCGAGGCGCTGGATTCGCTCCAGGCCACCCTGGACGCCCGCGCCGAGGTCGAGCCCCGGACCCTGCGGAGCATCCGCGCCCTGGCCGAGGAGACCGCCCAGCTCGAGGGCCGCATGCAGGCCGCCCGCGCCGAGGAGATCCGCGAGGACGACGAGCGGACCCGCAACATCCTCACGGCGCTGATCGGCGTGAGCGTCCTGGGCCTGATCCTCGGCTCGCTGTTCCTCCGCCGGACCGCCCGCGCCCGCCGCAACGCCGAGTCGGTCCTGCGGCGCAGCGAGGAGCAGTTCCGCAGCGCCTTCGACGTGGCGGCGATCGGGGTGGCCCTCGTCGGCCGCGACGGCCGGCTCGACCGCGTGAACGCGGCGATGACCGAGATCTTCGGCTACTCCGCCGGCGAGTTGCTGGGGCGCAGCCTCGACGACATCACCCACCCCGAGGACGTCAGCCTCGACCTGAGCCGGATCCGCCAGGTCCACGCCGGCCACCTCCGCAGCTGGCAGGGGGAGCGGCGGTTCCGCCACCGCGACGGCCACGACATCTGGGGCCGCCTGAGCATGTCGATGGTCGCCGGCGAGGCCGGCCAGCCGACCCACTACGTCGCCATGATCGAGGACGTCACCCCCAAGGTGCTGGCCACCCGCGCCCTCCGCGAGCAGACCGACCTGCTCCGGTCGATCCTCGACCAGCTCGACGACGGCGTGGTCGTCTGCGACCGGGGCCGCAAGTTCCTCGTCTACAACCCGGCGGCCCGCTCGATCGTCGGCCCCCAGGCCGATTTCGAGGCCTTCGGCCCCTGGCCCGAGGGCTTCGGCGTCTACCGGGCCGACGGCACCACCCCGATCGACGTGGAAGACACGCCGCTGGCGCGGGCCCTGCGGGGCGAGGTGAGCGAGGGCGTCGAGTTGCAGGTCCGCTCGGCGGCGAACCCGCACGCGGTGCCGATCGAGGTCTGCGCCCGGCCGCTGTTCGACGAGGCCGGCCGGATCCACGCCGCCTTCGCCGTCTTCCACGACCTGAGGCAACGCAAGCAGGTCGAGGCGGCCGCCGCCCGGGAACGCCACCTGCTCTCCGAGAGCATCGCCAACGCGCCGATCGCCATCGCCATGTTCGATGCCCGGCTCCGCTACCTGGCCCACAGCGCCCGGTGGCTCGACGACCACGGCCTCGTCGGCGAATCGCTGGTCGGCCGCAAACCGCTCGCAAACATGCCCGAGCGCTGGCACGAGGCTTTGCCCCGCGGCCTGGCCGGGGAGGTCGTCTCCGAGGCCGAGGACGTGTACGTGCACGCCGACGGCCGCCGCGAGTTCATCCGCTGGGCCATCCACCCCTGGCGGACCGTCGACGGCGAGGTCGGCGGCCTGATCGTCGTCACCGACGGCATCGACGACCTGGTCCGCGCCCGCCAGGCCGCCCTGGCCGCCGCCCGGCTCAAGTCGGAATTCCTGGCCAACATGAGCCACGAGATCCGCACGCCGATGAACGGCATCCTGGGCATGATCCACCTGCTGCTGGACAGCCCCCTGGACGCCTACCAGCGCGACTGCGCCGCCACCATCCGCAACAGCGCCGAGGCGCTCCTGAGCGTCATCAACGACATCCTCGACGTGTCCAAGATCGAGGCGGGCAAGATGACGCTGGTGGTCGACGACTTCGACCTGCGGCTGATGGTCGAGGAGGTGGCCGACCTGCTGGCGCCCGTGGCCCACCGCAAGGGCCTGCAGATCGCGGCGCGGGTCGCGCCCGACCTCCCCGACCGCCTCCGCGGCGACGCCGGCCGGATCCGCCAGATCCTCACCAACCTCGCCGGCAACGCCGTGAAATTCACCGACCGCGGCGAGGTCGTCATCGACATCCGCATGGTCGAGGAGACCGACGCCGGCGCCCGGATCCGCCTGACGGTCCGCGACACCGGCATCGGCATCCCGCACGACCAGCAGCACCTGGTGTTCGACAGCTTCACCCAGGTCGAGGCCGGCGCCCGGCGGGGCGGCGGCACCGGCCTGGGGCTGACCATCTGCCAGCGGCTCGTCGACCTGATGGGCGGCCGGATCTGCATGAACAGCCGGCCCGGCCTGGGAAGCACCTTCCGCGTCGAGTTGACCCTGCCCAGGGCCGCCTCGGAGAGCCCGTCGGCGCCCGTGGTCCTCGAAGGACGCCGGGCCCTGGTGGTCGACCCCCACCGCGCCCTGGCGAGCATGCTCCGGGCCTGGGGCTGCCGCGTCGAGCCGGTGGCCACGACCGCCGAGGCCCTCGACCGGATCCGCGGGGCCGGCGGGTCGCCGTTCGACCTGGCCCTGCTGGAGCAGGCCGCCGACGACCCGCCCCTCGACGCCCGGGCCGCGGGGTGGCTCGAGGCGGGCTGTACCCGGCTGATCCTGCTCCGCCCCCGCGGCGAATCGGCCCACGACCAGGCGACGGCCCCGCCCCCGTTCTCGGCCGCCGTCAGCCTGCCGGCCCGCCGGTCCTCGCTGTTCGACGCCGTCGCCCGGGCCCTCTGGCCCGCCCAGGACGCCGGGGCGAGGCCCGACTCCGGCCTCGGCCCGCTCCGCAGCGACGCCGAGGGCGGCCCGCCGCCCCTGGACCTCGACGTCCTGCTGGCCGAGGACAACGAGGTCAACCGCAAGGTCGCCCTGCGGATGCTCGAAGGCTGGGGGTGCCGCGTCACGACGGCCCACGACGGCCGGGAGGCGGTCCAGGCCTCGGCCGGGAAGGCGTTCGACGTGATCCTGATGGACCTGCAGATGCCCGAGATGGACGGCCTCGAAGCGGTCGCCGCCATCCGCGACCGCGAGGCCCGGCCGGGGGCGGCCCCGCGCGTGCCGATCATCGCCCTGACCGCCCACGCCCTCGAGGAGGACCGCAGGCTCTGCCTCCTGGCCGGCTGCGACGACTACCTCCGCAAGCCGTTCCGGCCCCGCGAACTCCACGAGGCCCTGGCCCGCCACGGCTCGAAGCCGAGGGAGGCCCCCGCCCCGCCCCCGATCGCCGACGAGACGCCCGGGGCCCTCGCCGTCTTCCGGCGCGACATCCTGGCCGAACTCTGCGCCGACGACCCGGCCGGCGAGCGCGAGATCCTCGAGGCCGTCCGCCGCGAGGTCCCCGCCCTGCTCGCCCGCCTGAGGCGGGGCATGGACGATTGCGACGCCGAGCGCGTCCGACGGGCCGCGCACGCCCTGAAGGGGAATTGCCTGACCATCGGCGGCTGCGAACTGGGCGAGATCAGCCGCAAGATCGAGGCCCTCGGCCGCGCCGGCGACCTGCCCTCGGTCGGGCCCCTGATGGGCGAGGCCCTCGACGCCTGGGAGCGCCTCCAGGCCGAGATCGAAGCCCACGACGCCGCCCTGGCCGGGGCCATCGTGATCGCGTAGCGACGCCCTTTTCGGCCAGCCCGATCCTGGATGCCGACCCGGGGTTGTTCTAAAATACGCGCGATTGATGCAATCCCGGGTACCGCCGCCGCCGATGACCCGGGGTTCCTCCACGGCCCATCGCGCGAGGCCGCCCATGATCGACCCGGAACGTGCCCTGCTGTTCGGGCTGCTGGCCTTGCAAATCGGCCTGATCGGCCAGGGCCAGCTCGTCGCCGCCTTCCAGGCCTGGACCCGCGACCGGTCGATTTCGCTGGCCGGCCACCTGAACCGGAGGGGCGACCTCACCGACAGCGAATGCGCCCTCCTGGAATCGCTCGTCGACCAGCACATCCAACGGTTCGGCGGCGACCCCGGCAAGAGCCTGGCCGCCATCCCGATCGACGACCCCGCCCGCCAGTCCCTCATCAGCCTGGCCGGGCCCGAGTTCGCATCGGACCAGTCCCGGACCGACGCCGCGCCGGATGACGGCGAGGGCGACCCGACCGCGAGCTACCGCCCCGGCGGATCCGACGCCGACGGGCCCCGGTTCCGCATCTTGAGGCCGCACGCGAGGGGCGGGCTGGGGGCGGTCTTCGTGGCGATCGACTCCGAGCTGAACCGCGAGGTCGCCCTCAAGCAGATCCTCGACCGCCACGCCGACGACCCCCGGAGCCGGCAACGCTTCCTGGTCGAGGCCGAGATCACCGGCGGCCTGGAGCACCCCGGGATCGTCCCGGTCTACGGCCTGGGGACGTACCGGGACGGCCGCCCCTACTACGCGATGCGGTTCGTCCGCGGCGACTCGCTCAAGGAGGCGATCGCCCGTTTCCGCCGATCCCCGGCGGGCGGCCCGGCGAGGATCCTGGAATTCCGCACCCTCCTCCGGCGGTTCACCGACGTCTGCAACGCGCTCGATTACGCCCACGCGCGGGGCGTCATCCACCGCGACATCAAGCCGGCCAACGTGATCGTCGGCAAGCATGGCGAGACGCTCGTCGTCGATTGGGGCCTGGCCAAGGCCCTGGGCCGGTCCGACCCGGATGCGGGCGAACGGACCCTGCTCCCGGCGTCGTCGGGCGGGTCGGCCGAGACGCTGCCGGGGCAGGCGCTGGGCACCCCCGCGTACATGAGCCCCGAGCAGGCCCGCGGCGACCTGGAGGCGATCGGACCCCGCTCGGACGTCTACTCGCTCGGCGCCACCCTGTTCACCCTGCTGACCGGCAAGGCCCCGATCGAGGGGGCCGACGCCGGCATCATCCTCCGCAAGGCGGAGGCGGGCGTCTTCCCGAAGCCCAGGCAGCTCGATTCGTCGATCGACCCGGCGCTGGAAGCGATCGCCTTGAAGGCGATGGCCCGCGACCCCGGGGAACGGTACCCCTCGTGCCGCGCGCTGGCCGAGGACCTCGACCGCTGGCTCGCCGGCGAGCGCGTCGAGGCCTACAGGGAGCCCTGGCTGCGCGGCCTGAACCGCTGGCTCTCGAAGCACCGGACCGCGGTCACCGGCGCGGCCGCGGCCGGGGTCGCCCTGATGATCGGCCTGGCCTCGGTGGCCGCGGTGCAGGCCCGCGCCAACGCCGACCTGAAGGCGCAACGGACCCGCGCCGAGGAACGCGAGCAACTGGCGATCGACGCCGTGAAGCGGTTCCGCGACGCCGTGGCCGACAACCCCGAATTGAAGGACAACCCTTCGCTGGAATCGCTGAGGAAAACCCTGCTCCGCGAGCCGCTGGCGTTTTTCGCAGACCTCCGCGAACGGCTCCAGGCCGACCGCGACACCCGGCCCGTAGCGATGGAAGCCCTGGCCATCGCGATCGATCAATACGCCCGCCTAGCCGACGAGGTCGGCGACGTCCGCAATGCCCTCCGCGCCGCCGACGACGGCCGGGAGATCTGGGAACGGATGCGGGCCGCGGACCCCGGCAACCCCAGGCCCCGGGACGGCCTGGCCACCGTCCAGTTGCTCCGGGCGAATTACCTCCGCGCGACCGGAAAGCTCGACGAGGCCCGGGAGGCATTCGAGCAGGCCCGCGAAATTCGCGAACAACTGGCCCGCGAGCATCCCGACGACCTGTCGAATCGATCGAACCTGTCGGCCTGCTGCATGAACCTCGCCGGGCTGATGTCCGATACCGGACGCCTGGAGGAGGCCCTCGCCCTCTACGAGCAGGCCGGCAC
>JAXMBD010000046.1:0-58261 GCA_046350035.1 Isosphaeraceae bacterium | reverse complement strand
CAACAGCGTCAACTTCCGCATCAGCGGCGTGTCGATGGAGCTGCATGGCACCTGGTCGAGCGTCCGCGGCTCGATGCAGGCGGGCGACACCTGGTCGAACGACGGCAAGGAGTACGCCATCGACACCTTCGTGGCCGACGGCCGGTCGGCGAAGAACTCCGGCATGACGGTGCTCTACTGGGGCTCCGACATGAACGGCACGCCCAAGACCGACACCAACTGGGCCTCGCGCACCGTCAACGTGTTCAGCGGCGCCCCGGCGGCCGCCTACAAGGCCCGCCTCGCGCTGGTGCTCGGCATCTGAGCCGGGCCCAGTGCCCAGCCAGGCCGGGGCCGGGGTTCCCCCCTGCCCCGGCCGGCCACGGGCACACCCCCGTCGGATACCGACCCGTGGGCCGTTCGGATACGATGGAAGCGCGGCCCGACGCGGGGCCTCGAACGTCGACCGGGGCAGGACCATGGACCAGACGAGCCCGTTCCCATCCGACGACGACCTGACCCCCGAGCAGCTCGAACGCATCCTCGACATCGTCGGCCGCTTCGAGGCCGCCTGGAAGGCGAGCGAGCCCCGACCAATCGCCGACTGGCTGTCCGAGGCCGACGACGCCTGGCGGCCCCGCCTGCTGATGGAGCTGATCATCGCCGAGGTCACGCTCCGACGCGAACGCGGCGAGGCCCCCACCCGCCCCGAGTACGCCGATCGATTCCCCGCGCACCCCGACATCGTGACCCAGGCGTTCGACGCCGTCCGCGAGCCGAAGCCCGACCGCACCGCCTCGGCGCTGCACCTGAGCTGCCCGCACTGCCACAACCCGATCGAGGTGGTGCTGAGGGAGGACAGCGACGAGGCGACCTGCCCGAACTGCGGCTCGACGTTCCGGCTGGCGACCGACTTCCCGGTGTCCTCCACGGCGAATCACGACCGAGGACCCGGCACGTTCGGCCGGTTCGCGATCCTCGCGAGGCTGGGCGCCGGGACGTTCGGCACGGTGTACAAGGCCCGCGACCCGCGGCTCGACCGCGTGGTGGCCCTGAAGCTACCCCGCCTCGGCAACCTGCCCGAGGGCACCGGCCTGGACCGCTTCCCCCGCGAGGCCCGAGCCGCCGCCCAGCTCCGCCACGAGGCGATCGTCCGCGTCTACGAGTTCGGCGAGCACGAGGGCACCCCGTACATCGTCAGCGAGTTCATCGAGGGCGTGACGCTCACCGACTGGCTGAGCGCCCGGAAGCCCACGTTCCGCCAGTCGGCCGCCCTGCTGGCCGAGGTGGCCGAGGCGATCGACTACGCCCACAAGAAGGGGGTGGTCCACCGCGACCTGAAGCCCTCGAACCTGATGATCGACGCGGCCGGCCGCCCGCACATCCTCGACTTCGGCCTGGCCAAGCGCGACGCCGGCGAGGCGACGATGACGCGGGAGGGCGACGTCCTCGGGACGCCGGTTTACATGAGCCCCGAGCAGATCGACGCCCCGCACGCCGTCGATGGCCGATCGGACGTGTACACGCTCGGCGCGATCCTGTACGAGCTGCTGACGGGAACCCGTCCGTTCGGCGGCACGCTGCGGATGCTCCTGCACCAGATCAAGCACGACGAGCCGAGGCGGCCAAGGGCCGTGCGCAAGGCCGTCCCGCGCGACCTGGAGACGATCTGCCTCCGGGCCATGGAGAAGCTCTCGGATCGTCGGTACGGGACGGCCGGGGCTTTCGCGACCGACCTGCGGAATTGGCTAGCCAACCGCCCCATCACGGCCAGGCCCGCGGGCCCTACCGAGCGCCTCCTGAAATGGGTCCGGCGGAGGCCGGAGACGGCTTTGCTCTTAGCCGGGTCGATCGTGCTGGCTACGTTGCTCGCAGGCCTATTGGGGACTGGTTTCGCCTATCTCGCTGCGGTCAAGGCCCGGGACGTGGCGAGGACGCAGAGCAGCCAAGCGGATCAGGCACGGCAAGAAGCGGAACGGGCCCGGGGCGAGGCGGAGCAGTCGCAGGGCGAGGCGCACCAGGCGCGTGTGGAGACCCAGGACGCCCTGGACAAGCTGATGGTGCAAACCGAGCGTGCGAATCGATTGCTGTACGACTCGCGCATGTCCCAGGTTCAGCGGCACTGGGAGCGGAACAAGCACGACTTGTTTCAGGCGTTACTCGACGAGCAACGGCCCGAAAACCTGGGAGGGATCGATAGACGAGGCTTTGAGTGGCATTACTGGCGGGCCAAGATCGCCTTGGGTTATGCGAAACTTAAAGGGCATACTGGCCCCAACTCACACGTGGCGTTCAGCCCCGACGGCACGCGTCTGGCATCGGCCGGCCGCGATCGGACGGTGCGACTGTGGGACACAGCCTCGGGTAGGGAGGTTCTCGCCCTCCGCGGGCATGACAGCTACGTCAATTGCGTGAAGTTCAGCCCCGACGGCTCGCGGCTGGCCACCGCCAGCGCCGATGGTACGGTAAGGCTGTGGGACGCTGCCTCAGGCAGGGAGGCCCTCGCACTCAGAGGGCATGAATACTACGACGCTGGCGTGGCGTTCAGCCCGGACGGCTCGCGGCTCGCCTCCGCCGGCTGCGACGGTACCGTGCGGCTTTGGGATGTGGCCTCGGGCAGGGAGGCGCTCGCCCTCAGGGGGCAGAAAACCTCCGTTGATTGCGTGGCGATCAGCCCGGACGGCTCGCGGCTCGCCTCCGCCGGCCACGACGGTATCGTGCGGCTTTGGGATGTGGCCTCGGGCAGGGAGGCGCTGGCCCTCAGGGGGCATGACTTCGGAGTCTGGGGCCTGGCGTTCAGCCCCGACGGCTCGCGGCTCGCCTCCGCCGCCATGGACCGTACGGTGCGGCTCTGGGATGTGGCCTCAGGCAGGGAGGCTCTCGCGCTACGCGGACATACCGGCTACGTCTATGGTGTGGCGTTCAGCCCGGACGGCGCGCGGCTCGCCTCCGCCGGTAGCGACGAGACGGTGCGGCTTTGGGACACGGCCTCGGGCAGGGAGGCTCTCGCGCTACGAGGACATACCGGCTTCGTCTCTGGCGTGGCGTTCAGCCCCGATGGCGCGCGGCTAGCCACCGCCGGTTACGACGGTACGGTGCGGTTTTGGGACGCGGCTGCGGGCCAGGAGCCCCCCGCCCTTAGGGGTCATGGCGGACCCGTCCATGGCGTGGCGTTCAGCCCCGACGGAGCGCGGCTGGCTTCCGCCGGCGGCGACGGTACGGTAAGGCTTTGGGATGCGGACGCGAACAGGGAGGCACTCGCCCTAAGCGGTCATGACGGACCCGTCTATGGCGTGGCGTTCAGCCCTGACGGCGCGCGGCTCGCTTCCGCCGGTAGGGATGGGACCGTGAGGCTTTGGGACGCAGCCACGGGCAGGGAGGCACTCGTCCTTAGGGGTCCGACCAACCCCCTCTGTGGCGTAGCGTTCGGTCACGGCGGCGTGAGGCTCACTTCACTCGATATGTATGGGTGGATGCGGCTTTGGGACGCCGTATTAGGCAGGGAGGCACTCGCGGTCGTGTTGCATCCCGCCTACGTCCGGTGCATGGCATTGAGCCCCGACGGCACGCGGCTCGCCACCGCGGGTGAAAACGGGTTGCTTAAGCTGTGGGACGTGGCCGCGAGCCGGGAGGTCCTCTCGCTCAGGGCGCATATCGGCGCTGTCCATGGCGTAGCGTTCAGTCCCGACGGGGGACGGCTCGCCACCGGCGGTTGGGACAAAGCGGTAAAGCTCTGGGACGTGGCCACGGGCCAGGAGACGCTCGTCCTTCGAGGGCATGACGCGCCCGTCCATGGCGTGGCATTCAGCCCGGACGGCGAACGGCTTGCCTCCGCCGGTTGGGACGGGACCGTGAGGCTTTGGGACGCAGCCACGGGCCAAGAGACCCTCGTGCTCCGGGGGCACACCGGCTTGGTCGATGGCATGGTCGATGGCGTGGCGTTCAGCCCGGACGGCTCGCGGCTCGCCTCGGCCGGTCAGGACGGGACGGTACGTGTATGGGATTCCCGGTTAAAAGTGCCGGACTCCTTGGTCGAATGGACAGAGGGAGTAATGGCGCGGTGGGATGCGTGGCAGCTCTACGAAACCGAGCGGATGATCGGCGAGAAGCGGTTCTTTGCTGCGGTATGGAACCTGGAACGTCTGGTCGAACGCCATCCCGACGATCCTGAACTCAAGGCCAAGCTCGCCACCGCCCAGGCCGAACTGGAGTCCGAACGGGCGAGATCGCGGGCCGGGCAACTCCCCGATTTGCCCGAGAACGTTTTCGCGCCTGAAGATCGGCCCGCCGCCATGCCTGGAACGGTTCACGAGCGGGTAGCACATTGATTGGGCGATTTTTCAGCCCCGTAGGGGCGACCGCGAGTAGCCCGGGGTGGAGCGCAGCGCAACCCCGGGAAACACCCGGCACCCCAGACCAATAGGCCCCGTCACGCGCCGGAAGCCCCTGGGCCCAGGGGCTTCCGGCGCCGTGACGGGGCGGGATTCCGAGGCGATCGCGGGATCCGGGTTGCCGCGCGCTGCCCACCCCGGGCTACTCACGGTCGCCCCTACGGGGCTACTCACCGGGCGCGAGGCAGGATAGAAAGTCCGCGCCGCCCCCCGGATCCCGGGGTTGCTCTGCGCTGCGCCCCGTGCTACTCACGGTCGCCCTTACGGGGCCGCCCACCAGGCGCGGGGAGGCGGATGAGGCGCGCCGCCAGGGGATCCTGGGGTTCCGCTGCGCTCCACCCCGGGCTACTCACGGTCGCCCTTTCAGGGCTGGGAAGTGGCCCCATCCGGTGGAACCCGCTCGCGAGCCGCTCGACTCTCGCGGGGCGGAAAGCCCCCGGGATCATCGCTTCGCGGGACCTGGGGGCGTTGGACTCGTGGTGGGCCGCTGCGGCGAGTGTCCCTGGCGGCTAGATCACCCGGAAAGCCCCCGCTTGCCGGGGCCTATATGGCTCGTCGAGAGGGCCCGGACTCCTTGCAAGGCTGCTGATCGGGCGAAGCGCCGGTGGCCTGGCCACCTTGCCGCGGATCGCGGGGAAGCGAACCGGGCCGATCCGCTCAGGGGAGCGGCGTCGAGGAGGCTACGGGGGGGCCGAAGGTCACGTGGTAATGCGGGCCGGCCTTCGCCTTCGTTTCGTCGAGGAACTTCCCCCCGGACTTGAGGACCAGTTCCTTCAGGGTGGCTACGTCCTTGGCGCTGAGCCCGCGCGACTGGATATCCACGCTATTCTGCATGAGATGGCCGGAGATGAACTTGCCCCGATCGACCTGGCCCTGGATGACGTCCGTGACCTTGTCGAGCAGTTTGGAGGGGTCCGACTCGGACTTGATGGCGGCGAGGATCTCTTGGATGTTGGCGCCGTTGCTGTAGAGCTTCGAGACCGCCTTCCCGCCGTCGTCGTCCTTGAAGGACATGTTGAGGATCGCGTTCGCCTGGTCGCGCGGCGTGCGGGCGCCGTCGGTGATCTTCCGTGGCTCCTTGCGCTTCTGCTGGAACGCCTGGGCGATGGGATTGCGCTCCACGGTCACTCTCGTCGGGACCTTCCTCGACGAATCCTGCAGCTCGGACTTCGGGGCCGGCGGGTTGGGGCTGGGTTACGAATGGGAATCGGTCCCCTCTGGGCACCTCTTTCAGGGCCGCCATGATGCCACGCCAGGCCTGGGCACACGGGCTGCTCGCCACATCCCCCGGGGATCGACCTGGAATGGCCTGGGAATTCCGCCCGGGAGGTCGATCGAAGGGCAACCGGACTGCGTATCCATGCCCATGCGAGGGTCACGGGGCCTGCAGGATTTGACGCGGCAAGCACATGGCCCCCTTCCCTGTGCCCCGCAAGGCGATGGAGGGTAATCTCGCGGGGCACCCTCCGGCCTAATGGCTTTGCATCGGAGGTTGTGCCCCTTGGGATGTACCGCCCGGGACGATGATCTTTGCCAGCCCCGTCGAGAGCCAATAGAGGCTCGACCACATCGTTTGGGGGCTCCGGTGTACCCAGATGCGGACGTCGTCCGCGGTTCCGATCCGGCGATCCGGCCCCGCGAATTGGAGGATGAACCAGGGTCCGACTCGGGGGGCGGCCGGGTCGAGGAGCCGGACGAACGACTTGAACGTGCCGAGCGGGTCCTCGCGGAAGTCGGGGGCGATCGCCTGCAGGATCAGGTTCGGGCAGTATCGCGGACGGATTCGGATCGCCACGCTGCTCTGGGCCCGGGATGGGTCCGGGTTGGGCTGCTTGCTCGTCACCTGCGCGCGGCTCGTGATCCGGACGGCGGAGAGCGGGAGGCCCCGGATCACGACTCGAACGAGCGCCCCGGGGGCGATCGTTCCCAATCCCACGTTTACGTTCGCCCCATGAAATCCGACCTTCGGGCCGTTGACCCGAACGCGTGTGATCAGCATCGCGGGCGAGACGCTCGCGTTGAGCACGACGCCGGTGGCTTGCCCGTCGCCGTCGTTGCGAACGATGAGGATCACGTTCATGTAACGGCCGCGCAACGCGGGTTCGGGCCGATGGCGCTGGGCGAGGACCAGCCTGGCCGAGGTCGGCTCGATGAGCAGCACCCGCCCGAATCCGGAGTAGTAGACGGGCGCCGAGCCGTCCACCTGGACGGAGTCCGGCTGGATGAGGCCCCTCCGGCCGAGGGTCCGCACTCGCAGGACGTCCCCATCGACAGGCCCGTACGTCGCCCCGACCAACCGGAGCGGGATCGGCCCCGGCGTGACCGTGATGTCGTCGGATACCGGGCTGCCGAGGACGACGGGGAAGATCCCCTGGAGCTGGAGCATCCGGCCGGGCGCGATCGCCTGCATGGCGGTGGAGGCCAGGTCCAGGACGATCCCCGCGTCGGAGCCGGAGAAGTCGAGGGTGTTGCTGCCTTCCGTGTCGACCACGGTGACCGAGGCCGATGGGGCGATCGCGAGTCGGTAGGTGTCGTCGCCCGGGCCCCCTTGCAGAGTGCCCGAGCCGCCGGTTGCGAGCGTATCGTTCCCGGCCCCGCCGATGACGAGGTTTTGCCCTCCCCGGCCGTCGAGCACGTTGGCGTTTTCATCGCCGATGAGGGTGTCGTCCCCCGCGCCCCCCCGCGCGTTGGCGATGTTGCGGAGCAGGTCGCCCTCGGCGGGCCCCACCCCGGCGGGCAGGTCGACCTTCGCCGCCCGGGTGTAACCGGCGAGGTCCAGGGTGTTCGTGCCGCCTTGGCCGTCGATCGTCCCTCGCACGTTGGTGCCGTCGACCGTGTAGACGAACAGGTCATCCCCGTCGCCGCCCAGGAGCTGGCCCGTCATGTCGGTACCGATCTCGAAGCGGTCGCGATCCGCACCCCCCTGGAGGGTCGCGAATCCGCCGAACTCGAGCCGTCGCCCGCCTGAATCCGTGTAGACGGAACGGGCGCCGATGCTCCAGAGCGAGGCGTTGTCCTCGCCGACGAGCTCGCTCCCCTGCGAGGCCCCGCCTGCGTTCACGCGATCGATGCCGGTGAACCCCGGGCCCGCGAGGGTGGAGGGTTCGATCCCCGAGAATCCGGCCGGATTGGAGCCCGCGAGCTGGACTGTCACCGATGACCCGAACGACGCGAAATCCAGGAAGTCGAACCCGGTCGAGCCGTCCAGGGAACCGACGAGCTGGGCGTCGCCCGCGAAGGTGAACACATCGTCGCCGGCCCCGCCGTCCAGGTTCGCCGTGATCTGGCCCAGGCCCGTCCCGGCCAGGACGAAGCGATCGGCCCCCGCGCCGCCGCGGAGGTTCGGGATGCCCTCGAAATCCAGGCGATTCGAGCCGTCGTCGTAGGTCGAGGTGGGGCCCAGATTCCAGGTGGAGTCGCGATCCTCGCCGATGAGCGTATCGGCCCCGCCCCCGCCGAGGATCTGGTCGATGCCGCCGAATCCGCCCGCGACGCGATCCGCCGACCCCTGGAAGCCGCCGGAAGACGACCCCGCGAGCCGGATCGTCTGCGGGGTAGTCGTGGCGCGGAAGTCGAGGATGTCCTGGCCTCCGCCGACGAGCGAGCCGGTCAATCGTCCCGCCTCGTCGAAAGCGAAGGTGGTTTTCCCGCCGGCCCCGACCAGGGTCGGGATCGCCCGGAAAGCCCGGATCGATAAGGAGCCGAAGGCGGACCCCCCGAGCATGCCGGCGTCCGTATCGGTGATGCCGAAGGTCGTGGGCCCGGGGGGGGCGACGAGGATGTCGGGGCCTCCCCCGCCGTCGATCCAGATCGCATCCAGGGCGGGGAACTGGGTCACATCGAACCGGCTCAGGTCGATCCGATTCGATCCGGGCCCCCCGTCGATCGCGATGGAAGTGATCGACGCCGCGGGCGCCGGGCCCGTATCCGGGCTGGACCCATTGACGAGGACCAGGCCCGACTCGGCCTCGACCGCGATGGCGTCACCGGCATCGCTCAGGATGTGGAGGGCGCCGGCACCATCGACGGAGGAAGTTACGGCCATCAGTCGTCGATCTTCCAGGTGCTGCACGGCGAGTTGGCATCGCCTCTCGCGCCTCCGGGGGCGGCGGACCTGGGTCGACGTCACGGCTTGGCTCCTGCTCGGGTTCCCGGCGGGGAGGAGGCAGCGAACTTGGCCGCGTTGGGAACCGAATCGCCTGCGTGGGGGGTCGGGGGGCGACACCAAGCTCCCGCGGCTGGACGACCTTGAGCCTCCGAATCTCGACCGGGAAAGTGCGGGGCTGAGGATTCCGGGGAGGGATTGGATCGCCATCCGTGGCCGGGTGCGGGAATATCCTACGCGAGTTGGGGCGATGGCGGGCCATCGTACCCCGTGAGTGACATCGACTCCGGGCCCGAGGAGACCGGCCCGGAGTCGATGGACAGCGGCAACCTCACGGCATCGGGAGGCGGCCGTCTGTTTCGGTTAGACCGAGCGGCCGGACGAGTCGATTCGGTCCTTCGTCGGCCGGAAGAGGTCGATCACGTCCTGATCCGAGGCGTTCTCGAAGAAGGTGACGAACCAGGTGCGCCCCGGCCCATTCGTGTTGTACAGGTGGTTGATGGACCCGTCGTTGAAGACGGTCTGGCCGGTGCCGGTCAGCACGATCTTGTACAGGCCGTTCAGGCCGCCGCTCAACTGGCCGGTGAGGTGCTGCGTGCGCACCTCGAAGCTGACGCCGCTGCGGCCCCATTCCGCCATCAGCGAGTTCAGGGCCGTCACGTTGGTCTGGCTGCCGGCGAACGCGAGCTTGCCGCTGATCAGCAGGTTATCCCCGGTCGTGTCGGACGCGTACATCTGGTCGGCGCCGTAGCCGCCGATCAGGATGTTCCGGCCCGCCCCGTGGACCCGCAGGACGTCGTCGCCGTCCAGGCCGACCAGGATGTCGTTGCCGCCGGCGCCGCCGTCGAGCGTGTTGGCGGAGGGGGATCCCAGCAGGATGTCGCTGCCGCTACCGCCGGTGACGTCGGAGATGCCGGTGATGCCCAGCGCCAGCCCGCCGTTGATGCCCGTCGCCGAGCCGGCCATCAGGTCGACGCGGACGCTGGTCGTATAGGCGGAGTAATCCACCAGGTCACCGCCCCCATTGCCGTTGATCGTCCCGCTGAGGGAGGCCCCTCGGCTGAGGACGAACTGGTCGCTCAGCGCGCCCCCGACCAGGTTGGCGATGGCGCTGAAGCTCGGCACGACGTTGCCGCCCGCCTGCACGTCGCCGGCGTTGGCGCCGGTGATGTGGAAGGTCGCGGCCGCCGACTGGGTGCTGAGGGAAAGGGTGTTGGTGCCGATTCGCGCCGGTCGGGCGCCGACCGAACCGCCGTCGTGGATGAAGAACGCATCGTTCGCGATCCCGCCCG
This sequence comes from Isosphaeraceae bacterium, assembly GCA_046350035.1. GTDB lineage: Bacteria > Planctomycetota > Planctomycetia > Isosphaerales > Isosphaeraceae > CALLYK01. The sequence continues at coordinate 48,494 of JAXMBD010000046.1, read as the reverse complement.
TGAGGTTCGCCACGCGGGTGAAGTCGAACGTATTCGAATTGGAGAGGATGGTGCCTTCATTCGCGGCGGTGATGTCCCACTGGCTGGCGAGGGCCGGGCCCGCCAGGGTCGTGGTGGCGGCGTTTCCGCCCTCGAGCCCGCTGAGATGGATCACGCCCTTGGTGCCGGTCGCGAGCCCCGTGGCGAGGTTGACGGACACCGGGTTGGCGGACGTGTAGGCCGAGTAGGCCAGGGTCGCGACCGAGTCCGAACCGCCGTCGATCTTGCCGTTCAGGGCAACGCCATTGGTTAGGAAGTCGAACCTGTCGGCGCCCAACCCTCCGTTGAGATTGGCGGTGAAATTGGCCAGGATATTGAACGTGTCGACGTCGGAGCCGCCGTAGAGGGATTCGAAGGAGGTGAACCCCAGCGGGGTGTGCGTGCCGTCGCTGTACGTGGCCGAAGCGCCCAGGGCCCAGGTGCTGTCGACGTCCATCCCGGTGAGCGAGTCGGCGTTGCCGCTGCCCACGAGCGCGTCGATGCTGTCGAACCCGCCGGTGACCGAGCCGTCGGTGCCGCCGTAGCCGTCGGCCGTGGCGCCGGTCAGGATCACCGCGACGGCGGCGTGCCCGGCGTAGCCGAGCGTGTCCGTGCCCGTGCCGCCCGAGACCGCCCCGGAGACCGAGCCGCCGGCCCCGATGGCGATCGCGTCGTCGCCCGCGTCGCCCGCGATCGTGCCGGTGAGCGCCGCGCCGACGTTGAAGGCATCCGCGCCGCCGCCGCCGTGCAGCGACGCGGCGTTGGCCGACGTCACGTTGAACGTGTCGACGTCGGAGCCGCCGTGGAGGTCCTCGAAGGAGGTGAAGCCGAGCGCGGTGTGCGTGCCGTCGTTGTAGGTGGCGGTCACGCCCAGGGCCCAGGTGCTGGCGACGTTCATGCCGGTGAGCGAGTCGGGGTTGGAGCTGCCGACCAGAGCGTCGATGCTGTCGAACCCGCCCGTGACCGAGCCGTCGGTGCCGCCGTACCCGTCGTCGCCGGCGCCGGTCAGGATCACCGCGACGGCGGCGTGCCCGGCGTAGCCGAGCGTGTCGGTGCCCGTGCCGCCCGAGACCGCCCCGGACACCGAGCCGCCGGCCCCGATCGCAATCGCGTCGTCGCCCGCGTCGCCCGCGATCGTGCCGGTCAGGGCCGCGCCGACGTTGAAGGCATCCGCGCCGCCGCCGCCGTGCAGCGAGGCGGTGTTGGCCGCCGTCACGTTGAAGGTGTCGGCGTGGTCCAACCCGTAGAGCGATTCGAACGACGAGAAAGCGAGGACATGCAGCGAGTTGTCGGTGTAAGTGGCGGTCACTCCCAGGTCCCAGGTACTCGCCACATCGAGGCCGGTCAGCGTATCGCTGGCCCTGCCGGCCGAGATCGAATCGATGCCGTAGAACCCGCCGGTGACCGGATTGAGGGCGCTCCCGAGGAAGTCGCCGGAGTACCCGGTCGTGTCGGCGGACGCGAGCTGCCCGGCGTAGCCGAGCGTGTCGGTGCCGGTGCCGCCCGAGACCGCCCCGGACACCGAGCCGCCGGCCCCGATGGCGATCGCGTCGTCGCCCGCGTCGCCCGCGATCGTGCCGGTCAGGGCCGCGGCCGACGTTGAGCATCCGCCCCGCCGCCGCCGTGCAGCGAGGCGGTGTTGGCCGACGTCACGTTGAACGTGTCGACGTCGGAGCCGCCGTAGAGCGATTCGAAGGAGGTGAACCCCAGCGCGTTGTGCGTGCCGTCGTTGTAGGTGGCGGTCGCGCTTCAGGCCCAGGTGCTGGCGACGTTCATGCCGGTGAGCGAATCGGCGTTGCCGCTGCCGGCCAGCGCGTCGATGCTGTCGAACCCGCCCGTGACCGAGCCGTCGGTGCCGCCGTACCCGTCGTCGCCGGCGCCGGTCAGGACCACCGCGACGGCCGAGTGCCCGGCGTAGCCGAGCGTATCGGTGCCGGTGCCGCCCGAGACGGCGCCGGAGACCGAGCCGCCGGCCCCGATCGCAATCGCGTCGTCGCCCGCGTCGCCCGCGATCGTGCCGGTCAGGGCCGCGCCGACGTTGAAGGCATCCGCCCCGCCGCCGCCGTGCAGCGAGGCGGTGTTGGCCGCCGTCACGTTGAAGGTGTCGGCGTGGTCCAACCCGTAGAGCGATTCGAACGACGAGAAAGCGAGGACATGCAGCGAGTTGTCGGTGTAAGTGGCGGTCACTCCCAGGTCCCAGGTACTCGCCACATCGAGGCCGGTCAGCGTATCGCTGGCACTGCCGGCCGAGATCGAATCGATGCCGTAGAACCCGCCGGTGACCGGATTGAGGGCGCTCCCGAGGAAGTCGCCGGAGTACCCGGTCGTGTCGGCGGACGCGAGCTGGGCCGAGAGGAGGCTGGTGTAGTTCGAGAGGTCGATCCGGTCCGTCGCGTCCACACCGCCGCTGACCACGCCGTCCAGTTGCTTGCCCGCGGCGAAGCGGAACGTATTCACCCCGGCCGTCTCCCACAGGCTGACGGTCGTGTCATCCGTGATGTTGTAGGTATCGTCCCCGGTACCGCCGGCCAGGTCGGTGAACCCCGAAATGCCCAGGACCGGATTCGCAACGTTGCTGGCATCCTTGTAGGCGATCGACCCGTTCAGCACCCAGTCGCTTGCATGATCGGTGCCGTTCAACTGGGCACCGAACCCGCCGCCGGCCGGGCCACGACCGCCGTGATGTCGGTGAAAGTGCCGGTGATGGTCATCCCCATCGGGTCGATGCCGCTGTATCCGACCAGCGGCGCAGCGTCGGTGAGGCTCAGGTTGATCGGGCCCGAATAACCGGCGGTCCCGTCGTAGTAGGAGAGGGTGTTCGACCCGGCCCCACCGTCGATCGAACCGTCGAGGACGGCCGTATTGTAGAAGCGGTATGTGTCGTTCCCCACGCCGCCCAGCAATTGGACCGACCAGATGCTCCCGTCGCCCTTGAGCTCGAAGGTGTTGTTGCCGGAGCCCGCCTGCAACGCCTTGAAATTCGAGAACGTCGACGAGTCGCCGGCGACGGAGTAGGAAGCGATGCCGTTCGCGCCGAGCAGCCACGTCGCGGCCACCGTGCCCTGCCCCTGCAGCGTATCCGTATTCGTCGCGGCGGCGTTCAGTACCTTAACATCGCTGAAAGTCACGGAACCGGCAATGCTACCGCTGTTGGGGCCGCTGAGCGCCCAGGTGTTCGAGCCGGGGACGGCCGAGGTCAGCGTGGTCTGCTCGCCTACGCCGAGGTTGCCGGTGAGGCTGATCGGCTCGTTGTAGGCCCAGCTATCGTCGAGGGACACATCATTGGTGCCCTGGGTCATGTCGATGGTGATGTTCGGGTCGATGCCGTCGCCTATCACCAGCGGTTGGTCACCCATGATCAATGGGTCGAAGTCGATCGGGCTGTTCAACTCCGAGGGGGTGTCGGGCGAAAACGGGAGGTTGTGGACCACCACCATCGGCTGGCCATCGATGGACGGTGCCGGCTGCTGGCCCAGGACCAGGACGTCCCCGCTGCCGTCGGCCATCAGCGTCACAATCCCCTGGACAGGATCGTAACCGGAGACCCCGATCGAGAGCAGCGTCCGGTACTCGAGCCCTTCGAGCAAGGGCCGTCGGATTGCCGCCTTCGAACGGCGTTGAGCGCCGTGCTTGCGGAATCCCCGCCGCGAGGCTCGCACGTTGCCACCAGAACCCGCGCCTTCGCGTGCTCGTCCGATGGAGTTGCAGCTCCCCGTTGTCATCTCGTGTCCCCTTAACTGAGGTCCCATCTCCAGAAGTCGCCTCTGGACGCAGGCGGCATTGCCTGGGGCGATCGCATCATCGCGAGCCGTCCATAAGGAAATAGTTACAACGCGATACGCCGGCCGTCCCCCCGGAGGCTTCCCCGAGTGCTCCTCAGGAAAATTCCTATTCGAGGGTCAGGGCCGCGGGATCAGCCGTCGATTTGCGCGGGAGGGAGAGGCGCAACGTCGTTCCGGGCGAAAGGGTGCCGGATGCCGGCGGTGCCCGTTCGGCCGCAGGCCGATCCCCCCGGCCGAATGCCCAGGCGAGCCGGGCAAGCCCCGGGCCACCCCCGAAAATGCGGGACGCCCCCACCCTCCAGGTGCGGGCCCGGGCGGTGCCGCAGGATGGCCCTTGTTCCAACACGGTTCCAGGCCGAAAATGAGGCCCGCCCGCGGGCCAGAATCGGCATCATCCCTACATCCAAGATTCCTGGGACTCTCTTCGGAATGCGAGCGATCAACGCATGAAATCATCGGTCGATCGCAGGGCCGTGGACCTGGGGGCCTACCCCGACCTCGTGGTCATCTATCTCGGCATGCGCGTGCGCGGCTGGAAGGGCCTGCGGACCCTGATGCGGCTGGGCCCTCAAATCGAGCGGGCCGGGGCGATGCGGCCCGAGGGGCTGCTCCATTGGGAGAACAACATCCTGTTCGGCCTGTTCCCGCCGCACGTCGGCATGCGCTGGTACTGGAAGGACTTCGAATCGCTGGAAGCGTGGGCGCGGTCGGAGCCGCACCGCCGATGGTGGCAGGACTTCCTGCGCGACTCGGGCGGGACCGGCTTCTGGCACGAGACCTACTTCCTGCGCGGGGGCATGGAGGGGGTCTACGATGACATGGCCGGCCCGCCGATCGGCTTCCAGGCCTTCGCCCCGAACGTCGCCGCGCGGGGCCCGATGTTCTCGGCCCGAGGCCGCCTGCGGGCGCCCGGCGATACGCCGCCGCAGCCGCCCGGCGTGGCCGAGGAAGAGTTGGGGTGAGCCGGCGGGCGGGCGGTTTCGCGTTGATCCACGCTATCGGCGCCGCCGGTACGCGAGGACGGCGATCGGGGCCAGCCCGGCGCCGAGCAGGAAGGCCGAGGCCGGTTCGGGGACGACGCGGGTGACATCGCCGGTAAACCGGCCGGAGACGTTGGACCGGAAGCTGTTCAAGAAGCCGCCGGCGCCGATCGACAACGTCGGCGTGATCGATGGCAGGTCGAGCGCGTAGTTCCCCTGCGACCCGAAGCCCATGTAGTCGGACGAATACGTGACGGTATTGCCCTTCGCCGTATCGCCCGAGAGCGATCCCGTGCTCGCGCCGACTCCGCCTGTCAGGTTGCCGGTGAACGTCAGCGTCAGCAGGTTCAGGCCGGCGTCGGCGCCGTTCACGCCGGTGAAGCGGATTGTGGAGCTGTTACCGATCGGCTGATTGAGCTGGCCGGAAAAACTCGTGGCCGGTGTGATCGCCGCGGATCCGGCGGCAAGCGTGACAATCGCCTCGCGATCCTGCGTGCCCAGGCCCGTCGCGCCGGCGAACTGGAACCGGACGTGGACGCTGGCATTGTAGGAGAGGCTGCCCACGACCCCGCCGGCGTTCGTGAACGAGAGCGGCCCGGTGCTCTCGGCGGTCGGGCTGAACGTCGCGAACTGGTAGACATCGGCGTGGGCCGGGGCGCCCCCGAATGCGGCCAGCACGGCCAGCATCAGGGCCGGCGCCAGCGGGCGTCGCGGTGTCTCGGCAATTTGGGCGCAGGCACGAATCCGCGGCATGGGCGTGGCCACCTGGGGATCGATTCGGGGAGTGGGGTGGGCGGCCCCGTACGAAGGGCCGGCAAGTCGGCCGGCGGGGCGATCGAGGCCGCTGGGAAATCGCCCTCGCATCGCCCCATCGGGCCCCATTTCGTCCTATTCCGGCCGAATCCGCGGATTGTGTCAACGAAGGCACGGTCGGCTGTGCCGAAGATCAACATGCCGCTTCCAATCGGCAACAAATCCCGGGGGCCCCGCGAGCCGCCGCAACCCTTCACCATCCGACGCAGCTAACCTCAGCTTTTATTTCCATGGATCTCATAAAAACTTCCCCGATCTTTCGGAGACCATGGCCCCTTATTGATTCCCGAGAATACCTGACCTAGCATTGCAAATAGGCCCGACAACCGCCATGGGATGGCCCCAGGGTTTAGGTAGGACTGAACCCGTATATACCGACATCCCGGGTATTGGGCGAGTTCCGCCGCCCTCCCTCCCCCGGGCGGGCGGCACGTCGAGCACGACCGGGGTCGTGCCCCCTAGAAACGGCCTTCCTCCGGGTTGTACCCGCCCGGAAGGTTCGGGCGCCGTTGCCCGCACGTTCGATCGTCCTGCGCGCGTAGCCCGCGCGGGGAGGAGTCCCCCATGACGATCGCCAAGCGCAAGCGCCCCGGCATCCGGGGCCATCAGCCGCCCAGGCCCCGCACGCGGAGGCGCGTGCCGCTGCTGGCGGAAGCCCTCGAACGGCGCAGCCTCCTGGCTTCGCTCGTCTACGTGAATACGGCCTGGACCGGCCTGCCCAACGGCACGGTGGTCCAGGTGGGCCAGGATTCGTACACGATCGGCACCGACGCGTTCGCCAAGGTGCAACCCGGCGTCGACGCGGCCGACTCCGGCGGCAACGTGAAGGTCCTCGACGGATCCTACGACGAGGCCGTCCGCATCGCCCGGCCCGTGCTCCTGCAGGGCACCGGCGAGGGTGCCACCGTCCTGGCCCGCGGCCTCACGATCACGGCCACGCCCGACGCCGGCGCCCGCGTGACCCTGAAGGACCTGTCGATCCTGGCCGCCACCGACGACAACACCGACGGATTCCTGGCCGCCTCGGGCGTCTCCTACGGCGTCCACATCGACGCGACCGGGGGCAGCACCGCCCCGATCACGTTCCAGCAGGTGCTGGTCCGCAGCCCGCAGGTCCAACTCGTCTCCGGCGTCAACGTCGTCTACGGCGCCGGGTTCGCCATCACCCCCAACAACAACACCATCGACGACGTCGTCCTCCAGGGGGTCACGGCCGACCACAGCTACACCCACGGGATGTACGTGCTCGACACCGGCTCCTTCAAGACGGGGACCCTGAGCCACCTGACGATCGCCGGCAGCAGCTTCGACGAGAACAACGCCAAGGGCCAGCCCGCCCAGCCGCCGTACGGCCGCAACGGCTACGGGCTCCTGATCACGGCGCCGACGCCCGCATCCGCCTCCGCCCCTTCCCTGATCGCCGACCGGATCGTGGTCCAGGACACCTCGTTCCGCGGCAATTTCCTGAAGGGGATCTACGCGGAATCGCTGTCCAACGCGACCTTCTCCAACGTCCACGTGGAGGGCAACGGCAACGTCGCCGCGGTCGCCGCGTTCGGGCCGTCGGGGATCGACCTGAACCTGAAATACGGGGCCTACTCGAACATCACGATCGAGGACTCCGTCATCAACAACAACGGCACCGCGAACGTTTCCTCCGGGACCGGCCTGTCGATCGCCGCGAGGAATGACGGGGCCTACGCCGCGATCCCGGCGAGCCTGACCGGCGTGACCCTCCGCGACACCACGATCGGCGCCTCGCCCATCAACCTGGCCCTCGCGAACAACGTATCGCTCGGCGGCGTGGCCCTCTCCGGCGTCGCGATCGATGGGCCGTCGCCAACCGCCGCCGGTACGGGCCTCGCGATCAGCGGCGAGGCGGCCGGCCAGACCCTCGACCTGGGCGACACCGCGCTGGGCGGTCGGCTCGCCCAGTACATCTCATCGAAATCGAGCGTCTACACCCTCGGCGATCGGGCGAGTTATAGCGGCGTCGTGGGCGAATGGCTGACGAATCCCCAGGCGTATGCCGCGGCCAATCGGATCCTCGACGCCATCGACGACGGCGGTTCGGGCCTGGTGTACCTCCGGTCGAATCAGTTGTTCGTGAACCCAGGCGCGGGCAACCTGCCGAGGGCGGCCCACTTCGCCCTCCCGGGCGACCGCGTCCACGTCAACGAGGGCGTCTACTCGCAGAACCTCATCCTCGACAAGCCGATCGCCATCGAGGGGGAAACGGGCACCGTCCTGCAATCGCCCCCGGGCAACGGGGTCACGATCCTGGGGTCGCCCGCCTCGGTCGAGCTGACGCGGCTGCGGATCGAGTCGATGAGCCCGCCGGATGCCTCGTCCGGCATCCTGGCCGTCATGGACGGGACGCTGACGGTCAACGACGTCTCGATCGCCGGCTTCGCCACCGGCTCGCTCGTGTTCGTGAGCAGCGGCGGGACGGGCATCCTCCGGACGTCGGGCACGATCGCGACGGAAATCCCCGCCTGGGTCGAAGGGGGCCGGATGGAGGGAACCGGCTCGATCGTCGGCGGGCTGGAAGTCAAGCCGACGACGACGCTCGAACCCGGGCCGCTCCCCGGCGTCCTGCAGGTCGATTCGGCCTGGCTCAATACCGGCAGCACGCTAACGATCCCGATCGAGGGTGAGCTGATCGGTACCGGATACAGCCAGCTCTACGCGACCACCCTGGTCGAACTGTCCGGTGCCCGGCTGGATCTGCAGGTCGCGCCGGGGTTCGTCCCCGGCGACGGCGCCCAGTTCATCCTCGTCCGGGGCGATCCTGGGGTGATCCACGGGACCTTCGCCGGCCTCCCGGAAGGGAGCCATGTGCCGATCGGCGGCAAGGACGCGATCCTGAGCTACCAGGGGGGGCCGGGCGGCCAGTGCGTCACGCTGAGCGTCCGCGGGTCCACGGTCTACGTTGACCCGGGCGGATCGGATGCCGCGCTTCAGACGCGGGTCGATGGCGAGATGCTCCAGATCGTCCGCAACGGCGTGATCGCCCAGGCGTACCCCCTGTCGACGGTCACATCCCTGACCGTGGACGCCGTCGCCGCCGATAACAGCGCCTTCTCGCTCGACATGGGCCAGGCCGGGATCATGGACCTGCGCGACGGCGTCCGCTACATGGCCAACCCGCTCGGGCAGAGCGCCCTGAGGGTCATCGGCACGGGATCCAGTTCCGGCCGATACCGGGCCGATCCCGCGCACCCCGGCGACGGCCGATTCGAGCTCCTCGGCGGCGGCAAGACCCTGTTGATGGAGTTCAGCGGGCTCCGGCCGACGCTCGTGAGCGGCATGAGCAGCTTCACCTTCGAGACGACCGGCGCACGCGGCGATGACGCGATCCAGGTCCGATCGACGCTCCTGCCGTCGTCGATCGACGCCTACACCCTGACCGGCACCAGCGGCGGGGTCGCGTTCGAATCGCTGACCTTCTACGACATCGCCTCGTTCACGATCGACACCGGCGCCAACGACGCCGGCGCCCCCAACCCGGACGACGTCGTCGCGTTCGGCCCGATGGGCGGCCCCGTGGCGCGGGGGCTCGTCGGCCTCATCGTCAACACGGGGCTCGGAGTGGACCGGCTCTCCGTCGATTTCTCCGGCGGCAACCCGATCCCCGCCGGCGTGGATCCGGGGCTCGTCCTCCAGTCCACCACCGGCCTGGCCACGCTCCAACTGGCCGGCGGCGGATTCGCGACCGAGTTCATCGACCAGGCCACCCCCGATTCGGGGTCGGTGGTCCTCGCCGATGCCGGCGACGCCGCGACGACGATCCGCTATTCCGGCGTCATGCGGATCGACGACACCGCCAATGCCACGCAATTCACCCTGAACCTGGGCGCGGGCCCGGACCGCCTCGATGACGATCACCGGCGGCACTTCCGTCGGACTCGCCACCGCCGTGATCTCCGCCTCGCCGCACTGGTTCGCGACCACGAGCCTCGCCAACAAGGCGTACGCGGAGATCGACACGCCCGCCCTCGGGTCCGGCGTGCAAACCGCGGTCGCCCTGCCGACCGCCCCGACCGGCCTGGCGGTGCTGAGGTCAACAACGCCTCGAGCGCGCCAACCGCGTCGACTTCCTGCGGACGCCCTCCGGGCGCCATCGCCGCCCTGGACGCCGGCCCGCACGCCGACGTCACCAACGTCACCGGCGCGGGCGTCGCGGCGGGGACGACCCTGTACCTGGACGGCGGATCGGTCGGCACCCTGAACTACGACACCGGCGGCCTGATCCCGACGATCACCCCCGGCGCCCCGGCCACGTGCTGATCAGCATCCCCGGCGCCGGCACGGTGGACGCCGCGCGTTACGCGGCCATCCTGTACACGCCGAGGCTGACGCCGTCGCCGAGCGCAGCCGGCCATCTCGGCGGTCGAATCGCCGATCTTCCCGGTGCCCGAGTTCGCCGCGGCGACGTTCTCCGGGGCGGTCGCCTCGTTCAACGAGGTGGGCCTGTCCGCCTCGACCGGCGACTTCCTGGCGATGATCGACTGGGGCGACGGCACCCCGCTGACTACCGGCACGATCACCCAGCCGGGCGGCCCCGGCACGGCGTTCCTCGTGGGCGGCTCGCACACCTACGCCGACGCGGGAGTCAACGGCGGCACCGGCCGATACACGGTCGTCGCGTCGATCCGCGACCTGCGCGGCCTGACGCTCCAGATCCGCAAAACCGCGGGCGTGGCCGATACGGCGATCATCCTCGCGGGCCGGCTCAACCCGGCGAGCGATCTCGGCGTGTCCGACTCCGACGCCATCACGTCGGTCGTTCAGCCCGCATTCCTCGGCAGCTCGGAGCCGTTCTCGAACGTCACCCTGTACGCGGCCCGTTCGGGCGGCACCCCGGTGGTGATCGGCCATGCCCGCACCGACGGCAACGGCGCGTGGAGCTTGCGTTCCGACGTGGCCCTGGCGGACGGCCATTACATCGTCACCGCCACCGCGATCGACCAGTTCGGCATGACGACGGCCGGGTCGGTCGTCATCGCGCCCGACCTGACGATCGACACCCGAGGCCCGGTCATCACGGCCGCGACCTTCTACCGCACCAGGGGGCGGGTCGACTTCACGATCGTCGATCCCGAACCCGGCGCCGGCGCCTACCTGGCGTCGCTGTTCGACTCGGCCAACTACGGCCTGGTCTCGGCCACCGCCCCGAGGAGCGCCCGAGGCCAATGGCTGGTGACGAGCGTGTCGGTCACGCCGATCGCGACGACCGGCAATGCGTACCGCGTCAGCGTCACGTTCAACCATGGCAAGAACCTCGGCACCGACCGCTTCTACCTGGCGATTCGCGGCACAGTCGGGACGGAGCCGGGCGTGATGGACCTCGCCGGTAACCGCCTCGACGGCGAGTTCTACGGCAAGTACCCGTCCGGCAACGGCATCAACGGCGGCGACTTCCTCGCCAGGTTCGCCGCCGGCACCGCCCGGAGCACCCCCGCCCGGACGGTGATCGGCACGGTGAACGGCCCCGAAAGCAACACGGTCGCCCGGCTCTTCTCCGCGGCGACGCACCCCAGGGCCCGGGCCGCGCGGGCCCGAGCAACGCGAGCCTCGCTGGCAACCGCTCGAGGATAAAGCGAACGAAACCCACCCAGGCCCCGGCCCGATCGCCCGCCCCGCCCCGACCCATCGGGCGGGTCGGCGACGACCGGGGCCGAACCCATCGACGATCCCGGCCCATCGTCGAAATTGCGACCGCCCGGCCGTATCGAGAAAGGGCCCCATGTTTGCGGACGGGCTCCGGCCGCGCGAGGGGCCATCAGCATCACATTTCCCTCCCCAACGGCCCGGACCCCGGAGTGCAATGGGTGGCCGTGGCGGCTCGGCCGATGGCACCCCGTGGCGGCGATGACGAGCGGCTCCCGGTGGGGCCCGTCCGGTGGGTCGGGACTCTGCCCGAGCCCACGGGCCGGGCGAGCAGGCGAGCCATCCGGCAGGGCCGACGGCCGCCGGAAGCCCGGGCACGGGTGGCGGTTGCAATCGCCAGGGTTATTAGCAAGGCCGCTCGATCGTCGTCCGAATCGTGGTCATCAGGCTCGCGAAAATCCGCGGGACATCTGCGCTCTTAAACCGCCCTTTTCGGTCCAGTATGCTGAAGTGAGCCCGCGATCTGGATCGGGTCCCCGAGGTGCTCGACGATGACGATCCCCTGCAAGCCCGACGATGACAAGGTCGGGCTCGAAGACTGGCAGCAGATCATCAAGATCCGCGAGGAATACGCCGCCGCCTGCCGGCTCGGCGAGTCGCCCCGGATCGAGGATCACCTCGGCCGCGTCCCCGACGCCGCCCGGGTCCTGCTGCGCGAGCTGATCATCGCCGACATCGAGGCCCGCCGCGAGCGAGGCGAGCAACCGACCCCGAGCGACTACGCCACCCGCTTCCTCGGCGACACCCCCACCATCGCCGAGGCGTTCCGCGAGGCCGAGGAATCGACGGCCGATTACCCCTCCAGGCCGGGACCCGGCGAGCCCGCCCCCGCATCCTCCCCGCCCGGATCCCCCTTCGGCCCCTACGAGGACCAGGGGGAGATCGGCCGAGGCGGCATGGGGGCGGTCCACCGCGTCCGCGACCCGATCCTGAACCGCGACCTCGCCCTCAAGGTGATCTTCGCCGAGGCCGACGCCCGACCCGCGCTGCGGCGTCGGTTCCTCGACGAGGCCCAGATCACCAGCCAGTTGCAGCACCCCGGCGTGCCGCCGATCCACGAATGCGGCACGCTGCCCGACGGCCGCCCCTACTACACCATGAAGCTGGTGAAGGGCCGAACCCTCTCCGAGCTGCTGAAGGAACGGCCCGACCCGTCGACCGACCTGCCCCGGTTCCTGGCGATCTTCGAGCAGGTGGCGCAGGCGATCGCCTACGCCCACAGCAAGCGCGTGGTCCACCGCGACCTGAAGCCGGCCAACATCATGGTCGGCGCCTTCGGCGAGGTCCAGGTGATGGACTGGGGCCTGGCCCGGCTCCTGGGCCAGCCCGAGCCGCCCGGCGAGGCCGACCCCGAGGACAGCATCGTCCGAACCCACGGCAACGGCGAAGGCCGGCTCTCACGCACCGGCGACACGATGGGCACCCCCGCCTACATGGCCCCCGAGCAGGCCCTCGGGCAGATCTCGCGGATCGACGAGCGGACCGACGTGTTCGCGCTCGGGTCGATCCTGTGCGCGATCCTCACCGGGTCCCCCGCCTACCGGGGCGGATCGGCCCAGGTGCTGATCGCCCGCGCCGCAAGGGCCGACCTGGCCGACGCCCTCGCCCGCCTCGAAGCCTGCGACACCGACCCCGAGTTAAAGGACCTGGCGAGGACCTGCCTCAACCCCGACCCCGACGCCCGACCCCGCGACGGCGCGGCGGTGGCCCAGCAGGTGGCCGCCTACCAGGAGCTGGTCCGCCTGCGCCTGCACCAGGCCGAGCTCGCCCAGGTCGAGGCCGAGGCCCGGGCCGAGGAGGAGCAGAAGCGCCGCATCGTCGCCGACGAACTCACCCGCGAGGCACAGGCCCGCGCCGCCGCCGAACGCTCCCGCCGCCTCCGCACCGTGGCCCTGGCCGGCTCGCTCGTGGCGCTGGCCGTTCTGGCCGGAGGCGCCGGGCTCTGGTGGCTCCGCCGCATCGACGCCGACCAGCAGCAGGCTGACCGCCTGCTCGCGGCCGCCGAAGGCGCCCTCGACCAGGCACGAGCCGCCGACCCGAAGGAGGAGGCCCCCTGGAACCGCGCCGACGGCCAGGCCCAGGCGCTCCGCGAGGCAATCGACCGATCCTCAATCGGCGGCCGTCCGAAGCAACGCATCCTCGACTTCCTCGACCGCGCCGATCGCGAATCCCGGGCCGCCCGCCTCGACCGCGAGCTGCTCGCCGGCCTAGTCCGCATCCGCAACCTCCGGCAGGAGGTCGGCGAGGCCGGCACGCTCGACAGCTTCCGCAGGTGGTTCCGTAACTACGGTGTCGATGATGCGACCGATCCGGCCGAACTCGGGGTGCGCCTCGGGGACCGTCCCGAGGTGATCCGCATCGCACTGGCGTCTGGCTTGGACGAAGCCGCCATCCTGGTCCGGTCGACCGCGGGCGGGACCGACGAATGGCAAAGCTGGATCGACCTCTCCTCAAGAATCGATCCCGAGCCGACTCGGCAGGAACTGCGCCAGGCTTGGGCACGGAAGGACACCGAGCAACTGAAGAGCCTCGCGCAGCAACCCGACCGGGTCGGCCGTCTCAGCCCCGCGGCGATCACTCTGCTGGCCCGTCTGGTCGAGAACGACGACAGGGCTCTATCCGTCTCGGTGCTCCGAGACGGCGTCGCCCGTCACCTCCACGATCTCTGGATCAACCACGATCTCGCCATGCTCCTAGAGGAGTTGGGCCCCGAGGAACGGACTGAAGCCATCGGCTATTACCGAGTCGCCCAGGCCATCGAGCCGGGCACGGGACATTCCCTGGCTCACCTTCTGGAGGCGCGAGGCAGGTCCACCGAAACAGAGGCGGTTTTCCGCGAACTAGTGGACCGGCACGAGGCGGACGCACGCGATCTGGTTTGCTACGGCACATATCTCCTTGAGAAGGGGCTGCCGGCCAACACCCTGGTCGATCGTGCTATTCGAGCGGCATGCGAAGCGATCCGGCTTCGGCCCGACGACGCTGTGGCCCATCATGATCATGGCAACGCCTTGGAATTGCTGGGAAAGACCGAGGAGGCTGTCGCCGCCTACCGCGAGGCGATCCGGCTGAGACCCGGGCTCGCCGAGGCTTACCATAACCTAGGTATAAGCCTGACAAAGTTGGATGAGCTTCAAGAAGCAACCGCCTCATACCGCGAGGCGATCCGTTTGGCGCCGGGCCGGGCTGAGTTTCAGGGCGCTCTTAGCGTCGCGCTCAGGCGACTGGGCAGGTCGGACGAGGCGATCTCCGCATGCCAGGAGGCGATCAAGCTGAAGCCGGACCACTGGGTCGCCTACAATAACCTCGGCATTGCGCTGGCGGCCCAGGGCATGTTGGACGGGGCGATAGAGGCCTTCCGCGATGCGATTCGGCTGCAGCCCAGCCACTCAGATCCTTACTTCAACCTCGGCCATGCACTCTTTGATAAAGGTGAATCGGAAGAGGCAATCGCTTCCTTGCGCGAATCGATCCGGCTTCGGCCCGACAAGGCCTCAGCCCATGACATGCTGGGCAACGCGCTGGCGGCTCGGGGCATGTTGGAGGAGGCGATCGCCGCTTACCGCCAGGCGATCTGTCTGCAGCCCGACGACCCTATCTCCTTCAACAACCTCGGGGTCGCGCTTGCTCGGCCTAGGACGGCTTGACGAGGCCTTGGCAGTCACCCGGGAGGCGATCCGGCTTCGGCCCGACGATTCCGCGACACAGTACAACCTCGGCCTCGTGCTGGCGGCCCGGGGGGAGGTCGAGGAGGCGATCGCCGCATTCCGCATGGCGATCCGGCTTCGGCCCGAGTTCGCGGAGGCCTCATCGAAGCCTCGGCGATGCCCTTGAGACTCAAGGCGAGGTCGGCGAGACAATTTCCGCTTACCGGGAGGCGATCCGGCTTCGGCCCGACGATTCCGCGACACAGTACAACCTCGGCCTCGTGCTGGCGGCCCGGGGGGAGGTCGAGGAGGCGATCGCCGCATTCCGCATGGCGATCCGGCTTCGGCCCGAGTTCGCAGAGGCCCATTGCAATCTAGGCCTACTTCTCAAACGACTCGGTTCCTTCTCGGAGTCGCTTACCGAACTGCGCCTCGGCCACGAAATGGGTTCGAAACAGCAGGTCTGGTCCTACCCTTCCTCAGACTGGATAGCAGAGGCGGAGCGGTTGATGCTGCTCGCGAACCGCCTCCCTTCCGTCCTCGCCGGCGATGACCAGCCCCGCGACTTTGCCGAATTGCTTGAGTTCGCCAAGATGTGCTCTGACAGAGGCATCCACGCTTGTTCTGGCGCGGCTCTGGGCGAGGGCCATCGAGTCGGAACCAGGGATTGTCGAGGATCGTCAGGCTCAGCATCTCTACAACGCCGCCTGCGCCGCGGCACTCGCGAGCACCGGCCAAGGCAAGGACGACCCGCCGCCCGACGAGGCCGAACGGGCGAGGCTCCGAACCCAGGCCCGCGACTGGCTTGACGCCGAGCTGACGGCCTGGGCCACGGTCGCCGAATCCCAGCCGAAGGACCGGCCCCTGGTCGTCCAGACCCTGCGGCACTGGCAGGCCGACGCCGACCTCGCCGGCGTCCGCGACCCGGCCGCGCTGGAGGCCTTCCCGGAAGCCGAACGTGCGGCCTGGACGGCGTTGTGGGAGCGGGCCGGACGACTGCTCAAGGACTGCTCAAGCGAGTAAGAGTCGAATTAGTGGACCGCCAAGGCCAAACGGGTGCGTACGTCCCCGAATGGCGTAGGGTCCGCTCTTGCGGACCTCCGAGGGGGTTGCGTCCCGGAGGTCCGCAAGAGCGGACCCTACAAGACGTACGATTTTGGGGTTGGTCGTCTACTACCAAGATTACCTATCCATACAATAGGATTCCGCCTTTGTGATAGGGCGTCGCCTACGATCCTGCCCTGCTCTTGCCCAGGCCCCCCGTCTCCGTTAAAATATTTCCTCTTTCCCGCGAGCTTTCCCCACCCGATGGCCACGACCGGCCCGGCCGGCTCGAAATCCGAACCGGCGTCCCGGCCCCCTTCTCTTCTCCTCCCTGCCCGTACCGCGAGGCCAATCCCCCGATGATCCGCCTGGTCAACGCCCGCAAGAAGTTCGGCAAGCAGACGATCTATGACGGCGTCGATGCCTCGATCGTCCGCGGCGAGCGGATCGGCCTGCTGGGGAAGAATGGGGCCGGCAAATCGACGTTGTTCAAGGTGTTGATGGGACGCGAGTCGCTCGACTCGGGCGAGTTGCTCCGCGACCGCAAGTGCTCGATCGGCTACCTGCCGCAGGAGATCCACCCGCTCCGCGACGGCACGGTCTTCGAGAACATGCTGAACCACCTCGGCCCCTGGACCGAGGCCGACCTGCGGCTCAAGGCCGTCATGAAGGGCCTGGACGAGGGCGACCCGAAAGCCCTGCACGACTACGACGACGCCATGGAGGCGTTCCATTCCGCCGGCGGCTACGAGATGGAGGCCCGCGCCAAGGCGATCCTGCTGGGCCTGGGCTTCTCCGTCGCCCAGCTCGACGCCCCGGTCGCCACCCTCTCGGGCGGATGGGCGATGCGCCTGGCCCTCGGCGGCCTGCTCGCCTTCGAGCATGATCTGCTCCTGCTCGACGAGCCCACCAACCACCTCGACCTCCTCAGCGTCAAGTGGTTCGAGGAGTTCCTCCGCTCCTACGCCGGCGCCATCCTGATCACCTGCCACGACCGCGATTTCCTCGACCGCGTCATCACCAAGACGTTCGAGCTGGAGCTGGGCAAGCTCTATTCCTACAGCGGCAACTACTCCGACTACCTGCCGCAGAAGGACCACCGCCTGGCGGTCCACCAGGCGTCGTTCGACTCGCAGCGCAAGAAGATCCGGCAGATGCAGGATTTCGTCGACCGCAACCGGGCCAACGCCGCGACCGCCGCGAGGGCCCAGAGCCGCCTCAAGGCGATCGACAAGATCGACCGGATCGACGCGCCCCAGTCCGACAACGCCACCGTGCGGATCCGCCTGCCCGAGCCGCCCCGGAGCGGCCAGGTCGTCGCCCGGTTCGCCGACGTCGCCTTCGCCTACGGCACGAAGATCGTCTATAGCGGCCTCGACCTGGAGATCGACCGGGGCGACAAGGTGGTGCTGGTCGGGCCCAACGGCGCCGGCAAGACGACCCTCATGAAGCTCCTGGCGGGCGTCCACACGCCGACGCGGGGCGAGGTGGCGTTCGGCAGCAACGTGTTCGCCACCTATTTCGCCCAGCACCGCGTCGAAGCGTTGAACATGAAGGCGACGGTGATCGACAACCTGCGGGAAGTCCACCCCGGCGCCAGCGAGGGGGCCCTGCGGAACATGCTGGGCGCCTTCCTGTTCTCCGGCGACGCCGCCGACAAGCCGGTCGGGGCGCTCTCCGGCGGCGAGAAGACCCGCCTCTGCCTGGTGCGGATCCTGACGGTCGCCCACAACTTCATCATGATGGACGAGCCGACCAACCACCTCGACATCGCCAGCCGCGACGTCCTCGAAGACGCCCTCAACGACTACACGGGCACGCTCTGCTTCATCTCGCACGACGAGCACTTCATCCGCGCCGTGGCCAACAAGGTGATCGAGGTCGAGGCGGGCAAGCTGACGGTCTACCCCTGCAAATACGAGGATTACCTCTACGCCCGCCTCAAGCGGCAGGAGGCCGACAGCCCCTTCGCCGTGCTCACGCGCCGGGTCAAGCCCAGGGCCGAGGACTCCGCCAGCGGCACCAAGCCCGGCAACGGCCGACGGGCGTCCTCGGCCTCCTGAGCCGCCGGAAGGAGGCGGGGCATCGCCCGATCATCGCGGCGGCATCTTCCCGGCCTCCCCGGCCGCCCGCGGTTCCGGCTCGCGGACCAGCCGCAGGGAATCCGGGTCGAAGCGGACCTCGCCGGCCCGGGCCCTCATCTCCAGCATCAGCGGCACGCGCTTGCGGTCCTCGCGGACGCGGAATCGGTAGGTCAGCGTCTTCGGGCCGAAGGTGCCGAGCAGGCCGCGGTCGCGGCGGATCCGCTCCTCGCGGACGCTCACGCCGCTGCGGTCGTCGTCTTCGAACTTCGCGACGCCCTCGGCGCGGGCGTTGGCGTGGAGCGTGTACGTGCCGGGCCCCAGCAGGACGTCGCGCCTCCAGGCCGCGACGCACGGCTCGTCGCCGGCCCGGATCCGGAGCGAGCGGGCGTTGCCGTCGAGGACTTCCTCCACCACGGCCTGCTCGCCCTCCCGCCACGGCTCCCAGCCTTCGAGCCGCACCTCGCCCCGGGCGTCGAACGCGAGCAGTTCCTGTTCGGGCTCGCCGAGCTGCGCCACCAGGCGTTCGGCCCGGTCGGCGATCCTCGCCTTCAGGTCGGCGACCTGCTGAGCGTGGGCCTCGGCCGGCTCGCGACCCATCGCCTCGATCGTCGGCCGGAGGCGCGAAGCGGCCTCGTCCACCCTGCGCAGGAGGTCGTCGGGCGGCGAGGCCAACGGCAGCAGCTCGCGGAGCCGCTCCCGATAGCGGCGTCGGAGGGCGTCGCTTTGCATCACGGGGGCCGCAACGAGCCGGTCCGAGTGCTCGAACAGGGGCATGTCGATGTCGCCGAACATCTGGTCCATGCCGTGGGGGAGGAACACGGCCCGGCCGCCCGTCGGGAAGTAGAGCCGGTAATTATTGGCGTTGTTCACATAGCCGTCCCAGTGGCACGTGATCCGTTCCATCGCCATGAAGGCCAGGAACGCGTCCATGTCCACGAGCGTTTCCAGCCGCCTCGCGCGCGAGGCCGGGTCGGGGTCGGAGGCGGCCGCGACGATCGCGCGGAGGTCGCTGCGGTCGTCGACCCCGTCCCCTTCGTCCTTCTCCAGCTCGGCGTCGAGGTCCTGGACGAATCCGCCGTCGTAGAGGTTGCCGCGCGGGTCGGGGAACGACCGGGCCAAAAAGCCCCGGTCGAAACCTTCCTTGAGCACGTACAGGCCGACGTCCCGGCCGTTCAGCCAGACCCGCGCATGCCCCACCCTGGGGGCGGGCACGCCGGCCTTGCGGAAGAGTTCCGAGCAGATCAGCTCATCCAGGTACGACTCGTCCTGCACCGAGTTGTTGAGGTGGAACTTCCCCAGCCCTCGATACTCGCCCCGGCCGAACTTGCGGGCGTTCAACGTCAACGCGGGCCGATCGTCCCAATCGCGGAAGCTGCCGGCGGCCCCCTTGAGCTTCAGCCCCAGCGGGATCGACGTCTCCCCCTCGCGCAAATCGGCCCGCACGTAGGAGCGGGGCTCGGCCCTCAGCTTCTCCAGCTCGTCCGAGGCGACCGTGATGCGGATCGCCGGCACCTCGCGGCCGGAAAAAACCGGATCCTCGGCGAGGGCCGGGGGGGCGAAAATGACGGCCGACCCGAAGGCCCACCAGGCGGCGAATCGCAACATGCATCGGCTTCCCGGGCGGATGCCGCCGACGGGCGGGATGCCCTCAAGCCCGGCGACCGGCCAGCCGATAAGAATTGTGTGCTTTGCCAGTGCTCCGCGCCAAACCATTCTGCTACCCGGCGGCCCACCGCCCGGTATTGCACCCGCCGCGAGCGGCAGGCGAGGCACCCAACAACCGAAGGCCGGGTAGGCAACCCCTACCCGGCCTTCGGCGTTTCCGTGAAGTCCCCCACGGCCCCAACCCGAAACACCCTCGAAGCCGCCCTGCCCCAGGAATTTCATAAGAACGGCAACGCCCGGGATCGTTGGGTCAAACGACGTAACCTACGAACTGGTCGCGAGCGCCTCGACCGTCAGCAGTACAGCGCCGGCGGCGAGGATCGTGGCCGACCGGAGCTGCCAGGGCGACCTCGGGCCAGCAGATCGGCCCAGCCTGGATCGACGGGAACCTGAGAGTTGCCGATCCCGGCCGCCGGGAGGGTCCAGAACCGGATCGCGTTGGGCACGGCGAAGGCCAGGCCGTAGGCGAGCCCCGTCGGCCAGCCGACTAATCCCAGGGCGGTCAGCAACATTGCGCTCCCAGGTCGAGGCGGGCCACCCGAACGTGGTGAACGCCAGGCCGGTGTCGAACCCCCAGATCGCGCCACCACCAGCATCGATCGCCCGTACAGCAGCCGCCGCGGGTCTGGCGACGCAGGCCGATCGGGCAGTACGACCCCGGCGCCGTGCCGCGAGGTCGAGTCCGGCCAGGAACAGCAGGCCCACGGCCGCCGCGCCGCCGCGACGGCTGCAGGTTCCAGGAACGGGCCGCGGCGCCGACGAGCGCGAGCGCGCCGAAGACGATCAGGGCGCCGGCGACGAACGCCGACACGAATGTCGCGGTGACCTGGATCCGCCAGCGTCTCTTCGACAACGACCCCTGGACCAGGGGCCCGATGGTTCCCACCATCGACACCCCTCAGGGGCTGTACAGTTGCGCGAAGCCGGCCACGGCGGCGAGCAACAGGCCGAGCACGAGGTCCGCCATGTCCGAGCCTCCCATCGGGGTTAGTCCCGACCGCACGGTTCAGATGTACCACCAGATGGAGCAGTCGAACGGCCCGACCCAGCATGCGGTACTGGGTGCCTTCGCGCATTCGCCGCAGCCGATCGTCCGCGAGCCCTCGAGGCAGGTCCAGAACTGCCGGACGTACCCAGGCGGGCAGGTATAGGCCCCCTTGTCCCCCGCCGGGTGCTGGCATTCGTTGTCCATCCTCGCCAACGAGCAGCACTTGCCGTCGGTGATGAGGACCGGCGGGCCTGGAACCGCCGCCGGGTGCGCCGTGGGCGTGGCCGTGTCGGGGATCGCGATCACGTCGCCCGGGAAGATCAGGTTGGGGTTGGGCCGCCGCTGCCGGAACAGTCGGTTGCCCTCGAAGTTGTAGATGAGCCGCCAGTCGCGGAAGCCGTGGCGTGCGGCGATCGTGCTCAGGCTGTCGCCGCGCTGGACGGTGTAGAGGCGGGGCATCGGCGGGACCTCCTCGTTGGGCCAGGACCAGGGATAGGCTAGGCGCCGACGGGCGCCGCGCCGGGCTCGGGCAGGATCGACACGAGGTAACGCACCGAGGGCACGGTAGCGGCGTCGCGGAACACGCCCTCCTCGACGCGATACGCGACCGGCGACAGCGTCAGCTCGAGGCGGGCGGCGATCGACCCCTCGCGGTCGATGATCACGCGCCCCTCGCCGGCGGCGTGCTCCAACCGGTAGTCCCGGACGAAGTCGGCCGCCGACCGTTCCGACGCCGCCTCGACCACGATCCACAGGCCGGCCGGCAGCGCACCGCCCATCGTCGCCGCCAGCACCCGGCAGGTCGCGCACCGGTCGGACAGGAACATCACCAGCGCCGAGGGCTCGTCGTCCAGCTCGGCCGGCAGGCCGAACCGGCTCGGCGGCGCGCCGGCCGCGTCGCCGATGGCGACCGGCTGCGGTCGGTCGAGGATCCCCAACGCGTCGCGCATCTGGCGGACGTCGCGGAAGAGCTCGGCCACCACCCCCAGCAGCAGGAACACCAGGACCGCCAGGATCCCGACACCGATCAATGCCGCGGCAGCCATAAATACATCTCCTCCGCCGACAGGCGGTCCCCGCGAGCCTCGACGAACGCCCCGCGCACGGCCACGACCCGGATCGCCGCGAGCGCGAGCCCCGACGCGGCGAACAACGACGCGCCCCAGGCCGGCGGCGGCGGGCCGGGGAACGCGCGCCCCAGCAGCCACGCGCCCCCCAGGTAGGCGGGCAGTGCCGCCACCTGGGCGGCCCCCAGCCGGCCGCCGATCGCCGCGGGCCCGAAGCAATGGCAACGGATCTCCCTGCGGCTCCGCAGGCCGGCGACGCCCGCCGCGGCGAACCCGCAGCCGAGCACCGCCACCGCCCCCCGCGACGGGCCCCAGTGCGGGGCGAACAGCACGCCCAGGCCGGCCAGAACCTCGGCCAACGGCAGGGCGACCGCGAACCGTCGGGCCCACCACCCCGGCGCGCCGAGCGCCTCGAGCGTCGAGGCGAATCCGCCCGGATCGGCGAGCTTCGACAGCCCCGCCCCGAGCAGCACCGACCCCAGCGCCCACGCCACAAGCCAGCCGACCGCAGTCATCCCAGCCTCCCCATCGCGCGGCCGAACCGCCGGCCCGAACGATGCCGCAAGACATATGGCTAGAACACAAATCCCGGGGTCATGCCGAGGATTGCGGTCGGACGACCGCGCGATCGGGATCACCCCAGGCGACCGATGCCGGAGTCATAGGCCCGGCCCCCGACGCAACGCCGCTTCTACGCAGCCGCCCGCGTCGTGTGACGACGAAACTTCAAACCGGAACAGGTGTCAAACCAGGACGGACGGGTGGCTCGGGTGGCCCAGCCCAGGACTGCCCGAGATTCCGTAGGGAAGCCCGGGAAATGGATGATTGCACTTGCACCGGCAGACGGCACGGTCGGCTGGCTGTGCGACCTACCAAGGGCCTTTCGGGCTCACCAGCATGCAAGCTACCTGTTCCAGCCCCCGTATTACCAGAGCCGATGGATTCCATACGCATCGACGGCCGGATCGGCGCTCACGAGCGGTACGCCTTCGACGAGGGCCTGGGCCACGAGCATGCGGTCGAACGGGTCGCGATGGTGCCAGGGTAGCTTGGATTGCTTTTCGGCGTGGTCGAGGGTGATCGGCAGCAGGGTCAGGCTCAGGTCCTGGATGGCTTGCTCCATCCAGGGGCGGTAGGCGATGGAGAGCGGGAGTTTGCCCAGGCCGACCTTGATCCCGATTTCCCAGAAGGTCGCCGGGCTGACCAGGCGGTCATTCGACGGATCCTGGAGGATCGCTCGCGACCCGGGGCTGAGCCGGTCGGGATCGTCGACGGCCCAGATCAGCGTGTGCGAGTCGAGCAGCAGCCGCATCACATGTATTCCGCGAAATCGTCCAGGGGATCGTCGAAATGCTCCATCGACAGCACCGTCCCCCGCAACGTGCCGAACTTCGGGACTTTTCGCGTCTCGGTCGGGGCGGGCGTCGGGATCAGGCGGGCGACGGGCCGATCGCCCTCGGTGATCACGATCTCCTCGCCGGGGGCGAGCCGGTGGATCAATTCCGACAGCCGGCTCCCGGCCTCCTCGATCGAGATGGTGGTCATGGCGTTCTCTTCACCCCCAGGGATCCGGGTGGGCTGTCTCTTCGGGCTGGGCCTGGTCTCGCCGTTGGAGCCAGGGTGGCAAGCTGGTCCAGGCGAGCTTGGACCTTCTCCCTCCGCGGCACGCCTACACGCCATGATTTTCGGCCTCGACACGGGCAAGTTCAAGGACCCTACGCGCTCGTCCGTGTTGGTAGTCAGCTTCCGTCGGGTGGCACGGGTTCCCCGCGAAGCGGAACCCGTGTGAGCGGCGCCCGCCGGCGTTTTCGGCCCGCGGGCGTTGGCTACCGGCTGCCGGCCAGGCCCGAGGATGAGGCTCCTAGAGGGTGGCTTTTCACACGGGTTTCATCGGCTTCGCCGTCCCGTGCCACCCGGCCGTGCGGCCTACCAATCCCGAGTTTCGGCACAACCGATCGTCCGCCCGGGAAACCGGCGAGGTTTCCCTGGCCCGCTTGCCTCCCGTGATCGATACTCTCCACGTTGGGATGTCCCCATCCCAGACCGGAGCCGCATCCATGCATTCGGCCCGGGGAGGAGCCGAGCTTTTTCGGAAGAGCCTGACGTCCATGAGTTCTTCATGTACCCAAGGTTCCGATCATGTTCGCTCCCCAGCCGATCCCCCCTCGCGGCAACAATGATTCCCCGGTCGTTCGTCCGGATGCCCTGAGCGGGCTGCCCAACCGGCCGCTCGGCGAGTTCGTGAACCGGTCCGAGCCGCCGGCTTCGCCCAACGATATCGCCATGGCCGACGACCCCTCCGCCGCCGGGGCCCAGGCCATTTTCCACCTGTCGCGGCCCCTGGAGGGGCTCACCACCCGCAATGGGCCGCTCCGGCCCGATGGGACCGATCCGACGCAGAATGCCACTTCCCATGGGTGTACCGCGAAGACCATTCATGTGTCGGAGGTCGGCCATTATCGCGAGATCCAGGGGCACCTCTATGCCGAGCATCGCCCCGAGTCCAACGACGAGGCCGCGTGCGTCGATCGGATGGCCACCGCCCGGTTCATGGGCGAGAAGTGCGATCGGGCCATCCAGTCGCAGGCCATTAATGCCATCGACAAGCACAAGGCCGAGCGTCGCAAGCCGCTGGAGGCCGAGATCGTCCGGCTGGAGACCTCGCTGCGGATCTGGGAACGCGCCCGGGCTCGCAAGATCGTCTTCGGCCAGGGTTCGAGATGCCTACCCCACCCTGCTGAAGGATGTCGACCTGGCCTCGCGCGGCAAGGAGATGAAGGATCCGGCCGCTCGGGAGTTCTCCTACTTGCATTCGAATGCCATCGCCGAGCCCCGCCTGATGGAGCTGCACCGGAAGTTCTCCAGGACGCCGGGGCCGACCGCGCTCGCCCGAGTTCCGCGAGTATCGGATGGGCCTGGACGCGCTGGAGGAGGACCTGAAGCACCTCCTGGGCTGGGTCCAGAAGCACGTGATGAACCTCCGCAACCTCCTGGAGAAGGCCCAGCCGCGACCTGATCACGGTCGACACGCGCCGGTCGATAGGACGTGCTGCTGTTCCTCTCCGACGAGTACCGCAAGCTGCACCGGTAGCGCGAGGTACGAGTCGTCGTACTACCGCAACCTGAAGGGGTTCAAGGCGATCCGCGGCAACCTGATGGTCAGCTACGACCGCGAGATGCACGCGGTGCAGAAGAAGTACCCGGTGATGTTCCGGGTCGGGCCCTTGGGGATCCACCTGCCCAACGAGCTGAGCCGGCTCTGCCCGTACGACCAGATCGACGCCATGATCCGCATTTTGCACCGCGAGCAGCGGTACTACGATCGCGATTCCCGAAACGCCGCCCGGGAAGCGGCCGCGATGGCGAAACCCTATGAGACGGAAACGTTTAGCGACGCGACGTGGAACGGGGTGGACTGCGACGGGAAGGGCAACAAGCGGGTGATCGGCGGCGAAAGCACGCTCCAACCGCCGATCGGCGCCCCGAGGCCGCCGGACGGGCCCGATTTGCCCCGCTGAGGGGCGGGTCAGGACCGGTAAAGTCGGCATAAATGGCCCCCGAAAAACGGGGGCGGCGTACCCGGTCCGTACCGAACTTGCTATTTGGCAATCCGATAGAGCTGCTGGGCACGGATGTAAGCCTCGACTCCCCGGGGCACCTGGTATCGGACGCTCCGGCCCTCCGCCAGACTTCGCCGGAGGTCCGTGGAGGCGATGCCGACGGGGGGGATATCGACCCGTTCCAGGGGGAACGTCCCGGGGCCGAAATCGGGCAGATCTTCCAGGATTTCGGGGTCGATCCCGGGCCGATTCACCACCACGATCCGGGCCATCGCCGCGATTTGTTGGGGTTCCCGCCAGGTGGGGAGGTCGCGGAGGCTGTCGGCACCGATCAGGAAGAACAGGTCATCCCCGGGCCGTTGCTCCCGGATCTTCGCCAGGGTGTCGATACTGTAGTGGGGCCCCGGGCTGTGGGCCTCGACCTCGGAGACCTCGAACGCCGGGTTGCCGGCGATGGCGATCCGGGCCATCTCCAGGCGGTCGGCGACGGGCGTGCGATCGCCCCTCTTGTGCGGCGGGGCGCCGGCCACGACGAACCAGACCTTGTCGAGCTTCTGGGCCTCGCGGCAGGCCTCGGCGAGGATCAGGTGGCCCAGGTGGATGGGGTCGAACGTGCCGCCGAAGAGGCCGAGTCGCATCGCCTTCGACCGTGGACGCTAGTCCAGACAGGGTGTACAATCACTCATCGATCGGGGGATTCGCCCCGCGAGACCGACGATAGGGGACGCGGATGAGCGCCGTCAACCGCAAAGGGAAGCGGCCCTCCTCGCAGGCCGCCCTGTTCGACACGGCCCCCGACGGCCCGTTCGCCGGCGTGGTGTTCAACCGCCCGCTCGACGACGTCTTCACCTACCGGATCCCCGAGGAAATCCGAAGCCGCCTGAAGCCCGGCGCCCGGGTCGCGGTGCCGCTGGGCCGGGGGAACACGTCGGCGGTCGGCTACGTCGTGCGGGTCGACGAGGTGCTCGACCCCGAATCGGGGCTGGATCCGGCGCGGATCAAGGACGTCGCCGACCTGCTCGACGACCCGCCGCTGATCGACGCGGCGATGCTGGAACTGACCCGCTGGATCGCCTCGTATTACCTGTGCAGTTGGGGCCAGGCGCTCGACGCCGTCGTGCCGGCCGGGGTGAAGAAGGGGGCCGGCACGCGGATCCGCGTCTGCCTGACCGTGCCCGACGAGGTCCGCCTCGCCCGGGAGACGTTGAAGCTGACCTCGAAGCAGGCCGAGATCCTCGACGTCGTCTGCAAGGCCGACGACTGGATGACCGTCGAGGACGCCTGCCGGCTGGTCGGCTGCAAGCCGTCGATCGTGCTGACGCTCCGCAAGAAGGGGCTGCTGCGGACCGTCCGCAGGCGGGTCGATCGCGGGGAGCATGCCGCCTCGACCTCGCCCGAGACGGGCCACGATGGGGCCCCCCCCGCCGCGTTGACCGGCGAGCAGGAAGCGGTGCTCGGCCAGCTGGCCCCGGCCCTGGATGCCAAGCAATTCTCCACCTTCCTGCTCCACGGCGTGACCGGGAGCGGCAAGACGGAGGTCTACCTGCAGGCGATCGAGCGGGTCGTGGCGGCCGGCCGCGAGGCGATCGTGCTGGTCCCGGAGATCAGCCTGACGCCGCAGACGATCCGGCGGTTCCGCAGGCGGTTCGACAGGGTCGCCGTGCTCCACTCGCACCTGACCGACGCCGAACGGCACCGGCACTGGCGGGCGATCGCCGGGGGCGAGGTCCAGGTGGTCGTCGGCGCCCGCTCGGCCATCTTCGCGCCGGCCCGGAAGTTGGGCCTGATCGTGATCGACGAGGAGCACGAATCGACCTTCAAGCAGGAGACCACCCCCCGCTACCACGCCCGCGACGTGGCGGTGAAGGGCGCAGATCGAGGGGCTGCCGGTGATCCTGGGGTCGGCCACCCCGCGGAGACCTGGCAGAACTGCGAGCGGAAGCGGTTCACCCGCCTGACGCTGGCCCGTCGCGTGGCCGACCGGCCGATGCCCGAGGTCGCCCTGATCGACCTCCGCAACGAGAAGCCCGAGCCCGGCCGGCCGATCGGCGGTTTGAGCGCCCCGCTGAGGCGCGCGATCGAGCAGGCGCTCGACGACGACGGGCAGGTGATCCTGCTGCTCAACCGTCGGGGCTTCCACACGTTCATCCTCTGCCCCGGCTGCGGCCATGTGGTGAAGTGCGACTCGTGCGACGTGGCCCTGACGCACCACAAGCAGCGCGGCAAGGCGCTCTGCCACACCTGCGACGCCGAGCGCGACCCGCCCCAGCGCTGCCCCCAGTGCGGCAACCAGCGGCTCCACTTCGGCGGGATCGGCACCGAGCGGCTGGAGCGCGAGGTCAAGGAGGCGTTCTTCGACCGGGTCGTCCGCCGGATGGATTCGGACACGATGCGGTCGCCCGGCAGCCACGAGCAGACGCTGGGGGCCTTCCGCAAGGGTCAGGTCGACATCCTGCTGGGGACGCAGATGATCGCCAAGGGGCTCGACTTCCCCGACGTGACGCTGGTGGGGGTCGTCAACGCCGACACCGGCCTGCACCTGCCCGACTTCCGGGCCGCCGAGCGGACCTTCCAGCTGGTGGCGCAGGTGGCCGGCCGGACCGGCCGGGGCGACCGGCCCGGCAAGGTGCTGGTCCAGACGTTCTGCCCCGACCACCCGGCGATCGCCCTGGCGGCCCGCCACGACTACCTGGCGTTCGTCGCCGGCGAGTTGCCGCACCGACGGGAATCGGGCCGGCCGCCGTTCGGCCGGCTGGTCCGCCTGATCGCGCGGGGCCCCGACGAGGGGGCGGTGGGCAAGTTCATTCAGGAGGTCGCCATGTCGCTGGCGGCTTCGGCGCCCCCGGGCGTGCAGATCATGGGCCCGGCGCCGGCGCCCGTGGTGAAGATCCGCGACCTGTTCCGATTCCACGTGCAGTTGAGGGGCCCCGAGCCCCGAGCGTTGCTGTCGATGCTCCGCGAGTGCCTGCCCGCCCTGGCGGCGCCCCGGGACGTGGAGCTGGCCGTGGACGTCGACCCGATGAGCCTGCTCTGAAGCCCGGCCAGGGGCCGTTCGACGCCCCGATGGAAGGCGTCGGCCGCCGCCAGGGCCGCCGCCACCGCGAGGATCAGCATCGCCAGGTCCGGGACCGGGCCGACGTTGGGCACGAGCTTCCGGTAGAAGCCGATCCAGCGCGTCAACGCCAGGTCATGGGTGATGTAGATCGCATACGAGCAGGCGCCCAGGCGTTTCAGGATGGCCATCGACCCCAGTCGATCGACCAGCCCGCCCCGGCCGGATCCGGCGATCACCGCGGCCAGCAGGGACGCGTATCCGGTCGCATACAGCAAGTCCACAGGCCATCCCCAGGTCGTCTCCTGGGCGGCCAGGGCGCCCAGGAGCAAGGCCGCGGACGCCAGACCCCAGCCGGCCGGCCCGATCCGGCCGCCTCGGAGCCGATCCTCCCCGAACGCGACCGCCATCCCCAGCAGGAAGAACCCCAGCCGGTGCGCCGCCACCGCCGCGAAGGCCATCGTCTCGACGCCCCAGGCCGCCTCGACCGCCACCCGCGCCGCCAGCCAGAAACCGAGCACCGCCGCGACCGCCCCGGCGCCGCCCCGCCGACGCGCCAACCCGTGCAGCAGCGGGAAGATCAGGAGGAACTGGAAGGTCGGGGACATCGACCAGAGCGGCGGGCTGATCGCGAAAACCGAGCCCGGCCGGAACCCGTGGGTGAAGGTCAGGTGTTCGAGCACGGCCGGCAGTCCCGCCGGCTCCAGGCGGATCCGATACTTCCCCTCGTCGCCGGGCCATTCGGGGACGGCCAGGTAGAGGAGCAACGCCGCGTAGTAGGGCGGGGCCAGCCGCAGGAACCGCCGGGCGAAGAACCGGCCGGCCGGCAACGGGTCGCCGCCCTCGCGGATGCCGGCCGCACGGCTCAGGCCGAATCCGGTCAGCACGAAGAAGAGCGGATGCCCCATCGGCCCGTGGCGGAACGGCATCAGGATGGCCACCGTCGCCGGGTCGAGCGAGACCTCGTAAAGCACGGCCAGGTGGCGGACCACCACCAGCAGGGCGGCCAGCCCCCGAAGCCCGTCGAGGGCCTCGATGCGTCGCGATGTCGAGGAGACCATCCGTGAGATCCTCGCCGGACCGATCGATCGGGTGTTGCGGAGAGCCTGGCTGCGCGGGGGGGGTGCGAGTCCCCGGTAACGGCGGGGGCCAAGGGCATCGGTGGGGATATTGGGGCGGCCCGAGCGGATCCGTCCGGGGGCCGCATTTCGTCACCCACTCATTAAGCGGCAAAACGGGCGTTCATGGAACGCAGGTTCGGCGGTTTTTTCGGTTTGGGTTCACTTTTCGGCGGGCGGGGGCGGCACCTGGGCCCGCCTTGTGTACAAACCCGAATGGATGTCTCGCGCGGCCGCGACCATTTCGGGATAGGGGGTATCGGTGATGGTCACCAGGCCGATGTTGTAGTTCTCGCCGTCGAGGGCGCGGCCGGTGAGCGCCTGGTCGGCGTACTGGAACCAGTGGCAGCCGACCAGGGCCGGATGGTCGATCACGCTGGAGAGGTACTCGCGGAAGATCCGGGCCCGATCGGCCTGGTCGCGGGCGGAAACCAGCCCGGTGTGGAACATCCCGCGGTCGAGCGCGCCGGCGTGGAACTCGCCGATGATCGCCGGCTTGCCCAGGTCGTTGAGGTAGGCCCATTCTTGGGGATCGACCCGTTCCTTGTAGATGTTGAACGAGACGACGTCGCAATGCTTCGCCGCGGCCGAGATCGCCTCGCGGGTCCGCCAGGCGAACCGGCAGCCGAGGTAGAGGTGGTCGGGGTCGGCCTTCTTGAGGGCCCCGCGGACCGCCTCGAAGTAGCGGTTGGCCAGCTCCACGACGAAGTCGCCCAGGTCGGCCGTGTTGGCGAACGGCGGTTTGGGCGAGTAGCCGGCGCGGTCGAGTTCGTCCCAGCTCTCGAATTTCGAGTTCCACGAGGCGTTGAGCTTGTCGATGGATCCGTAACGCTTCCTGAGGAGGTCGAGGAAGGCCCGGTGCGCCGGCGAATCGGGCCTGGCCGCCAGGGCCCCGAGGGCCAGGCCGTATCGGCCGGCCTCGCCGTCGGCTCCCCAGCTCAACTCGTTGTCGACGAAGACGCCGACGCACCAGGGATCGCCCTGGATGGCCTTCGCGACCGGGGCGATGGCCTTCGCGACATCCTCGGCGAATTTGGGGTCGAACGGGTCGTGCATCTGCCCCCAGTAATCCGAGCCGCTGGCGACGCGGGCGTGGTCGCCGTAGATGCCGACGGTGGCCACGTACGGCACCCGGCCGTTGCGGTAGAACGACCAGTCGGACCAGTTGCCCACCGTATTGAAGCCCCAGGACGGCAGCCGGCGGAGGCTGACGTCCTGCCACGAGTCGCGGAAGTCGTCGCCGTACTTGCGGCGGAGGTTGGCCTGGTAGAAGTCGAACGTCTTGCCGGGGCCGGCCGTGCCGCGGACCGCCCGGCCGGTCGCGCCGAAGCAAGCGGCCAGCGGGTCGCCCGGCTTCGGCAGCCAGGCGAACATCGATTCGCGGCCGGTCACGCGGGTTTCCGAGCCGGGCCGGAGGCAATCGACGCCGCTGGAGAAGAACAGTCGGCCTTCGGGATCGACCAGCCACCAGACTCCGCCGACCCGCTCGGTGCGGAAGAACCCCGTGGCGTCCTGCTTCGGCCCGTCGGCCCAGCCGCCGAATTTGTCGCGGCCGGGCATCGCCTTGATCCGGGTCAGTTCGGCGGCCTCGTCCTCGCGGCGGCGGACGAGTTCGGCCTCCTCGCGGAGCTTGCCCGGCCATTCGGCGCCGGCGTACTGGCCGAACCGATCGACGATGCCGTCGAGCGACCGCGCCGGCAGGAGCGTGGCCGACCTGACGACCAGGCGCTCGGCCTGCGCGGGCTGGTTGAGGAACAGCTTCACGGCGACGATGTGGCCCCGGTCGAACTTCGGGTCGCCGTGGGCGGTCGCCAGCAGGGCTCCCGGGAGCGGCGGCCCGGCCCTCATGCCGAGGGCCTCCGGGTTGGAGGCGGTGAAGTCGACGGCCAGCCTGGCGACGGAACCCGGCGGGACGACGCCGCGGGCGGTCCGGCAATGCTTCAGGCCGTCGGCCTCGGCCGAGTCGTCGATGCGGATGTGCGCCTCGACGGGCCTGGGGCCGGGGTTGGACAGTTCGACGACGAGGAACCCGAACGGCTTCCAGTCGGCCGGCCCGGGCATCGCCCAGTGGACGGTGGGCCACCAGGATGCCTCGAAGGCGACAGCCAGGGCGGCGAGGACGTCCTCGAGGAGGGGGCGACCCTGGCCCCTGGCCGGAGCCGTCTCGAGGCCGGAAAGGCGATCTCGTCGGCCGCGTTCAGGCCGACGAGCAGGAGGGTTGCGGATCCCAGGATCGTGCCGATCATCGGGCGGATCTCCCCGGGCCGCAGGCCAGCTCGGCGGGCCCATGCCGCCACGATAACACGCGCGGGGGGGAAACGAAGCGACCCGCCGGCCCCGGGCGGCGGATCGAGCGGATCCGCTGGGGGGATCGCGGGATCGGATCAGGTGCCGAACTCGGGCCGTCGCTGCGAGAGCTGGGCCTGGAGCCGCTGGATGATGGAGGAGTGCATCTGCGAGACCCGCGACTCGCTCAGGTCGAGCGTGGCGCCGATCTCCTTCATCGTCAGCTCTTCATAATAGTAGAGGATGATGATGAGGCGTTCGTTGCGGTTGAGCCCCTTGGTCACCATGCGCATCAGGTCCTTGCGCTGGAGCCTCCGGGTGGGGTCTTCCCCCTTCTTGTCCTCGAGGATATCGATCTCGCGGACGTCCTTGTAGCTGTCGGTCTCGTACCACTTCTTGTTGAGGGAGATGAGGCCGACGGCGTTGGCGTCGGCGGCCATCTTGTCGTATTCCTCCTGGGAGAGGCCCATCTTCTGGGCCAGTTCCTGGTCGGTCGGCGGTCGGCCGTGCTCGGCCTCGAGGGCCTTGCGGGCCTCCTCCATCTTGGTGGCTTTCGAGCGGACGAGGCGGGGGACCCAGTCCATGGTGCGCAGCTCGTCGAGCATGGCGCCGCGGATCCGGGGCACGCAGTACGTCTCGAACTTGACCCCGCGTCCGAGGTCGAAGGCGTCGATCGCGTCCATGAGCCCGAACACGCCGGCCGAGATCAGGTCGTCGAGGTCGACCCCCTCGGGCAGGCGCTGCCAGATGCGTTCCGCGTTGTATTTCACCAGGGACAGGTAGCGCTCGACGAGCCGGTTCCGCAAGGCCGTGGTGGGGCGCTCCTTGAATTCTCGCCAGAGCTCCGTCACGTCCACGTCCAGCTTGGCTGTCATCCTGACCTCCATGTCGGCTGCGGAGAGGGCCGGCCCAATCCTTGGTGCCGGGGGTCCGTTCCGGCCGTCCGCCCCGTGCCCGGGGGCTTCGACCGTGCGGGCCGCTCGGGCGGCCGTGGGGGTGCGAGTCTCTCGCCCCCACGGCGCTCGGACCTCTCGGAACCCGGGAACCGCTCTTTCCTTGGGATCGACCAATCGATACGGCCCTTGAGCCGTATTCTCCGCGTCCTCCAATCGGGCGAAGACCCGGCGGGAGCGCGCCCCGACGCGTCGACAGCGACGCGAGCCAGCCGGGCCGGGGGGACGGCGGTCGGCGGCTCGTCGGCGAGCGCCCGGGCCAATCGGCGCGGCCGTCGCGCAGCCGTCTGGGGGTACTCCAGCAGGTACGGCCGCCGGTTGCGCACGGCCGTCGAAGATCGGGGGTCGTGGCGGACAAGCCCAGCGGCGTGACCAGGATTGCCCTGGAATTGCCGGCTGGACGCGGCCAGGCGGTACGGCACGTCGCCCGCTTCGAGGTCGGTCCGGGCCTGCCGGCCGCGACGCGGAGGCGGGTCGGGCCGCGGCCGATCGCCCGGCTCAGGGGCCGCAGCGCGCGTGGGCGTCGGCCACCGAGGTCGGCTCGGGGGTGGTGACCATCACCACCTGATCGACCGCCGGCATGGCAGCGAGGCAGCGGCATTCAGGCCCGACCCGGCGTCGATCAGCAGGAAGTCGGCCCCCTGGCGGGCGTGTCGAGTTCGGCGATCAGGCGGTCCCCTGCTCGAGCAGCGCCGAGGGTCCTCATGCCGTGGGCGCCGGCGACGATCCGCACGCCGGCCGGGCCGACCAGGGCCGCTTCGGCGATCGGCCGGCCCTCGGCCAGCGAATCGCCCAGGTCGCGGGCGCAGGCCAGGCCGCAGAGAAGGTCGATGTTCGCCAGGCCGAGGTCGGCGTCCACCAGGGCCACCCGCTGCCCCGACTCGGCCAGGGCCACGGCCAGGTTCGGGCAGAGGTTCGACGTGCCGACGCCCCCCTTGCCGCTGGTGAACAGCAGGGACGAGGCCGGCGGGCCGCCGTCGGCGGTTGGCCCGCGCGGACGCGTTCCCGAGGGTTTCGGCTTGGTCGGCCATGAACACCGCCTCCTCACGGTCCATCGGTTCGAACGATCCACGCCTGCCCGGACCCGCCATGCGTCCCCGATCAATGCCCGAGGTCCTGGTCGCCCAGGATCAGGGCGGCCAGCCGGCCGCGGTCGGCCGGTTCGATGTCGTCGGGCACCGATTGCCCGGTCGTGATGTAGCTGACCGGCCGCCCCGCCTGGCCGATCACCGCCAGGGCGCCGCCCAGGCCGTCGGCCTCGTCGAGCTTGGTCAGGATCAGCCGATCGGCCCTCAGGACCCCGAACCGCTCGACCGCCGCCCGGAGGCTGCGCTCGCCGGCCGTGGCGCTGAGCACCAGGTGGATCTCGTCCGGCTTCGCCGCCGCCAGGAAGTCGGCCAGCTCGCGGATCTTCACCTCGTCGCGGGGGCTCCGCCCGGCGGTATCGATCAGCACCAGGGCGACGTCGCCCAGGGCCTCGATCGCCCCGGCCATCTCGCCCGGCGAGTTGGCGACCACCAGCGGCAGGTCGATGATCTCGGCGTAGGTCCGCAGCTGCTCGACGGCGGCGATGCGGAACGTGTCGACCGTCACCAGGCCGGTCCGCAGGCCGTGGACGAGCTTGAACGTCGCCGCCAGCTTGGCCACGGTGGTCGTCTTGCCCACGCCGGTCGGGCCCACCAGGGCCACCACGCGGGTCGTGCCCGGCACGGCGGCGATCGGCGGCGCGATCGGCAGGTAACCCTCGATCGCCTCGCGGAGCGCCCCGCGCACGGCCGGCTCGTCGCGGAGCCATTCCGGCTCGAGCGTGTCCGAGACCGCGCGGATCAGCCGCCTCGCCAGCGATTCGGGCACGTCGGCATCGAGCAAGGTCGCGTAGGTCGCCACCAGCTCGGCCGGCACGTCGGGCAGCCAGTGATCGACGCGGCCCTGCTTGCTCATCTCCTCGACCATGGCGTGCAACTGGCTGAGCTGCTCGCCCAGGTGGGAGTGCAAGACTTCCCGGCCGGCTTCGCGGCCCGGGGCTGCGGGCGCCGGCCCGAGGCCGTCGTCGGCGGTCACCTCCACCAGCTCGCGGACGCCCAGGCCGAACAGGCGACGGCGGCGGACCTCGCGGGTGTTGAGGATCATCGCCCCGCCGCCCAGGTCGCGGCGGACGCGGCTCATCGCCTCCTGCATCGTCCGGGCCCGATAGGTCTTCACGCTCATCGCCCATCCCCCACGGCCGATCCGCACCATATGCCCGAGAACACGCCACGAATCCCCGCGAGATCAGGTCGCGATGGCCCCCATCAGGGCCGGCAGGTCCTCCTCCTCCACCGTCCCGATCGATTCCAACGGCATGTCGCGCGGCACCTCGCGATGGCTGAGCACCACCAGGCGGGGCAGCTCCGCCCGGGTGATGTCCTTGAGCACCGGGCGGGCCTCGGCCGAGCAGACCACCAGCGGCGGCAACTCGGCGTCGAGCAGCGGCTCGACGGCTCGGGCCACGGCCCGGGCGATGGCGCGGGCGGCTTCGCCGCCGATGGCCGACATCGGCGAGTCGTCGTCCATCCGGCCGGCGGCGGCCAGGAGCGATTCGAGCCCCCGCGAGAGGGTCACGGCCCGCAGGTGTCCGTCCGGGCCGCGGTACTGCTGGACGATCTGCCGGCCCAGGTCGCGGCGGGCGCATTCGATCAAGGCCTCGGTATCGCGGGTCTTGCCGGCGTGCTCGGCGAGCGATTCCAGGATCGTCTCCAGGTCGCGGATGCTGACCCGCTCCCGGAGCAGGCCCTGGAGGACGCGCTGGACCTCGCCGGCGCGGAGCAGGCCGGGCACGACCTCATCGACCAGGCCGGCCGAATGGGCCCGGGCGCGGTCGAGGAGGCGGGCCACCTGCTCGTGGTTGAGCAGGCCGTCGGCGTGCATCGTGACCAGTTCGCCGAAGTGCAGGGCGATCACGGCCGAGGCGTCGTGGACCTTGCAGCCGGCCAGGGCGGCCACCTCGCGGCCGTCGGCGTGGATCCAGACGGCCGGGTAGCCGGTGGCGGGGTCGACGCCGTCACGCCCCTCGGGCCGCGTGACCAGCCCCAGCGGCGGCACGGCCAGCAACCGGCCGGCGTAGGCGGTCCCCTGCCCGACCACGGCGCCCCGGATCTTGATGCAGTATTCGTGCGGCCCCAGGGCGATCTCGTCGCGGATCCGCACCTGGGGGACGATCAGGCCCAGCTCGCGGGCCACCTTCTGGCGGACCTCCCGGATCCGATCCAGCAGGTCTCCGCCCCGGGCCACGTCGGCCATCGGGATCAGGCGATAGCCGATCTCCAGCTCCAGCAGGTCCACGTGGAGCAGGTCCTCCATGCGGTCGGCCGGCGGCTCGTTGTGGGGGGGGGGGGGGGGGGGGGGGGGGGGGTGCACATGGGCCGGCGGGGCCGGCGTCGGTTCCGGCTCGGCCTCGGTTGCGGGCGCCGATCGTCGCCGGGAACTCGCCATGTAAGCCCCGGCGCCCAGCAGGCCGGCGATCGTCAGGAGCGGCAGCCGGGGCAGGGACGTGAACGAGAGGACCACCAGGAAGCCGGCGGCCACGGCGAGCACCTCGGCCCGGCCGAGCAACTGGCCGACGATGTCGCGGCCCAGGTCGGAGTCGGAACTGCTCCGGGTGACGATCAGGCCGGCGGCCAGCGAGATCAGGAAGGCGGGCACCTGGGTGACCAGGCCGTCGCCGATGGTCAGCTTGGTGAAGACCTCCACCGCCTCGCCGGGGGCCATGCCGTGGACGATCACGCCCATGTACAGGCCGCCCAGGATGTTCACGGCGGTGATCACCACGCCGGCCACGGCGTCGCCCCGCACGAATTTGCCGGCCCCGTCCATCGCCCCGAAGAAATCGGCCTGGCGATACAGGGCGTCGCGACGTCGGCCGGCCTCGGCCTGGTCGATCAGGCCGGCGTGCAGGTCGGCGTCGATCGCCATCTGGCGGCCGGGGAGGCCATCGAGCATGAACCGGGCGGCGACCTCGCTGATCCGCGTGGCCCCCTTGGTGATCACGACGAACTGGATGACCACCAGGATCGCGAACAGGATCGCGCCCACGGCCACCTGGTCGCCCGCCACGAATTCGCCGAAGCCGCGGATCACGCCGCCGGCGGCCTCGAGGCCGTGCTCGCCGCCCCGGGTGAGTACCAGGCGGACGGTCGCCACGTTGAGCACCAGGCGGGTGAGCGTGGTGGTCAGGAGCAGCGTGGGGAACGCGGCGAATTCCTGCGGGGTGCGGATCGCCAGGACCGTGAGCAGGACCAGCACGGCCAGCGTGATGTTGGCCGACAGCAGCAGGTCGAGCACGGCCGGCGGCAGCGGCACGACGAACACCAGGATCGCGCCGACGATGGTCGCCGGCAGGATCAGGCCGTAAAGTCGCGACAGGGTTCCGGACGACGATTCCGAGGGCATCCCTTCCCCCGAGGAACGAAGACGGTAAGCGACGATTCGGGCGCGATCCGCGGCAAAACCTCGGCCCCGGACATCCTTGCCCGTCGGCTTCGGGTCGCCGCGATGCGGCCGGTCTCGGACGGGGCGACGGCGAGGAGCGTCGTCAGAAGTGAGGGCCGGACGATATCGGCCACGGCCGATCCTGTCCACCCGAATTGGGGACCGGCCCATGCGGGTTGCGGGGGATCGGGGCTGGCCCCACCCTCGACACCTCGACCCATCCCCCGCGGCACGCGGCCGGGATCGCGGCGGCATCCTGCTGCATCTTCCTGGCCCACTCCTGCAGCTTCTCGGGGGTCAGGCCGAAGGCCAGGAGCACGTACAGGATCAGGATCTTGGGCGCGTTGTTCACCGCATGGACGACGGCCGAGGTCCAGAGCGACCCGCTGTACTCATAGGCGATCGCCGCGAGGATCCCCAGCGGCACGACCGCCACGCCGATCATCACGTTCATGTGGGCGATGCCGAACAGGATCCCCGCCAGGGTCGCCGCCCCGGCGATCCCCATCGCCCGGCGGAAGAACCGGTAGAGCACCCCCCGGAAGAAGATCTCCTCGGCCACCGGCACCAGCACGCCGGCCAGCACGAACATGCCGACGACGCCGATCCAGGAGAACCGGCTGCCGGGCGCCAGGAAGGGCAATTGCGGGTTCTCGACGGTCGTCTGCCCCATCAACCGGGCGACCAACACGGCGATCACCGCCATCAGCGGGAAGCAGATCAGGCCGAAGCCCGCCGAGGCGAGCCACCAGTACCAGGCGGCCGGTCGGAACCCCAGGTCGCTCCAGCGATAGCCGTGCCGCAGCCGGCCGACGCCGTACACCGAGGCGAGCGAGGCGATCACCTGCAAGGCCAGCATCGCCAGCGAAAGTCCCAGCGGGGGCCCCTGCCCTTCGACCTTGGGGTAGGCGAACCGCAGCCCGACCGCGCCCGGGACCATCAGGCCGAAGAACACGGCCACGATCCAAAGGACATCCAGCCAGCCCCAGACCGGATTCGGCCCGGCCTCCGACGGGCCCACGAAGGCATCCTCGGGCCGAATCCACCCGGCGGGCGGGCCGTACGGGTTGAAGGCGGGCGTCGAATCGACCGGGATCGGCGGATCGATCATGTCGTCCTGGATGGCGAGGGCTCCCGTCGGGGGAATTTCGGGCGGACCCCGAAAATTGTCGGTTCCGGCCGGGCCATCGTCAAGCGAACGAACGGGGCGATCGGCCGGTCAGGGCCGTACCGGCCAGATCGCGGCCAGGTCGTCGGCCAGGGCGGGCGGGATCGGCGCGACGACGCCCCTTGACAGGTGCCTGGCCAGGGCGGGCGAATCGAGCCGGGCCAGGCCGGCCTGCTCGCCGGCCCTGCGGAGCCGGACCCCGTCGGCGCCGCGAGCCGTCGCCCGGACCAGCACCGGCCGTCGGCCGGGCGGGCCGCCGCCCAGCACGAGCGTCAGGCCGGAATCGCCCACCAGCAGGACCGACGCCCCGATCACCGCTTCCGAGGGGTCGAACCGGCGCGACTGCGCCAGCTTCCGGCGGCGGGCCCTCAGGGCGGGGTCCCCATCGACCGCCTTTTCGTCCTCGCGATGCTCCTCCGGCGTGGAGCGGAGCATCATCTCGATCCGTTGGTGCTGGAAGGCGAAATCGGCGGCGCCCAGGGCCACCATCGCCAGGGCCAGCGACAGCAGCAACGACCGCAACATGCCGACCACCGCCGTCGCCAGGTCGTCGGGTTCGAGGGTGCCGAGCCGCCCGAACTCGCCCCAACGCGACTTCAGCAGCACGGCCAGCACGGCGACCACCGCAATCGATTTGGCCAGCGACCAGGCGCCTCGCATCGACTGCATCCCCAGGTCCACCTCGGCCTGGGTCCGGGCCAATCGGGAGGGGTCGGGCGCCAGCATCGCGGGCAGGAAGAGTCCGCCCACCTGCGCCTGATGGGCCGCCCAGGCGGCCAACGTCATCGCGCCCAGGGCGAACGCCAGCGGGGCCAGGATGTTCAGGACCGCCCCTCGGGCCATCGCCGCGACGGCCAGCGGGTCGGCCATCGCGGCGGGCTCGGCGTTCGAGGCGTCGCGGAACCCGGCCATCAGGCCGGCGCCGAGCTCATCGCCCCACGCGCCCAGCATCAGGACGCCCGCCAGCAGGGCGGCGGCGCGGGTCAGCTCGGGGCTCCGTGCGACGATCCCGCGTTCCCGGGCGAGTTGCCGACGCCTCCTCGAAGGCGCCGCGGTCCGATCTTCCGACATCGGCCCTCCCGATGGGACAGGGTCAGGGGCCCGGGGGCAGCATCGCCAGCCGGGCCGGCAGGTCGGCCCAGGCGCCCGAGACCAGGCCGACCAGCGTGCCGAGCCCCAGGAAGACCAGAATGAGGCCGATCGCCGTCCGGGCCGGCAGGGCCAGCGTGAGCGCCTGCAGGGCGGGGGCGGCCCGGCCCAGCAGGCCCAGCGCGAAGCCGGCCAGCATCAGGGCCAGCGCCACCGGCGAGGCGACGCGCAGGGCCAGGCCCAGGGCCGCCTGGACCTCGACGAACGCCCTTGAGATCGTGGCGACGGACAGCGAAGGGCCGCCCGGCGGCCATTGCTCGTAGCTCTCGGCCAGGGCATGCACAAGCGTCATCGGGCCGTCGAGCGCCAGGAAGGCGGCGGTCGCCACCATCCCGTAGAGGTGGCCGATCGGCGTCAGCGGTTCGCCGGCCTCGGGGTCGAGGATCGCCGCGGGCGAGAATCCGGCCTGGATCCCGACGATCTCGCCCGCCTGCCGGGCCGACGCCACGATCATCCCGGCCGCCATCCCCAGCGCCGCCCCGAGCAGCAACTCGCCGGCGCAGTCGCGGCCCAGCGCCACCGGGTCGGACGGCCCCGGACCGACCAGGCCGTTCACCAGGGGCGAGACGATCAGGGCCAACGCGGCGGCCAGGCCCAGGCGGATCCGCCAATCGAGCCCGGGGACGCCCCAGGCCGGCGCGAAGCCGGCGAAGCCGGCACCCCGGGCCAGCACGATCAGGAAGCTGCCCAGGTCGACGGGCCCCAGGATGTCGGCGTTCACGTCCATGCCGTTCATAGCCGGTCCGGGAGGGTACCAATCACCTCGGCCGTGTACGAGGCCAGCGTGCCCAGCAGCCAGGGCAGCAGAGCCAGGCCGGCCAGCAGGACCGCGACCAACCGCGGGATCAATCCCACCACCGGCTCCTGCATCTGGGTCAAGGTCTGGGCGCGCCCACCGCCAGGTCGACCGCCAGGCCACGATCAGCAAGGGCCGCCCACCAGCAGGGCCATGCGCAACGTGCCTCCCCTTGCCCCGTCGAGAACCTGCCCCATGTCCATCGGTTGGGCCCTCCCGCGCCCGGTGCCGTCGCCGTTCAGGTCGAGACGCCGGCCTGCATGCCGAAGCTGCGGAGCAGCATCTCGGCGACCAGCCACCATCCGCCGGCCAGCACGAAGACGATCCGCCCGGCCGCGACGCGCGCCACCGACGGCGGCAGCATCACCAGCCCCATCGACGCCAGCACGACCGCGACAACCAGGTCGATCACCAGGAAAGGCAGGTAGATCCCGAAGCCGATCGCCAGGGACGTCGTCAGCTCGCTGATCAGGAACGCGGGGGCGACCACGCGGAACGGCAGGTCCTCGCCGTAGGCCGGGCGATCCTGGCCGGGACTCTCGCGGTCCGGGCCGCCGTATTCCTGGAGTTGCACGAGGTAATGCTCGTGCCCTGACCGATAAATCTGATCGACCATGAATTCCTGATCGGCCGCGACCCGACCGCCTGGGCCTCGGCGGGGCCGATCCGGCCGTCGAGCAGCGGCTTGACGGGCGCCGTCGTACGCCGTTTCCCCTGGGCCTGCGGGGCGCATCACCAGGGCGGTCAGCATCAGCTGGTGCCATCATCACCTGGATTTCCGGCACCTGCGGGTTTCCTCCAAGCTGCTCGGCGGGCGGTGGCCAGCATGACGCCGACCCCTCACGAACGCCGTGGTCATGAGGACGGCGGCCGGCGCGCTGCGAGGCGCGCCGAACAACAGGACCGTACCATGTCCGCAACGACCCGCCCAATTCCTGCCCCGGCCCGTCGAGCCAGGCCGGGCCGATGTCGGCGTCGGCCGGGCAAGTAGTTGGCCACCGCCGAGGGCCTGGCCGCCCTCCCGCCTTCGCCGAGGTCAAGCGCTGAACCGCAAGGCGGCCAGGACGATCCCCATCGCGATCGAGGCCCGGCGGATCATGAGGAGCCCTGCTGGGCCGGGGCCGGTTCGCCTCGATCTCGGCGATCAGCGAGGGGCCCCTTGCGGCCCGGTGCCGATCAGCAAGGTCCGGCCGCCGGCGCGGACCATGCGGACGGTGTGCCTCGGCGTCAAAGGCGCCCGGCCGATGACCCGGAGCGATTTCGTCGACGATTCCAGGCCCAACGACGCTGGGCGCCGAGCCGGCGGGCCGCCATCGCGGCGCCCCCGAAGATCGCCAGGCCGCCACGCCCTGCGGGGCCACCCACCAGCCGCCCGCCGCCGGGGTTGTTGAACCGCGGCCGGCCTGATCGCCCGGGTTGGGCAGCAAATGCCCGGCCCTGGGGGATGGAGGCGGGCGGCGGATCCTCCGCCCGCGCGGCCGTCGCCAGCAAGGTGACGGTCATGAGCAGGAAAGCGTGCGTACGGTGCGGGTCATGGT
The DNA here is from genome assembly GCA_046350035.1 of Isosphaeraceae bacterium. Taxonomy (GTDB): domain Bacteria; phylum Planctomycetota; class Planctomycetia; order Isosphaerales; family Isosphaeraceae; genus CALLYK01. The sequence continues at coordinate 6,646 of JAXMBD010000046.1, read as the reverse complement.
GGGCATCCGTCCTCGGCGTGCCGGCTTCGTGCTCGGCCGCGACCATATCCTCGGGCGAGTCGAACGGCGACGTGCGCCGGCCCGGCTGAGCTCGGCAGAGGGGCGCCGATCAGCGCGTTGCGCCAGGATCGCCTGGCGGGCGACTGGCCCGAGCAGGTCGAGGGCCAGGTCGAGCTTGGCCGCGGTCTCCCGGGGCAATTTCATCACCAACTGCCGGCGAAGGCCCGGCGACGCCGCCGACAGGGCCGCGAGCAGTTGTTCCACCGGGACCTGGCCGAAGACGGCGCGGAGGTCCCCGCCATCGAGCATCGTCAGGTCTTCGAATTCGAGGAAGTCAGGCAAGGATCTCCTCCTGGCCGCTGGGGTCGGGCAGGGTCAAACGGCCGTGGTCGTGGAGGTGGCGGAACCGGTCGATCAACTCGGCCTGGGCGGCCTCGGCATCGTCGAGCCGGAACGGCCCGATCCCTTCGAGGGCCCGTCGCAGGGCCGACGCTTGCGGTGCGGGCAGGGCCGACAGGGCGCGATCGCGGAGAGGCCGGGGGGCGCCCACCAGGGCCAGCGCCCAGGTCGGGGCGTCCTCGTCGTGGTAGGCCTTGCGGATATCCTCGTCGCCCAGCGAGGCCAGGTCGTCGAAGCCGAACCGGAGCCGGCGGCGGCCCAGGTCGAGGAACTCCTCGAGGACCGCCTGCTGCTCGTCGGGCGCGACGCGGTCGAGCCGGGCGATTTCGAGCGTGACCGCCTCGACGGCGTCCCGGTCGAGCAGGCCCAGCACCTGCGAGGCCATCGACTGATCGAGGCTGACGAGCAGGATGGCCGCCTTGCGCAGCGGCAGGATCGCCGAATGCGGGCCGGCTGAGGTCGAGGCCGGGTCGTGGCGGGTGGTCATCATGGGGTTTCGCCTCCGGGGCCGATCCATCGCCGCAGGACCCCCGCGGCGACGTCGGGATTGTGCCGACGAGGTCGCGGACCTGCTCGAGGCCCCCGGCTCGGCCGGGCCGGCGTCGGGCTCATGCCGGCCGCGTCAGCGCCCGGTGGGCCGGGATTCCCAAGGCATGGGGCCGGTGGTCATGGGCGTCCCGGGAGCGGGACATCGCCAGCAGGGCCGCCGCGCCCACGACGTAGGATTTGCCCCGCCGCGGCGGGCATCCACCACGACGGGTTGACGCGTGATCGCCGGATCGGCGCCTCGGCGGGCCCGGGGCCGCGGGCCGCGACCTCGGAGGGCGGCACGTCCACCTCGGAAATCGCCACGTCGGCGAGCTGCGAGGCGGGGATCACCGACCGGACGGCCTCCTCGATCCGGCGCTCGGTCCGCTGCCGATCCTCGGCGTAAGAGCCGGCGCCCCGGGAACTGGCCAGGCGACGGTAGTAGGACCGCGGCACCTGGGCCGTGACGCTCGCCTGCGAAGTCTCCAGGCCCACCTCGGCGGCGGGCTCGGGGTCGAGGCCGACCGGCTCGTTGACGTGCGGGCGGGCCGGGGTGCCGGGCTGCCCCGAGGCCCACAGGGGCGCCGGGCTGGTCCCCGGGCCCGATGGGCCGGCGACCAGGGCGACCGACAGGCGAAGGCCGCCGACCTCGGGCAGGCGGGCGGCGATCTCGTCGGCCCACTCCTCCTCCTGCGCCGCGGCCAGCATCCGCCGGAGCGAGGCGCGGTCGCCGGCCAGGAGGAACCGCCGGCCGCCGCCGGTGAGGGTGAAATCCTCGGGCCGGATCGCGTAGTCGGAGACCCCCAGGGCCAGGTCGCGGGCATCCCGGGCCATCCGATTCGAGGGCGGCCGGCCGGAATCGGTCGTCAGGTCGATCACGACCTTCGCCGTCCGCTTCCGGGACGGGCCCTGCGCGGCCATCGCGATGTAATGAACCTTGGCCGAGGCGATCCCGGGGATTTGCTCGATCAGGTTCTCGGCCATCGCGGCCCGGAAGCCGTCGATGCGGGCATCGCGGGCCTTGGGATCCTCGAAGATCCGGGGCGAGCTGAGCCCCTCGACGATCTCCTCGAAGGATCGCGGGTCGAGCCGGGCCTTCTTCAAGGCGTTCTGCGCCTGGATCAGTTGATCGGCCGGGACGGCCAGCCGGCGGCCGTCGGCCGTCACCTTGCGGATCCCGCCGCCGGAGAGGACGGCCCGGGCGGTGGCGATCTTGTCGGGTGCGAAGCCGTGGCCGCCGAAGACGAAGGCCACTTCGGCCGATCGGTCCGGGGCGATCAGGTAGCCGGAGGCGACCAGGGCGATCAGCGCCAGCACCGCGCCGACCCGCGTCGCCGGGCTCAGCCGACGGAACCGGTCCCAGCCGGAACGGGCCTGATCGGACCAGGAAAGCGAGCCATCGGAGCCGTTCCCGAGCGTCCGCATCAACGGTCCTCCGGCCCCCACGATCGACCCGATCCGGGGGATGGGGCGGCGGACGTCCGGGCCCGGACCGGCCTCGCCCTGGGGCGATGACGGCCGCCCCGTCCTGGGGTCGGGGCCCTTCGCATCCTGCGTCCGGGGCAGTATTCACAATCCGCCGGACTTGTCAATCTCGGCGTGCTCCCGGCGGGGCTCATCGTGGCGCGCGAAGAAACGCCGGGGGGCTAGCCCCCCGGCGCCTTCCCCCGCCGCAAGGCGGGGGCGATTCGCGTTGTCCCGTACCGGGCGATGCTCAGTTGCCGCGGGGCAGGAAGAGCATGCTGGTGGCCGGGGCCGAGGCATCCGGGGTCGGCGGGGCCACGGGGGCCTCGACGCCTTCGGCGGCCGGGGCGGGGGCCGGGGCGATCTCGCTGTGGATCTGGCCGGCGCCGTAGACCTGGCCGCTGCCGTAGGTCGGGGCGGCGGCGGTCACCTGGGGCGAGGCGTACTGGCCGGTCGGGTAGACGCCGGCGGGGCCGCAAGCGTCACAGCCGGCGCCCTTGGAGCCCTTCTCCCACGTGATCAGCGGGCCGCAGAGCTTCTTCTTCAGGACCCACGTGTAGGTGTAGTTGCAGTTGAGCTTGGGCTTGGGGATCGCGCACCAATCGATCTTGGGGATCGTGATGGTCTTCTTGGTGAAGATGCTGCAATCCTTGGTCGGCAGGGCGCACTGCCCGGAGGGCAGGCACTGCTCGGACACGACGGGGCCCTGGGGGGTGGGCAGCGACTTGCCACCGCCGGCGAACGCCAGGCTGCTCATGCCCAGGGCGGCCACCAGGCCGAAGCAGTAGGTCATAGGCTTAATCATGGAGACGATTCTCCTTGGTAACGACCGGTCGATTCGAGGAAGGCGACGCCGGGCGACCGGCCCGCGTCCCTCGGTTGGTTCGGTGCCGCCCTTCGACGGGTGTTCCCGATCACCCGGAGCCTCGCGGCTCATTTCGCATGGACCGCACCATCGTGGGTGCTCCCGAGTCCTCGCCGCGGCGTTTGATTCCTTGGCGAGCCACGACTAGGTATCGTCAGGCCCACGTCGGCCCTTGAAACCGTTTTTCTTTTCTGCCAAGCACTTACGTCAAACGACCCTGCCGGTTGCCGCAGTCCCGGGGGCCGTACCGCCTGCATAAAGATTGACGGCCGCACGACCCCGGTAACCGCTACGATCGCTACCGCAGACTCAACCCGACCGCGCGACTCCCCGGGATCGGAGGGGTCGGTCGTGGGACGGATCGCCGGTGAGCGGGGGACTGAAAGGGCCCATCGGGGCCGAAGGGTGGCCACCCGCAGCCCGGGTGCGGGTCGGCGACGCCACGAAAAACGCCCGCGAGCGGGCCGCCCCGGGTTGGGCCGATCCGCTCGCGGGCGATCTCCGGGAGCCCCGCCGACTTCCGGGGTTAACGTAGCCGGGGCGTCGGTGCGATGGTGGCGACGACTTCGGGCGACTCGACCTGGAACAGGATCAATTCGTTGCGTGTCAGGTCGCGCTCGCGGTAGAGCGGCGTGACGATCCCTTCCAGATCCCCGGCGATCCGGTCGTAGATCTTGGCCCGGATCATCAGGTACTTGTCCTGGCGGTCGGGCGAGCGGAGCCAGGCGAGCAGCACTTCCTTGTCGTCCTTGAGCCGCTCGGCCTCGTCCCACTTGATCGTGCCGCTCTGGAACTTCTCGTAGAGCTCCAGGCCGCGGTTGTATTCGGCCTGGCTGTTGGGGACCGGCACCAGGGGATGATCGCGGAGATAGAACCAGAGGCCCTCGTCGAGGTCGGCGAAGAAGAAGATCGGGCCGGCGTCGTCGGGCAGGATCCGGTCGATCGCCGATGCCAATTCGCGATGGCTCCGCATCGGGTTCTCGCGGGGGGCGAGCATCCCGTAGGTCAGCGGCACGGCGATCGCCACGGCCGCCACGATCGGTGCCAGGGCCATCGCGTCGGCGCCGCGACGCCACCACCAGGCGCCGGCGATCACGCCGACGACGATGAGGGCCCCCATCCCCGCCGACCAGGCCGCGTAGTGCGGCCGGATATGCCAGATCACCGCCGGGCCGAGCACGCCCAGCAAGAAGAAGCCGACCCAGTGCGATTGCAGCGCCATCCGGGCGAACAGCCCGGGCCGGCCCGGGCCCTCGCCAGGTTGGCCAGGCGGACCCACTCGATCCCCCACCAGCAGGGCCGCGCCAGGCATGCAGGGCAGGTAGTAGTTGGGCTTGGCCACCTTCCAGAAGCAGAACATCGCCATGCTGCCCACCGCCCACCACCAGGGCAGCCAGATCGCCGGCCGATAGGCCCGACCCCGCTTCAGGAAGGGCAGGATCACGCCCAGGCCGCCCAGCACCATCCAGGGGGCCGTCATGCTGGGCCACGACAGCGGCAGGTACTCGCGGGTGCGGATGTGCTTCACGCCCGCCGAGGCGGTCTTCTGCGCCATCTCCAGGTACCAGACCTGCGCGGCCCTCGGGTCGTGGATCAGGACGGCGACCGGCCACGACAGCGACACCAGGGCGAACAGGGCCAGGCCGGCCGGGCTCCAGAGGCGCTTCAGGCCGGCCTTGAGGCGGCCGATCGTCGCCAGATACGGCACGATCGTGAGGACCACCAGCAGCACGGCCACCGGGCCCTTGGTCAGGAAGCCGCAGCCGAGCGCCCCGTAGAAGAGGTAGGCCCAGCCGCGATCGAACCAGGGAGCCGGCGCCCGATCGGGCCCCTCGCCCGGCGAGTCGGCCGGCTTCTCGCCGTCCTCCCCGCGATAAATCCGCCGGTAGGCCACGGCGATCGCCAGCGTCACGAAGAACGCCAGGGGCGCGTCGTTGCCGGCCTGGCGCATCTCGCCGATGAAGAAGCCGGTGGCCGTCAGCGCCAACCCGGCGGCCAGCCCGGCCGGTCGCCCGGCGATCCGACGGCCCAGCCAGTAGGTCAGGCCGACCATGCCGATCGCCGACAACGCGCCGGGGAGGCGGAAGACCCACTCGTCGGTCCGCCCGGTGACGGCGATCAGGCCGGCGATCGTCCACCGCGGCAACGGCGGCTTCTCCAGCCGCTTCCGCCCCTGGATCTGGGCGACCAGCCAGTGGTCGTGATCGACCGTATCGAGCGTCTCCGCCACGGCCCGCTGCTCGCGCTTGCCCCAGAGGTCGGGCGAGCCCAGGCAGCCGAGGAACGTGAGGGCGGCCAGCATGCCGAGCAAGATCTCCGGCGACCTGCGACGTATCCGATCCCAACCCGACATCGGCATGACCTCCTCCATGAGCGCCGCGAGCCGCCGCCCGGCGCGGACGCCGTAGCGGGCCGCCCACCCTACCTCCGATCGCGGAATCCGTAAAGCGGTTTCGGGCGGCGGCGGGGGCGCCCGAAAAAACCGCCCGATCGGCCGATCGTCGGCGGACCGTCACTCCACCCGGCAACGACCACGGCCCCCGTTCGGGTTAGGTCGATCGGGCCGGTGACGCCGCCGCGTCGCCGGCGGGATACCCGGATTGACACGCCCGCGGGCGTTCGGTTAACTACCCCCTCACTCGGGGCGAATCGACGCAGCCCACCGATCGGACGGGGCGGGCCGCGATCGGCCGACATGCGTTACCATCTCCGCCCTGACTTCGCTTACTCAGGTGGATCGCAAGCGAGCAAGGATGCTGCGGCGGGGGGAGCCGGGCCAGGGACGGCCCGCCAAGGCCCCCCCGCCCCATTCCCCACCCGCCGGCCGGCGGGACTCGCCGACGAGCCCCTTCCGATAACCCGGCCCCGAGGGAATGGGAGAAGGGTGATTTCATGGGGCTCGATCGCCGCCCTCAGCCCGCGACGGGCACCTCGGCGCCGCATCGCCGATACTTCCCCCTCTTCCAGAGGGCCGAGACCGACCGCGGCCTGCTCTTCCAGGGCGAGCCGGCGACCTGCCGGCGCGAATGGCGGCAATTCTGGCCGATCCTGGCCCACCTCGCCATCCTGATCGCCGTCGCCTACCGCTATCGGATCGAGGGCCGGGGCTTCCAGTTGGTGCTGGGCCTGGCCGCCGCGGCCTTGCCGGTCCATTACTTCGTCCATTACCGATGGAAGCGGCTGCTGTTCGTCGGCCTGTCGATCGCCGGCATGGGCTGGGTGCTCGGGCTCGACTACGCCCGATACATCCTGCCGATCGGCGCGGCGATGATCGCCGCCTGCTACCTGCCGATCCGCTGGGGCGCCCGCGTCGCCATCGTCGCCGCGATCGCGACCGCCGCCGCGCTGGGCCGCGCCGGCCTGATCGGCCAATCGGTCCCGGAAGGGGCC
>JAXMBD010000045.1:0-60129 GCA_046350035.1 Isosphaeraceae bacterium | reverse complement strand
GCGGACCAACACCGACCGCAGTTCGACGCGGCGGCCCGAACGGATCCGTATCCGATCCGACTCCTCCAGCAAGAGCCGGGCCACGCCCGAGCCGACCGTACCCAGCCCAAGCATCCCGACGCCGATCCGTTCCATGAGCCGACCTTCACCCACCGCGATGAGAATCCGGGCATCGCCGCGCGAGCCCCCGCCATATCCTCCGCCATGCATAATATCAGGGACGATCCCCGGCCCTGCAACAGCACCCGCCGACATTCGGCCTTCGGATTCCCTTGCCCGGAAGTCGCATGCCGTCTATCCTGGAGATTGGGGGCGATCGGATCGGGAAACTACACCCGACGGGCCGATGGATCCCCCTGGAGCCGCCGTCCCGATTCGCCCGCCTGCTCCCGCCCCATTCGCCCCGCCGGGGCCTTGCCCGAATCCTCCCTCCCACCGGCTCGGACGCCTTGTTGATCTTCGACGGTTGTTATACAGTCGTCGGAGACCTGGGAAGCCCGAGTAGCATGCCGACCGCCCCCGCGGCCGGGTAGAAAGGATGACGAAACCATGCGGCACGCCAAGCGACGCTATGGGTTCGTGATTGCCGGCGTCGGCCTGACGCTCGCGGTCATCGGCGGCCTCTCCGCCGGTTTCTGGCCCAGCCTGCTCGGCCCGGGGCGTAGGGACGTGAATTTGCCGGTCGTGAAGGTCCAGCGGGCCGATGTCCAACTCGCCCTGACGGCGGGCGGCACCCTGGAGAGCGCCAAGCGGACGGCGATCGAGTGCCAGCTGGAAGCCCTCTCGTTCGATACCCGCGGGGTGAGCCTCGGCACCCGCGGGGCCTCCCGGATCCTCACCATCGTGCCGGAGGGTATCGAGGTGAAGAAGGGGGATATCCTCTGCGAGCTGGATTCCGCCGATTATGAAGAGTTGGCGCGCGACCAGAGGCTGAAGGTCGAAGAGGCCCGCGCCGACCACCGGGCCGCCGAGTTGAAACTCCAGACGTGCGAGGCGTCGCTCCACGAATTCGAGGACGGGCTGAAGGCGCAGACGATGCAGACCCTCGAATCGGCCGTGACCCTGGCCGAATCGAACCTGCAATCGGCCCGCGAGCGGCTGGTCTTCACCGAGAAACTGTTCAGCTACCAGTACGTCGCCCCCGCGCAATTGACGGCCCAGCGGCTCGCCGTGCAGAAGTCGGAAGAGGCCCTCCGCGAAGCCCACGGGGCGGTCGATCAATATATGCGATACCAGATCCCGAAGCAGGATCTCACGCTCCGCGCCGCCGTGGACACGGCCCGATCGCAGCTCTCTTACCAGTCGCTCCGGTTGAGCCGCATGATCGAGCGCCTCCGCCAATTCGATCGCCAGATCGCGCTCTGCACCATCCGGGCCCCGCACGACGGCTTCGTGATCTATGCCACCGAGGACGGCTCCGACCTGCGGATCGAGCCGGGCACCACCGTCCGGAACAAGCAGAACCTGTTCTACCTCCCCGACCTCAGCCGGATGCAGGTGATGACCCTGATCCACGAATCGCAATTCGACGACATCAAGCCGGGGCAGCAGGTCCGGGTCCGTGTCGAGGCGATGGCCGACCAGGAGTTGGAGGGCAAGATCACCTCGATCGACCCCTTGCCCTACCGCAGCAAGGACTGGAAGGCCAACCCCGACGTCAAGTACTTCATCGCCAAGATCGATCTCGACGAGGTCCTGCCCGGGATGCGCCCGGGGATGAGCGCGGGCGTCGAAATCCTGGCCGGCCCGATGGCCTCGGCCCTGGTCCTGCCGCTCGACGCGATCGCCTACGAGGACGGCGAAGAAGTCGTTTACGTTTCGGGGGCCGAGGGGATCGAGCGTCGCCTGGTCTCCACCCGCCCTGCCACGACCGACCTCGTACGTGTCGAGTCGGGCCTGGCCGAGGGTGAGGAAGTGATCCTCGACCCCGAGAACCACGCCGACCTGCTGCCCCGCGAAGAGCCGGCCGTGATCTCGTCGGTCGGGCCCTGAGCCGAAGCCCTTCCGATTGCAGTCCTGGTGATTGGTGGATGGCGCGTTGCTGGCGTTTATCCTTTCGTCGCCGGCGACGCGCCATCCAAGCCAGCCTGGCATGGGATCGCTCGACCGCAGCGAATGAGTCGAGACGATGGAACGCCGCAAGAACAAGCCGAGGCATGCCGCCGAGCCGCCCGTCGGATCCCCGCCCGAGCCCAGGATCATCGCGACCCGGGCCGATGTGGAACAGGCCTTCCGGTCGATGGTCAAGTCCCTCCGCTGCCCAGGGTGCAACGCGGAGTATACCGACGATGCCATTGACTGGGGCGATATCTGGCTCGAGGGGCGGTTCGATCTGCTCCGCGAGACGGGCAAGGTCGAGCGGGATGGGCCGGCCAAGCTTCGTTGCGAGGCTTGTGGGCATCGAGCCTGGCTGAATTCCTTCGAAGGGTCGGTCCGCAGCGCCGAGTCTCCGGGCGACTAACGTTATAGGCCGGCAAACCCCGCCCTTCGGTATCTTCGCGACGGCCGATAACCGCCGAGCCCTGGACCGGGATTGTTGCTGAATTGGTGCCTGGCTGCGGGCCGATCCCGATGGGGTGAATCGTCCCCTCCGCCCATCCCGGATACCGCGCTCATGGCCGCCAAGCGAGGTTCCTCGAAGGCCCCGACCGGCCCGGGTTCGGCCGGCTCGACCCCGCCGATCCTGAACGCCGTCCTGCTCATCCTGGCGGCCGCCTACGGGATTTGGCTGCTGGTGAGCCGGGGTAAGCTATCCTGGCCGCCCCATGACCTGCTGGCCGGGTCATTTACCCTGGCCGGTTGCGTCGCCCTGGCAGGGCCGATCATCCTGACCCGCCGCGATGCGGCCGAAGGGGGCGGGGTGGGCGAGTTGGCCTGGATGGTCGGTGGCCTGCTGATCTGGATCCACGACCTGGTCGGGGCGCTTCGGGGGGAATACCGGTCGGCGACCTGGCCGACGCCGATCGCATCGTCCACATTGGGCCTGACCATGATGGCGGTGGTCCTGGCCGGCTGGCGGCTACGGGGCGGCTCCCGGGGATGGGCCTGGACCAATGTCGTGGGCTGGGTCCTGGCGATCTTCTGGGTCGGCATGGGCATATTCGCCCTCTGGCCTGGCCGGGGTGCGGGGCTCGCCGTCCGATGAGCGCCGCTTGACGCCGGGAACCCCCGAAAAATAAGCTGGGATGCGATCGATTCCCGGCTTCATCCCCGATCCGCGTCCCGCCGAGCCGTCGGCGTCCGCGACTCCCAGGAGTCCCGTCCGTGGTCACCGACCCGCAGGCGAATCCCCGAAAGATCAGCGACCGGCTTCCGGTCGTCGAGAACGAGATCCCGACTTACCGGGCCATCAGCACGGGGGCCGTGACCAGCCTCGTCCTCGGGCTGTTGTCTGTCCTCTGCTTTGCTAGCCTCTGGTTCCTGATCATCGCCTTCGGGGCCGTCCTCTTCGGCATGCTGGCGATTCGCAAGATCGGCCGCTACCCGGACGAGTTCACCGGGCTCGGCCTGGCGAGGGCCGGGGTCGGTATCGGCCTGATCGCCGGCCTGTCCGCCACGACCCATACGGTCGTCGATGAGGTCGTGCTCCGATCCCGGGCCACCGCATTCGCGAAGGAACTGGAAGGGAAGATGCGGGGGTCCGATTTCCCCACCTTCTTCGCCTATCACTTCCACCCCGCCGAGCGGGCCTCGAAGACCCCTCAACAGCACCTCGACGACATGATGCAGGGGATGCGCGAACCGGGGATGTTCGAGAACGAGTTCGGCCAGATCCGCATCTGCCACCAGAAGGTCGCCGAAGGCACCGAGTTCAAGTTCCTCCGGCTCGAGCGGGTCGGCATGGATGACCTGACCCCCTTCGCCCATGCCCTGTACGAGGTCCACGACGAGAAAGCCGGCACCCCTCCCGAATATGCCCTGATCCTGGCGAAGGCCGCTTCCGTGAAGGGCAAATACATGTGGTGGTTCGATCAATTCGTCTACCCCTACCGGCTGGGGACGATGAAAGGCCCGACCACCAAGATCGACGACGGCCACGGGATTGATCCGAGCGGGGCGGATCAGAAGATCGTCATGAGGATGATCTGGGCCGCCCGCAGCATCCGGGACGTTCGAAGGGGTGAATCCGCCCCTCGGTACCGACTCGTCGACCATCTTAAGTGTCGACTCGATCATGCCGACCTGGGTGGGCTTGAGCTTCAGGTGCTCCCGGCGCTCCAGCAGGATTCGAAGCACATCCTGGAGGGTCACCGCCTCCCCGGGGGCGTGTTCGGTGGTGTCCGTCCAGGGTGGCACGGCGTCGGCGTCGGCCGCCTTCCTGGCGATCTTGTAGACCATGCCGGTGATCGCCAGGAGCTTGGGGTAGTCGATCGTCTCGGCGACGTCGGTCGGGGCGTGGTAGTGCGGGTTCTCGCCGGTGCTGAAGAACAGGAACGGGACCTTCCGGGCCTTGAACGGGCCGTAGTCGCTCCGGGGTAGCACCAGGAAATCGGCCCCGAGTACGCCCGCCTTCCAGGGCTCGCCCGGCAGGGCCAACTCGATCCACGGGCGTAGCCCCGGCGCCGACTCCGAGCCGAGCACGAAGAAGTAGGTGTCGCAGACCCCGCCCAGCGACCGGCCGATCATGTCGGCGGTGAGGTTGAGCGCGATCTTGTCGAGCGGCACGGGCGGGTGGTCCACGAAGTACTTCGAGCCGATCAGGCCGTCCTCCTCCAGGTCGAAGGCGACGAACATGATGCTCCGGCCCGGCTTCTCCGGCGACTCGGCGAACCGCCGGGCCACTTCCAGAAGCATGGCGATGCCCGAGGCGTTGTCATCGGCGCCGGGGTGGACCTCACCCTGGTGCGTCCCGAGGTGGTCGTAGTGTGCGGCCACGATGATCCACTGGTCGCGGAGCTTCGGGTCGGACCCGGGCAGGGCGGCGCCCACGTTGCGGCCGATCGGCGCCGGCTTGCCATCGAACGTGGCCATCACGTCCTGGGTGTACCGGCCGTCGAACAGGGGGGCCAGGCCGGCCTTGCGGAACGCGTCGGCGACGAACGCCTCGGCCTTGCGGGCGCCGGCGCCCCGGCGGCCGCCGTACTCGGGGGATGCCAGCGTGGACACGTCGCCCTTGAGTCGCCCGAGTGCCCCGTCGTCGGCCTCCTGGGCGGCCGACGGGCCCGACGCGACGGCGATCGCCGCCCCGATCATCGCGATAAGCCTCGCGGCAGTCGTCCCCATCCGATCGCCCCTTCGCGCCAGGGTTTGCCGACACGTCATGACCCTTTCCTCCTTCGTCGAAAAACCGAGCGATTTCCCGCCACGCCGCCCGTCCGTGGGTCATACTCGCTCGTGTCTGGAGACCCCGACTCTACACGGAGGTGGATCGTGTCTCGAAGCTCCCTGCTGAAGTCCCTATTCCTGCTCGCGGCCCTGGTCGCCGTGCCCGGCGCCGCCCGCGCCGAGGACTGGGATGATTACCTGCACTGGCCTTACAAGGCCCCCCAGAATCCGGGCAACGGATTCCAGTACCGGCCGCTCTACGACGGCTGGTATCTCTACCCCCGGGAGCAGCGGATCGTCCCGCAGATCCAGGGCCCGATGTACCGCAACTACTACGGCGGGAACCGGAGCCTGGGCCACCGTTTCCGCAACTTCGGCCATGACCTGAACCACCAGCCCTATTATCAGGGCTATCACTTCGCCCTCGACGTCTTCTGATCGGATTCCGAACGCTCGAATCCCATCCGACGAGGCGGGCCCCCTGCCCGGGCCCGCCTTCGCCGTTTCAGGCGAGCAGGATCGGTTCCCGAGGCGGCCGGCCCAGCGATCGGCCCAATTGGAAGTAGGTCTCGGCGGCCTTCGTGACCTGGTCGAGTTCGATCCATTCGTCCCTGGTGTGGGCCTGCGCGATGTCGCCCGGCCCGAGGACGACGCACGGCATCCCGGCCTCGGCCAGCGGGCCGGCATCGGTCCCATAAGGGACGCCGATCACGCGGGGCACCTTGCCCGACGCCCGGGCGATCACGGCCGAGAGCTCGCCGACCCAGTCGCGGCTGGCCTGGTCGGAGAGCGCCGGCATGTCCACCCACGGCTCGGAGAACTCGACGAAGGGCCGGTCTTCCGGGCCCAGTCGGCCCGCCAGGAACTGCCGGAGGTCGTCAATTCGGCCGCCGGGCGGTTCGCCGGGGATCACCCGGCGGTCGATCTCGATCTCGCAGCCGTCGGGGACGATGTTGACGCTCTGCCCCCCCTCGATCCGGCCGATCGACATCGTCGGTGGGCCCAGGATCGGGTGGGGCGGCCTGGCTATCAGCGTATCGGCGTACTCGCGGACGAGGCCGATGATCCGGGCCATCCGATAGATCGCGTTGTCGCCCCGTTCGGGCGTCGAGCTGTGGCAGGCGACGCCCGCGGCGCGGACCTTCCACCGGATCGCCCCCTTGTGGCAGGTGACGAGGTCCAGCATGGTCGGCTCGGCGATGATCGCCAGGTCGGCCCGGATTCCGTCCTCAACCAGTTGGGACGATCCCAGGTGGGTGTATTCCTCGTCCACCGTGCAGGCCATGATCACCGAGGCCGAGCCCCTGGGCCGTTCGCGGCAGAGCCGGGCGAAAGCGGCCAGCATGGCGGCCAGGCCGCTCTTAATATCGCAGGCGCCCCGGCCGTACATCCGCCCGCCGCGGACCTCGGGCCGGAACGGGTCGATGGTCATGCCATCGACCGGCACGGTGTCCTGGTGGGCGTCGAACAGGAGCGTCCGGTGCGAGGCGGCGTCTGGCGCCTCGTAGCGGGCCACGAGGTTGTCGCGGCCGGGCCGGACTTGCCGGCGCTCGAACGGGGCACCGAGGCTGCGGAAGAAGCCTTCCAGGTAGTCGCCGACCCGCCCTTCGAAGTATTCCGGGCCCGAGACCCGCCGGCCCATCGGGTTGATGCTGGGGATCGCCACGAGGTCGGCGAGCAGGGGGATCGGATCCACGGCGAGGCTCCGAGCGGGGGGTTCGTACCGTCCGGCGCCCCCGGTGGTCTTACTTGACGCGCTCCACGTACTCGCCCGAGCGGGTATCGATGCGGACGCGCTCGCCCGCCTCGATGAACGGCGGGACCTGGATCTTCAGGCCGGTCTCGGTGGTCGCTTCCTTGTACTGGTTGGTGGCGGTGGCGCCCTTCATGGACGGCGGCGTATCGGTGATCAGCAGGTCGACGCTCGCGGGCAACTCGACCGAGACGGCCTTGTCGCCGATGTAGGTGACCTGCACCCTGGCGTTGGGCAGCAGGTAGCCCATCGATTCGCCGACCATGTCCGAGCCGAACGGCAGCTGGTCGAAGGTCTCGGTGCACATGAAGATGTGCTCGTCGCCCGATGAGTACAGATACTCATATTCCTTACGCTCGACGAACGGCACCTCGAGCTGCTCGTCGGAGCGGAACCGCTTCTCGCTCGTCGAGCCGCTGCTCATGTTCTTGAGCTTGGCCTGCACGAAGGCGCGGAGGTTGCCGGGGGTCCGGTGGGCGAAGTCCACCACCACGAAGTTCGTGCCGTCCATCGTCACGACCATGCCGCGACGGATATCGGATGCCTTGATGTTCATAAAAAGTTGGCGATCGACGCCCCTGCAAGCCCGCGACCCGGATCACGAAGGAACGCGGCGGGCATCCGAAGCCCAGGGCCGCGATCAGGCGGGGTCGCACGCCCCGCCCCGAAGCGGGCATTATCCCCGCCTCGCTCCCCGCTTGACCAGACCAGTTCACCGATCGACAGGGTGCCAGGTTCGCACGACCACGACCGCTTTCGACCCCGGCGCGGGATTATTGCGAATTTTCTGCACAAAAGCCGTTTTGCCTTCGTATTAAAAAGACACGCACCCATGCACCAGGTCAACCCAATCCCTCTCCGAGGGTCTGGCCTGGTGTGCCCTTATTCACCCCGCGGAGGAAGGCATCACTCCTCACCATCATGCACAAAACCGACGTGGCAGATTGGAAGCCTCCGGTAAGGCTACGCGAGCAATTGGTTGCCCTGGCCCGAACCGTGATGACCCTGTCCCAACTGCCGAAGGAAACAGAGGTTGAGGCGAATCCGGCGGGCGTTCCCGACGATCGGCCGGTGCAAATCTGGTTCGATGAGTCGTTCATCTACCTGTCAGTCCGATGCCCGGAAATGATCGGTACCGAGGCCGACGTATACCTGGGAAATGGCCAGGCCTTCCTCCGGGTCGAGCGATCGCGGGTCGGGCCTTCGGTGGGCCGTCCCCGAACCCCGGCCAAGCTCGTCCTGGGCCCGGCATGCTGATCCTTCCGGCGGGAGGAATCCCATTAACCCGACTCGCGTCCCTTCAAATTGCGGGCTTTTTTCCGACGTAAAGCGTTGCGATCCCGAAGGTTAGGGGATGGGCGATCACATCCACAAGGCCCCGGGATCGGAGCAGGTCGCACATCGCCTCGCCGTCAGGGAACTGGAGCACGCTGGCGGGCAGGTATGCGTAAGCGTCGTAACGATTGGGGGCGATCGCCTGGCCCACCTTCGGCAGAATCTGCCGGAAAAAAGCCAGGTACACACGGCCCAGGATCGCCCCCCGGGGCCGCGAAAACTCCAGGATCGCCACCTTGCCGCCGGGCCGGGCGACCCGGACCATCTCGTCGATCCCGCCCACCGTATCAGCCACGTTCCGGAGTCCGAACGCGACCGTGACCACGCCAAACGTACCGTCCGGCAGGGGCAGTCGCTGCGTATCCGCCTCGGCCAGGAAGACGGCACCCTCGGCGCCCGCCTTGCGCACCTTGACGTTGCCCAGCACGAGCATTTCCCGGCAGAAATCGGTGCCGTAGACGGGGGATTGGCCCCGGCCCGCCTTGTGGTATTCGAGGGCCAGGTCGGCCGTGCCGGTGCAACAGTCGAGGACCGGCACCCCGGCTTCCGGCGGCACGGCTCGCGTGGTGAACCGCCTCCACGACTTGTCGATGTTCAGGCTAAGAAGGTGGTTGAGCAGGTCATAGCGGCGGGCGATCGACGCGAACATGGCCCGGACACGACGGCCCGACTTGTCCACCACCGCCCCGGTTTCGGTCTCGGCCCCGGCCACGCCCATCGCCCTCTCCCGATCGCACGCGATTCACGAGGTCTTCCGCGATCCAACCGGAACCGGCGCCGCGGGCTTCACCCGAAACGCATCCTAGCCGTCGCCGTGAGGGTAAGTCCACGCGCGGGGAGTCCCCGGCAGGCCAGCCGTCGAGTCGCGACCCGACCGGTGGCAACGATCCCGGCACAACGCCCCGAAGACGCCGCCTTCGCGATAGAATGCCGTTATGGGATACCGATCGCTGTCCGATTGCGTCGCCGACCTCCGCCGCCATGGCCACCTGATCGAGATCGAGCAGGAGATCGACCCGTACCTGGAAGCGGGCTCGATCCAGCGGAAGGCCTACCAGGCGGGCGGCCCGGCCTTGCTGTTCTCCCGCGTCAAGGGTTGCGAATTCCCGCTGCTCGCCAACCTATTCGGCACGATCGAGCGGGCCCGGTTCCTGTTCCGCGACACGCTGGAGTCCGTCCGCCACCTGGTCGAATTGAAGGTGACGCCGCCGCTGGCGGCACGACACCCCTGGCGATACCGTGACGTGCCCGCGACCGCCTTGCATCTCCTGCCAATGCGGGTGCGAACCGGTCCGATCCTATCCCATACAATCGACCTTGAGCGGCTGCCGAAGGTCGTCTCCTGGCCGAGGGATGGCGGACCGTTCATCACCCTGCCCCAGGTCTACACCGAGGATCCCGACCGTCCCGGGCTGGCCAAATCGAACCTGGGGATGTACCGGGTGCAGCTCTCCGGCAACGATTACGAACCGAACCGCGAGGTGGGCCTGCACTACCAGCTCCACCGCGGGATCGGTGTCCATCACTCCGCCGCCGTCCGGCGGGGGGAATCGCTGCGCGTGAACATCTTCGTCGGCGGGCCCCCTGCCCTCACGGTGGCCGCCGTGATGCCGCTGCCGGAGGGCCTGCCCGAACTGGCGTTCGCGGGGGCCCTCGGGGGTCGTCGGGTTCGCATGGTGCGGGCTACCGGGGATGCCTTGCCCATGCCGGCCGAGGCCGATTTCGCGATCTCCGGGACCATCGACCCGTCCCGGACGAAGCCCGAAGGCCCGTTCGGCGATCACCTGGGCTATTACGCGATGGTCCATGACTTCCCGGTGCTCCGGGTCGACCGCGTCTATCACCGCCCGGGCGCGATCTGGCCGTTCACGACGGTCGGCCGGCCCCCGCAGGAGGACACCACGTTCGGCGAGCTGATCCACGAGCTGACCGGTCCGTTGATCCCCACGGTCCTGCCCGGAGTGAAGGCCGTCAACGCGGTCGACGCGGCGGGGGTCCATCCCCTGCTGCTGGCGATCGGCAGCGAGCGGTACGTCCCCTATGCGCCGCGGCGGCCCCAGGAATTGCTGACGCAGGCCAACGCAATCCTGGGCCAGGGGCAGATGTCGCTGGCGAAGTACCTCCTCATCGCGGCGCAGGAGGATGACCCCGGCCTCGACGTCCACGACATCGCCGGCTTCCTGCGCCACATCCTGGAGCGGGTCGACTGGACGGAGGACCTGCACTTCCAGGCCAGGACGACGATCGACACGCTCGACTACTCGGGCCACGGCTTCAACCAGGGGTCGAAGCTGGTGATCGCGTCGGCGGGCCCGAAGCGTCGCGACCTGCCGACCGCGTTGCCCCCCGGCGACTTCCTCCCCGATGGTTACCGGAACCCCCGTGTCGCCCTGCCCGGCGTGATGACGGTCGAGGGGGCCCAGGCCGACCGGTTCGCCGCCTCGTTCAACCTGGGCGATCGGATCAACGAGTTCCCGTTGATCGTGCTGGTCGATGACAGCGAGTTCGCGTCGGCCACGCTCAACAACCTGCTCTGGGTGACGTTCACGAGGTCGAACCCGGCGGCGGACATCGAGGGGATTGGATCGTTCACGCACCAGAAACACTGGGGCTGCCGCGGCTCGCTGGTGATCGACGCGAGGATCAAGCCGCACCATGCCCCGCCGCTGGAGGAAGATCCGGCGATCGAACGGCGGGTGAAGGAACTCGCGGCGCCCGGGAGGCCCTTGCATGGCATCTATTGAGGTCGAGGCGCCCAATCCTCCCGTGGCGGGCGGGTTCCGGCTCAAGCACCTGCTCGTGGCGACCGCCGGGATCGCGGTCCTGATGGCGGTCGAGAGCCAGCCGGGTTGGATCGCCTGGGTCCTGCAGGTGCCCGCGGCCCTCGCGATCGGCACGGCGTTTAGTTTTTCCTGGCCGTCAAGGGACCCGATCGGCCGTTCGGCGGTCCGCTTCTTCGCCCTGTCCGGGCTGCTGATCCTGACGCTCGTGGCCCAGCGGCTTTCCCACCCGGGGATTCAGGGGGCCTTGATGGCCCTGATGACGGCGCTCCTGACCGCCTCGGTCGTTTGCATCACGTTCGCATCCTGGTTGACGCAGGCCAACGCCCGCGATCGTTCGCGGCGCCCCGGATGGATCGCGGCGATGGCGGCCATCGTGGGCATTTTCCTGCCGTTCGTGCTGGCGCTCTCGCCCTGGCTGATGGACGCCGGTTTCGCGATCTCCCGTCCGGGCCTGGAAACCCTGGCCGACCGCGTGGCCGACGGAAAGCCGGTGCGATGGCCCCAGCGGATCGGCGTGTTCACCGTGCATGACGCGGTGATCGACCGCTCGTCGGGCAATATCGGCCTGATCCTGGATCCCAACCCCAACGGCCGGACCGGCCTCCTGAGGAGACCGCCGGGCGGGGTCGCGAATGGCCCGTTCTTCAACCTGAACGTCAGCCGCGACTTGGGTCGATGCTGGCTTTGGCAGGAGGAAGATTGATCCGGGCCCCGCTCAATCGGCCGCCTGCAACTGCTGGAGCTCGACCATCTCCCGATACCGGCCGCCCCGGCTCATCAGCTCGGCGTGCGAGCCGACCTCGACCACCTCGCCCTGGTCGAGCACCAGGATCCGGTCGGCATCGCGGATCGTGCTTAATCGGTGGGCGATCACAAAGGCGGTCCGTCCCCGGAGCACGTCGGCCAGGGCCTGCTGGATGAGCCGTTCGCTCTCGCTGTCGAGGCTGCTGGTTGCCTCGTCGAGGATCAGGATCCGGGGGTCGCTGAGGACCGCCCGGGCGATCGCCAGGCGTTGCCTCTGGCCTCCGCTGAGCTTGACGCCCCGCTCGCCGATCAGGGTGTCGTAGCCCTCGGGCAGGTCCGCGATGAACTCGGCGGCGTGGGCGATCTTCGCGGCCTGCTCGATGTCGGCCCGGGAGGCCCGGCGATCGCCGTAGGCGATGTTGTCGGCGATCGAGCCGTCGAACAGGAAGACGTCCTGCTCGACGATTCCCAGCAGCTTCCGGTAGCTCTCGACCTGGATGTCGCGGAGGTCGTGGCCATCGAGCCGGATCGAGCCCGAGGTCGGGTCGTAGAACCGGGCGATCAGGTTGCAGAGCGTCGTCTTGCCGGCGCCGCTGCGGCCGACCAGGGCAATCGTCTCGCCGGCCTCGACGTCGAGGTCGATCTCGTTCAGCACCCGTCGATCGGTCCCGGCGTAGGCGAAGGAGACGTTCTCCAGGGTGACCCGGCCCTCGACACGTTCCTTATCCACGGGGATTGCGCCCGGGTGGTCCGCCATCTCGCGGGGTTCGTCGAGCATGTCGAGGACTCGGTCGAACCCCGACAGGTTGTTCTGCACCTGGGTGATGCTCGAAGCCAGGACGGCGATCGGCTCCAGGAGCATCGCCAGGTAGACCACGAACATCATCAGGTCGCCCAGCGACAGCCGGCCTTCGAGCACCTGCATCCCGCCGTAGAGCATCAGGACGCCCGTGGCGATCGGCACCAGGAGTTCCCAGGCCAGTTCCAGGAGGCGGGTCCACCACCAGGCGTTCAGCTCCTGCCGGACGAGCAGGTCGGTTTCCCGGACGAATCGGCCCGTCTCGGTCCGCTGCCGGCCGAAGGCGCGGACGACCCGCATGCCGCCGAACGCCTCGGTCGCCTTGGCGTCGATCTCCTGGCGTTGCATGCGGATGTCCCGGTAGAGCGGCCGGAGCATCTGGTTCCACACGCGATTCGACAGGAAGATCGCCGGCGCGGCCACGAGCGAGCCCAGCAAGAGCCGCCAATCGACCCAGGCCAGCACGGCGATCCCGCCGGCGAGCTGCACCACCGCCCGCCAGGGGTTGTAGATCAGGCTGAAGACCAGCTCGCCGATCCCCCCCGCGTCGTCGCGGAGCAGGCTGGAGGCGCCGCCCGATTTCAACTCGTAGACGCGATGCAGGGGGAGCCTCGCCGCGTGCTCGAACGCCTTCCTCCGGGCCACGACGGCGGCCCGCTTGCTGACCCGGGTGGCCAGCCAGCGGCCCCGGAGGGCCACCAGGGCCTCGACCACCGAGATGGCGAAGACCAGGCCGACCAGGCAGAGAAGCCGGTCCCGGGGCGAACCGGGGATCTCCAGCCAGGCGGGGAGATCCTCGGGCAACGGCTTTTGGAGCAGCACATAGTCGATCGTCAGCTTGGTCGCGGCCGGCGGGATCAGCTTGAGCAGGGTCCCGACCGTCAGGAGCGACAGGGCGATCGCCAATCGACCCCGGCTCCCCTCCAGGAGGGAATTGAGGCTCCGATAGAGCGCCCCCAGCGGTCGATGCCGGGACTTCGGCTTCGCCTCACCCGGGCCCTTATCCGGCTTGCGTCGCCGGTTGCGGACATAGTCGCGGAAGCGGATCCGGCTGGACGGGCGTTGCGTGCCGGGCAAGGCAGGAGGACTCCCCAGGGGGCGGTATCGGGCCAGGGCCGCGGGATCGTCGTGGGAATCATAGGCGCGAGGGGGATCGGGCAACACGGACGTCCGATTCCTCGGCGGCATGTCGCTCGCCGAAGCGCTTTCACGACGACCTCGGAGGGACGGGTTGCCGACGACCCGGCCCGCGACCGGGATCGGTCGCCCCCGATGCCACACCAACGCGCCCGCAACTTGGCGGAAAAAGCCTTGTGCCTAAAGGAGTTGAGCGCATGACTGTCCGCTGGAAGCCGCTCCTCGTGCTCTCCGGGGTCTTCCTCATGACCGCGATCGCGGGCGTGACGACGATCGCCCTGGTGCTGATGAATTCCAGCTCCCGGGACATCCTGCCCAAGGCCCGAGCCGAACTCCAGGCGGGCGAATTCGAACGGGCCTGGATCCAGTACCGCCGGGCCCTCCAGTCCGACCCCAAGAACGCCGCCATCCACGAAGAAGTGGCCGACATGTTCGCCCGCTGGGGCGAGTCGGCACCGGCCGACAAGCAGGCCGACCTCCGCCAGCAGAGGCTGGCCTCGCTGATCGATGCCGCCCGGTACGGGACCAGGCTCGTCGCCCCCCGCCGCCAGTTGCTCGCCGAGGCGCTGCACGACAACGAGATCGGCGAGGCGATCCGCTGGGCGAAGGAACTCGTCGCCCTGGCACCGGACGACCTCGAAGCCCATTACGTGCTCGCACGCGAGGCGCTGACCCAGAGCCCGCCGGCCGCGGATGCGGCCTCCAAGCACATCCAGGCGCTCGAGGCCGCCGAAGCCGACCGCCCCCGGACCGCGTGGCTCAGGGCCTGGCTCGCCCGAGAGACCCGCGACGAGGCCACCCTCGCCGCGATCCTGGAACAGGCGAGGAAGGTCGACCCGGCCCGGGTGGTCGATCCGATCGACCGCCTGGCGCAGCTCCGGCTGCTCGGCTTCGATGTCCAGCAGGCCGCCGAAATCGGCCCCGACGACCTCGCCGGCCGGATCCCCGCCTTCCAGGCGATGGCCCGCCGGATCGCCGACGAGCCCGAGGCGGTCCCCGGCCGGATCGATGAGCTGGGCGAGCTCGTCGCCCAGGCACGCTCCGCCCTCATGACGGCCGCCGGCAAGGCCGACAAGGACGGCCGAGAGCCGCTCGAAAACCTGGCCAAGGGGCTCGACCAGGTCGTCGAGGCCACCTACAAGAAGGCCCTCGAAAGCCAGCGCCCCGACCTCCGGGTTTATGAGACCTACGCCAACTTCCTGATCGACCGCGGCCAGTTCGACGAATGCCTGCAGGTAGCCCTCCAGGCCCTCAAGCTGCCCGCCGCCAGCCAGCCGGCCTTCCGGGCCCCCGCGATGGCCCTCCGCGAGGTCGCCATCCGGGCCATCCTGGGCAACACCAGGGACGCCGATCGGTTCGACAAGGCCGCGCCCCACATCAAGGCGATGCTCGCCAGCACCGCCGCCCGCGAGCAGGCGATCGGCCACCTCTTCCACGGGGCGATCTGCCTGGAGAAGACCGGCCTGACGGGGACCGAGGGGGTCGCCAAGCCCGCCAATGACGCCGAGAAGGAATCGCTTCGCGCCGAGGCCCTGGAGCACCTCCGGCCCGCCGCCGCCGAGCTGACCCAGGTGCCCGCCGCCCAGGCCCTCTATGGCATCACCCTGATCCTGTCCCGGGAGCCGACCCTCGGCCGCCAGTACCTCCAGGCCGCCCGACGGGCCGGGGTGCTCGAGGCGAAGTACCAGATCTGGGCCGCCTGGTCGATGATCCAGGCCGGCTACCCCGAGGAGGCCCAGCCGATCGTCGCCGCGCTCCGCAAGGACCTCGGAGCCGCGCTCGCCGCCGAGAACGAGGGCACGCTGCGGATGCTCGAAGGCGAGATCGCCCAGGCCCGCCGCAACCCCGACGACCTCAAGAAGGCCCGCGACGAATTCGAGAAGGCCCTGGAGGCCAACCCCGACCAGGCCGCGCTGGAACTGAAACTGGCCCAGGTCGATATCCAACTCAAGAACTACGACGCCGCCCTGGAGCGGATCGACGGGCTCCGCCAGGCCGGGAAGTCCACCGCAAGCGCCGAGCAGATGGCCGTCGTCGCACTCGAAACGGCCGGCCGCAACCAGGAAGCCCGCGAGTTGCTGCGGAAGGCCCGCGACCGGTACCCTGACAGCGGCGACCTCGCCAACCTCGACGCCGCCATCAAGCTCCGGGCCGAGCAGAACGAAGAGGCCGACGCCGTCCTGGCCGACTACCTGGCGAAGCATCCCGACGACTCCAACGTCGCCAACATCCGGGCCGCCGTCCTCAACGAGAAGCTCAAGAAGCCGGAGGACGCAATCCTCCGCGCCCAGGCCGAGCGGGCCAGGACGTCGAGCCCTGGGTGCAGCTGGCCCAGTTCGAACTGGCCCAAGAAGAACTACGCCGCGATGGCCCAGGCGATCGCCCAGATCCACTCCCGATGGAAGGAGGCGGCCGCCGCCGACCTGCTCGACGCCCAGCTCGCGGCAGCCTCCGCCGGCGACTACGGCGCCCGCCAGGGCCCTCGACGCCGCGGCACGAAGAAAAGGACCCGGACAACAAGGTCGCCCAGTTTTGGAAGGCCCAGATCGACGAGAAGATCGGCGCCGGCGGCGATACCTCGAGGGTCTACGAGGACCTCGTCCGCGACAAGACGGTCAAGGAACTGGACTCGGGCCTGCCGCTGGAGGCGGCCGCCCAGTGGGCCCTGGCCAACCAAGGCGATGGACCACGTCGCGAAACCGACACGGCCATCGGCCGCCTCGGCGACCTGCTCCGCAACAACGGCACGGCCGGCAACTCGACCCTGAACCGGGCCGTCCGGTGGCAGCTGGTCACCGCCTACGTCACCAAGGGCCAGTGGCCCCAGGCGCGGGCCGAGTTGATCAACATCCTCAACGATCCGACCACCAACAACGACGAGCGGGCCCGGGCCGCGAACATCTTCCGCAATAATAAGGAAGAGAATGCCGCCATCAAGATCCTCGACGGCATCCTGAAGGTCGAGCCGAGCAACGCCGCCGCCATCGTCACCCGGGCCTACATCTACAGCGACACCGGCAAGCGTGAGGAGGCGCTCAAGCTGGTCCGCAAATCGATCGCCTCCGGCCGGCAGCACTTCAGCGTCTACATGATGCTCGCCGCGTTGGAGAATGTAGGCGAACCCAGGGACAAGGCCGCCGCCCTCGCCATGGCCGCCCTGGACGACGGCCTCGCCGCCAACCCGGGCAACGCCGAGCTGGTCGAGGCCCGCTACAAGCTGATGCTCAAGTCCGGCGCCGACGAAGCCCTCGCCTTCCTCGAAGCCCAGGCCAAGGTACCGTCGGCGGGCCCCGAGATCCGCCGCTTCCTGGCCGATTCCTACCGGGAACAGGGCCGGTTCGCCCAGGCCGAGCAGGCCGCCCGCGACCTGATCGCGGCCCAGCCCGCGGGCCAGCCCCGTGACCCCAAGCTCGCCGCCCTGCTAGCCCGGATCATGCTCAACCAGGCGGCCGTCGAGGACGACAAGGGCGAAGCGGCGGCCGAGCGTGCGGCCGACGAAAAGGTCGGCGTCGTCATCCGCCAGGCGCGGGCCGAGTTCCCGCACGAGATGGCCTTCCCCCGTGCCGAGTGGGAACTCGCCATGCGGCGGCGCGACTTCAACCGGGCCCTGGCAATCTCGCAGGAAATCGACGAGATGGCCCCCCGGTCGACGATCGGCCCGGTCCTCCGCGCCCAGGTCTACGCCGCCCAGAACCGGACCGCCGAGGTCTCCCAGGCGTACGGCGAGGCCGTCGAGCGCGAGCCGCGACGCCTGGACCTCAAGCTCCTGCTCGCCCAGACGCAGCTCAATCAAGGCAAGGCCGACGACTGTCTCCGCCTCGCCTCGGCCGTGCTGGAAGCCGATAAGAACCAGCCCGGCGCCGTGATCCTCAAGGCCCGCGGCCTGGCCCTGTTCGAAGGGCCCCCCTCGCAGGTCGCCGCCCGCCGCGAGGAGGCCATCAAGATCCTCAAGGATGCCATCAAGGACGACCCCCAGTTCAGCCAGGCTTATCAGAATCTGGCCGAATTCGAGCAGCTTCGCGGCAACCGGGCCCAGGCGATCCAGGCCCTGGAAGACGGCCTCAAGGCCAACACCGACGACGCCACGATCCTGGCGATGCTGGTGCAGGCCCTGACCGAGTCGAAGGACGGTAAGGCCCCGGCCGTCGCCGAGATTAACCGCGCCAAGGCGCTGGCCGAGAAATACGGGGCGGACGACGCCAAGGGTCAGAAGAGCCTCGCCCTGGCAATCGGCTTCCAGCGGGCCCGCCAGTTCGACCTGGCCGCCCCCTGGGCGAAACTGGCCGCCGAGAAGATCGGGGCGCCCGCCATCCATCAGACCTACGGCGACATCCTCCTGGGCAAGGCCGAGCAGACCACCGACCCGGCCCAGGCCCGCGAGATCTTCCTCGCGGCGATCGCCGAGTACGACCAGATCCTCAAGGTCCAGGCCAGCAACGTCGAGGCCATCAACAACAAGGCGTGGATCCTCCACCGATACCTCAAGGACAACGAGGCCGCCCTGGAGATCGCCGAGCAGCTCACGCACCGCAACGACCCCTCGCTGCTGCCCGCCGAATTCCTCGACACGCTAGGCTCGATCCAGGAGGCGGCCAACCGCAGGAAGGACGCGGAGGAAACCTACAACCGGGGGCTACGCAAGAGCCCGAATCACCCGTTCCTCAACTTCCACCTGGGCAGGCTCCTCGCCGCCGACTCCGACCGCCGGGGCGAGGCCCTCGCCTACCTCCAAAAGGCCAAGGACAACGGCGACCGCCTGCCGCCCGCCTTGGTCGATGAGCCCAGCAGCCTGGTCAAGCAGGTCGGCAACTGAGTCCGAGCTTGACTGATGTTACCTGGCCTCCCGCCGACTTCGCCCCGGCGAAGTCGGCGGGAGGCCCTCGTCCTTGGCGAGAACGGACTCCCCGCGGCCGACCGGGTCCTTAAGCCTGGGTTAAGTCGGGCTTAATCGGCACGTCCCAAATAGATGCATTCGCTAGGGGGATCTTAGATCATTGGTCGGGGCGGTTCCGTGAGGAACCAACGACCTGGGGCGATTCCGCCCAACTCGCGATCCGGTGGCGAACATTCCTGAAAGGCTGGGGAGGCTATCGGTAGGATGGCCCTCGTGCCATGCATTTACGGCCCCCGGCGTGGGGGGCGTCCCCTCGCCGAGGGGACGATTTCCGAAGGACGTGTCCCGTGTTCGCCAACCTGTGGGCCCAGGCGGCCCCCGGATCGATCGCCGTGACGGTCATCACCCTGGCGACGGTCGCCCTGGCGGTCATGATCGTGGTACCGATCCTGGCGGGGTTGCGATACATCCCCAACAACCGGGTCGGCGTCGTGGAGAAGCTCTGGTCCGGCAAGGGCTCCGTCACCGGGGGCCGGATCACGCGCTGAACGGGGAGGCGGGGTTCCAGGCCGATATCCTCCGGGCGGCGGCCTCCATTTCGGCAAATGGATCTGGCAATACCGATCCATCGGATGCCGCTGGTGACCGTGCCCCAGGGCAAGATCGGCTACGTCTACGCCCGGGACGGCGAGCCGCTCCAACCCAGCCAGACCCTTCGGCCGTGTCGTCCCCGCCGCCAATAACTATCAGGATGCGAGGGCCTTCTTGGTGGGCGAGGCTCCCGCCGCCGATGGTGGCGAGGCCCCGATCGGCCAGGAGGCCGGGGCAACGCCTGATCCTCCGCGAGGGCGTCTACGTTGAACCTCGCCCTGTTCGTCGTGATGACCGAAGACGTCGTCTACCGACTCGACCGGCAGGGGTCGGGCGAGCTGGCCAAGCTCATCGATTGGCAGAATGAATTGAAGGCGATCGACGGATTCAATCCGGTGGTCATCGGCAAGCCGCTCGCGGCCCCGGACCCGCTGAATCCGGGCCACAATCAGATGGTCGACGGCATCGGCATCGTGACGGTCCAGGACGGCCCCACCCTCCCACCGGGCGAAATCATCGCCCCCGCCGTGGGGAACGAGCCGCCACGACAAGTATTTCCACAACAATTACCAGGACCCGGAAGCGTTCCTCCTGGCCGGAGGCCATCGAGGCCGCCAGTACGTGACGCTCACCGACGGCACCTACTTCATCAACCGATGGTTCGCCACCGTCGAGCCGATCCCCAAGACGGTCGTGCCGATCGGCTACGTCGGCGTGGTCGTGAGCTACTACGGTCGCCGGGCATGACGTTTCGGCACAACCTTCCGGCACGGCGAGCGGGTGGCCGAAGGCGAACGCGGCGTGCTGGCGAGGCCTTTCGGCCTCGGCAAGTACCCGTTCAACACGTATGCCGGCAGCATCGTCCTCGTGCCGACGACCAATTTCGTGCTCCACTGGGTGACAGGCAGGACCGAGACCCATCGCTACGATGAGAGCCTGCGGTCGATCGAGATGGTCACCAAGGACGCCTCACGAGCCTACCTTGCCGCTCTCCGTCGTCGTCCACATCGACTACGAGAAAGCGCCGAGCGTGATCCAGCGTTTCGGCGACGTCAAGAAGCTGATCACCCAGACCCTCGACCCGGATGCTCTCGGCGTACTTCCGCGACGTCGCCCACAAGCGGACCATGCTCGGGCTACCCACGAGCCGCGACGCCATCCAGGTCGAAGCCCGCGAGGAGCCCCGCCGGTTCGGCGAGTTCGACATCGAATGCGTGGACGTCCTGATCGGCAAGCCGGACACGTCGGAGGCCGGCGGCTCCGGCAAGATCGAGGAGTTGCTGGAACAGCTCCGGATGCGGCAACTGTCGTTCGAGCAGATCGAGACCTACGAGCGACAGCGGGCCGCCGCCGAGAAGGAGATGACGCTCAACGAGGCCCAGGCACAGGCCGCGATGCAGGCCGAGTTGACCGCCTCCAGTGTCCAGGTGCGAATCGCCGAGAACCAGGGCGAGGCGGGCTCGTCCGGGCGCAAGGAGGCCGAGCAGTTTGGACGGCCGAGGCCGAAAGCCAGCGGCGGGTCCTCGCCGGCCGAGGCGAGAGTTCGCGGCTGGCCCAGGAGGCTCGCCGAGGCGTCGGTGCTCCTGAGGAAAATCCAATCGTTCGGCGACCCGCGACTCTACGCGCTGGCGCAGGTGGCCCAGCACCTCGCCCAGAGCACGCAACCGCTGGTGCCCGAAAGGGTCTTCATGGCGGGTGGCGCGGGAACGCCGGGCGGCGGCTCGGGCGAATCGCTGGCATCGGCCGGCCAGGGGATGTTCGGCCTGCTGATCAGCATGCTCGTGGCCGAGAAATCCGGCTTCGCGGCGGCCGACTCGGAGAACGCCCGCGTCCTGGGGGAGTTCTCGGAACGGGCTTATCGCAAAGCCGAGTCGGCCGCGAACAAAGGGATGGACCCGGAGAACCAAGGCAACGGGATCGCCCCGATCAAGACGGCTTGAGACCCCTTCGGCCTCGCTCCCACGCCGAGCGGGGGAGCGAGGCCTGCACCGAAAGTCCAGGATCTTCTCGATGCCGACGGCGGGATTCGAACCCGCACCCGGGTGGCCCCGGAGGAGATTTTAAGTCTCCGGCGTCTGCCGTTCCGCCACGTCGGCCCGGGGGGGGATGCCCCCCTCAACCCAGGATCGCTCCCCGGCCCCGGGAATACCAGGGCCGGCCGGGGCGAACGGAGGCCGATCGGGCCATCCCCGGCCGATGGACAACCGCCATCGGGGCCGGGTTCGTAACTAATCAGGGGGCGGATCCGTTAGCCCGCGCTGCCGGCAGTCCCCTGGGCCGTTCGTAGTGCCTGGCGGCGGAGTTGCGCCACCGTCGTCGCCCGGAACCGCGGGGCCGAGGCCCTGGCTCGGGCCTGATGGGTCTTCGCCGCGTGGGGGGTTGTGGCGAGGCCGGCGATTTCGTCCGCGGTCATCGGCCGGAATTGCGCCGCGACCACATGGTTCCGGGCGGCCGCTTCGGCCGACGGCGGGACGTGCCCCAGCGGGAAGCTGCTCTGGCCGGGGGAGGGTGCGGGCAGCGTGCCGTTGGCGACCCGCGCATCATGACGTTGGGCGGCCGCCGTTACCTCGCTCTGGGTATAGAAGGCCGACGACAGGTTGAACACCTTCTCGCTGCTCATGAAGCTGGTCGGGTAGCCCGGGGGCTGATTCTTGAGGTCGCCGGTGAGCACCGCTCGGGTCCATCCCGAGGGCAGATCCACGTCGGTCCCGCGGAAGACGAATGTCCGGTCGGCGAACTGGTCGTTGTTGACCTTCCGCGTGATCGTGGCGATCGGGGCGGCGCCGCCCAGGCGTACCGAGTCGGTAATGATGTCGCGAACGTTGAACCCGGACGAGCCGTAGACCGTGACCCGGATCAGGGTGTCGTGCGCCGTGTCGATGTGCCGGTTCTCGTGCGGATTCACGGAGATCGGCGGGCTCACCGGGGGGGGCGTGGGGCAGGGCACCGGCGGGCTGGCCTGTCCGACCGTGAAAGGCTCCCTGGCGAAATACGTGGCCTCGCCGATGCCGTCGTCCGAGCCCGAGCCGGCGATCGCGCCGACGCGGAGGACGCTCTCGGGCGCCAGCGTCTTGCCCGGGTTATAGGCCGAGTACAGGTTCTTGAAGTTCTTGATGCTCATCTCGAACCCCCCTTGCTGCGGGGAGTTCACCAGGAAGTACGAACCGGTCCATTCGGGGTGGGCCGCCCCGAAGGAACGGAGCGGGAGCTCGGGGTTGACCGGGTTGACCTGGGCTTCGGCGACCTGGTACGCCTTGGGCGAGCCCCCGGAATTGGAGAACCCGGCGACGACGTCGGGCTTGCCGTCGCCGTTGACGTCCAGGAAGGCGGCCATGTACTCGGTGCCGCCCATGTCGGGCTCGTCGACGAAGAACGGATCGATCGCCGTCACTTCGGGCGCCGTGGTGCCGGAATTCAGGTTGTTGTCGGCGTCCCCGGCGATCACCGGGTACAGGACGCCGTCGCCCGCCGGCTTGCCGCTATTGGGCTGGACGATCCCCAGGTTCAGGGTATCATCCGTCGGATCGTACGAGACCCGGAGGCCCTGGAGCTCGAATCCGGAGACCTGGATGATGCTCTGGAGGTCCTTCCCGTTCTGGCTGGTCGGGAAAGTGGGGCGGATCGCGTTGAGCGGGTTCTGCAGGACGACGACGCCCGGACCACTTGTAGCCGGGAAATCGGCTGCAACGTTTCCCGTGAAGGTAACGGCCAGGAGTTGACGATGATCCAATGGCTCCATTCGGACGTCGGCCCGCCGCCCGCGGTTTCGCGGTTGGTCCCGCCGATTGCGCCACGCTTGGAGCGCGCCGAGGATCTTACCGAGCATCGACATCGAGCCACCGTCCTTTCGGGTGGGCGGGGTAATCCGGGTAACGATGGGCTGTCCGCTCGTCAATCGCATCATCCGCGCCGATGGGGGAAGGCCCCCCGAAGGGCGGGATGAACCGTGGGGGTCCGGCCGCCGGCTTAGGCCCGCTCGCGGCGAGGGGTTCCGGGATGGGGCAGCGACGCCGCCAATTCAGCAGTTCCGTCATGTATGCCATCGGATCACGGGCCATTGGGTTACCGCGAAAGGAGTCTCGGCAATGACCTACCGCAATCTCGGACTTTATCCGCTGGCCGCAGCCTTGGCCCTCGCCATCGGCCCCGCCGCGAGGGCCTCGGACCTGTCCGGCAATTACGGCTCGGGCTCGCTCCCCGGTAATGCGGAGGTGCTGCTCAACCCGATGACCGACCCGCTCGTCAAGGTGCTGGTCAACCAGCCCGACGCGTCGGGGTCAGCCACGCCAACCATGTGCAGCAGCTCGCCGGAAATGATCGATAGCCGGCTGGAATATCAAGGATGTCAGGCTCCGCTACCTGGCCGACTCGGACACCATGGTGGTCGCGGTGAACTCGTTCGGCATCATCGGCGATGCCGACGGC
Source organism: Isosphaeraceae bacterium (assembly GCA_046350035.1). Classification (GTDB taxonomy): domain Bacteria; phylum Planctomycetota; class Planctomycetia; order Isosphaerales; family Isosphaeraceae; genus CALLYK01. Next base: position 36,463 of record JAXMBD010000045.1, on the reverse strand, counting down.
AACGGCAGTGCCACGGTCGCCTCGAAGGCGATGAGCAATCTGGGCGGTATCAAGTACGCGAACATGGGCGGGACCCAATCGGTGACCGTCGCGTTCGACACCAACAACGACGGCAAGCCCGACGTCGTCGCCGGCGTACCGGCCACTCTTCCCAACCCGCTCGATCCCCAGTCCAAGTCGAAGGTCGCGGGGGCGGGGCTGGACGGCTTCCTCGTCTCGAAGTACACCAGCGGCACCATCCAGACCGCCTACGGCGACCAGTTGGTGAACAACCAGGGCACCCTGATCGCCGACCCCTCGGCGGCCAACCCCGACTTCATCTTCACCATCAAGAACTGGAGCACCCTGCCGGGGCTGACCGACCCGAAGCACTTCGGGCTGTTCATGTACGCCGGCTCGGCCGATGACGTCGTCTCCGGCGAGGACTCGATGTATGCGAAGGGCGTGTCCCTGCCCAGCACGGTCGTGCCCGAGCCGGCCACGCTGCTGCTGTGGGGCGGGTTGATCGCCGCCGCCGGCTGCCGGGCGGTACGCTCTCGGAAAATCGCTCGGTCTCGGGCCTGACCCGCGATCCATCGACGCGCCCCCCCGACGGCTCCGAAAACACGCCTCCGGTCCGGGAGCAACCCGGGCCTGGAGGCGTTTATCGTCGCGGGGAGTACGCGAAATCGCCCGGGAATCGGCCCCGCCCCGAACCCCTCGCCTTGCACGCGGAATCCGCCGATCATCTTGCCCCGGGCGACGCCTAGGGAGAACCGATCGGCTCGCCCGCATCCCCCGCGACCGGTTCCCTCCACGCGACCGCCCCGACTATCATCGCGGCTACGGGCCCCGACCCGATCCGACCCCGCCCGGCCCGATCGCGGAGGACCCATGAACGCCGCCGACCTGCTCGTGAACCCCGAGGCCTTGCCGGAACGCCCGGTCTACGCGCTCTACGGCGACGACCCGTTCCTCAAGTCCGAGGCCCGCCAGGCGATCCTCGCCCGGCTCGGCGGCGACGATGATTCGCCGGCGCTCAGCCGATTCGTGGGCGATTCCGCCGGGCTCGCCGATGTCCTCGACGAGTTGCGTACCCTCCCCTTCCTCGCCCCACGTCGGATCGTGGTCGTCGAGTCGGCCGACGGCTTCGTCTCCGCCCATCGTCGCGAACTGGAAGCCTACGTCGAGGCCCCGTCGAGCACCGGCGTGCTCGTCCTCGAAGTCCGCCTGGGCCGGCAACACCAGCCGAAGCAAGCCTTCGTCGACAAGGCGCCGCCTACAGCGCGCAAGGGGATGGCCGAACGCGACCTGCCACGATGGCTCCAGAAGCTGGCCGAGGTCCGCCACCAGGCAAAGCTGGAGCCCGACGCCGCCTGCCTGCTGGTCGAACTTGTCGGCAACAGCGGCATGCTCGCCGCCGAGGGCGCCAAGCTCGCCACCGCCGTGGCCGCCAAGGGCCGCATCGAGGCGCCGGACGTGGCCCGGAACGTCCGGGCCGGCCGGATCGAGACGATCTGGAATGCGCTCGTCGCCGCCACCACCGGCGACGGCGCCCGCGCCGTCGTCCTCCTCGATCGACTGCTCGACTCGGGCGAATCGCCGATCGGCCTGCTGGCCGCCATGTCCGCAAACCTGCGCAAGCTGTACCATGCGGGCGAACTGCGGAAGCGTAAACTGACGCCTGCCGAGGCCGCAAAGGCCGCCGGTATCCCCGCCTGGGGCGAGGCGGTCGATAAGATGATCAAGCAGCACGGCCACCTGGGCCCGGGGCGCGTCGGGGAGTTGCCCCGGATGCTGCTCCGCGCCGACCTCGACATGAAGGGGTATTCGAGCCTCCCCCCGCGGGCCATCCTGGAACGGATGCTGATCCAGCTCGCCCGACCGAGGCGGGATTAGGGGCGAACGCGTTCCCCCTTGAGCCTCGGGTATATTTGCGACAGGATAGCCCCACGGACCGGATCGGACCTCGACCGCCCACGGATCGGAATCCCGGGAGTTCTCCCATGCCTCGCCGCCACCTCGCCACGTCCTGGATCGCCTTCCTCCTGCTGGCGGGGGGGACGACCTCCCTCAACCCATCCCGGGCCCAGGATGCCAGGGGCGAGCCGCTGGCCAAGCCCCAGCAATCCTGGGACGCCGTGTACATGTCCGGCACCAAGGTGGGCTACGTCCATACCCAGGTCGAACGGCTCAAGGATCCCACGAAGGACCGCGAATTGCTCCGGGTCCAGGTCGATACCGTCCTGAGTTTCAAGCGGCGGAACGACAAGATCACGCAGCGGGTCCGCTACGGCACGATTGAGACGCCCGGAGGCTCGGTCCTGCGGCTCGACATCCGCGTGCAGAGTGGCCAGGACGAGATGCGGACCTACGGCGACGTGGTGGACGACAAAATGCCGCTGACGCTCGTGGGCGGCGGCCAGAAGAAGCAACTGGAAATGCCCTGGGGGCCCGAGATCCGCGGGCCGTATGCGGCCGAATTGAGCCTCGCCCGCCAGCCGATGCAGGCCGGCGAGGAGCGCGAAGAGAAGATGTTCATCCCGCTCCTCAACAAGATCGGCACGCTCAAGCTCAAGGCCGAACGCAAGGAAACGATCGAGCTGGGCGGGCGGGTGAAGCGGGAATTGCTCCGCGTCGAGGCGCCCGTGTTCGGTCCCGACGGCAAGCCGCTGGTCGAATCGTCGTCCACCCTCTGGGTCGATGACAACGGCCAGATCTTGAAGCAGTCGAGCGACGTCTACGGAGGCACCGCCTTCTATCGGACCACCGAGGCGGCCGCCAAGGCGCCCAACGGTGAAATGGACCTGATCGCCGAGCAGATCGTCAAGATCCCGCAGAAGATCCCCACCCCCGAGCGGACCCGTGCCGTGGTCTATCAGGTTGGCGTGACCGGCTCCGACCCCGCAAGCCTCTTCCCCGCCGACCGCCGCCAGAAGACCCGGCCCGGCCGCCAGGCGGGCACGACCGTCCTGGAAGTCCGCACCGCCGGCCCCAACGACGGCGAGGCCGGGCCCGAGGCGGTCGGCGACGAATACACGCAACCCAACCCGCAGATCAACTCGGCCGACCCCCGCGTCGTCGGGCACATGAAGCGGGCCGTCGGCAACGCGACCGAGCCGTGGGCCAGGGCGACCGCCATCCAGCATTGGGTCGCCCGGAACATCCGCGCCAAGAACTTCACGCAGGGCTTCGCCAACGCAGCCGAGGTGGCCGAGAGCCTGACCGGCGACTGCACCGAGCACAGCGTCCTCACCGCCGCCATGTGCCGCGCCGCCGGCATCCCCTCGCGGGTGGCGATCGGCCTGGTCTATGCCGACCAGCTCGGCGGATTCGGCTTCCACATGTGGAACGAGGTCTACGTCAATCGCCGATGGGTGGCGATCGATTCGGCCTTCGACCAGTCCGATGTCGATGCCGTCCACCTGAAGCTCTCCGATTCCAGCCTCGACGGCGTCTCCCCCTTCGAATCGTTCGAGGCCGTGGCAAAGGTGTTCAAGAAGCTAACCCTGAAACCCCTGGAAATCCGGTGATTTTGGGGGGCTTTTGCGGATCAACCAAGCTTCGCGATTTTCGGCCGCGTTCCGGCCCGATTCGTCGTGAACTGGCCTTGTGGAGCAATAACTTGGGGCTTAGGATGTCGCCCGCCGAAGCGACTCCGAGACGACGAGTCGCTTCTCATCCCGCAAGCCACCCCGCGCGGCCTGGCATCCACCGAGGAATGGGGACAGAGGATCGTACATGTTCGCCAACATGGACGATGGCGCCTCCGATCGGCTCCGCAACCCCTCGACGCGTTACAACCCCGGACGTCGCCACGGCCGGCCCGATGAAGGGGTCGCCCAGGCGATCGGCAGGACCCGCGACTGGTTGCTCGATCGCCAGGATCCCCAGGGATTCTGGCAGGGCGAGCCGAAGGGGATACGATCCTCGAATCCGAATATGTTTTGATGATGGCCCACCTGGGCCGGCACCTGGAGCCTACCTGCCGACGGGCCTGCCGCTACGTCTACGACATGCAGGGAGCCGACGGCGGCTGGGCGGCCTACCCCGGCGGCCCGGCCGACCTGAGCATCTCGGTGAAGGCTTACTTCGCGCTCAAGCTGGTCGGCACGCCGATCGACGACCCCGCCATGATCCGCGCCCGCGAGGCGATCCTCGGGGCCGGCGGGGCACAGGAATGCAATAGCTTCACCCGATTCTACCTCGCCCTGCTGGGCCAGATCCTACAGCGACTGCCCCACCGTCCCCCGGCTCGCCCTGCCCCCGACCGCTTCCCGATTAGCCTGAGCAACATGTCGGCCTGGACCCGACGATCGTGGTCCCCTTGTCGATCATCTCGGCGTTGAAGCCGGTGCGAGAGCTGCCCGAGGAGTTGGGGATCGCCGAGCTGTTCCGCGAGGATCGACCCCGACGGCCTGCCCGCAAGGTGCCGCCGATCTCCTGGGAGCGGTTCTTCCTGGCGGTCGATGCCGCCCTGAAGCTGGGCGAGCGCGTGGTGCCCCTGTCCTGGCGGAGCCGCGGATCCGAGCGGGCGCACCAGTGGATGGTCGATCACTTCACGAACACCGACGGCCTGGGCGATCTTCCCGCCGATGATCTACACGGTGATCGCCCTGAAGTGCCTCGGCTATGACGACGACTCGGAGTCGGTCCGCTGGGCCCACAGCCACCTCGACGACCTGGTCATCCGCGACGACGGGCCGACCCGGATCCAGCCGTGCGTCTCGCCGGTCTGGGACACGGCGATCGCCATGATCAGCCTGGCCGACGCCGACCTCCCCGCGTTCCACCCGGCCTCCACGGGCGCCGTTCGCTGGCTGCTGGAACACGAGGTCCGGCAGCCGGGCGACTGGTCCAAGCGACGGCCAGGGGTCGAGCCGACCGGCTGGCACTTCCAGTTCGCCAACGGCTTCTACCCGGACATCGACGACACCGCGATGGTCCTGCCGCTGGGCCGATCGGCCCTGGCCGAGTCGGACGAGGTCCTGCCAGGCGACCCGTCGCGGCGAGGACTGGCTCCTGTCGATGCAGAACCGCGACGGGGGCTGGGCCGCCTTCGACGCCGACATCGACAACCAGATCCTCACCAAGGTGCCGTTCGCCGACCACAACGCGATGCTCGACCCGAGCGCGCCGACATCACGGCGAGGGTCCTCGAATTCCTGGGCGGTGTCGGCTACACGGCCGACCAACCGGCGGCTGCAGGGCCCTGGACTACCTCTGGCGGACCCAGGAGCCCGAAGGCTGCTGGTACGGCCGCTGGGCGTCAACTACATCTACGGGCACCTGGCAGGTCCTGCTGGGCTCCGGGATCGGCTACCCGATGGACGACCCCCGCGTCGTCATGGCGGCCGACTGGTGGAGTCGGTCCAGCAGCCGTCCGGCGGCTGGGGCGAGTCGTGCCGGAGCTACGACGACCCTCCTGGATGGGCCGGGGCGAACCCACCGCCTCGCAGACCGCCTGGGCCGTCCTCGGCCTGCTGGCGATGGGCCGCGAACACGGCGAGGCCGTCCGCCGGGGCATCCAACCTCACCGCGACCCAACTGCCGGACGGATCCCGGGACGAGCCCGGTTCACCGGCACCGGCTTCCCCGCGTCTTCTACCCGCGGTACCACCTGTATCGCGTCTATTTCCCCTGATGGGCGCTGGGCCAGTCGGATGGCGGCCAGCGCAAGCTGGCCTCGACGAACTCCTCTCGGCCGGCCCGGGCGCGCTGGCCTCCAGGATCCCCGCCCACCCGGGGCCCCCCGACCTTTGATCCTAAGCGCCGTCGCGCCGCGACCCGACCGCATCGAACGACCCTTCCGCAAGGAGGCCGAGCCGCATGATCCGCCTGCGCTTCCCCCTCGAGATGACCACGACGCTGGCCCGCTACGTCACCCGCCAGCGGCTCAAGGGGGCCAAGAAGTTCCCGATGGTGCTGATGCTGGAGCCGCTCCACGCGTGCAACCTCACCTGCACCGGCTGCGGGCGGATCCGCGAGTACGAATCGACCATCAAGAAGAAACTGTCGATCGAGCAGTGCCTCGAAGCGGTCGACGAATGCGGCGCCCCGGTGGTTTCGATCTGCGGCGGCGAGCCGATGATCTACCCCGGCATGGGCGAACTCGTCGCCAAGATCCTCGAGCGGAAGAAGTTCGTGTATCTCTGCACGAACGGCATGTTCATCCGCAAGAAGATCGCCGAATACCAGCCTTCCAACCGCTTCTTCTTCAACGTCCACCTCGACGGGATGAAGCAGTCGCACGACCTGGCCGTCGAGCGCGACGGGGTGTTCGATATCGCCGTCGACGGCATCCGGTGCGCCAAGGAAGCCGGGTTCATGGTGTGCTCGAACACCACGGTCTTCCACGAGACCGACATGGCCGAGCTGGAGGAACTGTTCCTGTTCCTCGCCGGCCTGGGCGTCGACGGGTTCATGATCTCGCCCGGCTACAGCTACTCGGCCGTGCAGGCGAAGGAGATCTTCCTCACGCGGGACGACATCCGCGCCAAGTTCCGCGCCGCCGAGGCGATGTTCCGCAAGCACCGGTTCATGACCTCGCCGCTCTACCTCGAATTCCTCCAGGGCAAGCGTGAGTTGGCCTGCACCGCCTGGGCCAGCCCGACCCGCAATATCCTCGGTTGGAAGGGCCCCTGCTACCTGATCACCGACCAGCACCACGAGACCTACAACGACCTGATCAACCTCACCCCCTGGGAAAACTACGGCCCCGGCAAGGACCCCCGGTGCGAGCACTGCATGATGCACGTCGGGTTCGAGACCACCGCGGCCGTGGGCGTGAATAACCGCCTGGGCGACACCTTGAAGATGATCAAGTGGCAATTCGCCTGACGAAGATGGGCCCCCGTACGTGAGCCCCACCCTGCCAGCGCCGGGGCCGGCCGACATCGGCCTCGTCGTCGCCCTGCCGATCGAGGTTGCCCCTTTGCTTGTCCGGCTGGAGAACAGCCGCAAGTACCGTGGCGTCGGCCAGGCGATTATTGAAGGGGAGATCCAGGGGCGGGTCCTGGCGATCGCCTTGACCGGCCCCGGAAGGCTCGCCGCCAGCCGGGGCACTCGGACGCTGCTCGACGGCCATCGACCCCGCTGGGTGATCTCGGCGGGGTTCGCCGGCGCCCTGAATCCGCAATTCCGGCGGGGCGACCTGGCCGTGCCGGTCGAGATCGTCGATGAACTGGGCGGCCGGATCGCCCTGGACGTGAAACACCCGGATTCGGGCCCCGACGCGCCGCGATCGGGCCGCCTGTTGACGGTCGATCGGATCATCCGCACCGCGGGCGAGAAGGCCGAATTGCACGCGAAGTCCGGGGCCGATCTGGTCGACATGGAGACCTGGGCCGTCGCCGAGTTGTGCGGCCATCGGGGGGTCCGATTCCTGTCGGTTCGGATCGTCTCGGACGATGCCCGGACCGACCTGCCGCCCGAGATCCTCAACATCCTGGGCAAGACCGGCGGCTACCGGGTCGGCGCGGCGGTCGGCGCCCTCTGGAAGCGGCCGTCTTCGTTCTTCGACCTGATGACACTCCGCGAGCATGCCCACCAGGCGGCCGACAAGCTCGGCCACGCGCTGATCGGCATGCTCCCCCGCCTCTCCTGAATCGACACCGAAGCGATGAGGAACCCCATGGACGGGACCGAACCGATTGCCTGGGACTGGGCCATCGCCGACGCCGGCTGGACCTGGACCCAACGCCTTTTCCGCCCCTTCGGCGACCTGGGTCAGAATCTCCTGCTGCTGGATCCGGTCGATTGGACCAACGCCTATCGGCAAAGCCGGCCAATCCGCCGATGGCTGGGCGGCATCGAGCCGGACGGGCCGAACACCTGGCGATCGTCGATGGCCCTGCCGACCGGGTGGATGAAGCGGTTCCCGAAGGTCGGTATGAAGCCGATCGCCGGCGCGATCCGCCGATGGCGAACCGATTCGCCCCGTCCCCTGGCGTTGGTCGCCTCGTATCCGCATTACCTGTATCTGGATGAGATGATTCGCCCCGATCATCTGATCTACTACAACATGGACGATTACGCCCTCTACTGGCCCGGCCGGGCCGATGAGGTCCGAAGACTGGAGGACGAGATCGTCCGACGTGCCAGGCTCTCGGTCGTTTGCGCCGCGCGGAGGGCCGAGGAACTACGCGATCGAGTTCCCGAGGCGGCCGATCGGATCCTGCACTGGCCGCACGGGGCGCCTGAATCGTCCATCCCCGATCGGCCCCAACATCGGCCTGCTTCGCCGCCGGCCGACATTGCCCATTTGCCGAGGCCACTGCTCGGTTTCGTTGGATCCTTGGAGAATCGGCTCGACTGGCGGCTGATCGGCCAACTGGCCGATGCTTTCCCGCAGGGCTCCATCGTGCTCATCGGCAGGCCACCGCACAATGAAGCGACGGGCGAATGGATGGCCGATTACCGGCAGGCCGTGGCGAGGCCCAACGTCCACCGACTCGGCTGGCGAACCCAGGACGAGATCGGCCGATACAATGCCGCCTTCGATGTTTGCCTGATCCCGTACCGGGTCGATCATCCGTTCAACCGGGCTTGCTGTCCCACCAAGATCATGGACTACATGGCCACGACGCGGCCGGTCGTTGCCACCGATTTGCCCGAATGCCGGTTGTATGCCGACCTGTTCGACGTCGCCGATTCGGGGGGCGTGTTCATCGAAGCGGCCCGTCGGATCGTGGAATCGGGCGGCGACGATGGTCGTGCCAAAGCCCGCTGGCTCACCGCCCGTGAACGGACCTGGACAAGGGCAGCGGACGGAATCTTGGGACGAATCCAGGACGTCTGTCGATCCGACCCCAGCCCGGAATCCTGGCTCATGCCTATCGAAGCGACTTGATAAAGGCGATCAAGTCGGCCAACTGCTCCACCTGAATGTCCTTCTCCAACCCCTCGGGCATCAACGATTGCCCGCTGGAGCGGATCGCCTCGATCTGCGATCGGGGCAAAACGTCGGTGGCCCCTTCAGCCCTCTTTAAGGTCAAGGATGTGGCCGATTCGTCGGCGATCATCCCCGAGAGGACGCGGCCGTCGGTGGTCTCGACGTTGTAATTCAGGAAGTTCGGGGCCACTTCGCGGTTTGGGTCCAGGATGTGGACGATCAGGTCCTGCGGTGATCGATTGGCGACGGTCGCCAGATCGGGGCCGACGGCCAGGCCCTGGTCGCCCGCCTTGTGGCAGGTCGCGCAGACTCGCTTGTGAACCTCGCGACCCCTTGCCACATCGCCCGGCATTTCGGAAGCCGGCCGATACGCCTCCAGGACCTTCGCCCGATCGTCGGGGCCGGCCCCTGCGAGCAGTTCCCGGGCGCGATCCTTCAGGGCCGGATCTTCCAGCAACTGGCGACGGCGTTCGGGGTCGAAGTCGCCGGGCCTAATAGTCCCTTGCTTCAGGCCATCGAGGATCGCAGGACGACGCTCCTTGCGGGCGAACAGGACCTCGATCGCCTCGCGGCGGACGGATGGGCCCATCGAGCCCCACTGCTCCACCAGCTTCGCCCCCACCCGCGGATCGGCCAGGCCGTTGAGCACCGACAGGGCCGCGAGCGAGACGGCTGTCGGCTGGCGGGCGTCGAGCAACGTCGGCAGGACCTCGATCGACGCCGAGGCCGGCCCCAGTTCCAGCAGGGCGATGGCGTCGGCCCGGGCGGTTGCGGTCGCCGACGGATCGGCTGCCCGCTCGGCGGCCTTCTTGTAAGTCGCGGCCAGGCGATCGGCCAGGGTCGGTTCCAGCAGGGTATCCAGCCGTTTGCCGGAGCGGCGAAGGCCCCGGGCCAGGCCGATCAGGGCAGCACGGGTGTCGGCCGGGTCGGCCCCTTCGCCCGCGAACGCGGCCACGAATCGATTCACAACGGCCCGGTCGGGCTCGGCGCCGACCAGGGCCGCGACCTCGTTCAGCCAGGGCCGGCCGCTCTCGCCGGCCAGGAACTCGGGCGTTTCCTGGAGCCGGGCGAGGAAATCGCCGGCCCGCCCCTTCAGGCCGCTGAGGATCGCGGCGCGGGTCCAGGGATCGTCCCGGGCCGTCCGGCGGGCGATCGCCGCCAGGGCGCCGGTCGCCTCCGGGCCGAGTGCATCGCCGATCGCCAGGGCCGCCTGGAACCGGACGGCCGCGTCGTCGTCGCCGGCCAGCCGGATCAAACCCTTCAAGACGTTCTCATCGCCCGCCGATCGCGGGGCGCACAGGCGGGCGACCTGCTCGCGGATGTTCGGCTCGGGATCATCGACGGCCATCAGGAGCGTGGCCGAGTCGAGCCGATCCAGCGAGTCGAGCGTCCACAACGCGTGGAGCCGGCCCAACGCCGTCCTCCTCGCCACGGCCAACTCCCGCAACGGCCCCACGGCCGCGTCATCGCGGCGTTCGATCAGGAGCCGCTGGGCCGTCTCGCGGTTGCAAGCCTGGGGATCGTCGAGGCAGGCCACCAGTTCCGTAACGGCGGCCTTCGCCAGCTTCCGGGCCGGCTTGCGGACGAATCCATCGGGCACGATCTCATACAAACGGCCGCGATCGTGGCCACTCGTCAGGTCGAGGTGGCGCTTGATCGGGTCGGGGATCGACGCCGGGTGCTCGATCGTCTCCCGGTACATGTCGAGGACGAGCAGGGTCCCCGACGGAGTGTTCACAAAATTGACCGGTCGGAACCAGTTGTCCGTGGAAGCGAGGAACTCGACTCCTTCGTCGGCCCGCTTCGCACTCAGGATCGGCCCGGCCCGCCCGACGATCTTGCGGTGGACGAGATTCCCGCCGACGTCGCCGACGAACGCGTTGCCGCGGAATTCGGTCGGGTAGGCCGTCCCCCGGTAGATCGTCACGCCGGTCGCCGACGTGAAGAAGCCGGCAGCGTGCAATTCGGAAGGCGGAGCCTTCTTGACGAAATCGGGATTGGCGGTCCGCTGTCGGGTGCGGACCACGCGCCAGGGCTCGGGCGGGCTGAGCCGGAAGACGGGGCCGGCGCTGCCTTCGATGGCGATGTCGATGATCGGGCGGGCGGGGGTGAGAAGCTTTGATTCTGGCCATCTCGCGGGCCGGCAGGACGATCTGGCGGATGTGGTTGCTGTTCGAGCAGACGAACCGATGACCCCAGTCGTCGAACGAATGGCCGAACTGGCCACCGCCCGAGATTGCCTCGAATTCCAGGGTACCTGGTCGGAAGCGGAAATCCCGCCCGCGGATCTCGACGGCCGGCCGATCGGGATGCCGTGGACGTCCTCACCTTTTCCTGTTCGCCCCTGCACCGTAGATCCAGCCGTCGGGGCCCCAGATCAGGCCGTTCACGAGCGCCTGCACGTTCTGCGTACCAAAACCTCGAAACACGACCTTGCGGACGTCGGCCACGCCGCGTCGCCATCGGTGTCCTTGGCGTAGACGATGTCGGGCGCCGCCGCGATGAACACGCCCTCGTCATACGGGACGACGAAGTCGGCCAGTTCATAGGTCATTGAGGAAGACGGTCGAACGCTCGAAGTGGCCATCGTTGTCGGCATCTTCCAGCAGGCGGACGCTGCCGGGGGCACGTCGTCGGAGTAGGGATAGCTCATCTCGACGACGCACAGCCGCCCGTCGGCGTCGTAGGCGGCGGCGACGGGGCTGGTGACGAGCGGCTCCGAAGCGGCCTGGATCAGGCGGAAGCCGTCGTGGATGCGAAAGGTCATCCCGGCGTCGCGGGCCTCGGTCGCGGGGATCCGGGGCAATTCCTTCGCGAGGTCATCGTCGGTCCGGAGCGTGAACGCGGCCGCCGCGGCGATCGGCAGGACCGCCCCGATCGCCATCCCTCGAATCATCGGGGCACGCATCGAATTCCTCCCGAAATCATCCCTGGATGGCGCTGGTCCGGCCGAGCTGGATGTCGAAGTCGCTCACGGCCGGTACGAGCATGGCGAGCAGGGCGAATCCGTAGATCCCCATGCTGAACAGGAAGGCCGCCAGCATGTCGCCGCGGAGCAAGCTGACCACGCAATAGAACGTCCAGAACGGCGTCAGGAGCGACACCAGGCCGATCGCCCTCGACGGGTTCCTGGCCCCCAGCGAGCCGAACAGGCCCACGCTGCCGGCGCCGATGAACAGCAGGAAGCTGAGCAACTGACGGCCGAATTCGCGGTCGCTCTGGATGATGAGCCAGGCGCAGATCAGGATGCCGGCCAGCAGGAAGAACAGGGTCCCCATGCTGTTGGAGATCGACGTCCGGCTGTTGGTGTAGGTGATCCCCGCATGGACGCCCAGCATGCCGGCGAAATGCGCCAGCAGCAGGAAGTCGACGATGATGTAGAACGCCTCCTCGCCGGTGATCGCGCGGCGGGCGACGAAGTAGATCGTCGTGGCGATGGGCAGGAGTAGCATCTCCTTGGCGTTGTACAGGGCCCCGTACAGCTTGCCGTAGATGAACTGCCTGGGCGAGAGTTCGGTGACCAGCAGCAGGTCGAGCGCGCCGGAATCGCGTTCGCTCGTCAGGGCGGTCACCGCCTGGGCGTTGACCAGCAGGAGGCTGAGGATCGCGATCGGCAGGATCGACCAGGCGGCCCGGCCGGGAGTGCCCTGGGCGGCCTGGTAGCTGATCATCATGCCGATGATCAGGGCGCAAATGATCAAATACACCAGTTTGATCAGGATGGGCCGGGTGCCGTAGGCCCTCGTGCGGATCTCCCGCCAGTGGACCGGGTAGTCGAACCAGGGGAGCCGGTACGGCCGGGCCGGCCCGCTGATCCGGCGGTGGGTCCGCCGGGGGACGTGAAGTCCTAGCCCCTCGGCGGTCCGCATCGGGATGGCCCCCTCGGTCACCTGCTCGATCGCCTCGGCGGCCGGCTCGGCGTCGTCGACCGGGTCGCGGCGTTCGCTCTTGCTCGGGTTCCAGGATCGCAGCTTCCAGGTCGAGAAGGCCACGATCGCCAGGGCGAACAGGCACCGGACGGCGATGTAGACGTAGCTCGAGAGCCGGAAGCCGGTCAACTGGTCGGACGACGGGAAGAGCACGGCCAGCATCGCCCGGTACGGGTTCAGGACCTCGATCAGGGGGACATCGAACAGGGTAACGTTGGGGAACAGTTGATAGATCAGCTCGACGCCGACGATCGAGAAGACGACCATCAGCAGGGTCAAGGACATCGACTGGTAGGTCCGGTCGCGCCAGAGGGCGATCACCTGCCCGAGCGCCCCGCCGGCCAGGCCCGAGGCGGCCGTGACCAGGAACAGGTTGGCCACCTGCGTGAACGAGATGCCGCCGAGCAGGGCGCACACCGCCAGAACCGGGACCCCGGCGATCAGCAGGGTGAGGATCTGCACCAGGCTGGAGAGCAGCTTGCCCAGCACGACCTCCAGGTCGCTCAGGTCGGTCATCAGGAGCAGGAGGAAGGTCCGGCGGTCCTTCTCGTGCGCCACCGACGAGGCCGAGGCCAGCGGGGCGAAGAACAGCATGATGGTGAGCTGGACGATCGCATAGAAGACGTACAGGCGGCCGCCGAACCGGGCGAGCACGCCGACGTCGCGGACCTGCTCCCAGCCGATCAGCGATTGCCAGGCGGTCCACATCAGGATGAGCATCAGGCCGGCGTAGGACGCGCGGATGACGTAGTAACGCACCGTCCGGGGAGATGTGAGGATCTCTCGGGCGATCATCGGTCCGGCGAACAACGGGATCTCTCCCCGGGTGCAGGGCGGTGCCAGGACAATCGGCGGGGCGATCCCTCGCGGGGCCGTCGGCCGGAGCGAGCGCTCGTCCGGTTGGGGCCCTTACGATCGGACCCGCACTTTTGTTCGGGTGGGGGCTCGGCTTGACACGTCGAGCCGGCGCACGTCAGAGTATCTTATCATCGCCTCGCACTTCGCGCAACCCCCAGGGGAGACGACTTCGTTGCCGATCGGCGGGCACCACGTCCGGTGGCGCCTGGCGGCCCTTTCCGCCGCCGCGTTCGTCGTCCTGATTTCGCCCGGGTTCGCCTCCGCCTCGACCTGCCACCCTGGCCAACGGCCGACCTCCCCCTCCCCCCTTGCTCTCATCTTCGGGCCGGCCGATCCCCAACCCGGCGAGGCCCCAGGCCGGCCGAAGGCGCCCTCCGTCGCCCCGTCTTGCCCCCGCGATGATGACGGCGGCCCGTCGGTCGATTCCCCCTGGGGGCAAATCGCGGCCGACCTCGACCGGGCCTGCTACCAGCCGCCCGGCCATGGACGATGGGCTCCACCGGCGGACCCCGACTCCGTCCCCCTGCGGGCGGCCTCGCCGCCCGAACGCCCGCCCCGACGGGCCTGATTCGCTCGCCACGGGACGGCTTCGAATCCGATCCGCCCCCCCGGCCGACGATCGCGCGCGGCCCCCTCGTCCCGACGAGCGGGCGCCCTCGTGCCCCCATCCCGAGAGATCCCATTCCCCCGGATCGGGCCATATTACGATGTCCAAGACTTCCACGCGCCCCGTCGATCGGCGGGGCCGCGCCTACACGCCGGCCGTCGGCAATCGGCTGCGCTGGCTCCTGACGCTGGTCCTGGGCGGGTTCGCCCTGCTGGCCGCGACCGGGGTCTATCAGGCCAGCGTCACCTTCCTCGCCTGGTGGCGGGGGATCGATCAGCAGACCTATTTCTACCTGCTGATGGTCGCCGCCCACGTTTTCCTCGGGCTCCTGCTCGTCGTCCCCTTCGTCGCGTTCGGACTCATCCACCTCGTCACTTCCTGGAATCGCCCCAACCGCGCCGCGATCCGCTACGGAATCGCCCTGCTGGTCGCGGGGATCGTCATCCTGGCGTCCGGATTCGTCCTGCTGCGGCTCGACCTGCCGATGGGCCAGCTCGGCTCGCTCAGGCTGGAGGTCCGGGATGAACGGGTGCGGAACGTGGGCTACTGGCTACACGTCCTGATCCCGCTGGCGGCGATCGCCCTGTACGTCTGGCACCGCCTGGCGGGCCCTCGGATCCGCTGGGGCTACGCCCGGGCCTGGGGCTCGGCCGTCGCCGTGTTCATCGTGGCGATGGCCGCGCTGCACCACCAGGATCCCCGGTCGTACGGCGTCCGTCGATCGCGGGAGGGGGCCTCGTATACGTTCCCTTCCAGCGTCCAGCTCGCCGGGAGCAAGCTGATCCCGGCCTCCACCCTGATGATGGACGACTACTGCCTGAAGTGCCACGCCGACGCCTACAAGGGCTGGTACCACTCGTCGCACCACAACAGCTCCTTCAACAACGAAGCTTACCTGTTCTCGGTGCTGGAGACCCGCCGGTTCGGCAAGGAGCGCGACGGCAATACCCGGATCGCCCGCTGGTGCGCCGGCTGCCACGACCCGGTCCCATTCTTCTCCGGCGAGTTCGACGACCCGAAGTGGGACGACCCCAACTACGACATCCGGGGGAACCCCACCGGGCAGGCCGGCGTCACCTGCACCGTCTGCCACGCGATCACGGACGTCAACAGCACCCGCGGCAACGGCGACTACACGATCGCCGAACCGGAGCATTACCCGTTCGCCCAGAGCGACAACGCCCTGCTCCAGTGGGTGAATAACACCCTGGTGAAGGCGAAGCCGGAGATGCACAAACGGACGTTCCTCAAGCCGCTCCACAAGCAGCCGGAGTTCTGCTCGGCCTGCCACAAGGTGGGCCTGCCGTTCGCCCTGAACCATTACCGCGACTTCGTCCGCGGCCAGAACCATTACGACTCGTTCACGCAGTCGGGCGTCGCCGGCGGCAACGCCAAGTCGTTCTACTACCCGCCCAAGGCCAAGGCGAACTGCAACGAGTGCCACATGGGCCTGCTGGCGTCGGACGACTTCGGCGCCAAGGACTTCGACAACAGCGGCGGCCGGAAGATCCACGACCACCTCTTCCCCGCCGCCAACACCGGCCTGACGACCATCAAGGGGTGGACCGACGTCGCCGAGCGCCACGCCCGGTATCTTTCCGACAAGAAGGCCCGGATCGACATCTTCGCCCTCCGCAAGGACGGCACGCCCGACGGCCGCCTGCTCGACCCGATCCGGCCCGGCTTGCCGGCCCTCGCGCCGGGCGGGCGGTACCTGATCGAGGTCGTCGTCAGGACGCTCGGGTTGGGGCACCCGCTCAGTCAGGGGACCGTCGATTCCAACGAGATCTGGGTCGAATTGGCCGCCCGATCGGGCGGCGTCGAGATCGGCCACTCGGGCGGCCTCGACGAGGCGGGGCAGGTCGACCCGTATGCCCATTTCGTCAACGTCTACATGCTCGACCGCGACGGCAACCGGATCGATCGGCGCAACCCGCAGGACATCTTCGTCCCGCTCTACAACAAGCAGATCCCGCCGGGGGCCGGCCAGGTCGTCCACTTCGAGCTGGAAGTCCCCGAGGGCGCGAAGGGCCCCGTCGAGCTGGAGGCCCGCCTCAATTACCGGAAGTTCGACCGGACCTACATGGACTACATCTTCGGCAAGGGGAAGGGCCCGGAGCTGCCGATCGTGAAGATGGCCTCCGACGCGGTCACCCTGCCGCTCGAAGGCGGCCCGGCCGTCGATCCCCAGGAATCGCCGATCCAGGAAGCCTGGCAGCGTTGGAACGACTACGGCATCGGCCTCCTCCTGGAGGGCGAGGACAAGGGCGGCCAGAAGGGCGAACTGCTCCAGGCCGAGGAGGCCTTCCGCAAGGTCGCCGAACTCGGCAAGGCCGACGGCTGGGTCAACCTCGCCCGCGTCTACATCCGCGAAGGGCGGATCCCCGACGCGCTCGAGGTCCTGCGGAAGGCGGCCGAGCACCCCGAGCCGGCCGCGCCCTGGACCATCACGTGGCTGACCGGCCAGGTGAACGACCGCAACGGCTACCTGGACGAGGCGATCGCCAGCTATCGGGCCGTGCTCGGCACCAAGATCCCCGAGCGTGGCTTCGATTTCTCCAAGGATTACGACGTGCTGGCGGCGCTTGGCTCGGCCCAGTTCCGGCGGTCCCGCGTCGAATCGCCCGGCACGCCCGAACGCCTGGCCTACCTGGAGGACTCGGTCAAGACCTACCGCCAACTCGTCGCGCTCGACACCGAGAGCGTCCCGGCGCATTACGGCCTGGGCCTGGCGTACGCCGACCTCGCCCGGGCGGCCCCGGGCACCCCGGCCGAAGCCGCATCGGGGCCGGTCGAGCCGCCCAGCCCCGAGCAGTTGATCGACCGGGCCGTCGCCGTCACTTCCTCGGCCTCGGCCGAAGCCTGCCGTAAAGAAACCGATCAACTCGCCCGGGAGCTGCCCGCGTTCCTCAACGGCCCGAGGCTCGATTACAGCAACCGCCTCGACCCGCTCCACGTCATCGTCGGTCGCCTCTCCGACGCCCGGGACGCATCCGGGGACACCGAGGTCCGGGCGATCCTGGCCCGGTCGCTGGCGCAAATCCACAAGGAACTCCACCAGCGGTTCAAGGAGGACGAGACGGCCCGGGGCCGCGCCCAGCGGATCGCCCGCCAGGACAACCCTGCCGCCGACCGCAACGCGCAATCGATCGTGATCCACCCCATGCACCGACCCGCCAGCGGCCAGCCCGAACGCGTCCCGGCCCCCAACAAGGAGACCGACGAATGATCACGCGCCGTTTCGCCCCCATCGCCGCCGGGCTCGCCCTGGCCGCGGGCGGTTGCCACAAACCCGCCGAGACCGCCCCCGTCCCGAAGGCGGTCGCGCCCGTCGCGCCGGCGAAGGTCGAGGCCAAGGCGTTGCCCAACGTCCATTTCGTCGAGATCACCCGCGAATCCGGGATCGGCTTCGTCCACCACAACGGGGCCCGCGGCAAGAAGCTCCTGCCCGAGACGATGGGCTCCGGGGTGGCCGTGCTCGACTACAACGGCGATGGCCACCCCGACCTCTTCTTCGTCAACTCCTGCCCCTGGCCCGGCGACCAGGCCGAGGGCCACCGCGCACCCACGCAGGCCCTGTACCGGAACGACGGCCGTGGCCATTTCGAGGACGTCACGAAGGATGCCGGGCTCGCGCTGAGCTGCTTCGGCCAGGGCGTGGCCGTGGGAGATTACGACAACGACGGCGACCCGGACATCTACATTACGGCCCTGGGCGGATGCCGGCTGTTCCGCAACGACGCCGGCAAGTTCACCGACGTCACGGCGGAGGCCGGCGCCGGGGCCGGCGAGGGCTGGCACAGCAGCGCCGCCTTCTTCGACATGGACAACGACGGCGACCTCGACCTGTTCGTCTGCCACTACGTCGCCTGGTCGGCCGAGTATGACCAGGGCCAGGGCTTCCAGCTCACCGGCCGGCCCGACGAGCGCGCCTACGGCCCGCCGACCGCCTTCCAGGGGACCCTGAACGTCCTGCTCCGCAACGACGGCGGCAAGTTCGCCGACGTGAGCGAGGCCTCGGGCATCCAGGTCCGCACGCCCGACCTCAAAGTGCCGGCCGGCAAGTCGCTGGGCGTCGCCCCCTGGGACATCGACGGCGACGGCCTCGTCGATCTGGCGATCGCCAATGATACCGTCCCCAACTTCCTCCTGCACAACCTCGGCGGCGGCAAGTTCGAGGAGATCGGCATCCAGGCCGGCATGGCCCTCGACTCGCTGGGCACCGCCCGGGGCGCGATGGGGATCGACTGGGCCGACTTCCGGCGCGACGGCACCCTGGGGCTGGCGATCGGCAACTTCGCCAACGAGATGACCGCGCTGTTCACCAACGACGAGCCGCGCAGCCTGCTGTTCACCGACATGGCGCCCCAGTTCGGCCTGGGCGCCCCCACCCAGCCCCCCCTGAAATTCGGCCTGTTCTTCTTCGACTACGACCTCGACGGCCGCCCCGACCTGCTCTCGACCAACGGCCACCTCGAGACCGACATCGCCAAGGTCCAGGCCAGCATGACCTACCCGCAATCGGCCCAGCTCTTCTGGAACTCGGGCCGGCCGGGCCGGGCGATGTTCGTCCTCGCCCCCGCCGAGGCGATCGGACCCGACCTGCTCCGGCCGATCGTCGGCCGGGGCAGTGCCTACCTCGACATCGACGGCGATGGCGACCTGGACGTCGTCATGACGACCAACGGTGGCCCGCCGGTCGTCTGCCGGAACGACGGCGGCAACGCCAACCGATGGCTCCGCCTGAAACTGATCGGGAGGAAATCGAACCGCGATGCGGTCGGGGCCAAGGTCAGCGTCAAGGCAGGCGAACTTACCCAGACAACCCAACTCTTCCCGGCTAAAGGATACCTCTCGTCGGTCGAGCAGGTCCTGACGTTCGGCCTGGGCCAGGCCAAGGCCATCGACTCCATCGAGATCCTCTGGCCCTCGGGCCGGAAGGATCAGCTCGACAACGTGAAGCCGGACCAGATTCTTACGATCGAGGAGGCCGTCGGGGAGAATCCCTGAAACCCGGTGGGCCCGGCGGACGCGACGGGCCCGTCGAGATTACTTCTTCTTCGGCGCGGGCACATTCGGTGCCGGCAGCTTCGGGATCGCGGCGTCGAGCTTGTCGATGGATCCGGTGACGCGGTTGAGCTGATTGATCGTCTCGGTCATGACGCGATTGGCCGTGGTGAGCTGCCCGTTCGCCTGGACCAGGACCGCGTTGGCCCCCTTGAGCTCGGTATTCGCCTGGCCGAGCTTGTCGTTCGCCTCGCCCAGCTTGCCGTTCGCCTCGCCCAGCTTGCCGTTCGCGTCGGTTAGCTGGGTATTGGCGGTGGTCAGGGTTTCATTCGCCTGGCCGAGGTTCTCGTTCGCCGAGACCAAGATCCCGTTGGCCCGATCCAGGTTCTGGTTGGCCGTGCCCAGGCCCGCGTTGGCCCGATCCAGGCCGACGTTGGCGGTCTTGAGCCCGGCATTGGCCGACTTCAGGGTGCCGCTGGCGTCATCGAGCGTGTCGCTCGCGCGGTCGAGCTTGACCATCGCGGTGGAGAGCTGGGTATTGGCGATGCTCAGCTGCTGATTGGCCTCGGTCAACTTGCTATCGAGCGAATCGAGCCGATCCAGGGCCCGATCGACCCGCCGGATAATCGCGCAACCGGGGGCCGCCACCAGGATCAGGCAGGCGACGATGAAGGGCTTCACGTCCATGTTCTATGCCCCGAGACAGTTTGTACCCCTGGGAATATCGGGCGGGGCGTACGGTTGAATCAGGCATTCGGCCGAATCTAGGCAACATGCGGGATCACCCCGGCGACCTGTCGGGGAAAACCCTGAAAGGTCAGTTCGGCTCGGCCGGGGCCACCATCCCGGGCTGGACCACGGCGACCTCCTCGGCGCGGGGGGTACGCCTGGCCCCGTACTGGATGGTCAGGCCGGCGAGGATCGAATCCACCTGGGCGTCCATCCGGGCGGTCGAGTTGGGGACCTGGCCGATCGGCCCCTCGATCGTGTTGCGGAACCCGTGAACCCAGGCCAGGCTGGCGACGAGGAAATCGTTCAGCCGGAACGACGCACCCAGCGACATGGTGTTCTGAATAAACCCCGGCGCCTGGACGTTGAACAGGGTCTGCACCTGGTTGATCGGGTTCTGGTTGAACAGGTAGCCGGCGCGGAGCGTCAAGCGTTCGGTTAGCTGGTACTGGCCGCCGACGGCCACCGCGAAGATGCCTTGCCAGTTGAGACCGCCGCTCTGGATCGAATCGCCCCAGAGCGGCGTATTCCGGTAATCGAAGTAGCGCAGGTCGACATCGACCAGCAGCCGGTCGATCCCCTTGTACGCCACGCCCCAGGAGTAGATCGCCGGCACGCCCGCCTGGACGCCGATCCAACGGGGGGAGAGGTCGGGATTGTAGCTGTTGAACGACCACCGCTCCTGCCAGACCGGGCTCTTGTACGAGAAACCGACGTTCCAGTAGTCGTCGACCTCGTACATCAGGCCGATCTCGAAACCGGCCCCCCAGAACGGCCGCGAATTGACCGCGTACGGGAACGTCGCGATGCCGTACTGGTCGGCCGGCCCGGGGGCGAAGAAGGCCGGCCCGAGCTGGACCGTGCCTGTGGTGATGATCGGCGACAGCGAGACCGCGAGCCGGTCGCCGAACCGGTACGAGGCCATCGGCTTGATCGACAACAGCGACGTATTCGCGTAGATCGGCCCGAGCCCGAAGAAATTGGGCGGCTGGCGAGGGCCGAGCGTGGGGGTCTCGTAGCTGCCGGCGAAGTTCACCCCGCCGCCGACCAGGCCGAAGATCCCCAGCCCCATCGTCAACGGCGAATCCGGCCGAAGCTTGAACGACCCGCCCACCGCCAGGTTGCTGGCGACGCCGCTGTTGCTCCGCGTCGTGCCGTACCGGTCGGTCGTTGGCAGCGTGCCGTTGATGGCGCCGGCCGGCAGGAACCCGGTGTAGTGCATGCTCGGCAGGATCAGTTCGGAGCCGAGCAAGACCTCGTCGCGATCGAGGAAGCTGAGCGTGGCGGCGTTCCAGTAGCTGGCGCCGAAATCGACCGGGGCCGCCGTCGAGGCGCCGGCCATCGCCCGGTTGATCGGCCCCGCCCCCGGTGAGACGATCCCCTGGGCACCGGCGTCCGAAGCCGACAGCGCGACCAGGATCGCGGCCAGGATTGGCCCGCAGCACGTTCGCTTCATCGTCGAAATCCCTCCTGCGACGAGGCTTCCCATCAAAAGCCGACCGGCAGCGTCAGCAGCGGGCCCGCCCGCCTGGGTTCGTTGAGTTGCAGGTTAAAGAGGGCCTGGAGCAAGCCCAGCGTCGCCTGCGATCGCTTGTCCGACGCCGGGATGAAGTACCAGTAGCCCAGGTGCTCGATCGCCACGGACGCATCCTTGGGCTTCTTCCTGGCGACGCAGACCCGGAACAGGCCCTCCGTCGTGCGGGTCCAGTCGAACAGCGAACCGTCCGGGCCGATCGTCTGGGCGGCCAGGCCCCGGCAGACGTGGTCGCCGGGGAGTTCCACCCCCTTGGAGAGCACCGTCAGCATCTCCAGGAGCGTCCGGGTCCGCACCTCGAGCTTGTCGAGCGACTCGGGCAGCGGCAGGAGCACCAGGCCGCCGGGGGCGTTCTCCCGGTGGATCTCGTACTCGAGCCGTCCGGCCGAGAGGTGCAGGAGGTCCCTCAGAGCATCCGCATCGGGACGCCCCCGCGAGGCCGGGGCGAAGGTGAGGAGATACCGCTTTTCGCTCCGGGTCAAAACCAGCGAATCGGCCCGATCGGCCGGGCGGTATTCGAGGTTATGGCTGGCGGCCTGGACCAGGTCGGAACCGTCCACCCGGCCGGCCGGGATTGACGGAGAGACCGTCTCGGCCTGCTCGACCGCCGCCAGCACGATCAGTCGCTCTCGGCGAAGCTGCGCGGCCAACCGGGTAATCTCGGGGAAATAGGTCGGGGCCGGGGCACACTCGGGGATGAGTGCCTCAGCCCCCGGCATGTTCTGGACCCCGTTCATTTCGGCGATCATCAGGCGGAGCACATCCTCGATGCTCCAACCGTTATTGGCCATCAGGCCCAGGGCGGTCACCCCCACGGGGGCGACCATCGCGCGGGTCAACTCGGAAGGGTCCCGGGGCGTATAGCTCAGCGTGGGCGCATCGCGGAGTTGGAGCCCAAGGTCGCCGAACAGCGACAGGTTGGGCGAGGCCCGTTCCTGCCCGCCGGTCATGCCCCCCCGCCCCGACAGCTCGAACTGGCTGGTGATCGCCGACACGTCGAGGAACGAAGGGAGCTCGCCATAGCGCACGCGGACGATGTTCCGCAGCCACTGCTGCTCGGACGTCTCGTGGACGGCTTGGTCGTACTGCAACCGGGTTAGTTCCAGGCTCCGGGGACCAATGCAGCCGGCCGCGGCCAGTGCCAGCAAGATCAGCGGGGGCAGGCGCATCGCGGCAGCGCTACAGCCGGAGTGCCGGGCGGCCAATCCTGTCCCCACCCTACGCTCCCGCATCCCCGGAATGCTCCTGCAGCCCGCGCCGGACCCGGCGCGATCACGGCCGAACGCGGCCGGTGAACGATCTGCATGAGCTATAGTCGGCGAGCGCGAGACATTTCTTCAGCAAGATCGATATATTCCGCAGAAACCGCCCCACCCTCAAAACCCACCAAACCACCAGTCCAACCCAAAGATTCCGGCAACCGCCCCCGTTCACGGCGGTTGCCGGAACCCTTTCCGAATGGACGCCTTCTCCAGGCCGATTTCCCGTTCAGAACGGCCCCAGGATTGTATCCATCCGGGCCGCCACATCCTTCATCGCCGCCAGGTCGCCGAAGCCGACCTCGGCGGTGATCCAGCCCTTGTAGTCGACGTCGACGAGCGCCTGGCGGATCGCCGTCCAGTCGATTTCCTTGCCGTCGCCGAGCTTGGGCGAGAACCGATCCTTCTTGTTGTATTCCTTGATGTGGATCTTGGCGATCCGGTGGCCCAGCTCGTGGATCCATTCCTGGGGATAGCCGTACTCGACGACGTTGCCGACGTCGAAATAGGCCTTGACCCAGGGGCTGTGGAACTCGTCAATGTAGCGGGCGAACTCGGGGGCGGTCAGTAGGAACTTGTTCCAGACCTCCTCGATCGCCAGGGAGATCTTGTGCTCCTCGGCCAGCGGCACGATCTTGCGGATGGCCGCCTGGGATCGCTCGTACGCCTGCTTGTGCGAGACCTTGGGCGTCACGATCGCCGGCACGAGCAGGACGCTGTTGCCGCCGTACGCCTTGCAGTCGGCGAACTCCTGGCGGATCGCCTCCAGGCCCGCCTCGACGACGGCCGGGTCGGGGTCCGACAGCGGCTTGGCCCAGTGGACACCGCCCGAGACGCCGTGGATCTGCAGGCCGGTCTCGGCCTTGGCCTTCAGGACCTCGTCCTGGTCGAGCTGGTTGGGGCTGATCAGCTCGACGCCATCGAAGCCGGCTTCCTTGAGCAACTGGAAAGTCGGCAGGACCGGCCCCCTGGTCAGGCCGCCCAGCATGAACGCCTTCTTCCATCGGGTCGAGCCCTGCAATTCCCCTCCCCGAGCGGCCATCGGCGCCATCGCGACGGCCCCGGCGGCGGCCTGCAGGAAGGCCCTTCGGGTGGACTCGGTCATGGTCGTGCTCCCTTCCCCTTGGCTTCGCGCATCAGGCCAGGATCTCGGCCAGCTTGGTTTCGAGCAATTCGCCGACGACGGCCGGATCCGCCTTGCCGCCGGTCTGCTTCATCACCTGGCCGCGGAGGAACCCCTTCACGGCGTCAGGCTTCTTCTTGCCGCCCTTGAGGTCCTCGATCGCCTTGGGGTTGCCGGCCAGGGCGGCATCGATCGCGGCGGCGATGGCGTCGACGTCCGACACCATCCCGTAGCCCCCTTCGGCGATGATCGCGTCGAGCGTGCCGCCCGACTCGATCAGCTTGGCGAGCACCTCGCGACCCTGGTTGGTATTGAGCTTCTTGGCGATCACGCGGCCGAGCAGGTCCGACAGCACCGCCGGCCGGACCGGGAACTCGTCGAGCGTGATCTTCTTCTCCTTGACGGTCCGCAGGACGTCCTGCTGGATCCAGTTGCTCGCGAGCTTGGGGTCGCCGGTGGTTTTGGCGACCTCGTCGAAGTAATCGGCGACGTCCTGCCCCTGCTCGACCAGGACGTTGGCGTCATAAGCGGACAGGCCGTATTCGGCCTCGAAACGTTGGCGGCGGGCGAACGGCAATTCGCCGATCGTGGCCCTCACCCGGGCGATCCACTCCTCATCGACGACGACCGGGACGAGGTCGGGCTCGGGGAAATAGCGGTAGTCGGCGGCCGTTTCCTTCTCGCGTTGCGGGAAGGTGGCCTCGTCGACGTCGCTCCAACCGCGGGTCGTCTTGGGGGCATCGGCGATCGTCTTGCCGTCCTTCTGCCACTGCTCGTACTGGCGATCGGCCTCGTAGAGCAGGGCCTTCTCGACCGCCTTGAAGCTGTTGAGGTTCTTGATCTCGGCGATCGGCGTGGCGATCTTCTTGCCGTCGCGCTCGATGTGCAGGTTGACGTTGGCGTCGCAGCGGAGGCTGCCTTCCTGCATCTCGCAGTCGGACACGCCCAGGTAGCGGAGCGCCAGGCGGAGTTCTTCGAGGCAGAGCCGGGCGTCCTCGGCCGACCGGATTTCGGGCTCGCTGACGATCTCCAGCAGCGGGATCCCGGCGCGATTCAGGTCGACTTCCGAGAAGCCGCCCGCGGCGTGGGTCAGCTTCCCGGTGTCTTCTTCGAGGTGGACGCGGGTCAGGGCACACCGGCCGCCGCCGGAGCCATCCTTGCGGGTCGGGATGTCGAGCCAGCCCCCCTTGCTGAAGGGGAGGTCATACTGGCTGATCTGATAGTTCTTGGGGAGGTCGGGATAGTAGTAGTTCTTCCGATCCCACTTCGTGAACGGCGTGATCTCGGCGTGGAGCGCCAGGGCCGTCTTCAGGGCCAGTTCGAACGCCTTGCCGTTCATGACCGGGAGCGTCCCGGGCAGGCCGAGCGACACGGGGTCGGTCTGGGTGTTGGGCGAGAGCCCGAATTCGGTCCCGCAACTCGAGAACATCTTGCTCTCGGTGAGGAGCTGGACGTGGACTTCGAGGCCGATGACGATCGTGTATTCAATGGACATGGCTTGCCCGGGCACGTTCAAGAGCGGAAGGGTTAGGGTATTTCTCGAATACCCGGAATTCTCTCTCGATGCTGTCCTGATCGACTTCAACGACCCCTTCAGAAGTCGATCCTCCGCCCCATTGGTCCGAATTCCTCGGGGCTCATGACAACGAGGGTGAGCGATTGCCAGTAGGAAGGAACGTGTGCCAGTTCCTGGGCAAGGTACTCGTCGACGGAAGCATAGACAACTTGGCGACTCTCGCGTGTGGCCGATCCAGCGATCAACTCCACTCGGATCGTTGCCCAGGCCTCGTTCACGGTGATGAACAGTGCATAGTCTGTCTCCCCAAGCTCGACGCCATCGGGGAGATTGAGCGCATGAAATGCCAGCCTTGAGCCTTGGCATAGTGGTGAATCCACCAGAGCAACGTGGAACGCGGCCGCGCCCCATGGCTGCTCGATCGATCCATGCCAACACTCCGCTTGCTGGGTCGGCCAACTGGTTCAAGAGGGACTCTGCATCCTGACGCGTGCCATTATAGGGTTTGTAGCGTAGGTCGTTCAGTTTGTCGGCCCGGCTCACGATCTGTGTCCAGTTGCCCCTGACTAGCACAGCGCCAGGGTTGTTACGGTCTTCCAGGCGGCCCTTCAAGCCGGACACGATCAGAAGACTCTCGAGGTCGTGGATCTGAAAGACCGTGGGGAGGTTGGCCAGACCAAGGTGTTCGCAGATTCTTTGCTTCAGGCGGATCTCGACGGCGTAGATCGCCATGGTCATGCTAGCGACGAAGCGGTCTTGCTGAAACAGAATCTTTGCGTCCTCTAGCCGGTCCTTTGTCGACTGGCTTAGCTCGCCGACCGTGGCGTCGCCGATGCGGAACGCTCCGACGCCCGCCATCAGGCCACCCCCGGCCGCTTTTCATGCCAGTCGGTGGCCCTCTCGAAGACCCGGGCGGCCCGGAAAAGCCCTTCCTCGCCGAAGGCCGGGCCGAGCAGTTGCAGGCCGATGGGGAGGCCGGTTTTCGACAGGCCGCAGGGGATGCTGATCCCCGGGATGCCAGCCAGGTTGGTCGTGATCGTGTAGATGTCCGACAGGTACATCGCCAGCGGGTCGGCCGTCTTCTCCCCCAGCTTGAACGCGGGCGTGGGGGAAGTGGGGCCGATCAGGACATCGACCCTGGCGAAGGCGGCGTCGAAGTCGTTGCGGATCTTGCGGCGGACCTTGAGCGCCTGGTTGTAATACTGGTCGGCATACCCGGCCGACAGCGCGAACGTGCCCAGCATGATCCGCCGCTTCACCTCGGCCCCGAAGCCCTCGGCGCGGCTGGCCATCATCATCAGGACGAGCGGCGAGAGCTTCTTTTCTTCCTCCGTCCTGGGCGTCCAGTCGGCCGCGCGGTGGCCGAAGATGGTGCCGTCGTATCGGGCGAGGTTGCTGGAGCATTCGGCCGGGGCGACGATGTAGTAGGCCGGTGCGCCGTACTTGGAATGGGGCAGCGAGACCTCCTCGATCGTCGCGCCGGCCTTCTCGTAGATCCGGATGGCCTCCTCCACGGCGGCGGCGACTTCGGGGTCGAGCCCCTCGCCCAGGAACTCCTTGACGATGCCGACCCGCAGCTTCTCGGGGGGCGTGTCGAGCGTGGCCGAGTAGTTCGGCACCGGGGTGTTGACGCAGGTGGCGTCGTGCGGGTCGGGCCCGGCGATCGCCTCCATCAGGAGGGCCGCGTCGGCCAGGTTGTGGGCGAACGGGCCGATCTGGTCGAGCGAGCTGGCGAACGCGATCAGGCCGTATCGGCTCACCCGGCCGTAGGTCGGCTTCAGGCCGACGATCCCGCACAGGGCCGCGGGCTGGCGGATCGACCCGCCGGTATCGGAGCCGAGCGCCAGCGGGGCCAGGTCGGCCGCGACGACCGCAGCCGACCCGCCCGACGAGCCGCCGGGCGTCCGGGATTCGTCCCAGGGGTTGAGCGACGGGCCGTAGGCGCTGTTCTCGGTGGACGAGCCCATGGCGAACTCGTCCATATTCGTCTTGCCGAACAGGACGGCGCCGGCCTCCTTCAACTTGCGGATCACCGTGGCGTCATACGGCGGCCGGAAATCCTTGAGCATCCGGCTGCCGCAGGTGGTCGGCTGCCCTTCGACGCAGAGCACGTCCTTGATCGCCACCGGCACGCCCGCGAGCGGGCCGAGCGGCTCGCCGGCCTTCCGCTTGCGGTCGACCTCCCGGGCCTGGCCCAGCACCTCGTCGTCTTGCAGGTGGACGTAGGCGTTGAGGCGGTTCAGGGCCCTGGCCCGATCGAGATAGGCTTGTGACACCTCGACCGCCGTCAGCTTGCCGTCGGCGAGTTGGGTCCGCAGTTCCGAGGCGGTGACGCGGGTGGGGTCGATCATGGCGGGTGCGGTCTCGGTCTCGGGCTCGGTTGCGGATCATTCGAGGACGGCGGGGACCAGGAAGCACTCGGAGTCCCGCTTGGGGGCGTTGGCCAGGGCGGCCTCGCGGGGGAGCGACGGGCCGAGCTTGTCCTCGCGGAAGACGTTGCGGACCTCGATCCCGTGGGCCAGGGGCTCGACGTCGGAGGTATCCAGTTCGCCCAACTGGGCGACGAAATCGACGATGCTGTTGAGCTGGCCGGTGAACCGGTCGAGTTCCTCGTCGCCCAGGCGGAGCCGGGCCAGCACCGCCACCCGGGCGACGTCCTCTTTCGACAGCGACATGGCGTGGCGCACCTCTTGGCGGCTCGATACCCGATCGGCCTGCCAGTCTGCCAGATGGCCACCGTCGCTTCAAGGTTCGGCCGGCCCGGGGGAGGGCTCGCCGATTGCTCCCGGGGCCGCTCCGGTCGGGGTAAAATCGACCGGAGACCCTCCCCGGCAGGAGTCGCCCCGATGCATGCGGTACGCCCGAAGACGTCCTCCACGCTCACGGCCCGGCTCGGCGGCTGGCTGCCCACCGACGCGAAGGTCCTGAACCGCTGGCTTGCCGAGCTGATCGAGCACGCCGAGCGGGAGCGGGCCCCGTTCCACCCCGTGATCGAGGAGTTCCGAGCCCTCATCGAGGGTGACCCCGTCCTGCTGATGTACTTCTCGCAGATGTTCCAGCAGCAGCCCCACTTCCCGCCCCCGTCCGGCAGCGGCGACGTCAAGCTGCGCGACTACCGCCAGATGCTCCGGGTGATCAACCACCTGCTGACCACCGCCCCCGCCTTCGACACGAGCAAGATGGTGGGCTGCCCGCTCAACGCCATCCTCGACTTCCCGATGATCACCCCGGCCGGCCTCGCGGCCTTCGTCATGCCGGAGATCAACGCGATGCTCCGCAAGGTGCTGCGGGCCTGGGCCCGGTTCCTCGACAGCGAGGATTCGCTCTACGTCCTGAACGAGTCGCCCGAAGGCTGGCTCAGCCCCGAGGCCCGCGCGGCGATCGGCCTGGACGAGTTCCGCACCGACCCGTCCCGCCCCTTCCTCGGCTTCAAGAGCTGGAACGACTTCTTCATCCGCGAGTTCCGGCCGGGCATGCGACCGATCGCCGCCCCCGAGGACGACGGCGTGATCATCAGCGCCTGCGAGTCGTCCCCCTACGCGATCCGGGACCGCGTGAAAGAGTGCGACGCCTTCTGGCTCAAGGCGCAGCCCTATTCGCTCCGGCACATGCTGAACGGCCTCTTCGTCGACCGCTTCGTCGGCGGCACCGTGTATCAGGCGTTCCTGAGCGCCGAGAAGTATCACCGATGGCACAGCCCGGTCTCGGGCACGGTCGCGAAGTTGGAGCTGGTCCCGGGCACCTACTTCGCCGAGGCCGCCGCGGAAGGGTTCGACCCGACCGGCCCGAACGACTCGCAAGGCTACATCGCCCACATGGCCACCCGGGCCCTGATCTTCATCGAGGCCGACAACCCCGCCATCGGCCTCCTGGCGTTCGTCGCCGTGGGCATGGCCGAGGTCTCCTCGTGCAAGATGGCCGGGGCCGACGGCTTGCCGCTGCGGGAAGGCCAGCACCTGAAGAAGGGGGAGCAGATCGGCTACTTCCAGTTCGGCGGCTCGACGCATTGCCTGGCCTTCGGCCCGGACGTCGTCGCCGAGTTCGCCCGCCGGGCGATCCCCCAGGGGCCGAACGGGCAGGAGTCGGCCGACGTGAAGGTCAACAGCCCGCTCGCCCGGGCCCGGATTTGACGGTTCATCCCGGCCTCACCTAAACTCGTCCGGCGACCCGAATCGGAAACCGAAGGGACCGGACGCATGCAGGGGCCGATTGCGATCATCCTGGCCGCGGGGCACGGGAAGCGGATGAAGTCGGAGCGGGCCAAGGTGCTCCACGAGCTCTGCGGCCGGCCGATGATCCGCTACGTCGTCGAGGCGGTCCGCGAGGCCGGCGCCCGCACGATCGTCGTGGTCGTCGGCTACGCGGCCGACCAGGTCCGCGAGGCGCTGGCCGGCGAGCCCGACATCGTCTTCGCCACCCAGGAGCGCCAGTCGGGCACCGGCGACGCCGTCCGCGCCTGCCGGCCCCTGCTGGAAGGCTATTCCGGCCCCGCCTTCGTCCTGGTCGGCGACGAGCCCCTGCTCCGCCCCGACCCGCTGGCCGACCTCCTCCACCGCCAGCAACAGGAGCAGGCCGCCTGCCTGCTGGGTACCGCCGTCGTCCAGGATCCGACCGGCTTCGGCCGGATCCTCCGCGATACCGCCGGCCACTTCCTCCGCATCATCGAGCAGCGCGACTGCAAGCCCGAGGAGGCCGCGATCCGGGAGATCAACCCGAGTTGCTACGTCTTCGAGCTGCCCGGCCTCTGGGCCGCCCTCGACCGGCTCGATACCGGCAACGCCCAGGGCGAGTACTACCTGACCGACGCCCCCGCGATCCTTCAGGCGATGGGCCGCAAGGTGCTTGCGTTACCCCTGCTCCACCCCGACGATATCCTGGGCGTGAACGCCCGCCAGCAACTGGCCGAGGCCCACGCCATCATGCAGGGCCGGATCGCCGACCGCCTGATGACCGAGGGCGTCTCGATCGTCGACCCCCGGACCACCTACATCGACGGCCGCGCCGAGGTCGGCCGGGACACCGTCATCCTGCCGTTCACCGCCATCACCGGGCCGGTCAAGATCGGCCGGAACTGCCGGATCGGCCCGTTCGCCCACCTCCGCGAGGGCACCGTGCTCGCCGACAACGTCGAGGTCGGCGCCTACGTCGAGACCAAGAACTCCAGCCTGGATCAAGGCGCCGTCGCCCGGCACCTCGCCTACCTGGGCGATGCCCAGGTCGGGGCCCATGCCAACATCGGCGCCGGCACCATCACGGCCAACTTCGACGGCGAGCGGAAGGCCCCCACCAGGATCGGCCCGGGCGCCTTCATCGGCTCGGGCGCCATCCTGATCGCCCCCGTCGAGGTCGGCGAGGGGGCCACCGTCGGCGCCGGGGCGGTCGTCACCCGCAACCGCGACGTCCCCCCGGGCGGCAAGGTCGTCGGCGTGCCGGCCCGCCCGATCCGGGATTGATCAGAGGAACTTCCATTCGCCCGTGGCCATCGCATAGGCGCCCAACCCCAGGTTGGCGACCGAGTGGCTGACCAGGCAGGCCGACAGGCTCTTCGTCCGCCACAGCAAGGCGGCCCAGGCGGCGCCCGTAAGGATGGCCGGCAGCCATTCGGGGTGCGCCGCCGCGAAGGCGAGCGACGTGATGGCCGCCGCCACCGGCGTCACGGTCCCCACCGGCACCTTGTCGATCTCGGGGTTGATGATCCACCGGATCAGGAACGACCGCCAGAAGAGTTCCTCCAGGAACGGCACCATCGCCACCAGGCCGAACATCCGCACCGCCAGGAAGCCGTACCGGCCCGCCGGGGATTCGATCGAGGTCATCGGGTTGAAGCCGACCCGTTTCCCCAGGAACGGCAGCGACGGATACCAGCCGTCGATGCCGACCCAGACCACCGCCACCAGCAAGCCCAGGCCCGCCGCCAGGCCGATCGCCGGTAGCTTCGCGATCGGCAGGTAGTCGCGCCAGGTCGACCGGCAGGCGACCAGCACCCCCACCACCGCGGCGACCTTCAGCGCGTAGAAGGCGGGGTACCAGGGCGAGGGCGTGCCTTCGGTCGCGCCCGGCAGGGAGCCTTCGCAGGCGGTCATCGCCAGGAAGCAGGCCATCGGGGCCACGTAAAGGGCCCAGCTCCATTCGCTCGACTTGAAGTCCACGGACGCTGCCCCCTTGCCCCGGATTCCGGCCCGGCCTCGGTTGGATCCCGGGCCGGGCCGTCGCTACCATGTTGCCGGCCATCCCGCCGAACCCGCCCCCGAGGTTTGTTCCATGACGACGGTCGCCCTCGCCATGTCGATGTCGTTCCTGCTGACACAGCCCCCACCCGCCGCCGATACGCTGGAGTCCCGCCTCCGGCCGCTCATCGACGCCCACAAGGGGAAGGTCGCCGTCGCCGTGAAGCACCTCGAAACCGGCGAGGCCTTCGCCTTCCACGACCGCGACCCGATGCCCACCGCCAGCCTCATCAAGTTCCCCGTCATGATCGAGGCCTACCGGCAGGCCGCGGGCAAGGCCGTCGATCTGGCCGCCTTCACCGTCCTCCGCAAGGAGGACAAGGTCCCCGGCTCGGGCATCCTCACCGCCAACTTCAGCGAAGGCTCGACCCTGGCCCTGCGCGACGCCGTCCGCCTGATGATCGTCTTCTCCGACAACACCGCCACCAACCTGGTGCTGGACAAGATCGGCATCCCGTCGACCGCGGCCACCATGGAGAAGATGGGATATCCCGACACGAAAATCCACTCCAAAGTCTATCGCCGCGATACCTCCGCCTTCCCCGAGCGGAGCAAGGAATTCGGCCTGGGCAGCACCACCGCCGCCGACATGATCGGCCTCTTCGAGAAGCTCCACAAGGGGGAACTCGTCAGCCCCGAGGCCTCCAGGGAGATGACCGAGATCCTCAAGGCGTGCGACGACCAGAACAAGTTCCCCCGGTTCCTGCCGCAGGGGACGAAGGTTGCCTTCAAGACCGGCAGCGTCGACGCCGCCCGGACCGCCGCCGGGATCCTGTACACGCCGGGCGGGCCGGTTGCCGTCTGCGTGCTCACGAACGAGAATGGCGATAAGCGCTGGGTCCCCGACAACGCCGGCGACCGCCTCTGCGCCGAGGTCGCCCGCGAGGTCTACCTGTACTTCACCCGCGGCAAGTAGGCCGGCGGCGCCCGACCTGGTCCCCCTGTCACGAGGCATTGCGATGGGCTTCCTCGACCGCCTGCTCCGGGCCACCGCCTCCAAACCCGAGGCCGCGGCGCCGCTCGACGACTCCGCGGCCGACCCGGCCTCGGAAGTCACGCTGGCCGACAACGCCGCCTCGGAATACGACCGGGCGATCTGGCGGAAGAAGCTCAAGACGTCCCTCGAACGCCTCCCCGAATCGGCCGACGAATGGCCCAACCTCCTCACCGAGGCCACCGCGCTCGGCTTCGGCGGGGCCTGGGTGCAGGAATGCCTCCGCACCGAGTTCGAGCTGCTCGTCCGCAAGATCGTCAGCGACCGCGTCGTCTCCCCCGAGGAACACGCCAAGCTCGACCAGGCCCGCCAACTCATCGGCCTGGGGGAAATCGAAGCGATCGCCCTCGTCGACAAGGTCGTCGCCGACGCCGAATCGTTCTTCGGCCGCAAGGTCGACCAGGGATAAGGGCCCGACCGGCGGCCGGCAGGCCGAAGGATCGCCGCCGGGTCCCTCGTTTAGTCGAAATGGCGAGCTCCGGGGAAGTGCAGCCCCACGCCCGCCATCCCCGCAGCCCCAACGGGGCGACGGTTGGTAGCCAGGGGTGGAGCGCAAGCGGAACCCTGGAACACCCATCCGCAACGACGCAAATTGACCCCACCCCGACGCCGAAAGCCCTGATATTCAGGGTTTCCGCTCGGCGTGCTTTCCGGGTGGCACCTGGTGGCTTGCCGCAGTGTTCGCGTCAGGCTGGGGATCCGGGCACCGTGGCAAGCCACCAGTGCCACCCCGAGGCGATCAACGCCCCCAGAAAACCTGTCCCTGCCGCCGATTCCGCTTCCGGGCCTTCCGGGCATCCTTCCGCTTCTGCCGATCCCGTTCCCGATCGGCCTGGCGTGATGCCGGTCGGCCATCTCGCGTTCGAACCGCTCGGCCGACTTGGTGATGGCTTCGAGTTCCGGGTCGATCCCCGTCCGTTCGGCCTCGATCTTGCGATGCCCCAGGATCCCCCGCACGGCCGTTTCCAGGTCGACGTCCAGCTCGCCGTCCTTGAGGATCTGCCGGACCTGCTCGAACGTCCGGGGGTGCACGAACTTCATCTCGGCGTCCGACACCCTCGCCAAAGCCTGCGGATCCCTCAACCGGGCCTCGCACGCCGCCTTCTTCGCGTCCAACGCCCGCATCTCCGCCTCGTACGCCGCCAGGATTTCGGGCCGGATCCCTTCACGAGGCACCTCGACTTCCGCCGTCGCCTCGCCTTCCGGGACCCCCGCCCAATCCTCGTCCGCCCCCGCGATTTCCAGTTCGCCGGCTTCTTCGGCCCCCTCGACGGCGATCTCGCGGTCGATCCGCTCCTCCAGCTCCTGCATCCGCTCGCGATCGGCCTTGCGACGCCGCCCCCGCTTGACTTCGACCGGCGCCTGCTCGGGATGCCGCTGATAATGCCGTTCGGCGAGCCGCTGGATCGACCGTTCGTACTGCCGGCGGGCCCTTTGCTCGTACAGGCCCATCTTTTCGAGGGCGGGGTCGTGCAGGGCGTGCTCGCCCAGGATCGTCTCCAGCCGGGCGACCTCGTCCAGCCGTTCCAGCTCGCCGTCGGCCAGCATCGACTGTAGTTCGTCCAGGTGGGCGTCGACCAGTTGGAGGCGGTGGTCGCGATCGCCCGATCGGATCCCGCGCGGGTCGTCCTGGCGGAACAGCCGATCGACCCCGGCCAGGTTCTGGGCCCGCTCCTGCTGCTTCGGCGACCACTCGCCCGTCGGCGACGATTCCAGCACGAAACGCAGCAATTTCCACTGCTCGACCAGCCAATGGACCCCGCCCAGGCTGGACTTCAACCGCTCGACGACCTTCGGCGGATCATAGGCCAACCGACGGGCCCGCTCCTGCGCATCGAGCCGCCGCAACGTGGCCCAATGCCCGACCGCCAACCCGGCCCGCTGGGCCGCCCGATGGGTCCGCTCCGACCGGCACTCCAGGAACCGGGCCCAGCCCAGGGCGGCCGAATCGATGTCATCGAGGTCAAGCTGATTCACGGGCGGGAACATCTTCGCATAAGCGACCCGCCGCCGATCGACCAGCACCCGCAGCTTCTCGGGCAGCACCACGCCGGCCCCGCTGAGCCCATGGCGCATCGAGTTCTCGCGGGATTTGGAAGGCACTTCTTCGAGGGTCATCGCGGGGGACATCGGGGTCGTCTCGCTACGGGAACTGGGGGATCGGCGCAAGAATTCCGGGGCCTCCGCCGGGTAGGATGGCCGATGGAAGGCGGGCGTGCGAGCGACCCGTCGCGAAAAAATGGAGGCGCGTCGATGCGACCGGTAATTGTTTGCAGCCCCAACCTCCCGGCCGGTGGAGCGGCCGGAGGTTGGCCGATGGGGGCCGCGGATGCGCCTGTCGCGAACTCGATCCGCCCGGATCTTGAGTTCGTGGTTCGTAGTTCGTAGTTCGTAGGTGCGTCGTTTGACGCACCGAGGGCATGAGCACACACAAAGGGCATGTAGGTGGAGAGGGCACGACTGGCGTGGTTTTGTTCCGGGATGGCGGTCGGTGCGTCAAACGACGCACCTACGAACTGCGAAAGTCGTCTCGCCAGATCTCCGACGAACTTCGGGCCCAGCAGGTATATTCTGTTCATTAATGCACGCACGCTGCTACATCGAACGTGGACTGGGCTTTGAGCGTAGAAAATGGAAGTAAGCTAGTTGCATTGCCTGCAAATCGAAGAGAATGGCGATACAATGGGGGAAGACCCCACGCCTAACGATCTAAAAACCGACACATCCCAAGTCCTGCAAAGAACTAAGGACAATGGCCAAGGAAAAGGAACTTTACTCCATCGTGATAATCGGCGGGATGAATCCACGCATTCATCATCCGTCGTGGTACCGTTTTATGGACCTGATCAGCCCAGAAGAACTCGAAGAGGCGGTGGTATCGCCGCTTACCTTCATCATCCCGCCGATGGGTCAGTTCCAAAGTTCGCACCTGACCGTGACGTGCCAGGAGGAACGATGGGAAATCAAGACCAATGACAGTGAGCAGGTGCAACGAATTATCGACCTTACCTCTCGGCTGTTCGACGATTTGTTGCCACATACGCCAGTTACCGCCGCCGGATTCAATTTTCACTTTCGCAGAGAAACAAAACGTGAAGATGTTGCCGAGTATCTAGCATCTTTACTTGTAAAAACGCCGCTCGGCTTGACTAGCAAGAATATAGCCTCCGGCGAGATGACCCTTCGACGAAACTCTAAAGACAACATGTCGTTCGTCACTATCAAGAGTTCGCCATCAGCCAGCAAATGGATTCACACACATCATAACTTTGAATATAAATTTATAGCGCCAGATACGAATCCAGGATACTTCAAGCTGGGCAAGATCTTCGCAGAGCGATTTGCATGCGATAGGAGCGATGCAGAAGAGCAGACGAAGCGGATCATCGAAGCAATCAACGATTCGATCGAGGTTTAAACATGCCCATCGCAATCCCTTGCAGCACCTACAGCAACGGAACATCCGACGGCGATTCGCTGACTAAGAGCCACCCAGCGTTCGACCCCGGCATTGTCAAGGCAATCAACCAGTTCTCTGGCTCGGCGAAGGATGTTGGCACCGAGCTTTGGATGGGCTGGGTGCATAGAACATCCGCCGTTAGTCGTCTGGACAAGTCGAGTACCCTTAGAGCACTCGACCAACTTAAATCCCTCGGACCGAATTGGAACGGGTACAACGCAACCTCCATCGACCGACAACTTATCCAAGCGGCTCGCCAGTTCATAATCAGCCTTCCAAACGATATCGCTCCAACTCCGAAAGTCGTGCCCATGACGAAGGGCAGACTTCAATTCGAGTGGCACCGAG
>JAXMBD010000044.1:0-60253 GCA_046350035.1 Isosphaeraceae bacterium | reverse complement strand
CAACTCCTCGTCGGAGAGCGTGACCCCGGCGAACCCGTACGGCTTGCCCGCCTTTCGCGCCCGTTCGGCCTCGGCGGCGCCGACCAGCCCCGGGCCCGACCCGTGCAGGAAGAAGTCGCACGACGCCAGGGCCCTGTCCTGGTCCTCCTTCGTGCTCGCGATCGCCAGCTTCGGGAACCGCGAGGTCAGCAGCCGTTCGACCCGCGCATCGAGCCGGTTCGGCCAGAGGGTCACATGGTCCTGGGGCCGATGTTCCTCCCACAAGGCGAGCAGGCCGGGCGTGTGGGCGATGTCGCCGATGTTCACCGTCTGCCACGACGAGCGTAGCAAGATCTGCCGGGGGGCGACGGCCCTGCGGGCAGGGGATGCGGCGGCCAGGCCGGCGAGGGCCGACGCGAGGAAAGCACGGCGATTCACCATCACGCCTCCAAACCCAAGGCCACCTCGACGGCCCATCCGCCGCGGATTTCTACCACCCCGAAGCCCGCCCGGGCAACCCCCGACACCCCGGATGCCCGCCACATCCGAAGGGTGTCATCGAACGCCTGAGGTTGGCAGGGGTCGAACGACCGGGCCGTGACCTCGGATCGTCGAAGGGGACCGACGGCGCGAAGCGACGGCGAACGACGAGGACCGGGAGGCAACGGACCGCAAG
This sequence comes from Isosphaeraceae bacterium, assembly GCA_046350035.1. Taxonomy (GTDB): domain Bacteria; phylum Planctomycetota; class Planctomycetia; order Isosphaerales; family Isosphaeraceae; genus CALLYK01. The sequence continues at coordinate 59,598 of JAXMBD010000044.1, read as the reverse complement.
AATAACCGACCGCGACGCTTGACGGCGGGGCGGCTTCATAGTCGACCGGCTCACCCGCGGCGGCCGCGCGTGATTCGTTGGACCCTCAGAAACCGTGATGCGGCCGACGTCGGGTGTCGGCGACTTGTTCGGCATGCTTCAACCTTCGCCTGGTAGCTCCACCGCAAGGCTTGAGCGATTGACTTTCATTGCGATGAAACCGCCCCCTTGGAATTCGATCACCAGCACATCCTTCGCTGGTCTGCGGACGCCCGCCACCACTTTGCCAACGACCGCCTTGGTCAAGTGATCCGCCTCTGATTCAAGCTGCTTGCCGCGTTTGCCCGAGGCCCCAGAGGTCGGAGCCTTCGCCCTCTTCACGCCATAAACGAGCAAGAGAGGGAGTTCCTTATCATCGTGCCGGAGGGCCACATAGGCCGTGTGATCGCCTTTCGGCCAACACGCCAGGAACGCCGCCTCGTACCAGCTCGGGAACTTGGGATTGGCCATCCCGTCATCGAAGGCAGGCGGACCCCAGACCTGCGCGAAACGGCGAACGAGGTCCTCGTATCTCGTGAAGAACTCGTCTGAGGTGTCGTCGAAATCCCCGGGCTCGGCGTCGAAAAAAGCCCGCGAGGCCAGGAAAGTGTGCTCTACCTCACAAGCATCAGTGTCGAGCACGCTTTGCAAGACTTGCACCGGGGACTGTTCCATTGGCACCTCGTAAGGCCTAACGGCAAAGCTCAGCGGACCCGGCCACGGACCATTGAGCTACGATGACGGAGAAAGCGGGGACGTAGCGGGTGCCCGCATTGGGATCGTTTGTCCTTGATGACGAAGCAGTAAGGAGAATCGAGCAGCCGGGGCGTATCGTGACATCCGCTTTGTGGGCTACAAGATGACGAGCGTTAGGCCGGTCGCCGTCCGTCCGCGATGACGGGTTGCCGAAGCGCGTGACATCCGCGATGCCTCGGGGCGATTTCGAAGCGGAAGGCGCCCCACGCGGGTGTCCTAGTCCACGCGTCGATGCCCAGTGCAATGGCGTCTCCCGTCTAGGCCCCCAGTGTTTGTCACATCGACATGCGATGGACTACGCCGTGCAAGTCAATCCATAGGTCGGCTCGGGCTGATCTGGCCAAGGGCGGGGTGGTTCTACTCATGGTGCCCAGACCCTCCGCACAACCGGAAAGGACAAGGAATAAGGACAGCAGACGATCCCTCCCTCCTAAGCTCCTCGCCAACGTAGCCGACCATCCCACGCCGAAGGAGCCACGCGGAGACCATTCTCGGCCTCGACCTCGGCTCAAGAGCGTGGCACCTACGACACCGATAGGGCTTCGCCCGTCCGACGCCGCGACTTGGGACGACCTGTCGTGTTCGAGCCTGCACCATCGCCGGGTCGCCGACCTGTGCTGCGTCGGATGCAGAGCTGGTCAAGCGGAAGACCGACCGCGACGATGCGAAGATCTCGGCGAGTTGCGACCGTGCCGACGCCATCGCCCTGGTCATCGCGAGACTGGTCGGCCGGAGCGGGGATCGTCGCCCAGCACTCGATCGGCCGACCGAGGCGATGATCGCCTACGCTGCGACGGGACGGAACCCGCCGATCGCCGTCGCCGAGGCCGAGCGACCCCTGCGACGACCGCGTGCGGCTCTCCCGCGAGGACCGCCGGGCCGCCTACCTGGGCGACGCGAGGCGGTTCCGCACCCATCGGCGTACGCCGGCCTGGCCAGTTCAGTCGGGGATGGACCGATCACGGGGGCCCTGCTGCGGAAGGTCTCGAGGCGGTCATGCACCGAACAACTCGTCGCATATCGAGCCAGGAAGCCGCAAGAGGCCCTGGGGCGGGCCGGGTGCTGGGCGCTGCGGACCGCCCGGGACGAGCGGCGGGACGCCGGCCCGAGGTTGATCCATTTCCATTCATGAGGGCTGAATTCACCGAGCGGATCGGAGCCGCTTGTCGGCGCGCCAGGGCGTAGCCCAGAGGGCCCCGCGGGTCGGCCGCGAGATCGTCGATGGCACGAACGGCCGCGAGGCAACGGACCGCAAGAATAATGCGCTACTGCGAGGCTTCATAGTGACCAAGTCTCAGCGCCGAGAAGGCCTTGAGTCGAGAAACGCCGGCGCTGGCGGGATTCGGGCAACCCAGCAGGCATGGGGCCGGGAGCCATCGCTCGGTGATCGAGCCGGCGGGGCTCGTGCCGGATGAGCGCCGTGGATGGACGTAGCCGTCGTACGGGTCGGCGGCCTGGGGTCCATCGCGGAGCAGGATGGTGGATGGCTCGTGTAAGCATGACGAGTTCAGGGACCCGGCCCACACCGAGTGGATAAAGATCGGTCCGGACGAAGGCCGTTGCAGCACCCACTGGAAGATCGTCCAGAGGCTCGAAAAGAGAGCGGCGATCCGGCCGACGAGTGCCATCGGTTACGGCGATCGGCGATGATGGCCGAGGACCCGATTTCGATCCGCCGGACGGCGGGCCGACGATCTCGGCTTCGAAGACGTCAGCGATGCGGGGCGATGGCGTCCGCTGGGATGGTGCGAAGCGCCCGAAGCACACGCTTACTCGCCCGTTCCGGCGTCATCTCGGCCTCCGTCCCCCGCCGCCTAACGAGGTTTAGGCAGAATAGAATTCTGCCTAAACAGCATCCCGTCTGCCTAACGCGCCGAGTCGAATGGACCGGAAATCTTCCGCTACATCCGACATGAGAGGAGGATATCGGGGTGTTATTCGCGGGTCAATCATGAATACCCGCGAGGAATCGGATACCGCCCGGCCCGCCCCGCGATTGCTTGATCAGGTCCCCAAAGGGCTCCGGTTCCGGCATCCATTCCATGCGCACCGAGGAGGCATACGTCGTTAGGTTTCGCCGCCCTCTCCTGTTCCATGAGAAGCAGCATCCCCGGGGCCTGGGGCCGGCCGTAGTCGAGGCGTTCCTCACTCACCTGGCCTTTCGCGATCGGGTCGCCGCCTGTCCGGGCCCGGGATCCTGGAGGCCCCCTCCGGCCCCGGGCATCTCCGCCTCGGGCAGCCGCGGCGGAAACCACCCGATTCGGCATCTCCCTCGCTCGCGGTTCGTGCCAGGGTTAATCGGGCGGGGCTGATTCGATGGCGATCCCTGCGTGAACCGCCCTAATGGAAGGTATTCGGGTACAGTGCCTCGACCCGAGACCGAACTTCGGGGGAATGGTTGAGGAGGCTCTGGGTCGATTTCAACACGACGGCCCGCCGGGCCCTGGCCGACTCCACCACCTCCCCGGCCGCCTGGGCGAATCCCTGGTTGGGATACTGGCGGGCACTCAATCGGCCGATGATCATGTCGAGCACGGGGATGTAGTCCGCCTCGCCCGACTCGATCGCTCGCCGGATCGTCCCCAGCTCGCGGGAAAGTGCCATCTCGTCGAGGAAGCGTTGCCGGTCCTGCTCGATGGCCCGCCTCAAGATGCCGGTATGCGCCGGCCCGGCCATGACCGCCAGGCCGATCCCGACCAGCTCGGGGGAGACCTTGCCGATCGTCGCGAAGACCTGCTCGATGGTGCTGTTGAAATTCCTGGACGTCGGCGAGAACTCCCGATAGGGGATCGTCGCGATGACCGGGATCAGCTCCGGGGCCACCATCATCACCATGGCCAGGCCCCCCTGGTCGTACGCCCCCGGATGGCTGTCGAAGGCGGCCGCTCGCAGTTGCGATTCGGTCAACCCCGGGAGCGTACCATCCCGAACCCGGCCGACCACGTAATCGCGGAGCGCCTCCTGGAGCAAAATCGTGGTGCGCCAGACCCACTCGCGGGCCCTGGGATTGTGCCTCAGCTTGGCGTTGGTGCTGAAGGCGATGTTATAGAATTTCCCGTAGGCGATCGGGTAACCCTCGTCCCCCCAGGGCCCGAGCCACGCATCCAGCTCCTCGTAAAACTGGTAGGTCGTCCTGGCCATGGCGTGGCCCGCGATCACGGACGTCAAGAGCTCATGGACCGATTGCGCCGTGGGCCCGTCGCATCGGATCAGGAACCTGGGCGGGAGCGGCAGGGGCATCGGACGGCTCCGATCAGCACATGGCGAAACTGAACCAGGATCGGCCCAGGTCGGGAGTCGCACGGCGGCAGAAGCCCGGGTTCGGTCGCGACCGGACGGCCGTGGGCGGGCCCCTCGGGGACCGGCCGTCGACCCGATGGCCCCCAGGTACCCCGCCGCCTCGCCCGGATTCGGGGGGCCTCCGGTTCGATCGCCCTACGCGTTCGGCGATCTCATCGCCACCGCACATGGATTTCAGCCGACAAACATCGGCTTGTCAAGGAAAACGGCCGACCCATCCGATAACGCGGGCCGAGGCCGGGTGGGGGGCGCGCCGGCGAGCCCCCGCCGGGAAGTACCCGGCCGCGATCCCCCGATCGATCCGCCCCTCCCGGGGCTTCCCAACGGAAACACCTTCCATAAAGATGCCGACTCTTCCAGGTCCGATCCCTTTCGACGCGCCCGGCCCCCCGCGGAACCCGACGGGGCGCGGGGCGGGACCGATCCGGAGGCCCCGCCGGCAAGGCGTGCCAACCGATCGAATCCCCGACGATCCACCGGCCCCTCGTTCCGGTCGCGACGCCTGGGCCGATTGCTCCGGCGGGCCAACAGCTTTTTCCCTCGAGAGTGCGGCGGGGCTCTTATAGGAAAGGCGGCCCGAAACGATTCTACCTGTAGAGGCCCCATCTTTTTGCGCAAGCCCCCCGGTCCCCGCGGCGAGACGAAGCGATGTCACCCGAGAGGAAACCCGACGGCCCGCATCCCGAACCCCGAGGCAATGCGCTCCGGCATGGCCTGAGCGGGGCCGGCGTGGTGCTGCCCGAAAACCTGCGGATCCAGGTCGATCTCCGACGCCGGGCGTATACCCGGACCTTCCCGCCGGCCGATCAGCTCGACCTGGACGACATCGATACGGCGGCCCTGGGCTGGGTCCGGTTCCTTGAATGCCGATCCGAGATCACCTATCGGGCCGTCGTCCGGTCCGACATGGCGGTCGGGAAGTGGGACCTGCTCCGCCGGATCGACGCCCAGGATCGCGCCAAACGATTGGCCCACAACCCGCCCTCGGTCGTCGCCCGCCTGAAGGCCACCTTCGGCGGCGTCCTCTGGCTGCTCGAACAGTGGCGGATGTTGAAGGCGACCCTGGACTTCTCGGAGAAAGGCGAGTGGTCGGCCAAGCAGCAGGAACGCGCCCAGAACCTGGCCGGCGTCGATCGGATCTTCCGGGACGATGACCACCACAAAATCCGCTCGGGGGGCGTCGACGACCGTCGGAAGCTGGTCGAAGGGCAGATGGCCGAGCTGAACGAACTGCTGGCCGACGGCGAGCTGGAACGCCTGGACGCGATCGATCGCCGGGTGGCCATCGACGCCACGCATGCCTTGAATGACCCTTCCTATGAACGGCTGCGGCTCTACGAGCAGCGGGCCTATCGGAGTTACGAGCGGGCGATCCGTCGCCTCCAGGAACGCCAGCGACTCCGGAATCCCGAACCGCCCCCGCCGGGGAGGCGCGGCAGTCGGTTCGATCGCGAGGCGGCCGAGGCCTTCGAGGCGACCATCGACCGCGAGATCGCCGAGGCCGGAGGGAACATCCCGGCGACCGAAACCGGGTCCGAGCCGGCCACCGAGGCCATCGACGCCCAGGATCGGGACGCGGAAGACACCCTGGCGGCCCGGGAGCGGGACGACCTCAAGGCCGTGTTCGCCGCCCGGCTGGCCTCGCCCGAGGTGCAGGGCCGGGTGACCGACGACGAGATGGCGCTACTCGACGACGAAAGCCTCGCCGAATTCCGGGCGTGGCACGCGCAACTGGGCCTGTCGATCGACCTGAGCACGGCGGTCCGGGGGATGATCGGCATGACCCGGATCCAGGCCGAGGAGGGCGGCTACGAGGACCCCAACGCCGAGTTCTTCGCCAGCGTCCGGCAGAAGTCCGAGCTGCAAAAGGCCGATCGGGAACGGCGGGACGACGGCCGCGATCGCAAGCGGGAACGGCGGAAGGCGACCAAGGCCGCGCGGAAACGGAATCGCCGCCGTTGAGGGCTGCCCCGTTATTTGCCCACCACCCGCGGGGCCTCGCGGCCAAATCCGGCCGATTGCGGATTCGGGATTGAAAAATAGTTCGATTTGGTCGGTTTTGTGTTCCTGGTAGCCGGGGCGAACGGGTGGCGTGCCGGCCCATGCGGCCTGCGCGACGGGTGACATGAGACAGCTGACGGCGGGGCCGTCGAAATCGGCGGAAGGGGGCCCTGTCCAGGCCCGGTCCGAGGCCCTGGCCGGGGGCGGTCCCCCCTCGGAATCGGCCGGGAGACGTCGGCGAGCGCCCCCCGCACGGGTCCCGGTGCGCAGGGGCCCCATGCCGGCCGGGTGGCCGACCGGTCGGCGACTAAACGAGGGGCGACCCTTTCCCGCCTCGCCCTGGCCGGCCCGTCGGCGGGACGTCTGCTGCGCCTTTTCGGCAACGTCCGATGCGGAAGTCCAGGTGTGGGATAGGTTTCTCGCGGGGATGGCCCAGGGCTTCGCGGAATTGCCCAGGGGTCCGCCCCGGTAGTCCCTGGGAGCCTCGGGTCGCATGCCATTCCTCAACCCGCTCTTCCTGTTCGAACGGCGGCACCTCAAACGGCAGATCGTGACGGCCAGGGACGGGCGGATCGCCTGGCGTCGGCGGCCCGAAGCCCGCCAGATGGACGTCACGCCGGCCCGGATCCTGAATATCCACCAGGAGGGGGCCTCGGTGATCGCCCGGGGCCTGCCCGAGGACTGCCGGGAAGTGTGGATCGGGTTGGACGGATTGCCGCTGGAATGGGCGCGGTGCTGCGTGCAGTCGGCCCGGGCCTCGCTGGGGGGGACGCGATATCACCTGATCTTCCGGGAGCCCTGCGCCCCGGGGCTGATCGAGATGGCCACGCTGCGGCGGTCGTCAATGGGCGAGATCCGGCCGTTCGACGAGGTCCTGGACAACCTCCGCTGGCTGTCGCTCACCTGACGCGGGGGTCGCCCCTCGGTCGATCGTCGGCCGGGGCGGACCGGGTCAACTCCAGGCCCAGGGGGGACGTCAGCGGGAACCGCGACGACCCGGCCGCCTTGGGCTCGACCCGCTTCGCCTTGGTCAGGTCGATCGCCGTGTCCAGCAGGTTGACCTCGAACCGGCGGTTCCCGGAGAGCTGCATCGGCACCTGGACCGTGAAGGTGCTGCCCTTGCCGGGCTCGCTGTCCAGGACGATGTCGCCGCCCAGCAATCGGCAGAGTTCCCGGACGATCGACAGTCCCAGGCCGGTGCCCTGGTGCTCGCGGGTCAGGACGCCATCGACCGTCGGCGCGTTCAGCTGCCGGAACTTCTCGAAGATCTTGTCGCGGTCCTCGGCGGCGATGCCGATGCCGGTGTCGGCCACCTCGATCACCACGTTCCGGCCGGCGGGGTAGGCCCGCAGGGTGACCCGGCCCCCCTCGGGGGTGAACTTGATGGCGTTGGACAGCAGGTTGTAGACGATCTGGCGGATCTTGCCGGGATCCTGGCGGAGCAGGGGGATCGCCTCGTCGAGGTCGCACTCCAGGTCGATCGCCTTCTTGTCGGCCATCGGCCGCATCAGGTTGGCGAGCGCCTCGCAGACGTCGCGGATCGAGAAGTCCTCGGCGCGGACCTCCATCTTGCCGCTTTCGATCTTGGCGAGGTCGAGGATGTCGTTGATCATCGCCAGCAGCATCTTGCCCGAATTCTGGATGTTCGTCGCGTACCGACGCTGGCGTTCGTTGATGCTATCGCTGGTCGAGAGGACCTCGCTGAAGCCGATGATCGAGTTGAGGGGCGTCCGGAGCTCGTGGCTCATCGTGGCGAGGAAGTCGCTCTTGAGTCGGTTCATCTCGAACAGGGCGAGGTTGGCCTGGGCGAGTTCATCGACCTTGCGGTCGAGGTCGCGGTTGACCTCGCGGAGTTCCTGCTGCATGGCCACGAGGTTGTGGAGCATCCGGTTGAAGGCGTGGGAAAGCTCCTCGAACTCGTCGCCGGTCTGGATCTGGCTGCGGATGTTGAGCCGGCCGGCGGCGATGGCGTCGGAGACGTCCTGCAGGTGCTTCACCGGCTTGACGATCACGTAGCGGACGATCGCGTAGGAGGCGACCATCGCCAGGATCGCCGTGACCAGGGCGGCGGTGATCAGGATCGCCCGGTTGTGGTTGATCGCCTTGTTGGTCTGCTTCATCGGCAGCTTGACCGAGATCACCCCGGCCAGGTCGCCCGGCTGGAGGAACCGCGACTTGCCCTGGGCATCGTCGCGCATGGCGTGATAGTGGCATCCGAGGCACTGGGGCTTGAGGTAAAGCGCCTGGATGTACTCGTACTCGGTCCGGCCGGAGACGATCCGCCAGTCGTCGACCGGGGGCGGTTCCGTATGGGCCGGGTCGGAGTTGGCCTGATTGGCCCGGTTGCCCAGGCTGGCCTGAAGCCTCACCAGGAAGTTCTGCTCGAAGTCGTCGGGCTGGCGGTCGCCCGGCTCCCGGCTCCAGGGCTTGAGGATGTGGGGCACGAACCGGGGCTGGGGGTTGAGCGGGGCCTCGGCCCCCGAAAGCTCATCGATGAGGGAGCCGAGCTCGCCGGCGCCCAGGGCCCCCTTCATGTGGGTGTTGACCAGGATCAGGTCGATCCGGCCGCGGGCCGCTTCGAGGCGCTGGTCGATTACGAGCTGTTCGGTCTTCTGGCCGTACCACCAGAAGCTGAGCGTGACCAGGACCAGGATTCCGCTGCTGAAGATGAACCGGCACTTCCGTTCCAGGCTGGTCTCGCCCAGCAGGTTCTTGAAAGTCCGGTAGGACACGGCCTCGCTCCCTGGCCTGAGGCGGCCGCAATCGGCACGGTCGCCGCGGCCCGCCCACTCGACCCGATCGGCACGGGCAGCCCGCGCCTCAGGCTAACCGATCGGCCGATTTCCGGCCAGCCCGACCGGGCTTCTGGCAGGCCGTGCAGAGGTAAGTCGGGCGCCCGATCAGGCCCGCGATCCGGGTCTTCACGATCGGACGGCCGCAGGCCCGGCAAGGTTCGCCCTTCCGGCGGTGGACCCAGGCTTGCGGCAGATAACCGCCCTCCTGGCCCAGCAGGGTCCGATAGTCGCCATCGAAACTCGACCCCTCCAGTTCGATGGCCTTCTCCAGGACCGGCCGGATCGCCGCGTGCAGGCGGGTCACCTCGGCCTTCGTCAACGACGACGACGGCCGTTCGGGATGAAGCCCGGAGCGGAACAGGATCTCGTCCGCGTAGATGTTGCCGACGCCCGCCAGCACCTTCTGGTCGAGCAGGGTGGGCTTAATCCCCCGGGACGTCTTGCGGAGCCGGTCGGCCAGGTCTTCCCGGCCGATCACCAGGGCGTCGGGCCCGTGCGAACGGGCGAACGCGGCCTCGGCCGCCTCCATGTCGGCGTGCCAGCCGATCTTGCCCAGCCTTCGCGTGTCCCGGAACCCGATTGTCCTGGGCGGCCTGCCGGCATGGAAGATCAGGCGGATGTGCTCGGGTCGATCAGGCTCCCGGGTGCAGAATCCTCCAGTCATCCGGGGCTGGATCACGATCAATCCCCTGGGAGGGTCGAGCTCGATGACGACCCACTTGCCGCGCCGCTGCACGGATCGCACGGCGGCCCCCGCCGCCCGACGCTCCAGGTCCTCGGCCGAGACCCGTTCGAGCAGGAAGGGATCGACGACCTCGATCCGCTCCAGGTAATCCCCGAGCGCCGACCGGAGGCCTCGGACCATCGTCTCGACCTCGGGCAATTCCGGCATGGCCGATCCCCCCGGACATCGTCACCCCGATCCTTATCCTACGCGACGGCCGCGCAATCCGCCCGACCCGTGCGAATCTCGCCAAATCCGCTCAAGATCCCGCCCGGTGCTTGACAGCTCATGGCCGATCTTGAAAACTGAAAGACCGATTCCTTCCAACTCGTGGCGAAAACCGTGCAAATGCTGGCCGAAACCAGGCGACGAGCGTTGCTCGATCTGATAGCCCGGCGGGGGTTCGCGACCCTCGACGAGCTGTCGCGCTCGCTGGGGGTCTCGGAAAGCACGGTCCGCCGCGACCTGGAGGCGCTCGACCAGGCGGGTCAAATCCGAAGGACGCACGGGGGTGCGGTCTCCCCCGCGGAACTCCGCGGGATGCCGGCATTCGACGACCGGGCGGGCGCCCAGGCGGCCGAGAAGCGGGCGCTCGGCGAGACGGCCGCGGCCCTGGTCGACGACGGCGAGACGGTCCTGCTCGACGGCGGCACGACCGCGTGGGAGGTCGCCAAGGCCCTCGCGGGCCGGCCGGTGCAAGTGGTGACCAACAGCCTGCCGATCGCCCAACTCGTCGCCGCCAGCAAGGAAACGGAGCTGATCCTGATCGGCGGATACGTCTACCCCCGGACCGGCGTGGCGATGGGCCCGCTGGCCCTGGCCACGATGCAAGGCATCCGCGCCCGCAAGTCGATCATGGGGGCGGGCGGGGTGGTGGCCGAGGGGGTGTACAACTCGAACTCGCTGCTGGTGGAGACCCAGCGCGAGATGATGCGGTGCGGCCAGGAGGCGATCCTCGTGGCCGACCGCACCAAGTTCGGCAGGTCGTCGCTCACGAAGCTCTGCGGCCTGGATGAGATCGACGCGTTGGTGTCCGACCCCGGCCTGCCGGACGAGTACCGCGACGTCCTCGAACGGGCCGGAGTCCGCCTGCATATCCCCGGGGAACCCGGGATCGTCAACGGCCAGGGGCGCCCCGCCGGGGCGAGGGTTGAAGCGCCATGAGCACAGTCCTCGAGCGCGGGCAGGTCGAGCGGATGGTCCGGGCGGTCCTGAGCCGACAGCTCGTCGGTACCGCGACGACCAACGGCAACGGCTACCGGCCCAAGATGGTCGTCAACATCTCGGCCAGGCACTGCCACCTGACGCAAGCCGACCTGGAGGTGCTGTACGGGCCGGGCTACCAGCTCACGAAGATGCGGGCCCTGTACCAGGACACCGACTTCGCCTCGAACGAGACGGTCGCGGTGGTCGGCCCCCGCCAACGGATGATCCCGGGCATCCGCATCCTCGGCCCTTGCCGCAAGTTCAGCCAGGTCGAGCTGTCATTCAGCGACGCGATCAGCCTGGGCCTCGACCTGCCGGTGAAGCTCTCGGGCGACATCGAGGGCACCCCCGGCTGCCTCCTGGTCGGCCCGAAAGGTACGCTGGAGCTGAAGCAAGGCGTGATCCGCGCCGAGCGGCACGTCCACCTGGGGCCGAAGGACGCCGATTATTACGGCGTGAAGCACCTCGACCGGATGGACCTGATCGTCGAGGGCCCGTGCTCGACGGTCCTTCGGAACCTGCTCGTGCGGACCCACCCGGACTGGAAGCTGGAGGTCCACATCGACACGGACGAGGCCAACGCCTGCGACCTGCCGCACGCCACCCACGTGGAGCTGCGGAAGGCGGTTTGACGGACTTTCGCGAAGACGGACACGGACCCAGAACCCCACCGACCCCGATTGATCGAGGAGTTGCCCGATGGCCAGTGCAGGGCTCGAAGCGCTCGGCATGATCGAGACCAAGGGATTCGTCGCGCTCGTCGAAGCGGCCGACGCGATGCTGAAGGCGGCCAACGTCGAGTTGGCCGGCTGGGACAAGGTCGGCAGCGGCCTGGTCACGGCGTTCGTCGTCGGCGACGTCGCGGCCGTGAAGGCGGCCGTGGACGCCGGCGCCGCGGCGGCCAGCCGGATCGGCGAGGTCGTCAGCGTCCAGGTGATCCCCCGGCCGCACGAGGACCTGCCCGGCGTCCTCAGCTTCGGCAAGAAGGCCCCGGCGCCCTCCAAGGCCTGACGACATACCAGGAGCGGACCCGATGGCCACCACCACGAACGCGAAGAAGGGGGCAACCGTGAGCAACGGCGCTCTAGGCGAGGCGCTGGGCCTGATCGAAACCAAGGGCCTGGTCGGCGTCATCGAGGCGACCGACGCGATGCTGAAGGCGGCCAACGTGACGCTTGCCGGCCGGATCGGCGTCGGCGGCGCCTTCATCACCACGATGGTCCGGGGCGACGTCGGCAGCGTCCGCGCCGCGGTCGAGGCCGGGGCCGAAGCGGCCAGCCGCGTCGGCGAGCTGGTCAGCGCCCACGTGATCCCCCGGCCCGACCCGGCCGTCCTGGGCACGTTCCTGGGCTGAGCCCGGAAGGACCAAGGCCATGAATAACGCGCTGGGATTGATCGAAACGATGGGGCTCGTCTGCCTGATCCAGGCGGTCGACGCCATGCTCAAGGCGGCGAACGTCGAGCTCGCCAGCCCGATCGTCAAGCTCGACGGCGGCGTCGTGAGCGTGATGATCCGGGGGGACGTGAGCAGCGTCCGGGCCGCGGTCGAGGCGGGCGCCGCGGCGGCTGCCCAGGCGGGCGACCTCCGGGCCGCGCACGTGATCCCCAGGCCGGGTGCGGCGATCGTCCGCGCCTTCGCGGGGGCCTGACGCGCATGAAGGTCCTCGTCGCCAACCTGGGCAGCACCAGCTTCAAGTACCGCCTCTTCGACATGAGCGCGCCGGGCGAGCCCCTGCTGGCCCGCGGTGCCGTCGAGCGGATCGGCTCGCCCGAGTCGCCCGTGTCGATGAAGTCCGACAAGGGGGAGATCCAGGCCGCGCTGCCGATCCCCGACCACGGGGCCGCCGTGCAGATGTGCCTGGATCAGCTCACCGACCCGCAGACCGGCGTGATCGCCTCGGCCGACGAGGTCTCGGCGATCGGCTTCAAGGCGGTCCATGCCAAGGGGGTTTCGGGCGTCCGACGCGTCGACGACCACGTCCGGGCCGCGATGGACGCCTACGCCGACGTGGCCCCGGCGCACAACCCGCCGTACACCCGCGCGATGCGGATGCTCCTGGAGCGGTTCCCCGAACTGCCCCTGGTCGCCGCCTTCGAGACGGGCTTCCACGCGACGATCCCCGAGGCCTCGCGGCGGTACGCGATCCCCGAGGAATGGGCCGCCGACATCGGGGTGAAGCGCTGGGGGTTCCACGGCGCCAGCCACCGCTATATCTCGTGGCGGATGCCCGAGATCCTGGGCCGCGACGACCTCAAGCTGATCTCGTGCCACCTGGGCGGCAGCTCGTCCCTGTGCGCGATCCGCCACGGTAAGTCGATCGGTTGCAGCCTGGGAATGAGCCCGCAGACCGGCCTGCCGCACAACAACCGGGTGGGCGACTTCGACGTCTTCGCCCTGCCGGCGATCCTCCGGGAGACCGGCCTGGGCCTGGAACAGGTCCTGAGCATCCTGGCCAACAAGTCGGGCCTGCTGGGGATCTGCGGCCAGAACGACCTCCGCGACATCGAGGCGTCGGCCGAGGGCGGCGATCCCCGCTCTTTGCTGGCGATCGAGGTGTTCGTGGCGGCGATCCGGCACTACCTGGGCGCCTACCTGCTGGAACTCGACGGTGCCGATGCGATCGTCTTCACCGGCGGAATTGGCGAGAACTCCGCGCTGATCCGGGCCCTCACCTGCCGCAACCTCGGCTGGTTCGGGATCGGCATCGACCCCGAGAAGAACGCCAGGGCGAAGGGGGAGGCGATCGTCTCCACCGACGCTTCCCGCGTGCAGGTGTGGACCGTCCCCACGAACGAGGAAATCGTCGTCGCGAGGCAGTCGCGCGACCTGCTATCCGACCGTGCTTGACGGAAGGGGTAAGCCTCGATGTTCCTGGCCAAGGTGACCGGAAGCCTGGTGGCGACCCAGAAGGTCGCCTCGATGACCGGCCACAAGTTGCTCACGGTCGAGCCGTACCGCGTGGACGAAGGCGGGCCATCGCTGGTCCCCACCGGCCGCACGATCGTCGTCGTCGATGCCCTCGGCGCCGGCCTGGGCGAGATGGTGCTGGTCTGCCAGGGTTCCAGCGCCCGCCTCACGCCCGAGACCGAGAAGCTGCCCGTGGACGCCGTCGTGATCGGCCTCGTCGATACGGTCGACCTGGGCGGCCGGGTCGCCTTCTCGGCCCGCGCCTGACCGGATCCATTCGGACATCCCAAAACCAACGGCCCGCTCCCGAATCTTGGAAAAGCAAGGCGGCCCAGCATGCAGATGAACGAAGACCTGATCCGCAGTGTGATCCAGGAAGTCCTGGCCCAGATCGGCACCAACGGGGCGGCCTCGAAGGGCCCGGCCGGGCCGAATAGCCAGGGGATCTACGCCACGGCCGACGCCGCGGTCGCGGCCGCCCAGGCTGCCTTCGAACAGTTCCGCAAGCGGCCGATCGGCGACCGCGCCAGGGCCGTCGAAGTCATCAAGAAGATCTGCGTCGACCAGGCCGAGGAGCTGGGCAAGGCCGAGCTCGAAGAGACCCAGATCGGCCGGCTCGACCACAAGATCGCCAAGCTCCGCGACGCCATCCCGGCGATCCCGGGGGTCGAGTACCTCAGCACCGACGCCGTGAAGGGCGACGGCGGCCTGACGCTCGACGACCACGCCCCTTTCGGCGTCATCGGCGCGATCACGCCGGTCACGCACAGCCTGCCGACCCTGGCCTGCAACGCGATCAGCATGCTTTCGGCCGGTAACACGGTGGTGTTCAACGCCCACCCTTCGGGGGCGAAGATCGCCGCCGAGGGGGTCCGCCGCTTCAACGCCGCGATCCGCGACGCCATCGGCCTGACCGACCTGCTGACCATCATCGACCCGCCCACGCTCGAATCGGCCGAGGCCCTGTTCAAGCACCACGGGGTCAAGATGCTGGTGGTGACCGGAGGGCCCTCGGTCGCCCGCGCCGCCCTGGCCAGCCGTCGACGGGCGGTCGTCGCCGGCCCGGGCAATCCGCCGGTGGTCGTCGATGCGACCGCCTGCCTGGAGAACGCGGCCAAGTCGATCGTCTATGGCGCCGCGTTCGACAACAACCTGCTCTGCATCGGCGAGAAGCAGGTCTTCGCGGTCGCCGCCGTGTTCGACAAGCTGATGGACCTCGTCGGCAAGAACGGCGGCTTCCGGCTCAACGCGGCGCAGGTCGATGCCCTCACGAAGGCGGCCTTCAGCTTCGACGACAAGGGGAAGCCGCACCTCAAGAAGGACCTCATCGGCAAGGACCCCGAGGTCCTGGCCGCCGCCGCGGGGGTCTCGGTGCCGATCGACACCCAGATCCTCTACGGCGAGACCGACGCCAACCACCCGTTCGTCGGCACCGAGCAGATGATGCCGTTCGTGCCGTTCATCCGCGTGCCCGACGTGGACCGGGCGATCGTGCTGGCGAAGGAGTCGGAACACGGCTTCGGCCACACGGCCCTGCTGCACTCGCGCGATACGACCGTGATGGAGAAGATGGGGCGGGCGATGGACTGCACCATCTTCGGCATCAACGGCCCTTCGACCTCGGCGCTCAGCGGGCAGGGAGTGACCTCGTTCTCGATCGCCGGGCCCACCGGCGAAGGGATCACCACCCCGCTGACGTTCAGCCGACGACGTCGGACCGCCGTGGTCGGCGGCCTGCGGTTCCAGTGATCGGGGGATAACCGGCGATGCAAGGCGACCCAACGAACACCGCGCCGATCGCGGCCGGCTCGTCGAGCCAGGCGATGAACACCCTGCGCATCGTGGCCGGGGCCATGATCGCCGGGTCGGCCCTGTTCCTGGTCGTCGCCGCCGCCACCCGGGGCCAGCAGCTCCTGGCCGACGACCCCTGGAACATCATGGAGCCGCTCACGCTCGTCGGCCTGGTGATCGCCGTAGCGGTCCCGTACGCGATCTTCGCCGCGGCGAATCGGCTGGCGTTCGCGGCGGCCGAGGGCCTGCGGAAGGAGGCGAAGGGGGCCAAGCCCGATCCAGCCTGGCCAGGCTGGCCGCCGCTCTCGCCGATGTTGTATCGCGCCTACCAAACGGCGACGATCCTGGAGTTTGCGGGGCTGGAAGGCCCGGCGTTCTTCAATGGAATCGCCTACATGGTCGAGGGCTCGGCGATCTCCGCGATCGTCGCAGCGGCCCTGATCGGAGTGATGACCTGGAAGTTCCCCGTCGAGGACCGTGTCCGGGGATGGATGGAAGGGGCCCTCTCGCCTTCGTGAAAGAGGAGGGACGATGCAGTTGGGACTGGTGCTCGGCACGGCGACCTCGACCATCAAGCACCCCACATTCCAGGGGGAGCGGATGATCGTGGTGCAGCCGGAGATGGCCGACGGCCGGCCCGACGGCGAGCCCGTTTTGGCATTCGACCGTCTCGGGGCCCGCCGGGGTGACCGCGTGATCCTGACCAGCGACGGCAAGGTCCTCCAGCAAATGATCGGCCGCGATACCCCCGGCCGTTGGAGCGTCCTGGGCCTGCCCGATGGATGATTATGAATCCCCCACCCACGATCGAACAGGTCGACTCCGCGGTGAAGGCGGTGCTTGCAGGCCTCCGGAGGCCGACGGCGGCCGGCCCGCCGGGCACACACGCCTTCTCCGGGCGATTGCTGGCGGAGCGGCATGTCGAAGCGATCGACCCATCCTCGACGTCGATCGGCCTTTCGCCGGGCACGGTGGTCACGCCGCTCGCCCGCGACTTGCTGAAGCGCCGGGGGATCGCGATCCGATTCCTCCATCAGAGCCTCGCCGATCGCACGAACGCCGGCGAGTGGGGCTTCGCGATCGAGGGCGATTCGGGCCTGGGGGCCACGCTCCGCCGGGCGTTGCTGACGGGCACGGACCGCTGGGACGAGGTCGAGACGACTCTCGCGGCAGATTGGGTCGCGAAGGGGGCCGACCGGGGGATCGCGGTCCTGACGCCGCACGCAGCCTTGGCGGTCTGGAAAGCCCATCAGGTGCCCGGGGTTCGGGCGGCCTCGTCGGTCGACGCGGAATCCCTTTCGAGGGCGATCGACGACCTGGGGATCAACCTGCTGGCGATCGACCCGGGCGGGCAGACGTTGTTCTCGATCAAGCATTTGCTGACGGTCTTCCGAAGGCGAGGGGCGCCCAAGGCGCCATTCGGAGGAGGGATCGGCCATGAGGATCGCCGAGGTGATCGGCCGATTGACCTGCTCGCGGACGCACCCCAGCCTGCCCCACGGGCGTCTCCTCATCACGCGGCCGATGCCTTTGCCCGCCTTGCGGGAGGGCTCAACGGCGCGGGGCGAGGAGGTCGTGGTCTATGACGTCCTCGGCGCCGGGCGAGGGGCCCTGATCGGCCTGAGCGAGGGGGGCGAGGCGGCCAACCCGTTCGGCCCGCTCAAGGTACCGATCGACGCCTACTGCGCCTGCCTGATCGATTCGCTATCCATCGACTAATTCGACTTCGCGGCTTACCAGACCGGAACGAGGGGAGGAGTCTCAACAATGGCTTACGGCAACGGCGCCTTGAAAACGGGCGGGACGGCGTCGATCGCCGGCAGCCCGATGAGCGAGTGGAAGCTCCGAGAGGAGATGTGCGAGGTCGGCCGTCGGCTCTACGCCAAGGGGTTCGCGGCGGCCAACGACGGTAACATCAGCTTCCGCATGAGCGACGATCGCGTCCTCTGCTCGCCGACGCGGGTCTCCAAGGGCTTCATGAAGCCGGACGACCTCTGCATCGTCGACATGGACGGCAACCAAGTCTCCGGGAAGCGGAAGCGCTCCAGCGAGATCCTGCTTCACCTCACGATTATGAAGCACCGTCCCGATATCCGGTCGTGCGTCCACTGCCACCCGCCGCACGCGACGGCGTTCGCCGTCGCGCACGAGCCGATCCCCAAGTGCACGATGCCCGAGTTCGAGGTGTTCCTGGGCGAGGTGGCGATTACACCGTACGAGACGCCCGGTGGCCAGAAGTTCGCCGACACAGTGATCCCCTACGTCAAGGACACCGAGACGATCATCCTGGCCAACCACGGCACCATCACCTGCGGCAACGATCTGATGGATGCCTACTTCAAGACCGAGATCATCGACGCCTACTGCCGGATCCTGCTGCTGGCGAAGCAGCTCGGCCGGGTGAACTACTACTCCGACGCCAAGGCGGCCGAGCTGATCAAGCTCAAGCCCAACCTGGGCGTCCGCGACGTTCGGCTGGAGAAGGGCCTGGAGAACTGCGACCTCTGCGGCAACAGCCTGTTCCGCGAGGGGTACACCGAGTTCCAGCCGGAGCCGCATGCCTTCGTCCCCGCCAAGCTCCTGGGCCGCGCCGACGGCCCCGGCGGCTCGCACGACGACGGCGCTTGCTCCTGCCAGAAGCCGGCCGCACCCGCGGCGGCACCCGCCGCGACCTCGATCGACATCGAGGCGCTCGTCAGGCAGATCAGCGATGAAGTCATGAAGGCCATGAAGTCCTGACGAAAGGGGCTCGATCGCGATGAACGTCAGCATCATCGGCGGCGGCGGCCTGGTCGGCTCGTGCGCCGGGTACGCCTTGCAATGCGGCGGCGTGGTCGCCGGCATCGACCTGATCGACGTCAGCGGCGACCTGGTGAAGGGCCAGGCGCTCGACCTGCTCCACGGCTCGGCCCTGGCCGCCGACCAGCGGATCCGGTCGGTCGGCTACGAGGCGATCCCCGAGAGCGACCTGATCTGCATCACGGCCGGCCTCCGCCGCAAGCCGGACGAGAGCCGCCTCGACCTGATCAACCGCAACGTCGAGCTGTTCCTCAACATCCTGGCCCAAATCAAGGCGGCCGGGCCGAAGCCTTCGGCGATCGTCGTGGTCGTGTCGAACCCGGTGGACGTGCTGGCGTACCTCGCCACGAAGCAGCTTCCTTTGCCCCCCTCGCAGGTGATCGGCCTGGGGACCTTGCTCGATACGTCTCGGTTTCGCTCGCTGATCGCGGAGGCGATCAAGCTACCGGCCACGCAGGTGACTGCCACCATCCTGGGCGAGCACGGCGACAGCATGGTGCCGATCTGGTCGGCGGCCCAGGCGGCCGGCTTCCCGCTCGACAAGTTCCCGGGCTGGAACGCCCAGCAGGCCGACGCCCTCTTCGCCCGGACCAGGACCAGCGGCGCCGAGGTGATCAAGCTCAAGGGCGGCGCCGGCTTCGCCGTCGGCATCGCCATCGCCGACCTGATCCACGCCATCGCCCTCGATTCGCGGCGGATCCTTCCGGTCGCCTCGCTCGTAAGCGGCGTCTACGGCATGCGGGATGTTTGCATCTCGGTGCCGACCGTGCTGGGCCGGACCGGCGTGCAGGCGCAACTCGAAATCGACCTCTGGCCCAAGGAATCGGCCGCCTTGCAGCACTCGGCCCAGGTGCTCCGCGAGACGATCGACCTGGTCTTGAAGTCGAATCCCAACGCGACGAAAGGATCGGCCTCGCCGATCGCGAACGGCAAGCTCCCTGCCGCACCGAAGTCGGCCCCCAGGGTGACGATGGGCTCGGGCGGCCATGCCGGAGGCTCGTCCCGCGTGACGATCTCGGGCATGGGCGGCCGATGACGCAAGCCAGGGCAGGAGCCGGAACGATGGCCGTCGCCAAGTCGCTCGATCGGAAGCTGGCCGCGATCCACGCCGATCCGCACGGATCGAGGGAGTTCATCCTGGCCGACGCCAAGGACGCCGACATGGCGTTCGGAATCGGGGCGCCGGGACAATCGCCCGAGGCCCATTCGGGCGAGCTCCGGGTCCGCACCCTGGCCGAGTATCGCGACCTGATCCGGTCGATCACCCGGCAGGGACTCGTCGACATCATGCTGATGTCGGTCAGCACGAGCCACAAGCTGGCGATCGAGGAGCGGCTGTTCGAGAATTCGCACGTCACGCCGGCGATCCGGGCCAACGACACGACCGACGTGCACATCGCCCGCGGATCGAGCTACATCGAATACCCGGCCCTGCCGTTCCGCTCGGCCAGCCTCGACCACGCCCAGTGCGGGCACCTCGATTGCTCGCCCCAGGAGCGGCAGATCGGGTCCAACCTGGGGCTCTACAGCGTCACGTTCAACAACAATACGCTCCTCGATCACCACACTCTGGAGCGATTCCATGAATTCCGCGAGGAGGCCGAGCGCAAGGGGTTCCGCTACTTCCTGGAAGTCTTCGACCCCAATACGCCGAACGCTGTCGATCCCGAGAAGCTCCCCGGCTACATCAACGACATGATCGCCCGGATGCTGGCGGGCGTGGCGCCGGCGGGCCGGCCCGTGTTCCTGAAGATGGTCTACCACGGCAAGAAGGCGGTCGAGGAACTCGTCCGGTATGACCCGCACCTGGTCGTCGGCATCCTGGGCGGATCGGCCGGCACGACCCGCGACGCCTTCCAGATGCTCCACGACGCCAAGGCGGCCGGAGCCCGCGTGGCGCTCTACGGACGGAAGATCAATTCGGCCGAGAATCAGCTTGCGTTCGTCCAGTTCCTCCGGCTGATCGCCGACGGGCTCATCGGCCCCGAGGAGGCGGTTCGGGCCTATCACGCTGTGCTGGGAAAGCTGAACATCCGGCCGAACCGGCCGCTGGAGGACGACCTCCGCCTGACCTCCGGCTCGATGAGTTATGGTGGCGGAAGTTCGACGAGCCTGCCGCCGACTCGCGAGCTGGGCAGTCGAGCACGGCCGGGCCAAAACCGCGCCCGCGCCAATTCCGACCCGCCCTGACGGCCCCCCCGATTTTGCCCGAATGGACGTAAACCAGCGCCTGGCGTACCACCGGCAGCGGTTGGGCCTCACCCGTTGAACCGGTTCACCGCGACCGAACTACCAGAGTCCCGGCGATCTTGTCGTGCAGGCCCTGCTTCCGCGAGCTGAATGCGACCATCAGGAAGCCAATCCCCAGGATCATGCTGGACAGGATCTTGGCCAGCTCGCGGATCGCCGCCTTGGGCACCGAGAGCGGCAGGCCCTGGTCGGTGACCACGCGGAGGCCCATCGCCATCTTGCCCAGGCTGGCCTGATGCGAACCGGTGTTCATGGCCGTCTGGTAGGCCAGGCTGATCAGGAACGACGCGGTCGAGCCGCTCACGAACGGCACGGCATCCTTCAGGAACCCGGAATCGGTGAGCGAATCGAGCGTCTCCTTGTTCAGGATCGGGGACAGCAAGGCCACCACGATCGACGACAGGACGCTGACGATGATCCCGTCCAAGAACGCGGCGACGACCCGCGCCCAGAATCCACCATAACCGAGGAAGGGTTCGGGCTCCGGCGCCTTGGTGGCCTGTTCGCAGTAAGGGTCACTCGCGGGGATCGACATGGCGGTTTCTTCCGGTGCGGGGCGGTGCGGTTTCAGGCGGCCGACTTCCGGGCCGCCGTCCAGAGGTAATAAACCGGGATCCCGGTGAGCACCAGCAGGAAGCCAATCCCCGAAGTCCTGGGCACGACGACGAGCAGGTCGAGGATGATCAGGCAGGCCAGGCCGATGTAGATCAGGGCCGGGATCGGGTAGAGCGGCGTCCGGTACGGGCGTTCGGCCCCGGGTTGCTTCCACCGGAGCACGATCACCGAGGCGACCATGATCGTGTAGAACGACAGGTCGGCAGACGTGATGTATTCGAGCAGCTGCCCGTAGACATTGCCGTATTTCCCCGGCGTCTGGGCGGTTTTCGCGACCTCGACCGTCCGGGGTAGGGTCAGCAGGCACGACCAGATACCCTGGAGGACCAGGGCGACGGCCGGCACGTGGTTCTTGTTGGTCGTGCCGATCGGCTTGAAGAACAGACCATCGCGGGCCATCGCGTAGTAGACGCGGGCGCCGGAGAGGATCAGGCCGTTGACGCAGCCCGAGGTCGAGATCAAGATGGCCGCCGCCATGATCGACACGCCGATCGGCCCGAGCACGGCGCCCATGGTGGCCGTCCCGACGCGGTCCTGGTCGGCGTTCTGGATCCCTTCGAAGGGCAAGGTCAGGATGTATCCGGCGTTCGCCATCAAGTAGAGCAGCACGACGCTGGAGGTGCCGAGCAACAACGCCCGGGGCAACACCCGACCGGGATCCTTGGTCTCGCCCCCGGTGAACGTGACGGTGTTCCAGGCCGTCTGCGAGAATAGTGGCCCGACCAGGGCCTTCCCCAGCAGCATGACGAACCCGAGCGTCCCGGCGACCCCGAGCGCGGCGACGTCCTTGTCGGCCCTGGGCAAGGTCCACCCGTTGGCGCCCGGATCCCACCAAGACGATGTGAACGCGGCGGCGGCCCTGTTGGCGCCGATCAGGCCGATAACGATCAATCCGATCAGGGCGACCGTCTTGGTGATCGTAAACGTGTTCTGCAACAGAGAGCCGGCCTTCAGGCCCTGCATGTTCAGGACGGTCAGGACGACGATCAGCAGCAGGGCCACCGCCTGTTGCGTCGAAAGGCTGATCGCATAGGCCCCCAGTTCGATCGGGGGGATCAGGTAGCGATCGGCGGAGATGTTGTGCAAGAAGACGCCGACGAACTTGGCAAACGCCACGGCCACCGCGGCGATGGTCCCGGTCTGGACGACCAGGAATGTGGACCAGCCGAAGAGGAAGCCGATCGGCTTGCCGTACGCTTCCCGCAGGAAAATGTACTGGCCGCCGGCGTGCGGCATCATGGCGGCGACTTCGCCGGCGCAGAGGGCGCCGCAGATGGTGAGCACGCCGGCCACCAGCCAGGCGACCATCAGCCACCCGGGCGAGCCGACCAGGCGGGACGACTCGGCCGAGGTGATGAAAATGCCCGAGCCGATCATCGACCCCATAACGATCGCCGTGGCGTCGAGCAGGCCGAGGTCCCGGGAAAGGGGCGCGTTTTCGGGCTGGGATTCGGTCTCGGCCGAAGCCTTCGTGCTCATCGATGGGTCCGAGGTGAGGGAGTCGAGGAGGAAGGGAGGATGCGACGGGGCATGACGCCCCGTCGCGGTAGAGTGGGATAGGAGGAGCGGGTCAAGATGTCGTCGCGGGGGGCTCGGCGGCTGCGGATCCCTGTTTCCTGCCATTGCCGAGGACGCTGTGGTGGGCGCCGTAGAGGAAGTAGATCACCAGTCCGATCACCATCCAGACCACGAGTCGGATCCAGGTGTCGAGCGGCAAGGGGAGCATCAGTGCCAGGGCCGTGAGGACGCCCATCGGGGCCGTGAACCAGATGAAGGGGGCCTTGAAAGGGCGTTCGACGTTGGGTTGGGTGATCCGCAGGTAGAGCACGCCGGCCGACACGACCGCGAAGGCGAACAGGGTGCCGATCGAAGTCAATTCACCGGCCATCTTCAACGGTACGACCCCGGCGGCGATCATCACGATGACGCCGGTGATGATCGTCGTGATGTAGGGCGTGCGGAATTTGGGGTGGATCTTGGCGACGACCGGCGGCAGCAAGCCATCCTTGGACATGGAGTAGAAGATCCGCGGCTGGCTCATCAGCATGACGAGGATGACCGAACTGAGGCCGGCGATGGCGCCGATTTTCACGTAGAACGACAGCCAGGGCATCTTCATCGCGTCGGTGGCGACGGCGACCGGGTCGGGCACGTGCAACTGCTTGTAGTTGACCACGCCGGTGAGCACCCACGCGCCCAGGCAGTAAAGGATCGTGCAGATGATGAGCGAGCCGATGATGCCGATCGGCATGTCGCGCTGCGGGTTCTTGGCCTCCTGGGCCGTGGTTGAGACGGCGTCGAAGCCGATGTAGGCGAAGAAGACCAACCCGGCCGCGCGGAAGATGCCGCTCCATCCGTAGTGGAAGAGTTCGGTCGATTCGGGGATGAAGGGGCCGCCCCAGTTCTCCTTGTTCACCAGCGGTAGGCCGAGCGCGATCAGGAGGATGAGGATCGACACCTTGATGAACACGATGACGTTGTTGACCTTCGCTGATTCCTGGACGCCGATGACGAGCAGGATCGAGACCAGGGCGACGACGATCATGGCGGGGACGTTAAGGATCGCGTCCACCGTCGGGTAAGATGAAAAGTCGACACTTGCGTCGGTCAGGCGGGACTGGACCGAGTCGAGCATCGACCAGCCGTGCCTCAGCTTCAACTCGGCCGCGACGGCGTCTGGCACCTGGATCATCTTGGTACCGGGAGACGACAGGATTTGCGGCGGCAAGTCGAGGCCGCGGTCGTGCAGGAAGCTAGCGACGTATCCCGACCAGTTAATGGCCACCGTGGTGGCACCCACCATGTACTCCAGGATCAGGTCCCACCCGATCAGCCAGGCGATGAACTCCCCCATGGTCGCGTAGGCATAAGTGTAGGCCGAGCCGGCGACCGGCACGGTGGAGGCCATCTCGGCGTAGCAAAGGCCGGCGAAGGCGCAGACGATACCGCCCAGGATGAATGAGACCGAGATCGCCGGCCCGGCGTAGTTGGCCGAAGCCTCGCCGGTCAGGCCGAAGAAGCCGGCGCCGATGATGGCTCCGATGCCCAGCAGGATCAGGTTGGTGCCGGTCAGCGTCCGCTTCAGGCCGCCATGCTCATCGCTCGCGGCGGCCTCGGCCTTGAGCGACTCGATCGATTTCTTGACCCACAGATTTGCCATTGAGTTCCCCTCGAATCCGCGTCCCAACCCTGGCCGGGTTTCGCCCCCCCGGCATTCGCTGGGCGGGGAGGCGCGATCGTCGCAACAGTCTGCCATAGAGGGCCGTTACGTTCCAGACCCCAGCGTTGGGATGCGGGGCGGGCCGATTACCAGTGCGAGCCGATCGAGTCCGCCAGGCTCCGCACGATCCAGGCGGACCCGAGGGCAATCCCCAGGCGATCGATCCACCCCGGCTCCGGCCGCCAGCGGCCGCCCAGGATCAGGATGATCCAGGCCGCCAGTACGGCGTAGCCGATCCCCTGGTTCGTCGGCCCGAATAAGTCATGAACCCATCTCGGATCGGGTTCCCGGTACATTTCGAGGATTTGCGAGGGATCGAGGTAGACGAGATCCCGGATCGGGTAGTAGGCCAGGTCCTGGCTCGCCCCGTAAGTGAAGGCGGTGAGGCTCGCGACCGCCCCCGGCTGGCAGGTGAGCCGCCTCAAGGGCGCACGCGGGCCCCGCAGGCGAACCGCCAGCATGGACAGGGTTGCGGAATAAAAGATGGGCCAGGCAATGTGCGGGAACGCCGTTAGCCGGTGGACCCAGGCCACGTAATCGCCGGGCTGTTGGGTCCACAGGGGCCAGCTGAAGATCGGGGGATAGAGCCACTGGTAGAGCCAGATCACCACGAGCAAGAACACTGGCAGGATCATCGCGTCGAAGATGTCGGGCTTCCTGCAACTTCGGGTGCGCATGGCAGGCGTCCTCCATCGGCGGGGCCGATCACGCCCGCAGCGCCGCCGAAACGGCCGGTTCATCCGCGGTGCATTCGCCCATTCCGCCGGGCCCGCCGCGGAGGATCTTCGGCGTGTACCGCCCGATCCCTCGCGGCAATGGAGTCGCCAACAACTCACGTGCCATCCGCGATCCTCGGAGGATTGGCGGGCCATACCAGCTGCCGTTCGACGTCGGTCGGTGGGAGTTCGGGCCCGATCGAGCGCAGCCACAAGTTGTCGTCCTGGTTGGTCGGGCCCTTGAGGCTCCGGCCCCCCTCGACACACAGCTCCTGTTCAATCGACGGTCGGTCGGGAGCGAACAGGATCGTTTCGAGTAGGGAGGAAGGGCAACCCCGATGGAGCTTTGGCCTGCCTCCGGGGGCGGTCATCTCGGTGCGGCGGGGCGTGGCGGCGGGCCCGCCGAAGGCGGGACTTCGGGGAAGGCAACCCGTCGGTAGACCTCGGCCAGCAGGATCGACACGCCGATCGATGAGATGGCGATCCTGCGCGACCAGCAGGTATTCCTGAAGCGAGAGGACGCCCCGGTATTGCTCCTCCTTCCAACCACGGTTATTGGATTCGGTTGCCGGGACAGGACTTCGACCAGCACGGTGGGGTTCAAGAGTGTGTCGAAGACATCGTCCTCGAATGCCGGTTTTTCGCGGAAGATGACGACATCGTGGTAGATATTAAGCCCCGGACCGGGGATGAAGACACGCATTTCGCCCGCGTAGGTCTCACAGGGTCGATTCCGAAACGCTATCATAATTTTCCGTCATTATCCTACATGTGATTATACTGCGAATAGGACTTGCACCTGACATCGCGTACATGAACCCTGGTGAAACTCGCGCTGGTAATCGTTGGTCCGCTCAATCCGGAGATATTCGGCGGGTGTCAGCCGGTAATTACGCTCGTTGCCATGATCGCATCCCTCTTCCGGGGCGTTCGCTTAAATCAATTAGTCCGGCTTATTTTAAGCATCATTCGCGATCGAGTGCTGCGAAGTCGGCCATTCCTCGCGACGGTTCGTGTCGGCGACGAGGGTTTCAGCCCCGATCAATCGCTGCCGCATGTTGTGCACATTGGTCTGGCCATCGAAGGCCCAGGTCCCTTCGATTCGCCGGTAGTGCACGATGTTAAGGGCCTATCCAAGGATCGGGACGTCTGCTTGAATAGGATACGAGTTCGGGGCGCAGGCGAGTGGATCTCGTCGTTCGGCTGCAAGAAATCCACTCGCTGGCGCGTCGGGCTTGGAGGGCTGGAGCGGAACGTGCCCTGTTTCACTTCGAACCCAGGTCCATCACCTCGATCTTGCGGAGCGCCACCTTGCTGCCCGGGTCGTGCTGCTGGAAGGCGAAGTAGCCGGACTCGAACTGGTTGGTGTAGTCGAGGGCCTCGAAAAGCACCTTGCCATTCACCGAGGTCTTGATCGAGGTCACCTTCTTGCCCCGGTAATCGATCGTCTTGCACTCGACTTCCTGAGTGAACCATTCGTCGGGCTTGTGGGCGGCGTCGTACAGGTGGACCATCGTGTACAGGGAGCCGGTGCGGATCGGGTCGCCGTGGGTGGCGTTGATCTGCGTCTCGTAGCCGTCGGTGAACCCGGGCTTGGTGCTCTTGCACCGGTAATACATGCCCGAGTTGCCCTTGTCGTTGATCTTGATCTCGGCCCGGAACTTGAAGTTCTTGTACGGGCCCTTGGTGCTGGCGATCATCGAAGCCCCGCCCGATCCCCGCAATTCGCCGTCGATGACTTCCCACTTCGTGCTCTTGGAGAGATCGTTGATTTCCCAGCCGTCGAGCGTCTTGCCGTCGAACAGGGAAACCCAGCCGTCCTGCTGGGCGCAGGCGGTGCAGGGGAGCAGGGCCGTGCACAAGAGCGCGGCGGAGAGCGGCAGGCGGCGAATCATGGAGGCGTCCTCGGGAATGACGGGAACTGTTTCACCCGGGCCCTTCCGCGGGGCCGAGTACCGGACTCGGAGCGGCGCGACCCATACCGGCGGATCTTAGAGCAACGCGGCCGCCGACTCCAGACCCCCGGGGGGTCGATTGTCTGGCGTCGATGGTCGACGGACGGGACAATGGTGGCAAAGCGGTTACGTGCGGAGTTACCCCGGATCGATCGGAGTGGGCCATGCGGCTGCGGCATGTCCAGGTGGCTGTCCTGGTCCTGGCCATCGCGATGGCCCTGGCCTTCCCGGCCTTCCGGCGCGGCAGCCGCCCCCGGGCTTCTGCCACGATCCTGGCGAGAGGGCCCTGGGAGGCTGAGGTGGCCTTGATCACCAGCAAGGCGATTCTCGTGGACGCCCTGTCCGACCCCCTTTACCATCTGTCCGACCGGCCCCGATGGAATCGATCGGCCGAGCCCGAACAAGCCCTGGCGGAATCCTTGCGTGTGTCCCCCAGGCCCGGCACGAACCTCATCGAAATCTCCGCCGAGGCCGATTCCCGTGCCGAAGCGACGGCGATTGTGGACGCCGTTCTCGTCTCGTACCTGAGGACCCGGCCCGCATCGAGCGTCCATGTCGTGCAGGAGACCCTGGCGGTTTCCTCGACCTGGAGCCGTCCGAACTTCACCGCCTACGTAGCCTTGATGCTGGGGGCCCTGGGTTTGGCGATCGCCTGGTTCGCGGTCCTGATCCGCGTGGCGATGCGGATCCGCCGGCAATCGCGGGGAGGACAGGTCGCTCCGCCTCTCCAAACCCTCCCGGGAGCCTGACGACATGTCGCGAGATTTCACGGTCTCCGAGGCGTTGCAGGCCCGTCGCGCCACCCGTCATTTCGACGCCGGCCGGCCGCTCGAATCGGACAAACTGGCCCGGATCCTGGAACTCGCCACCCTGGCGCCATCGGGCTACAACCTCCAGCCCTGGCGGTTCCTCGTCGTCCGCGATCCCAGGAATCGCGAGAAGCTCCGGCAATGCGCCTTCGGGCAGGCCAAGATCGCCGAAGCGGCTGCCGTGCTAATCGTCCTGGGCTATCACCACCCCGACGAAACGCACCTGAAGGCGATCGTCGGCGAGATGGTCCGCCGGGGCATCCTCGACGAAGATCAGGCCTCCGCCATGGAAGGGCGAGCTCGTTCGTCGATGAAGCGAGTCACCGACCCGGAACTCTGGGCCACGCGGTCGAGCATGCTGGCGGCCATGTCGCTGATGCTAGCCGCGGAAAGCCTGGGTGTACAATCCGCCCCGATGGAGGGGTTCGAGGACGAGAAAGTTCGGCGAGCTTTCGGGATCCCCGACGATCACGCGATCTGTTGCCTGATATGCCTGGGGTTTGCCCGCGATTCGCAACCGTTCCCGGGCCGCCTGGGGCTTGCCGATGTCTGCTTCGGCGAGCATTTCGGCCGTGCGCTCGACGTGGAGGGCACGACTTCGTGACCTTGCGAGGGAGAAATTGAAGCGACGGGGAAGAGGGCCGCTTCATCGCGGTCTTTCCCCGTCGCGTCGCGAGTGGCCGCACAGGCGCAGGTGGGATCGATCAGGCTTCTGCAAGGGCCCTTACGATTCGACGACGTCGGTTGGCGATCGCCGCAACACCCGCCATGCCGCCCCAGACCAGGACCGAGAGGGGCTCGGGGATATTGTTCGTGCCCCCCGATGCCCCAGGGCCGCCGCCCGCCGGCCGGGACGGCTCGGTCAAGGTCTGGACCGTTAGCAAGGAGGACACCGATGAGGACGGGACCAGGGTTGGTGGCGTGGTCGTGCCGTTGGCGAGGTTCAGGCGGAAGTCGATCGATTGCCCAGGGGCGAGGCCCCCAACTGCATTACCGCCGGCATCCAGGATCGGCTGGAAGACCGGGTTGCCGCTCGAATCCTGGCTGATCTTGCTGCCGAAGAGCAGCAACAGGGTCTGGGTGTTCGGCGCCCCCGAGCCCGTCGAGTTGTCCTGGCCCAAAGCCACCGTGAGGTTCTTGGGGTCGTAACTGCCGAAGGTGGACGCGACGTCGAAGCCGGTCGATGTCACCGGGATCAGCGGGTTCTGGGTCACCGGTTGCCCGGTCGCAGGGTCGAGCACCGGATGCCCCGAAGCATCGACCTGGACCGGCGGCGTGACCGAGCCGGGCGGGATGATCGAGAAATCGAGCGGGGTTGTTAGCGCGGTCGAGGAGGTGTTCGTGAGGCGGTATTTCCAGTTGGCGGCGGACGACGTGGTCGCATCGGCGGCGTTTACGGCCGTAGCCGGCAGGATCGCGGCCAGGGCGGCCATCGCCCCCAGGGCGGTTCGCAGTCTCGGGGTGGAGCAACGCGGCACGGCTGGATTCCTCCTGAATCGAGCGTCAGGGTACGTCTTGGAAGGCCACGGCCGAGGATGACCCGGGCCCGAGCCGCTTCGCGGTCGGACACCCATTCGATCCCGTGCCGCCGTCCGGTCCGTCAGTCTCGACCGCGGGGCTGCTTCACAAGGGGCCGATTCTTCAACGATCGGTTCGGGCGGCATTGTGCTGCCGGTGCGAGCAGGGGTCAAGGTCAATCCGCCGCCGGATCGATGGCGGCCGGGTGGGCGGTGCACCCTGTCGCGGCCCGGGTCGGGGCGGCGTATCCTGGGAGCAGCGGACCGGGGTACTTTCCCTGTTCCGTATAGAGCGCCTTCGGAGTCGCGTAACGATGGCCCAGTTCAACCTGGCCCAGCACGGGATCACGGTGGCCGACATCCGACGCAATCTCCATCCTTCGAGGTTGTACGAGGACGCGATCCGCCACGAGAACGACCGGATCACCGACGCCGGTGCCCTGGTCGCCTATTCAGGCTCAAAAACCGGCCGCTCGCCCAAGGACAAGCGGATCGTCCGCCGACCCGAATCGGAGGGCGATGTTTGGTGGGGGCCCGTGAATGTCCCCCTCTCCCCGGCCAGCTTCGAGATCAACCGCGAGCGTGCAATCGACTACCTCAACACCCGCCGCCGCATCTACTGCTTCGACGGGTTCGCCGGCTGGTCCCCCGAGCACCGGATCAAGGTCCGCGTGATCTGCTCCCGGCCCTACCACGCGCTGTTCATGAACATCATGCTGATCCGCCCCAATCGCGAGGAGCTGGCGGAGTTCGGCAACCCCGATTATGTCATCTACAACGCCGGTGCCTTCCCCGCCAACCGTCATACCGCGGGGATGACGTCCAAGACCAGCGTCGACCTCAGCATCGAGGATGGCCAGGTCGTCATCCTCGGCACCGAGTATGCCGGCGAGATGAAGAAGGGCGTCTTCACCATCATGAACTACCTGATGCCCAAGCGGGGCATCCTGTCGATGCACTGTTCGGCGACCGCCGATAAGCGCACCGACCGGACGTCCCTCCTCTTCGGCCTGTCGGGTACCGGCAAGACCACGCTCTCGGCCGACCCCAAGCGACGCCTGCTCGGCGACGATGAGCACTGCTGGACGGACGACGGCATCTTCAACATCGAGGGCGGCTGCTACGCCAAGACGATCGACCTGACCCCCGAGAGCGAGCCTGATATCTTCAAGGCGTTGCACTTCGGCGCCCTGCTCGAGAACGTCGTGCTCGACGACTCGGACCGCCATGTTGCATTCTCCGATTCGAGCATCACGGAGAACACCCGGGGTGCCTACCCCATCGACTTCATCGGCAACGCCAAGATCCCATGCGTCGCGGGCCATCCCAGCGACATTATCTTCCTGACCTGCGACGCTTTCGGCGTCTTTCCCCCGGTTAGCAAGTTGACGCCCGACCAGGCGATGTACCACTTCATCAGCGGTTACACCGCCAAGGTCGCCGGCACCGAGGTCGGGATCACCGAGCCCAAGACTACCTTCTCCCCCTGCTTCGGCGGCCCTTTCCTGGTCTGGCACCCGACCAAGTACGCCAGGTTGCTGGCCGACAAACTCAGGCAGCACCGGTCCAACGTCTGGCTGGTCAACACCGGCTGGTCCGGCGGCCCTTACGGCATCGGCCATCGGATGAAACTCCGAATCACTCGGGCGATCATCGATGCCATCCATTCGGGCCAGCTTGCCCATGCGCCCACGGCGGTCGATCCCGTCTTCGGGCTGCATATGGTGACATCGGCGCCCAATGTCCCGCCCGATAGCCTGATCCCGCGGGATACCTGGGCCGATCCGGCCGATTATGACTCCACCGCCCGCCGCCTCGCCGGGCTGTTCCGCAAGAATTTCGAGGCCTACCAGGAAGGAGCCGACGACAATCTCCTCGGGGCCGGGCCGCTCCAGTATGACGAATGTCGGGAGGCCCTGCTGATGGAAGGGTGAATCCCAGGGATGTGCGGCAAAGTCGGCGGGGAAGGCGAAATTCCGTACGCTTCCCCGCCGGCCGTCGAATAGTTCCCGGGCCGCATCCGTCTCACCTTCTGGTATGCCCATGGCCGAAGCATGCGCGGGCGTCCAGGTGGCGCCGGATGAGACCCTGGTGCAACGGGCCTGTCGCGGCGATTCGGCCGCGCGGGAGGAGTTGTTTCGCCGCCATTTCGACGTCGCCTATCGAGTGGCTTACCGATTGCTGGGGCAGGAGCAGGACGCACTCGACGCCGTCCAGGATGGCTTCCTCAAGGGGGTAACGCACCTGCATGAGTTCGACGGGAGGAGCACTTTTCGGACCTGGCTCCTCAGGATCGTGACCAATGCCTCCCTCGACAGCGGCCGGAAGCGGAGGAGGAGGCCGACGATTCCCCTCGGGGACTCCCGGACCGACGGTATCGAGCCGGAAGTGACCGAGGACCCGGGTTTGGGCCTGCACCGTGCCGACCTCCGACGCCGAATCGACCAGGCGCTGGCCCGACTCAGCCCCGAAACACGCCAGACTTTTGTGCTCTTCGCCGAGGCCGAATTCAGTTACAAAGAGATAGCCGAGTGCCAGGGATTGCCGATCGGAACCGTCATGAGCCGCCTCCACTACGCCCGACAGAAGCTCCAATCTTTTCTGGAGGGTATCGATGAACCGGCCTGAACCCAACCCGCTCCCTTTGCCTTCCCGCTGCCGCGAAGTCCGGGATACGCTCGGTCGGGCCCCCGGGCGGCTTGATGCCGAATTCCGGTCGGACCACCTTGCCGAATGCCCCTCCTGCGCCGAGGCGGTCGAAGCTACTCATCGTCTGGCCCTCGCCTGGAACGCCGCCCGTCCCACCCCGCCCGTCGGCAGCTTCGACGCAACCTGGTCCCAGGTCCTGGCCCGCGTCGAGGCCGGGGAGGGGATCGTATCGAATGTCCTCCCATTGCCTCGACGGCCCCATCGGGCGTTGGCGGTCACGGCGCTTGTGCTGTCCCAGGCGGCCGCCGTCCTGATCGGCTGGATGGCCCTCCGCCCGATCGATACGACGTCCCAGGCCGCCCCCTTGCTGGCGATGCTCGACGACGCCCCGAAGGTGATCGATATTGAGCCTTCGGAAGTGCTCATCTTGCGGTTCGACCGGGAAGGATCGCTCGACCGTCGTGACATTGATGCCCTGGAGATCTCCGACACCGAGACGGTAGGCTTCGACACGCCCGTGCTCGCCTACTTCGAGGCCCGGGGCGGATCATGAGGCGCCTCGGCGGGGCGGTGCTTTGGCTGCTCTTAGCCGTCCCAACTCCGGGCCTGGGGCAAACACCCGCCCCGGGCACGCCGCAGGTCACCCTGTTCGGCATCCTGGCCGAGCCAGGCAGCAAGACGATCGATAAGGAGTTGAGGACGGTTGCCCCGCAATTGCAGCGTCTGCTGCCTAATCACGGCTTCAAGCTGCTCGGCAGCCAGAGCCGACCGCTTCCCGTCGGCCAGACCGTATCCTGCCCGCTCGGTGAAGGTTGGTCGGCCGAAGCGACGATGGTGATTCCGCAGGATGTTGAAGGAAAGGTGAATCTTCGGGTCACGATCCATCACGTCGGCGAGCCATCGTTCCAGCGGATCATCCGCACGCCGCCCAACCAACTCTTCTTCAGCGACATCGCCCTGCCCAACGGCAACCGGATCGTGATCGGCATGGGCGCACGCTGACTAGGACTCGGCCTCTCCAACCCGGCCGGCGGCCATGGGCATCGACCGGATCCTATTCCCGGTGGCGGCGGCGAACGCATTGGCGATCGCGGGGGCAATCCCCACGATCGGGATCTCGCCCGCGCCCGCGGGGGGGAGGTCGGGTCGGTTGACGAGGACCACATCCACCGGCCCCAGGTCGCCCAATCGCGGGACCCGGTAGCGAGAAAATCGGCCGTTTCGGATCGCCCCGTTTTCCAGGCGGAGCGTTTCGAACAGGGCCCCTCCCAGGCCCATCCACTGCATCCCCTCGATCTGGTTGCGGAGTTGATCGGGGTTGGCGATCGCGCCGCATTCGAAGGCCGCGACCACGCGGGCCGCGCGCAAGCCGTCGGGACCGTTCGACCGTTCGATCTCGGCGAAAGTGGCGACGAAGCCCCCCTTGTCGGCCCCGCAGGCCAGCCCAAATCCCTTTCCATCGGCCGGCTTCTCACGGCCCCACCCGAATCGCTCGGCACCGGCCTCAAGGACCGCCTTGAGCCTGGGATTCTCGAGGTTGCGCAGCCGGAATTCGAGCGGATCGAGCTTGAGGGCCGCGGCCAACTCGTCCATCAAGGATTCGCGGGCGAAGTGGTTCGCGGTCGAGGCCAGCGCGCGGTAAGATCCCTGCCGGATCGGCGTTTTGGCCTGGTAGAAGGCAGCCTTCTTGTTGGCCACCCGATAGGGCGGCTCCAGTCCGGCCGTCCCCGAGTTGACGTTGTGGAAGGACCAGGCCGCGAGCTTCCCATCGCGATCGGCCCCGGCCGCGGCGGCGATCAACCCGGCGGGTCGGGCGTAGGCCCACTGAAATTCCTCCTCGCGGGTCCAGACCAGCTTGACCGGCCGGCCGGTCGCCTTCGCCAGGCGAGCCGCCTCGATCGCCGATTCACCGGTATGCTTGCCGCCGTAACCCGAGCCGGTGTCGGGAACGATCACCCGGACCATTTCCTCGGGCATGCCGAACGCATTCGCCAGTTCGGATCGGACGCCGAAAGGCCGTTGCGTGCCCGCCCAGACGGTCAGGCGGTCGCCCTCCCAGACGGCTAGGGCGGCCCTCGGTTCCAGCGGCGCGTGGGCGATGTAGGCGATAGTGTACTCGGCTTCGACGGAGACCGGGGATTGCAAGCAGACTTCGTGGCCCTCGCGATGTTGGTCGCCGAGCGCCTTGCGAAAGGTGTCAAGAAATTCGTCGGCGGGAGGCACATCGGCCCTCGTCCACACGGCCTTGATGGCCGAAAGGGCCCGGGATGCCTCGAATTCGGTACGGGCGGTTATGCCCACGAAATCGCCGTCGCGGACGACATTCACCCCGTCCATCGCCTCGGTCGCGAGGGTATCGACGGAGGCAAGCTTTTCGCCGGGGATTCGGGGCCGAAGCACCTTGCCACGGAGCATCCCTGGATGATCCAGGTCGGACGTGTATCGATGACGTCCCGTCACCATATCCCGAGCGTGGATCTTGGGATGCGACCTGCCAGCGACTTTCCAATTGGTTCCGGGCGTTGGTCGGTCGTCGTCGCCGATCCGTTCGACCAGCTTACGACCTCGGGTGAGCTCACCGAACCCCGCAGAGGCATTTTTTTCCAAGCAGACGGCCTTGCCGCCCTCCAGCGAGATCGACGACCGATCGACCTTCCACCGATCCGCGGCCAGGCCGATAAGGATCTCCCGAGCGGCGGCCGAGGCCTTGCGAAGCTGGGGCACCATCGTGGGCGTGGTCAGGCTACCGAAGGTGCCCACGTCGAACGGCACAAGCGAGGTGTCGCCCATGATCATCGAGACCGAGTCGATCGGGACCGAAAGTTCGTCGGCGATCGCCTGTGAGAGCGAGGTCCTTGCATTCTGGCCGATCTCGACCTTCCCCGTGTAGCCGGTCACCCGGCCATCCTCGGTGATATGCAGCCACGCCCCGATCGCCCTGGGCGCCTCGGCCCCGCGTCGATTGCCGCCGGGGCGTTGGGCCTGGGATTCGCGGCAGGCCATGCAGAGGATGATCAGGCCCCCGAGGGTCCCCAGGAACTCTCGGCGATCGAGCAGGAATTGCTCGTAATCGGCCTGCAACTCGTAGCGCTCGGGCTCAATCGCGGCCCAGTCGGGGATTTCGGGCTTCATCGGGCGACCTCCCGTCGGCCGGAGGCCCTACGGATCGCTTCCACGATGCGGCCGTAGGTCCCGCAGCGACAGATATTGCCCCGCATCGCCTCGACGATCCGGTCGTCGTCCGGCACTGGTTCCTTACCCAGGAGGGCAACAGCTGACAGGATCATCCCAGGTGTACAGTAACCGCACTGCATCGCCTCGACATCAAGGAACGCCTGCTGCACCGGGTGCAACTTGCCGTCCGTCTCAAGCCCTTCGATCGTCGTAATCTCCTTGCCGGTCAGGCTTTCAACCTTGACCAGGCAGGACCGGACCGCCTCGCCCTCGACCAGCACGGTGCAGGCGCCGCAACGCCCCTCGCCGCAACCATACTTGGATCCGGTCAGGTCGAGGTCGTCCCGGAGCAGGCCCAACAGGGTCCGCCCCGGCTCGGATTCGACCCGAGTCGCCTTGCCGTTGATCCGAAGCTCCACGAATCGCTGGCGCATCGGCTTATTCCCCCCGTGGGTTGCGGGCCCGGTAGAGGTGGACGGCGTTGGGTTCGAACTCGTCGGCGAACTTGCCGCAGTCGAGGGCAATCGTACGGCCTTCGCCCAGGACTTCGGCCGCCGCCATGTTGGGGGCGCCCGGGATGACGAAGGTCCCGGTCGTCGCAACAGGCTGGCGGTTGACCGCGAAGCCGTAGTCGGCCCCTTCGTAACGGATCCAGAGGAGTGCAATCGAGGTTTCGGGGCGGGACGATTCGACGCGGGCCCCGGCGATTTCCTCCCCCTTTTTCAGCGCGGGGGCCATCTCGCGGACCCGATGGTTGAGCGCGGAGACCGCGGCCAGCATTTCGGGATCGTCCAGCAAGGCGTGTTCGTTGAACCGGGGCTGAAACTGGTGGACGAAGTAAATCAGGCCCCGGGCGCCGGCGATCAGGGCCATCCAGACCTCGGCTTCGACCTGACGGGGGGTCGGCTTCCGGTCGGGTCGGTCGATGATGCCGGTCTCGATGCAAGCCCAGACGGGTTTCCGGGCGTCGGCCCAGGTTGTCAGCCGGTTGACGCCCTTGGCGACCAGCCAGAGCCGATCGGGGGCGCCCACCCCGGCGACCGGGTAGACGTCGAATGAGACGATGTCAGCCCCCTGGATGTACCCCCGATAGTCCTCGAAGCGGCCATCGGGCCCGCGGCCGACCCAGGAATCGTTGGCCACGCCCTGGCCCAGATTGAGCAGCACGGGGCGGCTCGGATCGGCCTTGCGAAGCACCTCGTAATCGGCCACGATCC
Source organism: Isosphaeraceae bacterium (assembly GCA_046350035.1). Taxonomy (GTDB): domain Bacteria; phylum Planctomycetota; class Planctomycetia; order Isosphaerales; family Isosphaeraceae; genus CALLYK01. The sequence continues at coordinate 23,178 of JAXMBD010000044.1, read as the reverse complement.
GGGCCGGTGGGATCGGCGGTCCGTAGCGCTTCTTGCCAGTTTCGCGATCCGTGACTTCCTGCGCGTTATCCGGCTCGTCCCCGTGCATCCAGGCCGCGATGGTCGGATCCTCCTTGTGGGCGAGGCCAACGGCGTTCTGGGCGCAGATCACCCGCATCCCGGCATCGCGGAGGGCGGCCAACTGGGCCTCGGTCGGGCCTTTCCAGAGGCCGATGTAGAGGTTGATGCCCGCCTCCTTGTAACGGGGGGCATTCCTGGGATCCTGAAGCCAAACGGCGATCGGGAAAGAAGCAGGGTCGTCGGGGAGTTGGGAGGGGGCCAGGATCGCGGCGAGGTAGGCGACGGCAAGCATGGGACCGCTCTCCGTGGGAAGCGATGGATTCGAGCATATCGACCCGTGTTCCCGCGGCCAAGCACCCGATTCTTCGGAAAGTCCGGCAGAATCGTTCAAGTGAAGCCGTACTCCCGACCGATCCCCTGAAGATAGGTCTCGCCGTCTCCGGGCGGTGCCCGAGGTCCAGGAGGCTTTCCCTATGCCCTCCCGTCGCGATGGACGGTCCAAGCGATCCGGCACCTGCCGACCCTTCTGCGATCTGCTGGAGTCCCGGGACCTGACCGTCGTCAGTTCGGTGACCGGAATCGCGATGCCCAACGTGCTCCAGCCGCCCGGGAATCGCTGGGTCACGGTCTCGGTGAAGGGGACGGTGAACAATACGCTGAAGGTCCAGCCGCAGGTCAATTACCAGGTCATCGACGACTACCGGGTGGTCCAGCCGGTCGGCAACGTGAAGCTCACACGGTTCTACAGCAAGCCGGGCGACCATCGCTATTCGTACGATTTTACCGTCCAACTGCCGGCCCAGGTCGCCTCGAACGACACGGGCGGCCGCCATTTCTTCATCCTGGTGTCGGCCGGTGATGCCCAGAATGGGAATGGCAAGTACATGCCGGTCTGGGTCCCCAGCAAGCCGATCCCGGCCAACACCACCTCACTCGACCAGCTCACCGGGGCCAAGTCCGCCTCCACCGACGTCCTCTCCCCCAAGAAGAAATGATTCCCGCCGACGGAGTAGGTTGACGTACTCGTGGGCCAATCGGGCGGGGATCGGCAGGCGATATCGGTTGGAAGTCGCGAGAACCGCCTCTCGGGCGCCGGCCTGATCGCAGAGGTGACCGGGCGAGACGAACAAGGGCTTGACCCTCGACCGTGTGCGCACGACCGATCCGATCACCTCATCGCCGTCGGTCAGTGGTGACCAGTCGCCGCGATCGGGCCCAGGCCCGTCGAAGTCACCGCAGAGCCGGCTTTTGGCACAACCGATCGTCGGTATTCCGAGCCAGAGGCCGACATGCGAGGCGATCCCCAGGCGTCTGGGATGGGCGACGCCCTGGCCGTCGCAGAGGATCAAATCGGGTCGTACTTTGAGCTTCTCGAACGCGTCCAGCAGACCGGGCGCCTCGCGGAATGAGAGCAGGCCCGGGACGTAGGGGAAATCCAGCGGGACGCGTACCCCCGCCCGGTCGACCACCTGAAAGTCGGGGAGGCGGGTCACGACGAACGCCGCGATGATCCAGGTATCCCCGCGATTGTAAGAAGCATCCGCCCCGGCGACCAACTCGTACGGGCCCAGGGTCTTCGTCGCATCCACCCGGGATGCCAGCTCCTCCTGCAACTTGCGGGCCGCGGCCGGGCTCAGATCCCATCGGTGGAGCGGCTCGGCCATCGGTCAATCGGCACCCCGGCCGACCCCTCGAAGGATCTCGGCGGCACGTTCGACGTCCGAACGCGGGGCATCCAGGTGCGTGCAAGCCCGGATCACCTGGGCGCCCAACGCCGCTACAAGCACGCCCCGTGCCCGAAGCCGGTCGGCGACCTCGCGGGCCGTGCCGATCGACGGATCGACCTCGATCCAGACCAGGTTCGTCTCGACGGGGCCCGATTCCAGCCGCAGGCCGGCCGTATCGTTGACCGCCTCGGCCAGGATTCGGGCGTTGGCATGATCCTCGGCGAGCCGTTCGACGTGATGTTCCAACGCATGCAGGGCAGCGGCCGCCAGTATGCCTGCCTGCCGCATCCCTCCGCCCAGCACCTTGCGAAGGCGGTGGGCTTTGCGAATCGTTTCGGCCGGCCCGGCCAGTGCGGAGCCCACCGGCGCCCCCAGGCCCTTCGAAAAGCAGATCGACACCGTGTCGAACGGGCGAGCCCAGCGATTGGCGGAAATCCCCGAGGCGACCACGGCGTTCATCAATCGGGCCCCGTCGCAATGGATTGCCAGGCTTTGCGACCGGGCCCAGGCGGAAATGCGTTCGATCTCCGCGAGGGGATGGATCCGCCCGCCCGCCCGATTGTGCGTGTTTTCCAGGGAGACCAATCGGGTCCGGGCGTAGTGGCCGTCATCGGGCCGGATCTTGTCCTCGAGGTCGGCCGGGCCGAGCAGGCCGGCTGCCGGCGGGATCGGCCGCGTCGTGACGCCCCAGTGTCTCGCGATTCCTCCGCCTTCCCAGACATAAACGTGGGCGGAGGGATCGCAGAGGAGTTCGTCACCGGGGCCCGCGTGGATCCCGATGGCGATCTGATTGGCCATCGTGCCCGAGGGGACGAACAGGGCCGCGTCGAACCCCAGCATCTCGGCCACGCGACCTTCCAGGCGATGGACCGTCGGATCCTCGCCGAAAACGTCGTCGCCCACCTCCGCCTCGGCCATCTCCCGTCGCATCGCGGGGGTCGGTTTGGTGACGGTGTCGGATCGGAGGTCGATGGTCTTCATGAGGTACGGGGCTGCATCCGGTGGGGTCGGTCGGGTTTGCTTTGAGTCTATCGGCGACGACTCGGCCGGGCCAGCCGGGGTCGGCGGCCGGTTGACCCGCCAGGCCCGCTCGATTAGGTTCGGCCTGGGAACAACGCGAGGCTCGCGAGTTCCCCCACGCACGCGACGAGTCGGTCGCCGGCGCCCGAGATCTCCAGCGTACATGTCGCGACCCCTGAACATCGCCCGCATCGATTGTTCCACCGAGGATGCCCGCGAGGCCCTGAACCGGGTTCGCGAACGCCTGAGCCCCCAGGGGGATGTCGTCAGCCCCGAGGGGAGGGCCCGGACCATCGCCGCATTCGGCGAGCCCCTATCGCCCCAGCAGGTGGTCGACCGGATCTGCCGCGACGTCCGCGAGCGCGGAATGGCCGCGGTGCTCGACTACACCGCCAAGCTCGACGGCAAGGCATTCGGTCGGGAGGAAGTCCGCGTCGGCCTCGACGAGATGGCCGATGCCTACAAGCGGGTCGACCGCCCGTACCTCGATTCGATCCGGCGGATCCGCGACAACATCGTGATGTTCCAGTCGGGCATCCTCCACCGGACCGCTACGCTCCGCAAGGCGCCCGGGATCGAGCTGAAGCTCCGTTATCTGCCTCTTCGGAGGGTCGGAGTCTGCGTGCCCGGCGGCGCCGCGGCCTATCCCTCGTCCTTGCTGATGACGGTCGTCCCGGCGCAGGCGGCGGGCGTCCCCGAGATCGCCGTGGTCGTCCCGCCGACGCCCTACGGCGGCTATAACGACCACCTGCTCGCGGCCTGCTACGCGCTCGGCGTTACCGAGGTCCACCGGATCGGCGGGGCGCAAGCCGTCGCGGCCCTGGCCTACGGGGTCGAGGGGATTGAGCGGGTCGACAAGATCGTGGGGCCGGGCAACCTGTTCGTCGCCCTGGCCAAGCAGGAGGTGTACGGCACCGTCGATATCGACAGCATCGCGGGGCCCAGCGAGGTTGTCGTGATCGCCGATTGGACCGCCGACCCGCGGCATATCGCCGCCGACCTGATCAGCCAGGCCGAGCACTCGCCGAGCGCCAGCATCCTGATTACCTGGGATCCCGACCAGATCGACCGGATCCACGACGCTTTGGTCGATCAACTGGACCGACTCGATCGCGGCCAGCTCGCCAGGGACAGCCTGGAACGATTCGGGGCCCTGGTCCTGGCCCGCGACGAGGACGAGGCGGTCGAACTGACCAACGCGATCGCCCCCGAGCATCTGCACGTCGCCACCACCGAACCCGATGCCCTCGCCCGGCGTCTGACCAATGCCGGCGCGATCTTCCTGGGCCACGACACGCCCGTGGCCGTGGGCGACTACGCGGCCGGCCCGTCGCACGTCCTCCCGACAGGCGGCACCCCTAGGTGGGCCTCGGGCCTGTCCTCCAACGACTTCCTGAAGCGGACCAGTTTGATCTACACCACGCGGGAAGGGCTCGAATCGCTCGCCCCCGACATCCGACGCCTCGCCGATGTTGAGGGCCTAACGGCCCACAAGCTGAGCGTGGATATCCGCCTGCACGCCCCCGCACCCGACGTCGATCCCGATTCGGAGCCCTGACGCGATGCCCGAAGCCTCGATCCGGCCCGCCCAGCCCGCCGACGTCGGGATCATCGCCGAGCTGATCCTCGAGCTCGCCCGCTACGAGAAACTCGAGCATGAAGCGAAGGCCACGCCCGAGATCCTCCTCCGCCACCTTTTCGGCCCACGGCCGGCGGCTGAAGCCCTGATCGCCGAATACGGTGGCGAGCCGGTCGGCTTCGCCCTGTTCTTCACCAATTTTTCCACGTTCCGAGGCCAGGCGGGTATCTACCTGGAAGACCTATTCGTTCGGCCCCAAGTCCGGGGTAACGGGATCGGCAAGGCCCTGTTGAGACGGCTGGCCGAGACGGCGGTTGAGCGCGATTGCGGCCGGCTCGAATGGGCGGTCCTCGACTGGAATGCGCCGGCGATCGGCTTCTATAAATCCCTGGGCGCCCGGCCGATGGACGAGTGGACCGTCTTCCGCCTCGACGACGATGCCCTGAAAATGCTGGGAATGCCCCGGCCCTGAACGACCCGGACGGCCCACGACATGCCCAGCTTCTTCCTCCCCCACATCGAGCGGATGTCCGGATATGTCCCCGGCGAACAGCCGAGCGACCCCTCCGGGATCCTGAAGCTCAACACCAACGAGAACCCCTATCCGCCCTCGCCCAGGGTGGCCGAGGCGATCGCCCGGGGGCTCGACGGCCGACTCCGGCTCTACCCCGACCCGATGGGCAACGCCTTCCGGCGGGCCGCCGCGAAGCTCCACGGCGTCGAACCGGGCATGATCCTGGTCGGCAACGGCTCCGACGACCTGCTGACGATCGTCACCCGGGCGTTCGCCGGGCCGGGTGATACCGTCCTCTATCCGACGCCCAGTTACATCCTCTACAAGACCCTCGCCGAGATCCAGGGTGCCCGGCCCGAAGCGGTCCCGTTCCGGGACGACTGGACGCTCGACCCTGACAATCTCGCCCGCCCCGAAGCCCGGCTGACGTTCCTGGCCAATCCCAACAGCCCTTCGGGCACCTTGATCCCGACCGGGACGATCCGAGAATTGGCCGCGAAGATCCCCGGGCCTTTCGTCGTGGATGAGGCCTACGGTGACTTCGCCGAGTCGAGCGCGGTGGGGCTAGTCGAGTCGACGCCCAACCTGATCGTGATGCGGACGCTCAGCAAGGGATACGGCCTGGCCGGCCTGCGGCTCGGCTACCTGATCGCCTCGCGGGAAATTGTTGAAGGCCTATCCAAGGTGAAGGACTCGTACAACGCCGACGCGCTCAGCCTTCTCGGCGGGCAGGCGGCGATCGAGGACCAGGCTTACCTGCAAGAGACTCGTTCGAAGATCGTTCGCACGCGTCGAAGACTGGCCGACCGCCTGCGAGCCGTCGGCTATCGGGTCCCGGAGAGCCACGCCAATTTCGTTTGGTGCGAGGGCGGGCCGCCCGCGTCGGGAGTCTATGAGTCCCTGAAAACCCGCAAGATCCTCGTTCGACTGATGCGCTATCCCAACAAGCCGGAGGGGTTGCGAATCACGGTGGGGACCGACGAGGCCATCGATCGGTTCCTGGCCGAACTGGAATCGCTTCGCTGAATTCGCGGGTCCTCGCATTTCTCAGAAGCATCATTCCGACTCTCCCAGCAGGATCTCGCGGCATCCGAACCCGTGACGCGTCGTTCTTCCCGTGATCACGTTTCCAGACCTCCTCGCCCGGGGGAGCCCTAGGGTTGATCGGCCGGCTCGTGTAGCCTGGATGGCGCCGATCGACGCGCGGAGGCGTCCAGGCGGGGTCGTGGCCCATCCACGCAACGATGAAGAAAGAAGGAGGGCGGACGATGGCCAACGTTGAGGTCAAATGCGCAGAATGCGGCCACGCCCAGCAGGTGGACAAGAAGCAATTGGGCATGTCGATCAAGTGCCCGAAGTGCAAGGACTCCTTCATCGCCGAGGCGGGCGATACTTACGCGCTGGCCAGGGACCCGCGGCCGAGGCCCTCGGCGCCGCTTCCGACACCTCCCCCATCGCCTTCTTCGTCTAAAACTTCGGGCGGGAGGAAGCCGGTGGATGGCCCAGGACCCGATGCGGATCGGAGGATGGCCGATCAATTCGAGAAATGGGCCATGGACCAGGATGAATGAAGCCGCACCCAAATTGAAGTTGGCGGATCGCTCCGGGCGGCCGGTTCAGGGCTCCACCTTGAGGACTCGCTTGTTCCGACTGTCGCCGATGTACAACGTCCGCGTCGGCCGGTGGAAGTAGACGCCGTGGGGGCCGTTCAACTCGGCCCGGAGCGGGGGCCCGTCGATCCCCGAGGCGCCCGCCTTACCCGATCCGGCGACGACGACCAGTTTTCTCTCGTTGACCAGGTACTTCTTGATCTGATGGCCGAAATCGTCGGCGATCAGGACATTTTCGTCGGCGTCGAAGCCGAGGTGCTTGGGGTTATTGCCGATCTTCACCTCGTCGGGCGCGGCATCGCGCGTGTCGAGGACCAATTCAACGCCGCCGTTCGGGCGTCGGACCCGCAAGGCGGTGCCGCCGGCCACGTAGATGTTCCCCCGGGAATCGACGGCCACGCTGCGACCGCCGGAGAGGTCGCGGACCGTGTCAATCCGGCCCGATGCGACGTCGAGCACACGCACGACCCGGCTGAAGCCGGTCAAGTAGAGCTTACCGCCCTCGAGCCAAAGGCTAGCGACCCCGTCGAGCCCGGCCCGATCTCCCGGCCCGCCGTCCCCGGTGACCTTTTTCTCCCCGTTCCCGGCCACGGTGTTGAGAATGCCCGTCGCGGCTTCGATCTTGCGAACCCGGGCATTATCGCTGTCGGCGATGTACAGGTCGCCATTCTCGGCGAGCACCAGGTCATGCATCCGGCTGAAACGGCCCGAGATGGCCGGCCCGCCATCGCCGCCGAAGCCAGCTTGCCCCGTGCCCGCCACGACTGAGAGGGTGCCGGCCGGATCGACCTTCCAGACACGGTGCTCACTGAAGTCGGCGACGAATAAGTTGCCAGCTCGGTCGATCGCCATGCCGAAAGGCTCGCCGATCGAGGCCGAGGACGCTGGACCGCCAGGCCCCCCTGTTCCGCCGCCCGCGACCAGCGCAAGCTTCTCATCCGGCCGTTCGGCTCCCGTTCCCGCCCAAAAGGAGGCAATTGCGACGATGCAGGCGGTCGAGGCGAGCATGGCTTCTCCATGGGTAAGTTCCCGAGCGAGGCCGGGCTGTCGGACCATTCTAACGGCCAATCGCCTTCGAGGCAGGGCCCCTCATCCTCAAGCGCCCCAAGCTGGTTGGAGTTCATGCCCTAAAATTCCCTCGAATCTCGGGTCCAGGCACTCGAGTTCAGGCCCCAGTTCGTCTTGCGCTTCCGAGGGCCTCCCCTTGTGGTTGACATGCCGGTTCGCTTAGGGTCATCGTGTGGCGGAGGCAGCCCTCGCGAAAGCATGGCGGCCCTTCCTATCAACGGACTGAATGCCCAAACTCAAAGACTGCAAGGTTTTAGCACGAGTCTTTCATGCCATTTCCTTCGGATCTCAGGGGCCGCAATCGGCAACCCGAGGTCATGGATCAGCAGGGGTTGGAGGATGCCGAACACCATCAGGCGCTTAACGCCCTCCGGCGAATCAACCGACTAAGCCGGACCGACCGCTCGCTCTGGCCCCTGATCCGGGGCTATTGCCAGCGGCACCGGGATGGGGGTAATTCCACGCCGGTCCGTCTACTCGACATCGCGACCGGTGGCGGCGATTTGCCTGTCCTCCTCTGGAAGAAGGCGAAACGTGCCGGGTTGAATCTGGAAGTCGCCGGCTGCGATCGGAGCGAAACGGCCCTGGAGTACGCACGGGCCCATGCCCGCCGGGAGAATGCCGAGGTCGCTTTCTTCGAGCGGGATGTTATCGAACAGGGCGTGCCCACGGAATATCACATTCGGGTCTCGTCGCTATTCTTGCACCACCTCAGCGAGGACGAAGCCCTGCAATTCCTGCGGGCCTTGGGGAACGGCGGGGGCCTGGTGCTGGTGGACGACCTCCGGAGGAGTGTCGTGGGCTGGTTACTCGCCTATTCGGGGGTGAGGTTGCTCTCGCGATCGCGCGTGGCCCACGTCGATGGGCCGCTCTCGGTGGAAGGGGCGTTCACTTGCGAAGAGGCCCGCTCGCTGGCGAGCCGGGCCGGCTGGGACAGCTTCGAGGTTCAGGCCCGGTGGCCGTGCCGATTCCTCCTGGTGGGCGGTTCGTCATGATTGGGAACGACTCAGGTCCATCGGCTCGGATCTACGATGTCGTCGTTGTAGGCGCGGGCCCGGCCGGATCCATTACGGCCCTGACCCTGGCGAAGGGGGGGGGTTCGGTGCTGCTGATCGAGAAATCCCGCTTCCCTCGCCCTAAGATCTGCGGTTGTTGCGTCAACCCAAGGGCCCTCGACGTGCTCCGCCAGGCCGGCCTATCGGATCTCGCCGGTCGCCTGGGCGCGATCCCGCTGAGGAGCCTGGCGCTGGGCCGGGGCGATAAACTGGCGGTGATACGCCAGCCGCTCGGGGTTGCGGTTTCCCGGTACGCCTTCGACCTGGCCCTCGTCGAATCGGCCCGGACAAACGGCGCCGAGTTTCACCCCGAGACCACGGCATCGCTCCTTCCCGCGTCGTCCCCCGAATACCGGGATCTGCGGCTTACTCAAGGAGGGGAAAGCCGAACCGTGCGGGGCCGTTTCGTGGTCGCGGCGACCGGGTTGATCGATTCGCTCCGGGTCGATGACGCTGCTCAGACCCGGGGACGGCCGGGTCACGAAGAGAACTCGGCAATCAGTACCCGGATTGGTGCCGGCGCAATCGCCCCCAACTTGCCCGGCGGATACGACCGCGGCCGAATCTATATGGCCTGCGGCGATGAGGGTTACGTCGGCTTGGTGGCCCTCGAAGATGGACGCCTCGATATCGCGGCGGCCCTGGATCCGGCGGCCGTCCGGCGGTCCGGCGGGATCGGCGCGCTCGCGGGCAAGATCCTCGCCGGTTCCCCCTTCCCCGAAGTGCCCGAGATTGAGCAGTTTGCGTGGAAGGGGACCCCCTCCCTGACGCGATCGGCCGCGACCCTGGCCCGCGAGCGAGTCTTCCGCGTGGGCGATGCCGCCGGCTATGTCGAACCGTTCACGGGCGAAGGGATCGCCTGGGCGCTCTCCGGTGGGGTACGCCTGGCGGGGATCCTGGCGGAATCGCTGGCGACGGGTGCCTGCCCACCCGAAAGGCTATGGCCTGACGCCTATCGGGGCGAAATCACCCGCACCCAGCTTGTGTGCCGGGCCGCCCGGCTCGTCCTTCGCGCGCCCAGGCTGACAGGATCGCTCGTACGGATCCTGGCCATCTATCCCGGGCTGGCAGCCCCGTTCATCCGCTCCATCCATCAGACCCGGTGGTCCCCCTCGGGACGGTTACCGGGAGGACTTGAGATTACATGACCCCGGTAGTGCTCGGAATCGGGACGGCCGTTCCCTCCTTGAGAATCGACCGTTCCGAATCCGTCGATGCGGCGAGCATCCTCTGCGCCGAGGATGACGACCATGCGGCATTGCTGGAGAACCTCTACCGGCAGTCGGGGGTCGAGGCACGTCACATCGTCCACAGCTACGAGGAATTCCGCCGCGTAGTCTACGACGAGGGGGACGTTGAGACGGTCTTCCTCTCCAAGGGGAAAGGCGATCGGGGGCCTTCTACCGCCGAACGGATGGAACGTTATGAGCGGGAGTCGATTCCCCTCGCCGAGCGCGCATGCCAGGGGGCACTCTCCCAGGGCGGGGTCTCCCCCGAAGAGATTACCCACCTGGTTACCGTCTCCTGCACTGGCTTCTCGGCGCCGGGCGTCGACATCGCCCTGATCAAGCGGCTAGGCATGCGCCGAGATGTTGAGCGCACCCAGGTCGGGTTCATGGGTTGCCACGGTTCGCTCAATGGGCTGCGCGTTGCCCGAGGATTGTTGGCCGCCGACCCTTCCGCCCGCGTCCTGCTCTGCTCGGTCGAGCTTTGCAGCCTGCATTACGCCTATGGCTGGAACCCGAAGAAGGTCGTCGGCAACGCCCTGTTCGCCGACGGTGCCGCGGCGATCCTGCTGGGCAATCTGTCCACGGCGAACGGCGACCATTGGCGCCTGGCCGCCAACGGGGCCTGCCTATTCCCCGATTCGGAACAGGCGATGGCCTGGTTCATCCGCGACCACGGCTTCGACATGATCCTGTCGAGCAAGGTCCCGAACCTGATCCAGCGGAACCTCCGCCCCTGGCTCGAATCCTGGCTCGGGCGTCACGGCTTGACCGTCGAAGAGGTCGGTACATGGGCCGTGCACCCGGGCGGACCTCGCGTTTTAACCTGCGTTCAGGAGGCCTTGGACCTCCCCCCCGACGCCACGGAGGTCTCGCGGAAGATCCTCAAGGAATATGGGAATATGTCCTCCGCGACCATCGTTTTCATCCTGGAACAATTGATCGATCAGGGGGCGACGCGACCGTGCGTCGCCCTCGGCTTCGGCCCCGGGTTGGCCATTGAGGCCGCGCTACTTCGTTAAGAGCCGGCGCGACCGCATCCCGACCCGTTCAAGCGGCCCGGCCGACTTCGCTGGTTTCGGGCAACGGCGGCCGCCCCCAACGCCCCAGCGCCGATGCGATCGCCCCGGCAGCGAGATAGGCGCCGGCCCAATGATAGGGGGTCTGCCGGGCGCTGGCCTCGAACCGTCCGGGATCGTCCCTGAGCTTCGCGATCGTTTGCCAAGGGGCGAGGATTGGCGAAGAGGGCAGGGGTGAGTGTATCACCCCAAACAAGGCCAGGATAGCGGCGACGACGAAGGTGGACGCGGCCGCCTGGGCCCGACCGTCGATGAGCTTGGCGAGGGCGGTGGCCCAAAGCAAACTCGTGAGGATGAAGCCTCCGGAGAGCATCGTCAGGGTCTGGATTAATTGACGGCTGGGCAGGCCGAATTCGCCGAACGGCTTGCCGGCATCCGCGAGGACCTGGCCGATCAGGATGATGCCCAGGTACCCGAGAGCCGGCACGCATGCCAGGCCGATCGCGGGGAAATGCCGGTAGGGCGTGGCATGGAAAGACTGGGATGTGATTTCCAGGCCGACGAAAATCAGGATCGGGAAAACGACCGACTGCGGTATCACCTGGAAGATCACGCTGAAATACCCGAAAATCCCGGCCCCGCCGATGAACAGGGCGGTCGCCAGGGTGTAACCGGCCCGAGCCCCCATGGCCTTGTAAGCGGGTTGGCCAATGTAGGGGGTCGTCTGGATTACACCGCCGAAGCAGCCTGCGACCAGCGTGGCGAGGCCCTCCGTGGCAATGATTAGGCCGGTTGCATAATCATCGCCGGCCGCCGCGGCGCTCTCGGTGCAGTCGATCCCGCCGACGACCGTCGCCAGTGCCAGCGGGATCGCGATCGGCAGGTACTTGAGTGCAAGTCCGCCGGAGGACTGGAACCAAGCCCACCATCCCTGCATTGGCATCGGCAGGGCCACCCCCAGGCGGGTTGCGATGCCGGCCGATTCGGCGGCCGGATCGAGGCCGGTGAGCGTCATCGCGTAATAAACCAGGCAGCCGACGACGACACCGGCCAAGGCCCCGGGAATCCGGCCGGGTAACTCCCACCGGGCGGTAAGCGTCGCCAGGATGACCGCCAATGCCGAAAGCCCGGCCACAGGATGTGCCACGATCTCGCGGAGGGGCAGGAAGCTGATGATCACCAACGCGATCGCCGCCAGCGAGCCGAGCAGCCCGGCCCTCGGCACCATCCGCCGGATCCAGCCGCTAGCCAGGGCGCAGGCCAGCTTGAAGGCTCCCGAGGCCAGCAGCATGGCGATCCCGATATACCAGGCCTCGATCGCGGCCGCTTCGGGTTCGAGGCCCCGCCCCCGAGCTTCCAGGAATGCCGGACCCAAGATCAGGATCACCGAGCCGAACGTGCTCGGGGTATCCAGCCCCAGCGGCATCGCCGTAACCGTGCCCCGGCCCGCCCGCATCATCAGGCGGAGGGCGAGGCCGGTGAAGATGAGGTCGCCGACGAGAACCCCCAACGCCGTGCCCGGGATCATCTTGCCGACCACGAAATCGGCCGGAAAGCCGAACGATGCCAGCAGGCCGACCATCAGGATCATGCCGCCGATGTTGTCCAACATCAGGCCGAAGAATGCATTGAAATCCCCGCGCGCAAACCAGGCAAGGCGGGCCGGCTTGGTGGGGCCCTCGGCGACGATCGACACGTTCGGGATGCTCCGCGGTGAGTATGGAAGTTCGGCCAGGCTTCGCCGGGAGAGGGCGCGGTGCTCCTAGCATGCCATCACCCTCGCCGTCGCGAAAGGCCCTCTCCCTTCCGGCAAGATGCGTAAGCGGCCGCCCGCCTAGAAGGCTTTCCGGCTATCGAGAAGGAACGTGACCGGGCCGTCGTTGACCAGTTCCACCTTCATGTCGGCCCGGAACTTCCCCGTGGCGACCTCCAAGCCGGCGAACCTCAAGCGATCGGCGACTCGCAGATAAAGCCGCTCGGCATCCTGAGGCCTGGCGGCCGCGTCGAAGCCGGGACGTCGGCCCTTGCGGCAATCGGCCACGAGGGTGAACTGGCTGACTACCAGGACCGCGCCGCCCGCCTCCTTCACGTTGCGGTTCATCTTGCCTTCACCGTCGGCGAAAGCCCGCAGGTTAGCGACCTTATCGGCCAGCCAGTCGGAGTCCGCCGCCTGATCGCCATCCGCAACGCCGACGAGGACCAACCAGCCGGCCGCGATGGATCCGACCAGGTCGCCTTCAACCCGGACCTCGGCCATCGAGACGCGTTGAAGGACGGCTCGCATCGACCTAATTCCCCGCGACGGCCAGCCCGTAGTAACGGCGGACTTCGGGCCGGATCCAGAAGATGATGAGCGGGATGGTCGCAGGCCACAGGGCACAGTTCGACAGGCCGATGGCGATCAGGACGATCCCGTAGACCCAGACCCAGGGTTTCCTGGGCAAGGCCAGGGGCGCCAGGAAGACTCCCGCCAGCGCCGCCGAGATCAGGCCCAGCACCGGGAAGACCATCCCGAGGACAACGCGGTCCTGCGTTTCGAACTCATCCGGGTCGGAGATCTGGATGCCGACCCAGGCCAGGACCATGAAAACGAACATCAGGAAGTAGAGCACCCCCATCGCCGTCGCGTAGACCTTGAGCCAGGTCACCACGCCGGGCTTGATCGGAAAGCCGAGTTCGTCGAACGCGACTGCGGGCCTCACCCGCGGGGCCGCATAGTAACCGCCCGGCACCGGCTCGCCGGCACTCATGGGGTGGCCGCCGTCGGGGTCGACAGGCAGGACGCCTCGGCATCGACCTCTTCCCGGGTCCGATAATGGGTCGGGACTCGATTGCCGGCCAATTCAGGTGCGGTCCACTCGGGCAATTCGCACAACCCGCCGCCGCAGAACAGGTGGTGCCAAAGCTGCGTCGAGATCACATCGGTCAGGCCCAGATCCATGATCGCCCGCCTTGGAAGGAGGCGGGGCAATTTGACCTGCAAGCCCCGCTGCCGAGCGACCCCGGCCGCATCGAAGTATCCCGTCTTCGCGAGCGATTCGTGGCTGATCAGCTGGTCCACCCAGGCCGGCCGATGCGGGCCCAGGAACGTCGAGGAGAAGCTGGCGCGGAACATCGTCTTGGGCCGGTTGGCGATCCGGGCCGGCAGGGTCTTCGATGCGACCTGCCGGAGTAGCCACTTCTCATTCAGTCCGCGGAGCTTGTACTCGGGGGCGACGGTCGCGCAGAACTCGATGACGTCCTCATCCAGGAAGGGATAGCGGGCCTCGATCGACGAATGCATCGCGATCCGGTCGCCCTTGGAGATCATCAAGAGCCCTGCCAGCATCACCTTGTAGCCGACATAAAGCGACTGGTTCAGCGGGTGCCAACGGCCGATCCGTTCGTTGGTGATGTCCAGGTCCATGTAGGGATCGTGGCCGTCCAGCCGGTCCCACATCGACGCCGAATACAGCGCCGGTTTGCATTGAGTGATCAGTTCGTATAGGTCTTGCTGGGCCACCCTGAGGCCCTGGATCGCGTTGATCGCCTGGCGTCGGCCGTTGGAGCCGCCGACCGCCCAGAGGGAAAGCCCCCGGAACATCTCGAGCGGCTTCGCGCCAACCCTTCGGAAGACCGCGTCCCGGACTCTCTGCGTCTTGTACCAGGCATATCCGGCGAGCGCTTCGTCGGCCCCCTCGCCGGTGAGGGCGACCTTGTATCCCTGCTCGTGGACGGCCCTCGCCAGCTGCATCAGGGCGGCGCACGAGGTATCCATTACGGGCCCTTCCGCCGCCACCACCAGCTCGGGGAAGGCGTCGGCGATCCGGGCCTTGTCCATGACCACAGTGGTGAGCTTCGAGCCCAGGACCGCGGCACTCTCCGCCGAATGCGAGCGCTCGTCAGGCCCGGCGTTCTCCAGGCCGATGGTAAATGAAGGCACCGATCGGCCGCGTTGCCGGGTGCAGAGGCCGAGAACCACCGTGGAGTCGAGCCCGCCGCTGATGTAGCTGACGACCGGCACGTCGCCCCGAAGCCGCCGCTCGACCGACTTCATCAGGCAGGCTTCGAGCTCGTCGACCAACGGCGAAGGGTCAGCCAACCGCCGTTCCTCGCCTTTGTCGGGAAAGTCGAGATCCCAGTATTTCTTGAGCTCGATTCGGCCGTCGCTCACCTTCAAATAGTGCCCCGGCGGGATCGATTTCACGCCTTCGAAATACGTACGAGTCGTCCCGGCGCAGAAGAAGGTGAAGAGGTGATCGATACCTCGGGGATCCGGCCTGGCCCGGTACATCCCCGAAGCCAGCAGCGCTTTGATTTCCGAGCCAAAGAGGAGCCAGCCATCATGCTCGGTATAGTAGAGTGGGCAGATCCCGGCCCGGTCCCGTCCCAGGATCAAGGTCCGGGTCTTGCGGTCCCAGAGCGAGACCGCATACTGGCCTCGCGTATATTCAAACATCCGCTCGCCGTGGTCCTCCCAGAGGTGGACCCAGGCCTCGGTGTCGCATCGGGTTGAGAGATGGTGGCCCCGATCGAGGAGCGTTTTGCGAAGGTCGGGATAGTCGAATAGCTCGCCATTGAAGGCGACCCAGACGGTCCCGTCCTCGTTGCTGAGCGGTTGGCGGCCGCCGGCAAGGTCGATGATCGAAAGTCGGCGTGCGCCCAGCGCCACTCCCGATTCGGAGTGGATTTGCTCGTCATCCGGGCCGCGATGGGCGATCGCCGAGGTCATGGCCAGGAGTCGTTCGGCAGGGAAGTCACGCTGTCCGCTGCGATCGACCGCTCCGGCGATTCCGCACATCCGCGCCGACTCCCGAAATCAAGCGGAATCCGACCACCCTACTTTCCGGGCAAGGTCGGGTTTCCCCGAAGTGAGGGGCGGACTTCGCGGCGAGCCTACCGCGACGCCAGGTCGCCGCCCAGTAGACCGACGCACCCAGCAAGGCCGTGAGCCACGACCCGATTCGCAAGATCAGGCCGCGGACGCCGAGGGGGACGTAGTACGGCACGGCACCTTCCCTTTCGTAGCAGGATGAACGGTCAGGGCCGAAATGACAACCCCCTCTTCGACCCCCGCCACCACCGGCGCGGCCTCGCGGCCGTCGCAGACGCTGCTCCGCCCGGCGAATCGATCTCGGATGCGGGAACCCAGCAGCGGGATCGCCGTGCTCGTGGGTCCGCATTGATTGGCGAAGACGACCGGGACTCCGAGGTCGGCCGCAACTTGCGCCGGGATCTTCCCCGACAGCGGCCCCACGTGCCCCAGCAACCAGTGTCGGCGCTGGCTCTGCTGGCAAGCGAATTCCGGCCAGGCCGACGCTACAATCGCCAGGTCAATTTGGCCTCGGTATTCCTCCCAAACCCCCCGGTAGATCATGTCGGCGCAAATCGCCAGCCCGGCGCGGCCCCAGGGAGTATCGACAATCACGGGAGATCGTCCCGATCGGAAGCGATATCCTTCCCAGAATACGAGGTTGCGCTTTCGGTAAACGGCGACCGGCCGGCCGGGGTTCAGGAACGCCAGCGAGTTGTGCAGATGCCGACCCGACCGTTCCACGAATCCCGCGGCGATCGTCATGCCCCATTCCCGTACGCGATTGGCCAGGTGGCGGATCGTCGGCCCATCTCGGCCTTCGGAGAGCGGGGCGTAGTCGGGGATCAGGCCGTAGCCCGTGTTGAACATTTCGGGCAGGACGGCCAGTTCGACTCCAGCCCGATGGGCATGGGACAACCAGGCGTCGGCCCGATCGAGGTTTTCCCGGACGTTACCGGGGGTCGCGGGCATCTGGATCGCGGCGGCCAAAACCTGCATGCCCGAACCTCCTGTCCATCCTGGTTGGAGGGTGAGACCGGCGGAATCTACCGCGATTCCCCGTTTCCGCCCAGAGCAACCGGTTGTGGAGGATTATCGGCTCGGCCAGACTGGAAAGTCCGGCACTTCGGCCCCCTTCGAGGGCCGGCCGGCGGACCCGAACAGGTTTTTCAACGCCGTGAAGACCAATTCCGTCAAGCAGGCGCTCCGGGAAGGCAAGCCCCAGGTCGGCACGTGGCTGTCCCTCGGCAGCCCCTTCGCCGCCCGATACATGGCCCGGACGGGCCTGCCATGGCTGACCGTGGACATGGAGCATTCGCAGCCCAGCATCGAGACCGCTTCGCTAATGTTCGGCGCCATTGCCGATGCCGGATGCATCCCCCTCGTGCGGATCCCGGCCAACCGGCATGACGTGATCAAGGTGGCCCTCGACTGCGGAGCGATGGGGATCGTGGCCCCGATGGTGATGTCGGCCGATGAAGCCCGGGCGATCGTCGCCGCCACCCGATACCCGCCGATTGGCAACCGATCGGTCGGCGGTTCGCTACACGCCCTGAACTACGCGGCGACCTCCGATGCCTATTTCCGCCGGGCCAACGACGAAATCCTGGTCGTGATCCAGGCCGAGCACATCGATGCGATCGACATCGCCGACGAGATCTACTCAGTACCCGGGGTCGATGCCGTTTTCATCGGGCCCAATGACCTGGCCGCCTCCATGCGTGCGGCCGACGGCATGCCCCCCACCCCAGAGGCCCTGGAAGCGGCCTTCACGCGGGTTCGCGAGGCCGCCCAGCGGCAGGGGATTGCGCCCGGGATGCACGTCTTCTCGGCCGCCGACGCCCTGAAGCGAATCGCCGAGGGGTGGCGTTTCCTGGCCGTGAACAGCGAACTCCGGTTCATGCTCCAGGGGGCAAGTGACCTGGTCAAGCAACTCGCCCAGCCGGGCGATTCCGCACCCGAGCTTGCCCGTTATTGACTTCGAAGCTGGCCCCCGTATCCAATGAGCCGTCCCGCTCCTCCGACGAAACCTCAATCGAGGGTAAGATCATGCGTGGGTTGCAATTCGGCCTGGCGGTCGCCGTGGCCTTCGGCCTGAACCTGTCGTCTCGCGCCCAGGACACCAAGCCGGCCGAGAAGAAGGAAATCGCCTGGGCCAAGTCCTACAAGGACGCCCTGGAGCAGTCGCGCAAGACCGGCAAGCTGATCATGGTCGATTTCTATACCGACTGGTGCGGGTGGTGCAAGGTGCTCGACAAGGAGACTTATACCAGCGTCCCCGTGAAGGATGTCGCCGACAAGTCGTTCATCTCGCTGAAGATCAACGCCGAGAAGGAAGGTGTTGCGCTCAACAAACGGTACGCGATCAACGGCTACCCGACGATCCTGTTCCTCGACGGCTCGAAGGCCCCCGATGCGGGCAAGGAAGACGGCAAGGCCGGCGAGGGCGAGGTCGCTGGCAAGATCGTTGGTTTCATGCCAGGGGAACCGTTCGCCGACAAGATGACGGCCATCGACGCCGCGAACAAGGAGTTCCCGAATCTCGTCGCCCGCGTCGATAAGGACGGCAGCGACCTGGAAGCCCTCGGCAAGCTGGCCGTGGCCTACCACGATCGCGGCAACCCGAAGAAGGCCGAGGAAACCCTGAAGCAGGCCGACCAGCTCGATGCCAAGAACGCCAAGGGGCTCCTCACCAAGGCCTACAACGCGGTGGGCGATGACTATCAGGAAGCCCAGGATTTCAACAAGGCGATCGCGCTGTTCCGAAAGGCCGCCGAGACGGGCGGCAAGGACGTGAATGCCGTCGTCTACGCGTTGCAGAGTCTAGCGTCCTGCTACATGTCGCAGGGCAAGGCCGCCCAGGCCCAGGCCGAGTTGGAATCGGTCCTCAAGCTCGAAGGGTTGTCCAAAGGCGACCGCGACCAGACAATGCAGTTGCTCGAGCAGATCAAGCAGTCGGCCAAGGGCCGCTGATCTGCTAATCGGGTGGGTCGAACGAGCGCAACGGCCGGTTGAACCTTCAGGCGCCCCGGCCGGTTCGCTCGTCGCATTCCCCGGTCGATCGTTCGACGAACTTGCGGGCATCCTCGGCCGTAACGAGCACCCCGTCGAGTTGCGCCTCGCGAATTCGTTCCAGCAACTCCTTGAACCGCCGGCCCGGCAACAGCCCCCAGGATTTCAGGTCGTTCCCGGAGATGAGGGGGGGCGGATCCAGCGGGCCGTCCGGTTGCTCCCGCCGGTACCATTCGCAGTAGTCGGGGCCCGACAGGTCCCGTCGCTGGCCCGGCCGATAGCCCGTTGCAGTTCCAACAGGTCCTCGATCCCGTCGACCACGAGCCAACGCTTGAGTTCATGGACCGCCAGGGATTGGGGGGCACGGAGTACGGCCTGATTTACGACCAACCAAGAGGCGCGGTCACGTTCGTGGTTGGCCAGACGCAGGAACTCCGACGCCGCGAGCGTAGGGCCCGGGTCGGCCGTAATCGCATGCATCAGGGCCGCGAAGGCCAGTGGAAAATTCGTGACCTCGGGGAGGAAATCGAGTACCCCAAGCGTCCTTTGCCATGCCGAAGGCACGACCTCACGCCCATCATCCCCCACCAGGCTACTCAACGGGAGAATGATTCGGGGAAGGAGGCCGACATCCCGGGCCAGGTCGATCGCGCGGGCCCGGTTGCGATCGACGAGCATCTTGCGGAGTTCTTGCGCGATCCGCTCGGCGGCGACCATCGTGACCTGATCGGCCATCGACTGGACCGCGTCCAAGGTGGTCCGCTCGATTTCCATGCCAAACCTCGCTGCGAAACGGACGGCCCGGAGCAATCGCAGCTTGTCCTCGCGGAATCGGGCGGACGGGTCGCCGATCGCACGCAGCCGGCGATGGAGCAGGTCCTCCCTCCCGCCAACGTAGTCGAGCACCTGATTGGTGATCGGATCAAGGAACATCCCGTTAATCGTGAAGTCGCGTCGCGAGGCGTCCACCTCCGCCGAGCCGAATACGACCGACTCCGGCCGCCTGCCGTCGATGTAGGCCCCGTCGCTGCGGAAGGTCGCCACCTCGACCTCGCCAGCCGGCCTGGGCCCGAGAACCCTCACGACCCCGAAACTCACGCCGACCGGGATCGTCCGCCGGAACAGTTGCATCACCTTATCCGGCGTGGCGCTAGTGGCGACGTCGTAATCGCTGGCATCCCGCCCCAGCAACAGATCCCGGACGCATCCGCCGGCCCAGAGCGCCTCGAAGCCGGCCGCCTGCAATCGGGCCACGACCTCCCTGGCAAATTCCTGGCGGGGGTCAGGGGGATTGCTCATCTTCGCCCCCGGCACCGCCGCCGATCTCCAGGACGGCGACCAGCGAACCTCCGTACTGGCGGCGGTCCCAACGGCCCGGCTCCGGGAGGAAATCCGGTCGACTGTGCTTCGACGCCTCCAGGACAATCATTGAACCGCCCGGGAGTTTCTCCATCAGGCTTTCGAGCAGCCTGGTCATTCGATCGGGGTGGTTGTCGTACTCGGCGTAAGGCGGGTCGATGAAGACCAGGCAAGGCCGGCCCGGCTCGGGCTCGAACGATCGGCACCAGCGATAGGCGTCGGCCCGGTGGACCCTGGCCCGGTCCTCGTACCGGAGCGTCGCGAGATTCCGGTAAATGAGGCCGACGGCCTCGCCCCGGATCTCCACGAAGTGGGCCCGATCGGCCCCCCGGCTGAGCGCCTCCAGCCCGAGTGCCCCGGTTCCGGCGAACAGGTCGATTGCTGTCATGCCGATCGCGGCATCGCCGACGAGGTTGAAGATCGATTCGCGGGCGAGGTCGCTGGTCGGCCGGGTCTCACGCTCCGGCGGCCCCTCAATCTTGTGGCCACGCCGCTGCCCCGAGATGATTCGCATGGCCGCCCCCCTCGACCCATCCCACCCGGCGGCTCAGCCGATCCCTTCGAGCCCTTCGTGGATCGCTTCCATCTCGGAGGCGGCGTGATGATCGCCGAGGGCCCGCGCCCGACGGATCCCCCGGGCGAGGATCTCCCGGGCTTCGTCGGCCTCGTCGCTCTCGGCGTAGGACTGGCCAAGCTGCTGGTAGGCCGCGATCGAGTCGGGATTGTCGGCGATCAAGGCGAGCAAGCCGAGACGCCCGACTTCGACGTCCCCGTCGTGGATGCACTGCATGGCCAGCGCGTACCGCAGGAACTCGTCGCCGGGCTGGTCGGCCAGGGATGCTTCCAACTTCAGACGTCTCGAGCTTTTCTCGGGCATGGCATCGTCAAGGCCGTCAGGGTCGCCTCGAACTCAATTCAACCGTAACGGCCGCCCTCGTCGCATGTCAATCGGGCGGCCTGGCGCATCCGTCACGACCCGTCCCGCTTGTGACGGCAGGGTCGGCTTGTAGGGGATAATCGGGAAGGGGAGGCGCGGGCATTCCGGGTCCGCGGCGGGCGCTGGAACGGCGAGGCTGGCCGATCCGATCCTCCAGAGTGTTGCCGGGCGGGTGGTGGTCAGGCGAAAGCGGGCAGAGCCCCCCCTCCCGGGCCCCTGGACCTTGCGATTAGGGAGCAACCCGTGCCTTTGCCCAGGAATCCACGGATAGGATCGGGGGGACGCCTCCCCCTGTTGGTTGCCCTCGCGGTCGGGCTGGTCGGCTTCGCGTCCGCCGAAGGGCGGGCCCAGTCGTCCCAGCGGCACCGGAACTGGGCCACCGACGCGGTGCAGAAGGCGATGCCTAGCGTCGTGAGCATCTCCAGCGAGAAGAAAGCGGCCTCGACGAGCCGCTGGCCGTTCTCGGCCGAGGAGAACTCCCGGCCCCGCGTCAGCGGGATGGGCACCGGCGTGATCGTCGATCCTCGGGGCTATATCCTGACGAATCAGCACGTCGTCGATAAGGTGCAGGGAATCGAGGTCGCCTGGAAGGATGGGGCGAATCAGGTCACCTGGCCGGCCCGCTTGATCCAGCAGGACAACAAGCTCGACATCGCCGTGCTCAAGGTGGAAGCCGGCAGGCCCTTGCCGGCGATCACGATCGGTACGTCGTCCGACCTGATGGTGGGGGAGGACGTCATCACGATCGGCAATGCCTTCGGCTACGACGGCACGGTCGGCAACGGCATCATCGGCGCCCTGGGGCGCGACGTCGTCTTGGCCGACGACCAGGGTTATCACAACCTGATCCAGACGAACGCGCCGATCAACCCGGGCAACTCGGGCGGCCCGCTGATCAACCGCGACGGCGAGCTGATCGGCATCAACGTGGCCACGCGGGCCGGGGCGCAGGGGATCGGCTTCGCCCTGCCGATCGATGACGTCAAGAGGGTCGCCACCGAACTGATGAGCACACGACGCCTCGCGGGTACCTGGCACGGCCTGAGTGCCGTCGAGACGGCCCTCCCCAATTCGGCCCAGAGGGGAGTGATCCTGACCGACATCCCCTCGGGCAGCCCGGCCGAGGTCGCCGGGGCTCAGGTTGGGGACCGGGTCGTGCGGATCGACCACCTGCCGATCACGAATACGCTGGATATCGAGCGGGCCCTCCTCGACGCCAGGGCCGGCCAGCGGCAAGAATTAATCGTGAGCCGAAACGGCCAGGAACTCCCCCTGTCGATGGAAGTCCAGGCGGTCCCCCGAGGCGGGGCCGAGATGGGGGACCAGCTCTGGAAGACGCTCGGCCTCAAGATGACGCCCGTCCAGTCGGAGTATGTCTCGGCCGTCTCCAACAAGCTGCGAGGCGGCCTCTACGTCCACGCGGTATCCGCCAACAGCCCTGCGGCCCGAGCCCAGATCCAGAAGGGGGATATCCTCGTCGGGATGAGCGTGGGCAATCGCGATTGGGAGACGATTCATCCCAACAACGTGCTGTACGTCGTGAAGCAGTCGGAGCAGTCCCGGAATTCGACGATCCGGTTCTACGTCGTCCGGCGGAATGCCCTCCAGCAAGGCGAATTGCCCATGTCCACCGCCGGCCCGGTTGCCAACGCGGCTACCCGCTGAGCAAGATAGGATGAAGGAAGGTTACCATGTCGGGGGGGCCTCCCGGTTCCGGCGGCCGATGGACATCCGGGCCCGAGAGCCGTTCGATGCGCATCGTCATCGCCCCGGATAAATTCAAAGGGTGTCTTCCGGCGGGGGCCGTGGCGAAAGCCATGGCCCTCGGCGCCGCCCGGGCGGGCAACTCGCCGATGGATATCCTCTGCGTGCCCATGGCCGACGGCGGGGAGGGCACCGCCGATGCCCTGGTGGAAGCCACCTCCGGGACCTATCGGGAGGCCAATGTCCACGGCCCGCTCGGCGAACCCCGGTCGGCCCGCTATGGATGGCTCGAAGACGGACCGACCGCCGTCCTCGAGATGGCCGCGGCTTCCGGGCTGGTACTCGTCCCCGCCGATCGACGCGACCCCACGCGGACTAGCACGGGCGGCACCGGCGAGTTGTTGATCCACGCAGCTCTTGCGGGTGCGAAGCGGATCATCCTCGGGATCGGCGGCAGTGCGACCAACGACGGCGGCGCCGGATTGGCACAGGCCCT
>JAXMBD010000043.1:0-62742 GCA_046350035.1 Isosphaeraceae bacterium | reverse complement strand
CCGCCGATCATCGGCCGGCCCTCGGCGACCTTGTGGCGGAACTGGAGCAGGATTTCGGATCGGGTCGGGGTCATGGCGTCGGTTCCTCGGGCGCGCTCAGCCGTCGACGCATCACCGTGGCGGTCTCGCAACACTCGTGATGCCAGGCGATCGAGCTGGCCAGGGCCGCATCGACCGAGGCCCGTTCGACCGGCTCGAATTGGAAGCGGTGGGCGAAGAAGGCGGCGGCCTTCTGGGTTTGGAGGGCGACCTCCTCCAGGCCGTCGGCGCCGGCGTGGTTGAGCAGCATCGCCACCAGGCGAGAGCCCAGGCCGAATCGCTGCAACTCGGGGTGGACCGCGACCGATCGCAGGTAGCCGACAGGCCCGTGCCGCTCCAAACCGGCCGTCGCCAGGATCCGGCCGTTCGGGCCTCGGATTACCAGGAAGCCGTCGAGCCGATCGGCGAGGTCGTCGATCGGCAGGCGGACTTCATGCAGCAAGGTCTTGATGCCCGGCAGGTCTCTGGCGTCGGCCCATTGCGGTGCGAGCGCGTCGAGGGCCGCGGGGAATCGCCCCGATTGGCCCATGAGGGCGACCAGGGCGAGCGCGGCGGCCTCGGCGAAGGCGGGGTCGTTGATGTTCTCGGGCCGTTCGATCAATCGGACGCGGGGGTCGCCCTCCAAACCTTCTTCCAGGGCCCGGAAAAGGGCCGCATCGGCCTCGGGATCCCAGAACGGCTTGTCGGGCGCATCGATGCCCGAGACTCCGCCGCGAGGAACGATCAGGGCGGTGGGCCCGGTCGAGTTGCGGAGCTTGGAGGCGATCCAGGCCCCTAACTCGGCGTTCTCCTCGGGCGTGGTCCGCATCAGCGTGACGTTGGCGTTGTGGACGTGCAGCTTCCGGCCCTGGAACCGCTCGGGCACGGTGGCCTTCGGCCCGAAATTCACCATGTCGAGGGCCCCCAGGCTGACCACCTGGGGAATCCCCGCTTTCCCGGCCGCGTCGAGCCGATCGGGCCCCGCGCTCAGGACGCCACCCACGCGTTCGTCGGCCACTTCGGTGGTGGTCAGGTCGAGGACGCCCTGCACTTGCCCATCCCGAATCAAGCCCTCCATCGCCTGGCCGCCGACGCCGGTGGCGTGGAAGACCCAGACCTCGAAGCCGAGCGATTCGAGCAGGCGTCGGGCGTGGTCGACGCAGGGGGTGGTGACGCCGAACATCGTGGCGGCGATCACAGGGCGGTCGGGCGGGGGTTCGTCCTCGATGAAGCGGACTTCGGGATCGTCGAGAAAGTCACCCTCGCCTGCTTCTCGCGAGACCTGGCCTATCGGCGAATACTGGAAGTTCCTGAGTATTCTCTCGCCGGTCATCAACATCCCGGCCATCGCATAAGCGGCATTGATCAGGATCGTGCGGGTGAGCCGGTTCAGGCCGGCGATGTCGGCGACCGAGTGGAACATGGCGATATCGCTGCCGCCGACGAACGGCCGTGTCTGGCCGCTGGCCAGGGTGCTGACCATCACCTTGGGGATGCCCACCGGCAAGGCCCGCATGGCGGCCGTGCCGATCGTCGTGCCGGCCGACCCGCCGATTGCGAGGATGCCGTCCACCTGCCCTTGCGCGTGGAGGTCCGAAACCAGGGACGCCACCCCCTGCGCCGCGGCGGAAACCGCCTCGCCCCGGTCCCCTTTCCGGCAGATCGCGTCCAGGTCGGCACCGGCGCGGAAGAAGACGCGTTCGCGGTCGATGTCGGGCGGGAACGCGGGCGGGCCGACCGAGCCGGCGTCGATGACCAGGGTTGCCAGTCCGGCGGCCCGGAGGCGGTCGCGGACGAAGGCCAGTTCCTTGCCCTTGGTATCCAGCGTCCCGATGAGGATGACCGGCATGGGTCGCGCCCGAACTTCGAGGGGCTGGAATGCCGGGCGGCCACCTGCCATAATCCCTGCCGCATCCCCTTGCGAGGCATTGGAACACGAGGCGGGGCCCGGGTCCAGCGGGCCGCGACGGCCCTTTGAGCGACCAGCAACGGCCCAGGGCGGCGATCGTGACGGGCGCGGCCCGGGGGATCGGCCTGGGAATCGCGCAGGCCTTATCCGCGGCCGGCTACGGAGTCCTGCTCGCCGACCTCGACGGCGAGGCGGCCTCCCGGGAGGCCGGTTCGTTGCCGGATGCCCTGGGAATTGGCCTGGACGTGGCCGATGCCGACGGCTGGCGACGCGTCGTCGAGGCGGCCAATTCGCGTTGGGGCCGGATCGACGCCCTGGTCAACAACGCTGGGATCAGCCCCAGGGATTCGATCGAATCGACCGACGACGCCCAGTGGGATCGGACGCTCGGCACCAACCTCAAGGGGCCGTGGCTGGGGATCAAGGCGGCCTTGCCGTGGCTCCGCCAGAGCCGGGGCCGGATCATCAACATCGGCTCGACGCATTGCACGCTGCCGCTCCGCGGGTTGTTCACCTACACGGTCAGCAAGGCGGGCCTGCTGGGCCTGACGAAGCAGGTGGCTTTGGACCTGCTCGACGAGGGGATCACCTGCAATTTGGTTGCCCCGGGGTGGGTCGCCTCGCCGGGCGAGAAGGCGATCCAGGCCCGCGCCGGCCGCGACGATTTCCCGGCCGGCATCGCGAGGATGTCCGAGCCCGACGATGCGGCGCAGGCGGTGCTGTTCTTCCTGTCGAACGCGGCCCGCCATGTGACGGGCGAGACGATCCATCTCGACGGCGGCCTGCACGCGTTCGGCGACGTCGCCGCCGTGCATTTCCCGGGGACCGGGGTGACCCATGGCTGAGTTCCTGCCCTGCCTGAACACCAGCACGATCCGGCAATCGACGTTGCAGGAAGCCACCGGATCGCCGGAGATGTGGGCTACGGCATGATCGAGCCGTGGAACGACGAGCCTACAGAATACCTCGACCGGGGCGGCAACCTGGTCGACATCCGCAAGGCGGTCGATGACGCCGGCCTGAAGGTCGTCAGCATGATCGCCCTGGGCGGCTGGATCGACGCCGAGGGCGAGGAATATGCCCGGGTCCTGGACGATTGCCGACGCCGATTCGAGCAGGCCGCGGCGCTCGGCCTGCCCTACATCGTGGCCAGCCCGCCGCATGGGGCTGTCGAGATCCCGAGAGCGGCCGAACGGTATGGCGAATTGATCCGCATCGGCCGCCAGTATGGCGTGAAGCCGTCGATGGAGTTCCTGGGCTTCGTCGAGGGTGTCCACACGCTCGAATCGGCCCGCGCCATCGCGGAAGGTTCGGGCGAGCCGGAGGCCACGATCGTCGCCGACGTCTTCCACCTGATTCGAGGGGGCGGGACGATCGAGGACCTGCTGGCCATCGATGGCCGGTTCCTGTCGATCTTCCACATCAACGATTTGCCCGAGACCCCGCCCCCGCGGGAGCAGACCGACGCCGATCGGGTGATGCTGAAGGAAGGGATCGCCGACCTGCCTCGGGTGATCGCCAACCTCCGCACGATCGGCTACAAGGGGCCGCTGTCGCTGGAGTTATTCAACCCACGGTTGTGGCAATCCGACCCCGTCGAGGTGGCACGGGAGGGCCTCGATCGGTTGAAGTCCCTGATTTTTTGATCACCGCCCAATTTTTGCTAGGCTCGATTACGGTTCAAGAGTATAGTGCCTCGCGACCGATCCCAGGGGGGTCGGACGGAGCCGGGGGGCATTAGGCCCCCTCGGAATTTCGCGAGGAGGCCTGGCCGATGAGTCGAGTCCGAGTCCTGGTCGGGACGCGTAAGGGTGCGTTCATCCCGAGCGGCGATGGCACGCAGCCGCTGGAAGAGCCGGGCGCACTTTGCGGGGTGGGAGATTTACCACCTGAAGGGGTCGCCCGCCGACCCGGACCGGCTGTACGCATCGCAATCGAGCGGCTGGTTCGGCCAGGTTCTCCAGCGCTCCGACGACGGCGGCAAGACCTGGTCCACGCCCGGCGGCGGCATGACGACCTCGCCCGAGGGGATGCCGCAGGGCGAGAGCAATCGGTTCGTCTACGACACCTCGCCCGAGACCGGCAAGCCGCTCACCACCCATCAGTGGTACGACGGCACGCAGCATCCCTGGGAATTCAAGCGGGTCTGGCACCTCGAGCCGTCTCTCGACGACCCCGATACGGTGTACGCCGGGGTCGAGGATGCGGCCCTGTTCCGATCGAAGGACGGCGGCCGATCGTGGCACGAACTCCCCGGCCTGCGCGGGCACGAGTCGGGCCCGGCCTGGCAGCCGGGGGCCGGCGGGATGGGCCTCCATACGATCGTGCTCGACCCGACCCGGCCGGGGCGGATCTACATCGCGATTTCGGCGGCGGGGGTCTTCCGCACCGACGACGGCGGCGCGACCTGGAAGCCGGTCAATAAAGGGCTCCAGTCGCAGTACATCCCCGACCCCGACGCCCAGGTCGGCCACTGCGTCCACCGGATCGCCATGCACCCGGCGAAGCCCGACGTGCTCTACATGCAGAAGCACTGGGACGTGATGCGCACCGACGACTCGGGCGAATCGTGGCGGGAGATCAGCGGCAACCTGCCCAGCGATTTCGGCTTCCCGATCGATGTCCACGCCCACGAGCCCGAGACGGTCTACGTGGTGCCGCTCAAGAGCGACGCCGAACGGTTCCCGATCGACGGGCAATTGCGCGGGTCTACCGAGCAAGACCGGCGGCGGCGAGTGGGAGCCCTTGACCGAGGGTTTGCCCCAGAAGGATTGCTACGTCAACATCCTGCGGGATGCGATGTCGGTCGACAGGCTCGACTCCGTGCGGCATCTACTTCGGCACGACCGGCGGCCAGGTTTATGTCTCGCCCGACGGCGGCGACCGCTGGTTGCGCCGATCGTCCGCGACCTGCCGCCGGTCCTCTCGGTGGAGGTCCAGACGCTGCCATGATCCGCGTCGTCATCCCGTACCATTTGCGGATGCTGGCCAACGTGGGCGGGGAGTTGCGGCTCTCCGTCGAGGGCCCCGTCACGCAACGGGCGATCCTCGACGCCCTGGAAGCGCGCTACCCGATGTTGCGCGGGACGATTCGCGATCATGCTACCCGCGATCGTCGGCCGTTCCTGCGGTTCTTCGCCTGCGAGCAGGACCTTTCCCTCGAACCGCCCGACTCGCCGTTGCCGGATCGGGTGGCACGGGGTGAGGAGCCGTTCCTCGTCGTCGGGGCGATCGCCGGCGGCTGAACGGGCCGGGACGGATCATCCGGGGGGCGGCGGGAGCGTGTAGTCGAAGCTGTAGGTGTGCTGCTTCCCCTCGGCCACGATCGCCATCCGCCCGGCGAGGCCGGCCAATTCCTCCGTGCCCGAATCGGGGACGACCGTGACCGAAAGGCCCGGCGTCCCGCGGTCCATCGTGCCGGAGTGCTGCAGGACGAAGCTGCCGGAACGGCCGTGGAGCTTGCCCACGACCCGCTCGATCGCCACATATCCGGCGGATCCGTCGACCGAGGACCGGAACGCCAGCATCTGGCCCAGGCTGGTGGCGTCCAGGTCGCCCTGAAATCGCTTGGCGATCGCCAGCCGGCCGATCGACGGGTCGCTGCATCCTTCCTGGGACGGCTGCGGGGTCAGTTTCACCTCGAACGGGCCGTTGGCTTGCTCCGGCATGGGGGACTCCTTGTGAGGGATCGCGATTGCCAGGCGGATTGTACCCGTCCGACCAGGGTCAACGCGCTGGTACGGCCTTTGCTCCCCGAGTGGGGCCGAGTAACGGCCATCGCCGCGATCGCACACCCGATGAGGTACTTGGATGAGCCAGGCCGAGCAAGCGAAGGCCCAGGGAGAGGCGAAGGGTCAGTCCCGCGACGCTAAGCCCGGGACCACTGTCGGGGCGGGCGGCGAGACCCACCAGGCTTCCGGCGGGGAACTTCCCCCCTTGACCACCGAACAGGGGATTCCGGTCGCCGACAACCAGAACTCCTTGAAAGTCGGCTCCCGGGGCCCGACCCTGCTGGAGGATTTCCACTTCCGCGAGAAGCTGTTCCACTTCGACCACGAGCGGATCCCGGAGCGGGTCGTCCACGCCCGGGGATACGGGGCGCACGGCTACTTCGAAGCCTACGAATCGCTGTCGAGCATCACCCGCGCCGACCTGTTCCAGCGTGCCGGCGAGAAGACGCCCGTGTTCGTGCGGTTCTCAACCGTCGCAGGGAACAAGGGTTCCGCCGACCTGGCACGCGACGTCCGCGGCTTCGCCGTCAAGTTCTACACCCAGGAGGGGAACTGGGACCTCGTCGGCAACAACATCCCGGTCTTCTTCATCCAGGACGCGATCAAGTTCCCCGACCTGATCCACGCGGCGAAGCAGGAGCCGGATCGGGCCTTCCCGCAGGCCCAGACGGCCCACGATAACTTCTGGGACTTCATCTCGCTCTCGCCCGAGAGCATGCACATGGTGATGTGGATCATGTCGGACCGGACGATCCCCCGATCGTTCCGGTTCATGGAAGGGTTCGGCGTCCACACGTTCCGGCTGGTCAACGCGTCGGGCAAGTCCACGTTCGTCAAGTTCCACTGGAAGCCGAAGCAGGGCCTGCAATCGGTCGTCTGGAACGAGGCGGTGAAGATCAACGGGGCCGACCCCGACTTCCACCGCCGTGACCTCTGGGACGCGATCGAGGCGGGCGATTACCCGGAGTGGGAGTTGGGGCTGCAGGTCTTCGACGAGGCGTTCGCCGAGAAATTCGCCTTCGACGTCCTGGACGCGACCAAGATCATCCCCGAGGAGGACGTGCCGATCCGCAAGGTGGGCCGCCTGGTGCTCAACCGTCGCGTCGACAACTTCTTCGCCGAGACCGAGCAGGTGGCCTTCTGCACCCAGAACGTCGTACCGGGGATCGATTTCTCCGACGACCCGCTGCTCCAGGGCCGCAACTTCTCGTACCTGGATACCCAACTCAAGCGGCTGGGCAGCCCCAATTTCACGCACATCCCGATCAACGCGCCCAGGTGCCCCTTCTCGAACTTCAACCAGGATGGCCACATGGCCATGCACAACCCCAAGGGTCGGGTGAACTACGAGCCCAACTCGTGGGGGGTCGGGCCCCGCGAGACCCCCAAGCAGGGGTACGTTTCCTACCCGGAACGGGTCGAGGGCACCAAGGTCCGCGCCCGATCGGAGACGTTCGCCGATCATTACAGCCAGGCCCGGCAGTTCTACATCAGCCAGACGAAGATGGAGCAGGAGCACATCGCGAATGCCCTCACCTTCGAGCTGAGCAAGGTGCAAACCCCCGAGATCCGGTCCCGGATGGTCTCGCACCTCCGGAATATCGACGAGGACCTGGCGAAGACGGTCGGCAACGGCCTGCGCCTCAAGGAGATGCCGAAGGCCGCCGTCGCGGCGAAGGCCCCGAAGACCGACCTGAAGCCTTCGCCCGCCCTGAGCATCCTCAAGAACGGGCCGAAGACCTTCGCCGGCCGGAAAATCGGGGCGCTCGTCACCGACGGGGTCGATGCCGATCTCCTTACGGCCCTGGGTAAGGCGGTCGAGGCCGAGGGGGCGAAGCTGAAGCTGATCGCGCCCGAGGTCGGCGGCGTGAAGGACTCGGCAGGCCAATGGCATGAGGCGGATGAGAAGCTCGAAGGGGGGCCTTCGGTCCTGTTCGACGCGGTCGCCGTCCTGCCCTCGAAGGAGGGGGCCGACCGGCTCGCCAAACTGCCGGCCGCCCGCGACTTCGTCGCCGATGCGGCGTCCCACCGCAAGTTCGTGGCCTACTCGACATCGGCCGCACCCCTGTTCGAGAAGGCTGGGGTAGCCGGCAACCTCGACGAGGGGTTCGTCGCTTTGAAACAGGCGGCCGATTGCGACCGTTTCGTCGCCGCTTGCCGCAAGGTCCGCTTCTGGGACCGGGCGGACGCCGAACGTTGAGCCATCGCAAGGACCCTCGGAGAAGCACCCGATGAAGCCCCTCACCCGGCGGAACTGGATTTCCTCGACAGGCGCGGCCTTGCCGATCCTTTGGCAAGGCCGATCGCCTGCCTCGGCGCCCGAATTGCCGCCCCAGGCCATACGCCTGCGTCCCTTCGAGGAGTCCGTTCGCGCGGCTTTCGGGGAGGCCCCCGAGCGGGGGTCTTGCCGTCGGATCGAGGTGGGCGATTCGGACTTGGTCCGGGCGGGGGTCCAGGGCTGCCACAATACGACGGCTTTTGCGGGCTTCCCGCCGGGCCAGCTCACGATCGTCCGGTCATCGGCCGGGCCGGGCCCGCCGCGAGGCGGGCTCCGCCTCTATGTCACCGCGGTCGAAGTGCGGTGGAATCCCGAACATGTCCCGGAGCGATCCACCCGGGGCCTCGACTTCGCCCGGATCCCTCCCGCCCCGTTCTTCGATTGACCTCGTTCGGAGTTCGATGCGGTAGGAGGCTCTCGAGGGGACGCCGGGCGCCTTGGCTCCAAGGCGCCCCGAATCGGGAGGGGATTACCAGGTGCGGACCAGGTCGTCGAGCTCCCGCTCGGCCCGGTCCCGTTCCCAGCCATATCGGGCCTGGAGGGCCCCAACGACCTGGTCGCGTTTGCCTTCGGCGCGGTCGAGATCGTCGTCGGTTAGATCGCCCCACTTCTCCTTGACCTTGCCCTGGAGCTGCTTCCAACTGCCCTCGATCCGATCCCAGTTCATGGCGTAACCTCATCGGGTTGGAAGGGAATCGCGAGGAGCGATCGGCGGAGGCCGATTTCCTCGGGCGGGGCCGTGTCGTCGGCCCCTCGTCAGGTTTCTCCCTGCAGTCCCGATGCCAGTGGGCCCACCCCCGGGCCTTTTCGTGGCCTGTCCAACCGCCTAGGTTGCGAAGACCGGTGCCGGATCGATGGCCCTGCGTTCCAGTTCCTGGATCCGGCCGTGGAGTAGTGCCTGCGCCCCCAGGAATCGCCGGGCCCTGGCCAGGGCGATGGCCAGCTCGCAGGTATCTACCGGCTTGACCAGGAAGTCGTCGGCGCCCGCCTCCAGGCCGGCGAGGTGGTCCATCCGTAACGGCTTCGACGTC
This sequence comes from Isosphaeraceae bacterium, assembly GCA_046350035.1. Lineage (GTDB taxonomy): Bacteria > Planctomycetota > Planctomycetia > Isosphaerales > Isosphaeraceae > CALLYK01. The sequence goes on along the minus strand of JAXMBD010000043.1, from coordinate 53,775 downwards.
AACATGATGACATAGACGTAAGGATCAAGGCCCCGGGCGCGGATCCGACGGCAGAGTTCCAACCCGTCGAGCTGGGGCATCATCCAGTCGGTGATGATAAGCCGTTCGTCGGCGGCTTGCAGGTGGTCCCAGGCCGCCTGTCCGCTGTCGAAGGGGACGACCTGGTAGCGCATCTCCTCCAGCTTCACCCGCAGCGTTGCCAGCGCCGTCCTGCTGTCGTCGACCACCATGATGCGCATCGGATTGCCCCCGGAATCGGACCCGGCGCGTGGAGGTGTCTCCTCCCCCGAGGAGCCTAGGTCACGATTCGGGCCCTTCGCCCCAGGCCTCGGCCTCGAAGCCCAGCAGCCGCACGCCGGGCTGATCGAGGACACCTTCCGGCAGCCGGGCCTTCCGTCGCAGCGATTCCAGGAATTCGTCCACCGTCCGGAGGCCGTAAAGCTCGGGGACCTGGGGCAGGAGCAGGCCGGAACGCCCCCGGTAGGACAGGATCAGGCCGTGCCGCCCCAGCTCGATCGCACGCGGCTCGACCGGCCGGGGCGGGGTGAGGGCGCTGATGTGGATCGTGGCCCGATCGAGCTCCTGCCGGCCGACCGGTTCGAAGCGGGGGTCATCGGTGGCGGCGGCGATCGCCCCGTCGATCACCGAGTCGATCAGGGGACGGCGAGGCTCGGCCTCGCCCCGGCAGCCCCGGAGCTGGCCGTCGGTTCGCAGGGTGACGAAGGCGGCCCGATGCTCGCGGAGGCCCTGGGTGGCCGCCTCGAAGGCGGGCCGCTCGCCCCCATCGAGGTAGGTTTCGAGCGCCCGCCGGGCGGCCTCGAGCAGGAATCGCCTTTCGTCCGCCCCGAGCTTGTGCATGTTGATTTACGGGCCGAGCTTCCGACGGATGCTCGTCAGAAGCCGGGCGGCGTACTCCTCCTCGGGATGGGCGACTCGTCGTAGCGCGTCCCGCGACGATCCCGCAGCCGACCCCAACTCGTCGATAACGGTCAGGGCCGCGACCACCACCCAGGGGTCCTGGTGCGACAGGGCTGCCTCGATGACGGGCATGGCCCGCGCGGTATCGCCCCCCTTCGCCAGCCAGTCGGCGGCGGCGAGCCGGACCGATGGCGAGGGGTCGTCGAGGAACGGGGGCAATTCGCCGAGCTTTCCGCCGAAACCGAGCCTCTGGGCCGACCAGTAGCGGACCGCCTCGGCGGCATCGCTCGGGGCCGGCGGCGTTTCCCCCAGCGTGACCGACAGGATCCGTTCGAGTCGCTCCGGCCGATTGCGGAAGACCTCAAATCGCGTGCCGAGCTTCGCCTCGACGTCGGCCAGCATCGGCTCGGGGAGCAGGTGGACGTCGCGGGTCCGCAAGGTCCAATCGCGATACTCCCGCCGGAGGCGCTCCGCGACGGATCGGAGTGCCGGGTCGTCGATCCGGTTGTGCACCTGCCACGGGTCGTCTTCGGTGTCGTAGAGCTCTTCGGCCGGTTTGGGCCCGTCTTGGAACCACCGGCAGTTTTCGGGCAATTCCCCGGCCATTGCGAGGCGGCGAAGCTCCTGCATCGACGCTTGCTGCTCCCCGTATTCGACCGGCTGGTTGTACGGCTTCCAGGGGGTCAGGTTGCGGATGTAGAGGTATCGGCGATCGCGGACCGACCGGATCAGGTCGTACCGTTCGTCCATCCGGTCCCTGGCCCCATAAACATACGCCCGGGATTCGCCCAGGCCCGGCCCCAGGAAGGGCCTTCCCTGCATGTGCGGCGGAGTCGGCACCCCGGCCAGGTTCAGGACGGTCGGGCCCAGGTCGAGCCCGCTGATCAGCCGATCGTCGGTCGTGCCCGGTTTCCCCTGTCCGGGATGGCGGAGGGCTTCGGGGATCGCCACGACCAGGGGGATCAGGGTGCCGCTATCGTAGAGCCAGCGCTTGGCCCGCGGCAGGCCGTCGCCGTGGTCGGACCAGAAGAAGACGATGGTGTTGTCGAGCAGGCCGTCGTCGGCCAGTTCCTTGAGGCGGTCGCCGACGGCCAGGTCCATCACGGTGGCCAGCTCGTGGTAATCGGCCTGGTCGCGGCGGATGACCGGCGTATCGGGGTAGATCGGCGGCACGTCGAGCTTGTCGGGATCCTGCCGGTCGCGGGGCTTCAGGCGTTTGACGAGCTTCTCGTGTTGCTCGGCATCGGCGAAAACCTGCGACTCGTGCGTACCGACCCAGTTGAACACGGCGAAGAACGGTTGCGAACGATCGGGCCGATTCCGCCAGTGGGCCTTGTTGCTGACCTCGTGCCAGCCGGCCTCGAAACCGGCCAGGTTGTAGTCGGTCTTGACGTTGTTGGAGCAGTAGTAGCCGGCCTCGCGGAGATAGGCCGGGAAGCCGCGGACGAACCCGGGGACGCGGGCCTTGCTCCGCATGTGGTTGGCGCCCAGGGTCGTGGGCATCATCCCGGTGATGATGCCGGTCCTCGACGGGGCACAGACCCCCGCGTTGGTGAACGCCCGCGTGTAGCGGACGCCCCTTGCCGCCAGGGCGTCGACATTCGGCGTGATTGCCCCCTTGCCGCCGTAGCAGCCGACATGGTGGGGGCTGAGGTCCTCGCAACTGAGCCAGAGGATGTTGGGACGTCGGTCGTCGGGGCCGGCCCAGGCGATCCCGGGGATCGCCCACAATCCGCAGAGCAAGGCCGCCCAGATCGGCCGGATGGTCCGTTCGTGCATCGCTTGGAGTCCCCCGGGGTATGACCGACCCCCGCCATGATACGGACGGGGGCGGCCCGAAGGAACGGGAGGTCCGGCTCCGGTCAGTTGACGGTCGGCCCGAAGACGTTGGGGCTGTCGGTGCTGGCCGTGTTGTTGGTGATCGAGCTCCCCTTGACGTTGGCCGAACCCGTGCCGTTGGCGTACAACCCGCCGCCACGGCCGACCTGGCCGCGGGCCCGGTTGCTGCGGACGATGCTGGAGAGCAGGTTCAGGGCCGAGGCCGGGTCGGTATACAGGGCCCCGCCGCTGCCGTTGCCCCCCGTGCTGCCCGAGTCGGAACCCGCCACGCCGCCGCCGGCCTGGTTCTGGCTGAAATTGCAGCTCGTGAACGTGCCGGTGCCCGAAAGCACCTGCACCGCCCCGCCCAGCGCGACGCCGCCGTTGCCGGCCGCCCCGGCACCGCCGAGGGCCCCGTTGCCCTGGAAGATGGAGCCGCGGAAATTGGCGGTCGAGCCGAACAGGAGCACGGCCCCGCCCTGCCCCGCCCCGCCGGAGAACGTGGCGACGCCGGCCCCGCCGATCGCCTGATTATTGGCGAAGTTGACCGAGGTGGCGGTCAAGGTTGAGGTGGCGGCCACCTGCAAGGCCCCGGCCGCCCCGAAGCTGGCCGCGCCGCCGAGGGCCTGGTTTTCGCGGAAGCCGACGAAGTTGAGCGTGGCCTTGGTGCCGAAGATCGACAGGCCGCCGCCGATCCCGGAGCCGACGCCCACCGCCCGGTTGTTGCGGAAGTTGGCGTTGGTTACGTTGAGCGTGATGGCCGAGCCGGTCAAGCCGCCGCCCCCCTGCGCGTTCCCGCCCGCGGCCACGCCCGTGGAGGCGGTGCCGGCCACGCCGCCGATCGCCTGGTTGTCCTGGACCGTGACCCCGTTGATACGGACGGTGGCCGCGCTGCCCGCCTCCGAGGCGGCCCAGAAGCCGCCGCCCGAGCCGGTCCCGCCGGCGCCCGCATAGGTCCCGTCGCCGCCCTGGCCGCCGATCGCCTGGTTGGCGGTGAATCGGGTGCCGTTGAACGTGCCGCCCGAGCCCAGGAACAGGTAGACGCCGCCGCCGAAGGCGTCGCCGCCGCCGTGCAGGGTCGCGGGCGGCGGCGAGGTCCCCCCGTTGCCCCCGAACCCGCCCTGGGCGATGTTCTGCTGGAGCCGATCGGACGTGCTATTCACCGTCGAGCTGAACGCGGCGTAGATCGCCCCTCCCTGGGCCGATCCGCCCTCGCCCCCGCCCGGCCCGCTGCCGCCCGTGCCGCCCGTCGCCCGGTTATTGGTGTAGGTCGACACGCTCGACGTGACCTTGGCGCCCGACTGCGCCGAGACCGCCCCGCCGAACGCCTGGCCTCCATACGGGGCGGAGGTCGCACTATCTATCCCCTGCCCGCCGACCGCCTGGTTGTTGCTGAACGTGACGCGGGACAGGTTCAACTGGCCGCCCAACGTCCGGATTGCGCCGCCGGCCCCGTAGCCGCCGGGGAAGGCACCGTTGTTGCCGCTGCGCCCCCCCTGGGCGAGGTTGTTGGTGAACGTAACATTCGTCAAGCGAGCGTTCGTCTTGGACAGGTAGAATCCGCCCCCTTCGCCCGCCCCGCCCTGACCCGTCGTCCCGTCGCCGCCGATCGCCTGATTGCCGGCGACCGTCGTATTGTTGACGGTCAGGCTGCCGCCGAGCTGCGACAGGGCCCCACCCAGCGCGTTCCCCGGGGTCGTCGCCGCGTTGTCGCTGAACGTGCAATTGAAGATCGACACGGTCCCCGTATCGATCGCGATCGCGCCGCCCGTCGCCGCCCGGCCGCCGCTGATGGTCAGCCCGAGGAATCGGACGGTCCCGTTGTTGACGTGGAAGGCGCCGGCGTTCAGGGCGCTGGCCAGGATCCGGGTCGATCCCGCGCCCGATCCCTGGATCGAGACGTTGCCGGAGACCTCCAGCGAGCCGGTCTGGCCGCCGTCGCCGCCGGCCCCGATCCGCGTCAGGTTGTAGGTGCCCGGCCGGATCACGATCGTGTCGGTCCCGGCCGTCTGGTTGGCCTGGATCACCGCCCAGCGCAGGGTGCCTTTCTCCAGACCGTCGCCCGTGGCCGTCACCGTGAACACCGCCGGCACCGCCCGACCTTCCAGCAACTGCACGCCGGCCCGGAACGAAGGCCGGCGATTGGGACGCTCGGGACGCGTTCGCATGATTCACCTCGTGCTCGGTGCGGTCATCCCAGGTCAATGACCCCAGTTTACCATGCTCCGCAAGGTGCACGCTACCACGCATGTGCGGGACGCCCTTGCGGTTCGGTGCGGCAAGGCCTTACGGTGTCTTGAGGGGGGTGGTATCGATGAAGGGTGCAGGTGCGATCGTGCTGGTGGGCGGCCGGAGCCGGCGGATGGGCCGGCCCAAGTGCTGGCTGCCGTTCGGCGGCGAGCGGATGCTGGCCCGGGTCGTCCGGCGGGTCGCCGAGGCGGCCGATCCGGTGGTCGTGGTGGCGGCCACCGGCCAGGAAATCCCGGAGGCCCCCGGCGTTTCGGCGACCGCCCGGGATGCCGTCGCCGATCGTGGCCCTCTGCAGGGCCTGACGGCCGGATTGCGGGCCCTGCCCGAATCCATTGACCTGGCTTTCATGGCCGCGACCGACATGGCCATGCTCCGGCCCGCCTGGATTGAGCGGCTCGCCGACCTGATCGGCGAGCACGACCTGGCGATCCCCCGGGTCGGCGGCTTCTTCCAGCCGATGGCGGCGCTCTATCGCAGGTCCACCGTCTTGCCGGCCGTGGGTTGCTTACTGGCCGAGGACCGAATGCGCCCCGCGTTCCTGGTGGAATCGGTCCGATCCCGAATTGTCGCGGAGGAGGAGTTGAGGGGGATCGATCCGGATCTGGAGAGCCTCGGCAACCTCAATACCCCCGACGACTATCGGCAGGCCCTGGCGCGGGCTGGCTTTCCGGCCGACGACTGGGATCGGCCGATCCCGACGACGGTCGAACTGTTCGGGATCCCGAAGCTCCGGGCCGGGACGGGGCGGGCCCAGGTCGTCGGTTCGACGATCGGCGAGGCGTTGGCCGCCCTGGCAGACGCTTATCCGGCCTCGACGGCCCGGTGATCCGGGGCGGTCGGCCGGCGCCGGGGTATCGGCTGAGCCTCGACGCCCGGCAGTTCGTCTCCGATCCCGAGATCCCGCTGATGGCGGGCGAAAACCTGATCCTGATGTCGGCCGAGGTCGGCGGCTGATCGGCGGCTATCGGGAGCGGATCTCGGCCAGCTTGTCGGCCACCCGCTTGTCGATCTCGGCGATGGCGGCGTCGGTCGCCTCCTGGACCCGCCGCTCCGACCCCTTGCCGGACGCGGCGATCTTCTTGCGGGCGTCCTGCCGGATCATCCGCACGGCGACGCGGGTCTCCTCGCCGAGCGTCTTGACGTGCCGCGCGATTTCTTCCCGTTGCTCGCCGCTGATCGGCGGGACGGCGACGGCGATCGTTCGCGGGTCGGCCGCATAGGCGTTCAGGCGGCCCTCGGTCAGTTGCTTGACGATCGTCGGGACCGACGCCGAATCGAACGGCGTGACGACCAGCCGATCGCCCTGGACGCGGATCGTCGCCAGCCGGTCGAGCGTCGAGGACCGGCCGCCGTACTCGACCCGGAACGTGGCCAGGAAGCCGGGGCTCAGGGTTCCCGGCCGGATCGCGGCAAGCTGGTCGGCCAGGTGGCGGACCGCCCGGTCCATCCGGGGTTTCCAGTCGAACATCGGGGGCTCCCGCGAATTCCATCCGGTCGTACTCGGCCAGGGTATTGGCCTTGACCCCGGCCCGCAATGCCGGGCACCGTGGCAATCGGCGAAGGGAGGTCAACGCATGGGCATAGGCGGGCGGTTCGCGAGGCTCAAGGGGGTCGACTGGCCCAGCGCCTCGATGGCCCTGGTGGCGGCGGTCGCCCTGGCCTGGGTGGCCTGGGACCGGTTCGTCCCGAAGCCGATGGGCCCGCCGCTATTGGTCGGCTCGCCGGCGCCCCCGCTGCCGCTGAATGACCCCGACACGGGCGAATCGGCCACGATCTGGAACCGGCCCAGGCATATCCTGTGGGTCGCCTTCTGGTCGCCCGACGGCCCCAACGCCGGCGCCGAACTGGAGGCGATCGATCGGGTATGGCGTCGCCTGCAAGGCAGGGACCCGTTCGCGATGGTGGTGGCGGTCGTCGATGGCGGCCGTAAGGTCGAATGGCGCAAGGCTTTCCGGGACAAGTCGGCCGATCTGCCCGTGCTGCTCGCCAACGAACCCTCCCGACGGGCATTCGGGGTCCGCACGGCTCCCATGCACTTCCTGATCGACGACCATGGCCTCGTCGTGGCCACGGCCGGCGGCCTCGACCGGCCGACGCCGCTGGAAAGCCTGGCCGAACAGGCCGAACACCTGCTCGACGAGATCGCCCCGGTCGACCGCCGCCTAGCGGCCCGGTCGTCTCCGCCAGCATCCCGCCGCTCGGGCCTCGCCGGTATCACCAGCTTAATCCCTGCACCGCAGTCGATTGTGCGTCGATAAAATCTATAGAAAAAGTTAAGAATGATTTGCATGAACAGATTTTTTTGTGGTTAATCCGAAAATTTGGTATGTTCGTTTGCGATTGGGCGCTGTTGGGCCTGATGTTGGCTTGCTCCGCCTGGTTGGGATCTACGGCCGTCGGCTTCCGTGAACGGGGCCGCCCGCTGGGCCGAAGGCGTAGGCCCAGCGGGCCAGGGCGATGGATCGTATCGGCGAGTTCGCCGAGCGATTCGCGAATGAACGGGCGTGAGAGGCCGATTTTCGGGATCGCCCCTTGAAAGGACTTGTTGCCCTTCGTTATTACTAACAGCCCTGTCTCACCCCTCGTGTGCGATCCCGCACGCAAGCCCGAATCTACCCGCTCCGATCGTCCTCCACGCTCCGCGTACCCCCCCCGACGGGAGCCGCGTTTCTTGAGCCCGTGCGCCCTGCGGCCTCCGGGAGATGAGTCCGACCCATGCCGATGCCGGCAACCCTGATGGCTTGCTTGTTGACCTTGGCGATCGAAGTGCCGCGCGCCGATTCCGCGGCGTCCGGGCGCTGGTCGGACGCACGAACCTGGGTTGGCGGCCGGATCCCGCACGCCGGCGATCGCGTGAGGATCGCGCCCGGGCACGTCGTGGTGTTCGACGCCGTGCTCGAGGGGCCGATCCGATCGCTCCAGGTGGCGGGCACGCTGACGTTCGACCCCGATCGCGACGCGCAATTGACGGCGGGCCTGATCCGCGTGCAGGCGGGCGACGATCCGGGCGAGTCGGGATTCGACTGCGACATGGCGGGCCATCGTCCGTCGCCTGAGCTGGCCCGTGCGGCGCTGGAGGTCGGCACGGCCGATCGCCCGATCGCGGCCGGGCGTCGCGCGGTGATCCGGCTAGCGCCGGTCGACGGGCTCGACCCGGAGACTTGCCCGGCGCTGGTCTGCTGCGGCGGCCGGATGGAGTTCCATGGCGCGGCGGTCGAGCCGACCTGGACCAAACTGGCCGAGAGCGCGCAGGCCGGGGGTTCCGCGATCTCGCTGGCCGAGCCGGTTCGGGGCTGGGGCGTCGGCGACCGCGTGCTGATCACCGCCACCAGAACCCCGCGGCCGCGCGGCTCCGGGCCCGCTCCGCTGGTCGCGGAGTCGTCGCAGACCGAGGTGCGGACCATCCTTGAGGTGGGCGATTCGGGTGATCGGCTGAAGCTTGACGCCCCTCTGGCATTCGCCCATGAGGTGCGAGGTGAGTTGCGGGGCGAGGTCGCCCTGCTGTCGCGCAACGTTGTGGTCGAGTCGGCCGACCCGTCCGCCTCGCGCGGCCACGTGATGTACCACCGCGACTCGGCCGCCGCGATCGAGTTCGCCGAGTTCCGACACCTGGGGAAGGTCGGTCGGCTCGGCAAGTACAGCCTCCACTTCCACCGAGCGGGCGACACGATGCGTGGCACCCCGATCCTGGGGGCGTCGATCTGGGACAGCGGCAATCGCTGGCTGACGATCCACGGCACCAACGGCCTGGTTGTGCGCGACTGCGTCGGCTTCGGCAGCGTCGGACACGGCTTCTTCCTGGAGGACGGCACCGAGGTCGACAACTTGCTCGACCGCAACCTGGCGGTCCAGGCACGCAAGGGCTCCCCCCTGCCCGACCAGGCGATGCCGTTCGACGCCAACGACGGTGCCGGCTTCTGGTGGGGCAACTGCCGCAACGCCTTCACCCGCAACGTGGCGGCGGATTGCGACGAATACGGCTTCCGATACGACATGGCCGCGACCGCCGGCTTCGACCCGGCGATGCCGATCCGCACCGCCGACGGCGTCCGGCTGGCGGTCGATGTGCGCACCCAGCCATTCCTGCGGTTTGAGGGCAACGAGGCGCACGCGCAACGTCGCCACGGCCTGAACCTGGGCGGCCCGCCCGAGGACGGCGCGAGGCCCGGGGTTGATGGCGTCGGGCCCGACGTTCGCCACCCGTTCGCGATCCTCGGCTTCAAGGTCTGGGACTCTCGATGGGGCCTCACCCCGTCCGCGCCATGCGTGTTGCTGGACGGATGCCGGATCGTCGATTGCGACTTCGGCGTCTGGAAACCGATTTACGACCGCCACGCCTATCGGAATGTGGCGATCGACGCGACCCGCTGGCCGTACTTCGGCGAGACCGGCGATCGCGACCCCGAGGCGCCCTTCCCGGCACCGCTCGACCCGGTGGACGACCGCCCGCCGGTGACGCTGGTCACGCACTTCAGGGCCGATGGGCCGGGCCGGCTGCGGATCGCCGGCGTCGCGGTGGACGACGGCCGGGTGCGGCGCGTGCGGGTCAACGGGATCGAGGCGAAGGAATTGCGCCGCGCCGCCGGCGTCGTCGACTGGGAGGGCCGGCTCGACGGACTGCCGGGCGGGACGATCGCGGTGCGGGCCTCTGCCGAGGATGATGCGGGGAATGTCGAGGAGGCGGCCGCGATCTCGGCCCGGGTCCCCTGATCCGGGCCGGTCGCGGACGGGGACCAATGGAACGAGACAAGGGTGTCGTCGAGAGGGATTTCCCGGAGGACGAGGGGATGAAGAATCATCGCGCAACGCATGCGGCGATCCTGGGGATTCTGCTGCTGATCCCCGCGGCGCCGAGGTCGGCGTCGGCCCAGGGCTGGCCCGGTTACGCCCGCGACCCGCAGCATTCCTGCCTCGGGTCGGGTCCGTCGCAGCTCCCGAGGCGGATCCGATGGTCGACGCCGGTCGACCTGGCCCCGCAGTACACCGGCGGCGGCGACCTGCTGATCCACTACGGCTCGCCCGTGATCACTCGGGTCAATACGGTGATCTTGCCGGTGAAGACCGGCGCGACCGACGGCTTCCGCATCGAGGCCCGCAACGGCGCGACCGGCGCCCTGTTGTGGGCGATGAACACCGACTACTCGCTGCCGCCCCACAACTGGACGCCGACCTGCGGGCCGACGCTCACGCCCAAGGACCGGACGTTGGTGGCACCGGCGGGCGGCGGCACGGTGCTCGTCCGCACCTTCCCCGATACGGCCTCGGGCGTCACCTCGCGGATCGCCTTCTACGGCAACGATGTTTACGCCCAAGACCCGGCAACGCTCAACGCCAACGTGAAGATCAGCACGCCGATCACGTGCGATCGCCTGGGGAACCTGTACTTCGGCTACGTCTCGACTTACCCCGGGCTACCCAGCGGCCTGGCGAGGATCTCCAGCGCGGGCGTGGGCACGTTCGCCTCGGCCGTCGCCCTCTCGGGCGATAGCACGATGACCAAGGTGGTGACCAACTGCGCCCCCGCCTTCAGCAACGACGGGAACACGCTTTACGTGGCGGTGAACGCCGCGTCGTTCGGCGCGGGGCGGCTCTGCCGCATCGATGCCGCGACGCTCGCCCGGCAGTCGTCGGTCGTGCTCCGCGACCCGCGGAACACTAACCCCGCTCCCGTGCCCGATGATGGCAGCGGGACCCCGACCGTCGGCCCCGACGGCGACGTCTACTTCGGTGTGCTGGAGACCAGCTTCCCTTCCAACCACGCCCGAGGCTGGCTGCTGCACTACGATGCGACCCTGGCCGCCACCAAGCTGCCCAGCGCCTTCGGCTGGGACGACACCGCGTCGATCGTCCCGAGCACGGCCGTCCCCAGATATACCGGCTCGTCGTCGTACCTGCTGCTGACCAAATACAACAACTACGGCAGCACCGGCGGCGACGGCGTAAACAAGCTGGCCCTGGTCGATCCCAACAACTCCATGGCCGACCCGATCACCAACGCGACGGTGATGCGGGCCGTGATTACCGTGAACGGCCCGACGCGCGATCCCGACTTCCCCGGCCTCACCAACGCGGTGCGCGAGTGGTGCATCAACTCGGCCGCGATCGACCCTGTCAACCGTTGCGCCGTCGTGAACAGCGAGGACGGCCACGTCTATCGCTGGGACTTCAACACCAATACGTTGAGCACGGGCCTGCAACTCGCGCCGCCGACCGGCGAGGCGTACACGCCGACCGTAATCGGCCCGGACGGAGCCGTCTACGCGATCAATAACGCCCGGCTATTCTCCTGCGTCGCCAACTGAGCCCGAGTTTCCCGAGGAGATCGCCCATGCTCCACCTCATCCCCCGGGCCGCTCTGGCCTTCGCCCTGGCATTGGCAGGGGCCTCCGCAGCAACCGCCGACATCGTCGTGTCGGGCTCGTTCGGGCCGAACGGCGACTTGGGGTTCGCCAACAGCCCGACGAACCTCTCGATCAGCTTCGGCCCCTCGGGAGCGGGCTCCATCTCGCAAATGGACCTGTTCGTGAACGCGCCGGGGCGTGACCTGGGCAATGGCGTCGGCCAGAGTCAGGGGCTGTCGAACGCCCCACTGCCGGGGATCTCCGGCAGCTTCAGCTTTACCAGGCCCAACGCCAATGACCTGCTGCTGCGCTACCGACTGACCAACCAGACCGGCTCGACGTTGACCGGGCTCCAGGTCTTCTTCTATGTCGACCCCGACATCGGCCCGCGGTTCGACCAGGATTACGTCACGCGAAGCGGCTCGCTCGCGGGGACGCCGCCGTTCCCGCAGTCGTTCCAGGCGGGCGACAACCAACTCAGCAGCCTCTTCACGAACCTGCTGAACGGGGCCCTCGACAATACCAACGGCGCGACATCGACCAGCCCGGCCGACGTGGCGATGGCCCTGGGCTTCCAGGTTGCCAGCCTCCAGTCCGGGTCGTTCGTCGATGTGACCGTGCTCCTGTCCGACGCCGGCCGTTCGCTCGGCGGCCTGACCCTCGCCGACAACAACGCGGGCGCTCCCGGGACCGGCCTGACCGTGTCGGCCACTTTGGTGGCGGTCCCCGAGCCCTCCTCGCTCGCCCTCGCCCTGACGGCGGCTCTTCCTTGCGGGCTCATCGCGATCCGTAGGCACCGCAAGGCCCGCGGGTGACCTAGGCCGTGGCGCGAAGAATCCGGACTCCGGCATCATTCGGACCGGCAACGGGACCGTAATTGGTTATCCTGGGGAAGCTGTCCGCGCCCCTTCACGAGGAGCGATCCCCATGATCACCGTCGTCCTGGCTTCCGCGTTGATGGCTTCGCAAGCGGCCGAAAGACCGATCCCCGGGGCGGCGGCCGAGGCCTTACGTGCCGCGTCCGAGGCGGCCGGCGGCCTTGAATCGAGGGCTTCCTCCGGCAGCCCGGATGTCCGGGCGGTTGTCCTGTCCCGCGTCCATCGATTGCAAGAAGAGGCCGGGCTGTGGGCCGACGCGGCGGCGACGGCCGAGCGGATGGCGTCGGGGGCGACGGGCAGTTACGGCCGGATGACCTGGGCCCGATCCCTGGCGAAGGCCGGCGCCGTCGACAAGGCCGCAGGCATCACCGATACGCTCCAGGGCGACGCCCGCGACGAGGCCCTGGCCGTCCTCGCGGCCGAGCGGGCCAGGACGGACCCGGCTGCTGCCCGCGCGATCGCGGCCGGGCTGGGAGAACGGGCCGACGCGCCGGCGGCCTGGGCCGGGATCGGCTCGGCCCTGGCGAGCGCCGGGGATGTCGATGGCGCCGTGGCGGCGTTCGCCGAGGCCACGCGGATCGCGAAGCTCATCCCCGAGGTCAACGGATTTCTCAGCGGACGAACGATCTCGCGATGGGCGGCACTCGAGGACATCGCGGATCGCCAGGTCAAGGCCGGCCGGCTCGAGGATGCCCTGGCGTCCGTCGAACTCCTGAAGGCCGTGCCGCCCTGTTCGGGGGCCGGCCCGAGGACATGACGCGGGCGTGGGCCGGTCGTCGGGCCGATCTGCTCCGCGCGGCCGGTCGACTCGTCGAGGCGGGCCAGGCACCGAAGCGGCGACCGACCCGCCCCAGGACGCCGCGCTCGCACTGGCCGAAGCCTACGGCCGGGCGGGGAGCGGGATCGGGCGGTGCGGTGGCTCGCCGAGGTACGACGCCAGGTCGACGCGATGGCCCCCGAGGCGAACCGGGCGTGGCCGCTCGCCGCGCTGGCCGAGGCCCAGGGACGGCTGGGGCAGGCCGATACGGCCCGCGCCACGCTCGACGAGGCGGAGGCCCACGCCCTCAAGCGGCCGGCCGACGTCTTCGAGCCGGGCCACAGCTTGGGCCGAGTGATCCGGGCTCGCGTCGCGGTGGGCGACCTCGAAGGGGCGACGCGGGCGGTGAAGATCCTCGGCGACCGCTCCCGTACCGCGGCGATCGGCCAGGTCATCGCGGCCTGGAACTCGATCGGCGACCGTGCCGCCGCGGAGGCCTTGCTGGCGACGATCGTCGACGACGTTAGCCGCACCAGGGCCGCTCCGCCCGAGCCGGAAGCCATTGCCCCCTCGCGGGGGCCCGAGTCCGACGCCGCCGACCGTGCCGTCACGCTGGCCGAGGGGGGGAAGATCGACGAGGCGATCGCCGTAGCGATGGGGATCCAGTGGCTCGATACCAAGGTCCGCGCCCTCGCCGGGATCGCCACGTCGGCACCCGAGTCGGCCGATCGGGCCTATCGGGTGATGGCCGGGCTTGCCGCGAATTTCGACGCCCGGTCCAGCGGGAGACCCAGCATCGCCGTCGCCCTGGCGGACGCCGGCCGCCCGGGGCTGGCGTTGGAGGTGATGGAATCGGTGCGGGAGATCCCGGTGGGCGAGTGGGCGTGGATCCGCATCGCCAGGTCACAGGCCCGCGCCCGCGATCTCGCCGGGGCCCGCAGCACGATCGACGGCCGGATCAAGACCCGGGCCGGCCGCGTCCCGGCCCTGTGCGCGGTCGCCCTCGCCTTCCATGACGCGGGCCGCCGGGACGAGGCCGTTGCTGCCCTTCGCGAAGCCGAGGCGATCGCGGGGGGGATCGAGGGCGATCTGGAGGCTCTGGGAACGCTGGCAACCGCCCTCCACAAGGCGGGCCGCAGCGGCGAGGCGCGACGATGGGCCGATCGGGCATCGAACGCGGTGGATTCGACCGTCTATGCCTATGTCTCCGGGAGCGACCTGGGCACGGTGATGTACGGCCGCGAGCGCCGGCTCGAACAGGTCGCCACGATCTACGCCGACCTCGGCCTCCCGTCGAAGATCTGGCCGCTGGCGGCCCGTTGCGACCCGGACGACGACGGCGTCGAGGCCTGCCTGCGACAGGCCGCCCGCGCCGCGGCCGCGTCCGATCCCGCATCGGTCGCCGCGAGGCGGGACGACCCCGCGATCAAGGCGACGGCCCGCGCGGCGCTCCTGCTCGGGTTCGCCGAGGGCCTGATCGCCGACAGCCTCAAGGATTGAGGAACGATCATAAGACAGGCGGAAGGACGGGGGTATTGATCCAGACGGCCCATACATCGCGGGGAGGATCGGCACCCTCACCCAACTTCTCCGCCCGGCAACAGGGCCACCGGAACATGCTGGCTGGGTGAATGTTCTTTTGAGTGCCGACCGCAGTCCGAACACCATGCCCTCCCGGAGTCCGCCCCGAGAACTATGTGATACCGGATTTCCAAGGTTCCGCGGCCCCAGTGTAACCGTCCGGCCAGGTGCTTCTTCAAGGCCGGGCGACCACCCGCGATGATTGTGCCATCGAATTACACGTCGAGGGGCAACCGATGGCCAAACGATCCTCGCAAGCCGTCGATTGGGCCGTCCTGTGCCGCGACTGGCGCGGCAGCGACCTGACTCAGCCCGGTTCAGCAGGCGCCGCGGCCTCCACACCTTTCCACGCCGGCTCTATCAAACCGACGCCAGGGACGTGGCCGATTATGCGGCCCGCCCCACCGCCGCGCCTCGCCTGAAGGCCGGTTTGCCGCCTCGCCCCCCATCTCACCGATTTATACCTGTCCGCTGCTGAAGTCCTTCGGCGTCTGGCTAGAGGTCAGTCCGCCAGGGTGATGCGATGCCCAAGGGCCTGTTAGGCCAGGCGGTCGGGTACGCCCAGTCAAACTGGGCGGCGCAGAACCGCTAACCGGAGGCGGGCTTCCCGGCGATCAACAATAACGCGACGGAGAGCGATGCGGCCGGTCGCCCTCAGCCGGAAGAACTGGCTGTTCTGCGGCAGCGACGATGGGGGCCGGACAGCGGCGATCCTGTTCAGCGTGACGGCGACCTGGAAGGGGCTGGGGATCGACCCTCTCTCCTACCTCCGCGATGTCACGGGGCGGGTCTGCACCCATCCGGCGCGGCGGATCGCGGAGTTGCTACCTGATCGTTGGCGGGCCCAACAATCAAAATGTGAATCCGTTTCGGCCGGCTGATCGCTAGCCTCTCCCGTACGGCGATCAAGCCATCGCATCGAACCGGTGAGGTCGGGAGTTTTCCTGAATCTGGACTGTCAAGGCGATTGGGCTGGGCTTACATTCCAAAGTTGTTACGAGGTGATGTAGAGGGTTCGAGTCCGTCCACCCGCGTCATCCTGGCCTTGATCGGCCCGGACCTCGGCAACGCTTCCTTCGGCTCATGCAGCAGGCTCTGTCGCGTCGAGAAGGATCGCCGTCATGAGTTTGAACGTCAAGTGGGTCCCATTGGCCGGGTTGTTCGACTGCCTGGAAGACGTGCTGGTCTGGGTCAAGGACCGCGACGGTCGTTACCGCTGGGTCAACCGGGCGTTTCTGGTCAATTTCGCGATGGACGACCGGAACGGGTTGGGGCCGGCGGTGGGCCCTCAGGACGTGATCGGGAAGACCGATTACGACCTCTCCCCCGCGTTCCTCGCCGATCAATTTCGGCTCGACGACGAGTATGTACTGGCCGGGAACCGGGTCGTGGACCGGATCGAACTGGTCGGGCAGCCCGACGGCCGGACCGTCTGGAACCTCACGAACAAGATCCCGCTGGTGGACGCGGGCGGGTCGGTCGTCGGGACGGCGGGGCTGACCCGGAACCTCGGAGCCAGTCGACACGGGCTGAAGCCGGATTCGGGGTTCGGGCCGGTCCTGGCTCACCTGCGGGACCATTACCATACGACCGTGACCAACCGGCAGCTGGCGAAGCTCGCGCATCTGTCCGTGAGGGCGTTCGAGCGGAAGTTCCTGGCGTCCTTCCACCTCACCCCGCAGAAATACTTGCGCAAGCTCCGGATGGTGATGGCGAGCCGGGCCCTGGTCTATACCAGGGGCTCGATGGCGGAGGTCGCGATCGGTTGCGGGTTCTCGGACCAGAGCCACTTTACTCGCGAGTTTCGCCGCCACTTCGGGAGGACCCCGCGCGAGTACCGAGAATACTACACGCGGGGTGCGAGCGACGCCGCTCCTGTCACAAATCCTGCCGCCCTTGAGCAAGCCCCGACCCCGCCGGTCCGGTATCGTTAGTCCATTCGTTAGGAGGACGTTTCCACCGCCGAGGAGGACAACCATGCGGGATTCGAGGCCGGTCGCCGGAAGCCTGATCGCGGCGGCGATCCTGGGTCTGGTGGCGAACTTCATCGGCTCGCCGACGGCTCCAGCCCAGGCGCCTCCCCCGTCGACCAAACCATCGGAGAAGCCGGTCCTCGGCGAGGAAGCGGTCGCGGCGGAGGACCGGAGCCGGCACCCGCTCGACCCTCTCGACCCCGACGAGATCCGGCTCGCGGTCACGATCCTCCGGGATGTCCGGAGGCTCGGGGAGACCTTCAAATTCGTCTCGGTCGCCCTGAATGAGCCCGCCAAGGCCCTGGTGCTCCACCCGAAGGCCGACTCGGCGGTCCCCCGAGTGGCCCGGCTGGTCCTGCTCGACCGGGCGACGGGGATCGGGTACGAAGCCCTGGTGAACCTCACCGCTCGGTCGGTGCCCAGGTTCGAGGCACTCCCGAAGGGCGTCCAGCCGCCGATCATGATGGACGAGTTCGGGGAGTGCGAGGAGGCGGCCAAGCGGTCGCCGGAATTTCGGGAGGCCTTGAAGAAGCGCGGGGTCGAGGACATGAGCCTGGTGATGGTCGACGCCTGGTCGGCCGGTCACTACGGGAACGAGCCGGCGGGAGACCGGGGGAGGCGGATCGTCCGGGCGCTGACCTGGGTCAAGGCCGACGCGAACGACAACGGCTATGCGCACCCGGTCGAAGGGCTCATCACCGTGATCGACCTGAACCGCAGGGAGGTCGTGCGGATCGAGGACCTCGGGGTGGTGCCGGTGCCGGCCAGGGCGGGAAACTGGGGGCGGGCGGATGTGGCCCGACCGCGGGCCGACCTCAAGCCGCTGGAGTTCTCACAGGCCGACGGTCCGAGCTTCTCGGTGAGCGGGCATGAGGTCCGCTGGCAGAAGTGGACGTTCCGGGTCGGGTTCAACCCTCGGGAGGGCCTGGTGCTCCACACCGTCGGTTACGACGGGAGGCCGATCCTCTACCGCGGGTCGATCGCCGAGATGATCGTCCCGTACGGCGACCCCAAGGAGTCCGCCTATCGCAAGAACGTCTTCGACCTGGGGGAGTACGGCGTCGGGATGCTCGCCAACTCGCTGGCCATGGGGTGCGACTGCCTCGGGACGATTCGCTACTTCGACGGCCACCTCGCCGACAACCAGGGGCGTGCCGTCACCATCAAGAACGCGGTCTGCCTGCACGAGGAGGACTTCGGCCTGCTCTGGAAGCACACCGACTGGCGGACGGGGCAGCAGGAGGTCCGGAGATCCCGGCGGCTGGCGGTCTCGATGATCGCCAACGTGGGGAATTACGACTACGGGTTCTACTGGTACTTGTACCAGGACGGCTCGATCCAGATGGAAGTCAAGCTCACCGGGATCGTGAACACTCAGGCCCTCAGGCCCGGCGAGGGGGCGAGGTACGGGACGGAGGTCGCACCCCGGCTGATCGCGCCGAACCACCAGCATTTCTTCAACGCCAGGCTCGACCTGGATGTCGACGGCGAGGCCAGCAACACCGCGCAGGAGGTGAACGTCAAGGGCGTCCCCCCCGGCCCCGAGAACCCGCATGACAATGCGTTCTTCGCCGAGGTGACCCCGCTCGAGAAGGAGCTGGCCGCTCGCCGTGACACCAACGCGGCTTCGGCTCGGTTCTGGCGGGTCGTGAACGCGTCGAAGAAGAACGAGTTGGGCGGGCCCGTCGGCTACCGGCTCTGTCCGGGCGAGAACGT
This sequence comes from Isosphaeraceae bacterium, assembly GCA_046350035.1. GTDB lineage: Bacteria > Planctomycetota > Planctomycetia > Isosphaerales > Isosphaeraceae > CALLYK01. The sequence goes on along the minus strand of JAXMBD010000043.1, from coordinate 35,543 downwards.
CCTGCCTCACGCGCAGCCGTCCTTCGCCCTGCTCAAGAGGGCCGGCTTCCTTACGCACAACCTGTGGGTGACGCCCTACAAGGCCGACGAGCGGTATCCGGCCGGCGAGTATCCGAACCAGAGCCCCGACGACACAGGACTTGGCGCCTGGACGAGGGCGGACCGGGACCTGGCGGCGACCGACGTTGTCGTCTGGTACAACTTCGGCCAGACCCACATTCCACGGATCGAGGACTGGCCGGTGATGCCGGTCGCATCGGTTGGCTTCGTGCTCAAGCCCGACGGATTCTTCGACGCCAATCCCGCGCTCGACGTCCCGCCCCCTACACGCTGATCGGGAGGGCAGCCGGTCTTTTCGCACCCGTCATGAATCCTGCAAATGGAACCATCCAGGGACCCCGCTCATGATCCAGGTCCGATTCCCCTTCGTCCTCCTGCCGATCCTGGCGGGGCTCCTGGCCGCCTCGGACGCCCGGGCCGCCGACAACACGCCGCCTCCCGGGTTCGTGGCGCTCTTCAACGGCAAGGACCTCGCCGGCTGGAAGGTCCCCGAGGGGGACGGCGGGCACTGGAAGGTCGTCGACGGGGTGATCGACTACGATGCCCTGAGCGAGTCGAAGGGCGACAAGTCGCTCTGGACCGAGGACGAGTACGGCGATTTCGTGATGCAGGTCGACTGGAGGCCTGGCAAGGAAGCCCCCTTTCGTCAACAAGAGCATCCCCTACATCCTCCCGGACGGTACCCACGCCAGGGACGTCCACGGCAAGGAAATCCGCATCCCGCTCCCCGACGCCGACTCCGGTGTCTTCCTCCGCGGCGATGGGTATTACCAGGCCAACATCTGGTGCTGGCCGATCGGGTCGGGCGAGATCTACAGCATCCGTACCGACCCGAAGAGCCCGCCCGCCTTGAAGGCCGCCGCCACCCCGACCACGCAGGCGGACCGGCCCGTAGGGGAATGGAATCACTTCGAAATCACCGTCAAAGGTAAGACCGTGACGATCGCGCTCAACGGCAAGACGGTCATCCCCGGCGCCACCATCCCGAGCATGCCCGGCCGGGGTCGGCTCGCCTTCCAGCACCACGGGAGTAAGAAGGACGGCGTCTGGACCGGCCCGCCCAGCCTTGTCCAGTTCAAAAACGTCTACATCAAGCGGCTGGACGAGACCGCCTCCGCGACTTCCAAGGTGAAGGCAATGCTGATCACCGGCGGGCACGACCACGACGCCGCGTTCTATGGCCTGTTCGATAACTATGACGAGTTCGACCGGTTGCCGGTCGTCATCAGCGCGACCGCCTTCAAGGACGACCTGCGCGGCAAGTATGACGTGATCATCATGTACGACTTCACCCGCGAGCTCGACGAGCCCTCGAGGAAGAACCTGCGGGCCTACGTTGAGGCGGGGGGTGGCGTGGTCGTCCTCCACCATGCCCTGTTGAACTACCAGAGTTGGGGCTGGTGGGTCGACGAGGCGGTCGGCGGCAGTTACCGGCTCCAACGGGAGGGCGACGCCCCGTCGTCGGCCGTCAAGGACGACCAGCAGATCGAGGTCACGCCAGTGAGCGACCACCCGGTGACCGCCGGCCTGTCCCGGTTTCGCATCCAGGACGAGGCGTACAAGAACCTGAAGATGTCGCCGAGGATCCGCCCGCTGCTGACCACCGACAACCCCACGAGCGACCGGAACCTCGCCTGGGTCGGTCCCCTGGAGGGTTCGAAGGTCGTGGCGATCCAGTTGGGGCACGGCCGGTCGGCATTCGGGAATCCGTCCTACAGGGTGCTGGTCCGCAACGCCGTCCTGTGGGCAGCCGGGAAGACCAGGTGAAGTCCGCGTTCGCGGGCGGGTCGATCGTCGTTCCAGGACTGCGGGCAAAGGGCCTCGCGTCCCCATTCGGGCCGGGCGGGAGAGGAATTTCGCCATGAAAGTCGGACTCTACAGCATCACCTACCTGGGCCTGTGGTATCGCGGCGAGGCCCTCACCCTCCCGCAGATGATCACGCGGGCCAGGGAATACGGCTATGACGGCATCGAGATCGACGGGAAGCGCCCCCACGGCAATCCGCTCGACTGGCCGACGGCCCGCTGCCGGGACCTGCGCTCGCGGGCCGATGGCGAGGGGATCGAGATCTACGCCGTCGCCGCGAACAATGATTTCAGCAACCCCGTCCCCGAGGTCCGGGAATCGCAGGTTTGCATGGTCCGCGACCTGGTCCGGATGACGGCGGACTTCGGCGCACCGACCCTCCGCGTGTTCCTCGCCTGGTGGGGCGTGACCCGCCACCCCCAGCTCGCCACCTATGACATCGCCGAAAACTACTGGCCGATCGTCCACGAAAAGTTCACCGCCGAGGAGATCTGGGGGTGGTGCCGCGAGTCCCTGGTCGAATGCGCCCGGTACGCGGGGGAAGCCGGGATCACCCTCGCTCTCCAGAACCACAAGCCCCTCATCAACCACCACGACGACCTCATGAGAATGGTCAAGGAAGTGGATTCGCCGCATTTGAAGCTCTGCCTCGATGCGCCCCTCATGAAGGACCGGAGCACCGAGGGGATCCGCGAAGGGGCCCGGGCGGTCGGCCCGCTCCAGGTCCTCACCCACTTCGGCGGCGAATTCGAGCGACGGCCTGACGGCTCGATCCGGGGCTTCGAGCGGAACGATGGCGTGGTCGGAGAGGAGACGAACCGGTACTATCGCGATTTCGTCCGCTCGATGAACGAGATCGGCTACGACGGCTATCTCGGCTACGAACTCTGCCACCAGCTGCCGGTCGTCGACGGCCAGACCGTCGGCATCGAGTACGCCGACCACAACGCCCGGATGGCCGCGGAGTTCATGCGCGATCTGATCGAGGCGGAGGTCCCCGCGCTCAGCAAGAGCTGAAGCCCCCGGCCCCCTTCGAGGGGGCACGACCCAGGAACGTCCGGGCGATCATCCGCGACGCCTTCTCGGGACCGTCCTCGGAGGGTACGCACGCGATGCCAGGGCCTCCGGCAAGGTTCCCGCCGATTCGCAGGCTGCTCCTCGATCCTCGGGTGGGCAGATACAACGCGAGATAACCAGCGGTCGGGGCCGAGGGCCGGCGGTCCCGCGAGCCCGAGGGGGTGAGCCTCATTTCGTCCTCTCCCTCGATCGCGATGACGAAGTCCCCATGATGTCCGCCGGGAGGCTCTCGAGATGAGCTTGATACGTCCCCTCCTCGTCTTCGCCCTCATCGTCGGGCTCTCGGGCACGGCCGCCGGCCAGGAGAAGAAGCGGCGACTCCTGGTGATCGGCCAGGCCAAGGGCTATCAGCACGAGTCTGTCTCCACCGCGATGGTCACCCTTTACAACCTCGGTCGGACCTCCGGCCTCTGGGATACCGACTTCCGGACCGACTGCACCGCCATCACCAAGAACCCGTTGAAGTGGGGCGCCCGGAACCTCGACGCCTATGACGCCGTCGCCTTCTTCACCGACGGCAACCTCGACATGGATGACTCGCAGAAGGCGGATCTGCTCTCGTTCGTGCGAGACGACGGCAAGGGCTTCATCGGCATCCACAGCGCGACGATCACCTTCGTCGGCTGGCCCGAGTACGGCGAGATGATCGGCGGCTACTTCGATGGCCATCCCTGGGGCACGTTCGACGCCCCCTTTGTCGTGGAAGACCCGTCGTTCCCCGGCATGGGGCACCTGCCGCGGACCTTCACGATGAAAGACGAGATCTATCAAATCAAGGACTACTCGCGCGAGAAGGTGCGGGTCCTGTTGCGGCTCGAGGCGAGCAAGCTCGACCTTTCCAGGAAGGACGTCCACAGGAAGGATGGGGACTTCGCGGTGGCCTGGGCCCGCACCTATGGGAAAGGGCGCGTCCTCTACAACGGCATGGGCCACCAGATCGAGGTCTGGGACCGGCCCGACATCCAGAAGATGTGGATGGAGATGGTGCGGTGGTCGATGGGCATGATCCCGGGAGACGCCACGCCACGCCCCTCGACTGGTAAGGAGATTCGGTGAGCCGATCGTTACCACCCTCAGCGGGCCTTCAAGCACGCCGAATGGATTCCGGAGAGGCTCGGGGCGGGACCGGTGGTGGGGCAGACGCCAGCCGCGATGGAGGATAACCCCAGGTGGCCGATCGGATGACGAGGAGGAGAGTGTCGGATCGGGTGGGACCGTATTGGGGGAGCGAGGTTTGAGGAAGGAGCAGCCTGAGTGGCATAGGCTCGGGTCAATCGGTCATGGAAGAGCCACCTGTAGAGGGTTGCCAGGGAGAGCCGTCGCCGGCAGCACGCGAAGTGATTCGGGCCGCTGCTGCGAATTCGGCCAGGATGGGGCGGACCGAATCCGGGTCGAGTCGGCCACCTTCGTGGCCAAGTTTAGGGACGGGAACAACCTGATCGTCGCGGTCTCGACGGGCTGCAAGACCGAGGATGCCGCCCGCCAGGTGCTCGCCGACCTGGGCGGAAGGCGGAGCGCCAGCGGGCCGGCCTCATTACCCCGGGCGAGGCCCGCGTCGGCGAGCACCTGGCGCGGCCCATCGGGGAGCATATCGATGCCTATCTGAACTCCCTGACGGCGGCCGGATCGGTCGAGCATCCTCGCCGCAACGTTCGGATCTACCTCAGCAGGCTGCAGGCCGATTGCGGTTTCGGACGGCTCGCCGATCTCACCCGCGATGCCCTGGAGGGCTGGCTCGCCGCCGAGGCGAAGGCCGGGCGGTCGGCCCGATCCCGCAACAGCCACCGGGCCGCCGCCGTCGCGTTCGCCAACTGGTGCGTCAAGTCGGGCCGGCTCATCGCCAACCCATTCAAGGGGGTGCCGAAGGCCGACGAGAAGGCCGACCCCCGCCGCCGCCGCCGGGCGATGACCGAGGATGAGCTGAACCGCCTGCTCGACGTGGCGAGGCGTCGGCCCCTGCTCGAAGCCCTGACCGTGCGGCGGGGCAAGCGGAAGGGGGAAGCCTTCGCCAACGTGCGGCCCGAGGTGCGGGAACGCCTCGACCTGCTGGGCCGGGAGCGGGCCCTCATCTACAAGACGCTCGTCTTGACCGGGCTCCGTCGTGGCGAACTCGCCAGCATCACCGTGGGGCAACTGAGGCTCGACGGCCCGGCCGCCTTCGCCCAACTCGAAGCGGCCGACGAGAAGAGCCGGGAAGGGAACGCCGTGCCGATCCGTGCCGACCTGGCGGCAGACCTGGGCCAATGGCTCGCCGACCGGCTCGCCGCCCGCCAGGCCGAAGCCCGCCGTCGTGGCGAGCCGATCCCGGAGCGGCTGCCGGCCGACTCCCCCGTCTTCACGGTGCCCGCCGCCCTGGTGAAGATCCTAGACCGCGACCTGACGGCGGCCGGGATCGCCAAGCGGGACGACCGGGGCCGGACGCTCGACGTGCATGCCCTGCGGCACACGTTCGGCACCCTGCTGAGCAAGGGCGGGGTGCCGCTACGGACGGCCCAGGCCGCCATGAGACATTCCGACCCGAGCCTGACGGCGAACATCTACACCGACCCCCGCCTGCTCGACATCGGGGGTGCCCTCGACGCCCTCCCTGCACTACCGATCGACGGCCCGACCGGCACCGAGGCCCAGCGAGCCACCGGCACAGCCCATCCCGTTGCACCAGGCGTTGCACCAACCCGGTGCAACGGGCGACAAACGCGGCGTCGGGATGACAAGGTGAGCACTCAAGGCAACCGTGGATCGGTTGGCGGGCCCGTTGACGTAAACCCCTTGCTTGACAAAAGAAAAGAGCCCCTGGCAAGGGCTGCCAGGGGCTCTTCTCCAGTATGCCCGAGAGGATTTGAACCTCTAACCTTCAGCTCCGGAGGCTGACGCTCTATCCAATTGAGCTACGGGCACGTTGGCCCCATTATAGAGTCCCGGGCGATCCGTCTGTCAAGCGGTTCGATCCGATAGCACAATTCCCCCGGCCGTCGGGGGAGGTAAGATCTGTTCCCGAGGTGAATGATGAGCGAACCGTACGGGGCTTCCCCCCGCCCCGAGCCGGCCTGCAATCTCCTCTTCGGCCTGATTGCCCTCCATAATGGCCTGATTTCGCGGGAGGACCTGATCTCGGCGTTACGCGGTTGGTCGACCGATCGCGGGCAAATGCTGGGCGAAATCCTGGAATTTGCCGGAGCCTTGAGGCCCGTACATCGGGCGATGCTCGAGCCGCTGGTCGAGGCCTATCTGGCCCTTCATGGCGGCGATCCGACTCGGAGCCTACGGGCGTTCCGGGGGCAGGTGGGCGCGTCGACCGCGCAGGCGATCACCCAGATCCGCATGTCCCATCAAGATCCCGTAATCGAGGCCAGCCTGGCGGCCTCCGATACCGAAGCCTGCTCCGAGGAGACGATCCAGGTGAGCCCTCCGGACTCAGGCCCGCCCTCGACCTGGGGGGCTCATGCCGGCGGTTCGCCTGCGGGCCGGTTTCGAATCCTCCGGCCGCATGCCCGGGGCGGCCTTGGCCAGGTTTATGTGGCCCGGGACGAGGAGCTTGGCCGGGAAGTCGCCCTGAAGGAGATCCAGGAAGACAAGGCGGCCAACCCCAATTTTCGGGCCCGGTTCCTGGTTGAAGCGGAAATCAACGGCAACCTGGAGCATCCCGGGATTGTCCCGGTCTACGGCCTGGGGACCCACCCCGACGGCCGGCCTTTTTATGCGATGCGGTTCATCCAGGGGGATAGCCTCCGTGAGGCGATCGAGCAATTCCATACCTCCGGCGGCTCCGATCCGGTCGCCTTCCGCAAGCTGCTCGGCCGGTTCGTCGATGTCTGCGAGGCGATCGCCTATGCCCATAGCCGTGGCGTCCTTCATCGCGACTTGAAGCCGGCGAACGTGATGCTCGGCAAGCATGGTGAAACCCTGATCATCGATTGGGGCCTCGCCAAGGCGGTCGGCCAGCCCGAGCCCGGACGGGCGGGGGCGGGCGATGCGACGATCTCGCCGACATCGGGCGGCAGCCACGAGCCGACCGCCCAGGGGAGCGCATTGGGCACGCCCCAGTACATGAGCCCCGAGCAGGCCGCCGGGCGGATCGACCAGCTCGGGCCCGCCAGCGACGTCTACGGCCTGGGGGCGATCCTCTATGCCCTGCTGGTAGGCAAGGCGCCGGTCTGGGAGGGGACCATCCCGATCATCCTGGAAAAAGTCCGGCGCGGGGAGATCACGCCGCCCAGGCAGGTCCGGCCGCGGATCCCGAAGGCATTGGATGCCGTCTGCATGAAGGCCCTGGCCCTGCGTCCCGAGGATCGGTACGCCTCGGCCTCCGCGCTGGCCGAGGACGTCGAGCGTTGGTTGGCCGACGAACCCACATCGGCCCGTCGCGAGCCGTTCGGCGATCGGATCCGACGCTGGGGGCGTCGGCATCGCGCCTGGGTATTCTCCGGCGCCGTCGCCCTGGTTTTGCTCGTGGGGGTGCTTGGCGCCAGCACGGTCTTGCTCGGGCGGGCCAATGAACGGACGCGCGAGCAGGAGCAGATCGCGAAGCAGAACCTCCGCGAATCGAGCCGGGTGGTTGCCGAAATGCTCGGCAAGGTGGTTGCCAAGCTCCCCGACTTGAAGTCGATGGATTCTGACCCAGAGGGAAATCCTGGAAGAGTCTCTCGATTTCTACACGCGGTTCGTCCTCGAACGAGGCGACGAGCCCGGATTGCGGCTCGATGTGGCGAAGGCCGCGACCCGCTTGGGGGACATCCACAAGCGGCTCGACCGCAGCCGCGAGGCCGAGGAGTCGTACGGGAAGGCGATCATGCTGCTGGAGGGCCTGGTCGCCCAGGACCCGGCCGACCCCGGTCCTCGCCGATTCGCTGGCGGCGGCGCTGGGGTCCCTCGGGCAGTTATACTCGGCCACGAATCGTCCGGCCCCGCCGGCGAGGTGATGCGTCGCGGCCTCGAACTGATGGAGCAAGGCGAGGAGTCGGGCCTGCTCGACGACGAGGGCCGGGATGCCCTGGGGCGGGCGGCGTTCCGCCTGGCCTTGCTGAATGACCACTTCAACCGGCCTGCGGAGGCGAGGCCACTCTACGAGAAGGCCGCCTCCATCCAGGAGGACCTGGTCTCGCGACACTCGGACGACCCCGATTATCGGGCGTCGCTGGGCAAGACCCTGTACGAGCTCGGATACCTGATCGACCGGACGGGCCGGACCGACCTAGCCGTGCCCATGTACGAAAGGGCCGCGGAACTCCAGCACAGCGTTGTCCGCGATCGGCCATTGAGTTCGGCCGACAAGGGCGATCTCAGCGGTACCCTGAGCTATCTGGGGGCGATGGGGCCGGTCGGGCCGCCCGGACGAGGGGGAGAAGGCGATGGTGGAGGCCGTCGCTATCGAGAACGCGTTGGCCGAGGATCACCCCGGTGCGCCCTCCTACGAGGGGAACCTGGCCAAATCGCTGGGGAACCTGGCCAACTTCTATTCGAGGACCGGCCGTCCCGAGCAGGCGGAACGGACCCATATCCGCGCCCTGAAGCTCTTCGAATCTCTCGGCGCAAGGTTTCCCGATGTCATCGATTACACCCACTCGGTCGCCCTGACCCGCCTGAACGTCGCGCTCGACCATGAAGGCCAGGGCGATCCCGAGGGTGCCCTGGAGTGGCTCGATCGTGCCGATCAAGCCCTGGCAGGGCTACGGAGCCGCGCCCCATCCTTCGCCCGGGGATTGGAGACCGAGGGCCTGTCGGCCGGTTTCCGGGCCCAGATCCTCGATCGCCTGGGTCGGACCGACGAGGCCCTGGCGTCGCTCGACCGGGCGGATGCCCTGATGCCGAAGGGCTCGGAACGCGAAAGCCTCCGATCGCGACGGGCCCTGATCCTGGCCCATCGCGGCGAATTCGACCTCGCGATCGGCCTGACGCCCGGTTCGCCCACGCCGATCTCCCAGGTCGCCTACGACTGGGCCCGCGCCTGGTCTCTGGCGGCGAAGGCCGCGGCCGACCCGGCCGAGGCCGATCGACGCGGTCGGCAGGCGGTCGCGTTCCTGGCCCGCGCCCGGGACCTGGGCTTCTTCAAGCTCCCCGCGACCCGGGCAATGCTCGCCCAGGAACCCGACCTGGAACCGATCCGATCCCGAGACGACTTCCCGTCCGTGGATCCTTGAGGGGATTCAGGCCCGTATTACCTCGGCGCCCGCCTCGATGGCCATCAAGGCCCTTCGGACCTCCGCGATCGTCCCGTCCAGCGTCGATGTGCCTGCGGTCAGGCCGACCTCGCCGATGCCGTCGAACCAGGCGGGGTCGAGGTCGGCTGCTGCTTCGACGTGCCAGGCGGTCGCGCCGGCCTGCCGGCAGCGTTCGACCAGGGCCTTCGTGTTGTTCGAGTTCCGACCGCCCACGACGACCACCGCCGAGACCCGCCGGAGGAGCCGCTCGACGGCCCTCTGGTGGTCCTTCGTCGGGAGGCAGATTGTGTCCACGAACCGGACCTCCGATCGAGGGTTCCGCGACTCGATCGCCGCCAGCAGTTCCCGGGCTCTCGGCTCGGGTGTGGTTGTCTGGCAGACGACGCCAACCCGATCAGCCTCGAAGTCGCGGATCTCCTCGACGCGTTCGACCACGGCCCATCGGTCGAGATCCTCGACAATCCCGCGGACCTCGACGTGCCCCTTCTTGCCGATCACGACCACGAAATAGCCCTGCGATTGCAGCCCGAGGGCGGCGCGGTGGGCCCGCTCGACCAGCGGGCAGGTTGTATCGACCAGCACCTTGCCGGCATCGGCCAATCGGCGGCGTTCGCGGTCGCTGATGCCGTGGGCCGTGACCACCACCACCGGCGTCCCGGGGATCGCCCGACGATCCCCCTCATCGACCTGCGCGAACCCCCGCCGCTCGAGCTGGTAGAGGACCTCCTGGTTATGCACCAGCTCGCCGTGGATGGTCGCCTCGGACGGCTTCTCCACCTTCGCCAGGGCCTTCAGGGCGTCCCGGACTCCGAAGCACATCCCCAGTACGTCCGCTTCGATCACCTTCATAAGATTCCTCCTGTGGTCCTTACGGTCCGCCCGATGAGTCCGTTCGTTGGGGTTGTCGAATTCTTTGTGGTGTAAAGTTTCTGGTTGAAAAAAAGCCCGATCGGTTGCGATCGGGCAACAAAGTGCGGCGTTCAGGCGAGCGACCAGCCCTCGGCGATCTGGCCGGCGGGCCCGGCCTGGGCGGTTTTCTTGGCGGTCATGGCGTCGGTGACGACGTTTTCGAGGACGGCGATGTAGTCGAGGAAGCGGAGCCTGCCGGCCTCGGTGAGGCGGACGAGGGTTTGTGGTCGGTTGCGGTGGAACCCCTTCCAGATCTCGACGAGGCCGGATTCCTGGAGCGTTTGCAGGTGGCGGCTGAGGTTGCCGTCGGTGAGCGCGCAGAGGTCCTTCAGGTCGGAGAAGATCAGGCCGCGCGGGTGCGTGGCGAGCGAGGTCATGATGCTCAGGCGGGCCCGCTCGTGGATCACGCGTTCGAGGCCGTCATACGCGAAGCGCCCGGCCTGGTCGGCGGCGGGTTGTTCAGGACGCGATGCGGCCATGGTTCCGCTCCAGGGTCACGTAAAGGATCGCCGCCCAGAGGCACTGTCCCAACCCGAACGGCAGGCCCATCGCCCAGGGGGAGAGGGCCATCGGCCCCCGGGCGATCGCCAGGCTGCTCACGCCGCAGACCAGGTAGAACGCGGCCGCCCAGGCGGTCGGCCGGGGCAGCAGGCGGCAGGACGAGAAGATCCCCAGGCTGAACAGGATTTGCCAGAGGCCCGGCAGCATCGGCACCCCCTCGGGGCAGGCCAGGGTGATCACCGCCGTGAGCATACCGCCGGCGATCAAGCAGGGGAGGAACTGCTCGACCGCCAGCCGCGTCAGCGACGCCGACATCGGGTCGAGGGCCCGCCGGGAACGCAGGAGCATCTCCAGGCCGGTGCCGGTCGCGGCGACGACCGCCGCGCCGATCCAGAGGGCCAGGTAGGCCCGGACGTCGGCCATCGGCTCGGCCAGCAAGAGGCCCTGGAGCCCCGCGGCGGCGAACGCCACCAGGCCGGTGCCCGCCACCGTCGCCGAACGGTAACCCCGGAAGGTCTCCGTCCTCGCCAGTTGCTGGCGGATTTCCGAGATCTGGGCCATCGCCTCGTGCAGTTCCATTGCCGGAGACCTCCCGCGTGCTTTGTGTGAGAAAGTAATCGGACCCGGTCGGGTTTGTCAAGGGCGGCGGGGGGCGAGTTGTCCCGGCTCAACGCGGGGTGAGCCGGGGCCACGCGATCTCGACCCCCGAGGCGACCAGGGCGTTCTGGAAGTCCTTCAAGGGGCCCGGAGTCTTTCGGACAGCCCTGGGCGTCGCCTTGCGGTCGAGGCAGAAGGCGGCCAGGGCTCCGGCCGCCTCCCCGATCGCCCATTCGACCGGGTGCAGGCGGTAACAGCCGTTGGTGATGTGGGTGACGCCCAAATTCTTGCAGGCGGGCAGCAGGTTCTCGACCCGTACCGGGATGAGCGAACCGAGCGGGACCTGGAATGGCAGGCTGCTGACGTCGATGTAGTTGTCCAGGCCGGTGCTGGGATGCAGGTCGATCCGGTAGCTGCCGATGCCCACCGAGTCGGGGTAGACCTCGGCCGAAACCTCCTCGCGACCCAGCAGCTTCCGGCGGGCGTCGGTGCCGACGTGCTGCTCGACCACGGTGAACTCGGCGCGGATCCGGCGGGACTCGCGGATGTACGGATGTTTGGCCAGGCCGTCGCGGGTGCCGACGACATCGGGGCGGAGCCGGAGCCCCTTCCAGCCAACCTTGCCGTCGGGCCGCTCATATTCGGTCTGCAGCCAGTAGAGCAGCGAGAGGCTCAGTTGCTTCGCCGAATCGACGTGGCGCCCGGCCTCTTCGGCCCTGACGCCGATCAGGTTGCCCTTCCAGTAGTCGTTCTGGGGCCAGTTGACCAGGGTGATCCCGCCCGGGTAGGTGCCCGACTGGAAGTTGCGGGGGTCGGCGATCCGCCGATAGACCCAGAAACCCTGCCCGGCGCCGGTGGGGTCGACCACCATCTTCCGGGGCCTGAGCGTGACCGGGTCGCTCGCGTCGCCGAAGATCGGGCCGGGCCAGGCGGGCTTCAGGTTCGGGACGTACGATCGCCATTGGTCGTATTCGGCCGGCTTGTCAATCGTATGGTCCTCGCCGTCGCGGTACTCCATCGCGAAGCAGCAGGTGAACGCCTGCTGGTTGTCGGGCTGGGCCTCTTCGGGCGCGTGCGGTTCTCCGGTGACCTTATGAGATTCGGCCCCCGTGACGTGCTCGACCTTCGCCAGTTCGAGCAGGTCGCCCAGTTCGGTGGCGTCGAGGAAATAGGGGGCAACGAGCGTCCGCTCGTCCCCCACACGGAGGTCCTTCACGGTGATCGATCGAACCCGATCGCCATCGACCTCGGCGCGGACCGGTGCGTGCTCGAGCAGGACCAGCAGGCGGCCGGACGATACGTGCGGGGCCAGCATGCCGGTGAGCACGGCCAGGGCCGCCCGGGGCTCGTGGCAGAGCTTCGACACACTGCCATTACCCGGGTTCAACTGGGGGGACCGGAGGGCCTCGGCCGAGAGCGGGTAGTGCTCGCGATAGTAATCGCGGATGCCGCGCCGGAGTGCGAAATACGACGCGTTGCCGCCGAATTTCTCGATCCAGGGATGCTCGTCGGGCGGCACGGCTTGTTGCGTGAGCTGGCCGCCGATCCAGTCGGTCGGCTCGGTGAGGATGACGGATTTACCGGCCCGCAACGCCGCGATCGCCGCGGCGCAACCGCCCAGGCCCCCGCCGGCGATCACCACGTCGGCGGCCAGTTCTCGGGGCCGCAACGATGCCGTTGCGAGGCGAGTCGGCAGGCCCGTCGCGGCCATGCTCAGGCCGGCCAGGCTCCAGCCCGACGCTTCCAGAAATCGTCGGCGGTTCATCGCGGGAGGGCTTCCGATGGTTCGGTTCGGGGCGAGCGGATTCGTTAGACGGGCGTGGTCACGACCAGCTCGGTTTCGACCAGGATCTGGGCGACCTCCTCACGGAAGGCGGCCATATGAGGGGCCTTGAGGTGCGCAAGCAGGTGTTCCAGGCTCTGCCACTTCTCGACCACTACCATCGCATCCGGTCGGGCCGGACACTGCACGGGCAGCCCGGTGGCGACCTCGACGGTGGGGCCGTATTCGATGCAACCGGCCTCGGCCTGGACGAGCGGCACCAGCCGCTTGAAGGCCGCGAGGAGCTCGGGACGGCGGCCGGATTCGACCGTGAGGGTGGCGATCACGTGGATCATGTTGCGGCTCGGGAGGAAAGGGGCCGTGGCGATCGGTGACCATCATAAGGGGACGCGGGCGGTTAACCCAGGGCTTGCCCGCTGAAGGCGCGTTGGGTCCGGGTTACCCGCCTGCTACAATCGCGCCGAACGGGCCGCCGCGTTCATCAAAACCGGGAGACCGCATCGTGGGGAATATGATCGGCCTGATTTCCTGCATCCTGATCGCCTCCGATCCCGGCCCGAAGCCGCCCGTTGCGATCGCCCTGAAGGCGGCCCACCTGTTCGACGGCAAGGCCGAGGGCCTGGTGCCCGGCGGCATGATTATCGTGCAGGGGAGGACGATCCGGGCGGTCGGCACCAACCTGGCCGTGCCGGAGGGCGCCCGCATGATCGACCTGGGCGAGGCCACGCTCTGCCCGGGATTCATCGACGCCCATACGCACCTGACGCACGAGCGCAACCCCGACTTCAATCGGGGATTTGTCGATTCAATGCGCAGGGAAATGGCGGAGGTGGCGATCCAGTCGACCGTCTACGCGAGGCGGACGGTCGAGGCGGGATTCACCACCGTCCGCGACGTCGGCTCGGACGACTTCCTGGACGTGGGCCTGCGGAATGCGATCAACCGCGGGGTCGTGCCGGGGCCCCGGATGCTCGTCTGCGTCCACGCCCTGGGCGCCGCGGGCGGTCATGCCGACGAGAATGGACTCCGACATGACCTCTTCCCCCGGCGCGACGAGGCCCAGGGGATCGCCAACGGCCCCGACGGCTTCCGGGCCGCGGTCCGACACCAGGTCAAGGGCGGGGCCGACGTGATCAAGTTCTGCGCCTCGGGGGGCGTCCTCTCGCTGGCCGATGAGGTGGACACGCCGCAATTGACCCCGGCCGAGATGGCGGCGCTCTGCGACGAGGCCCATCGGTTGCGGAAGAAGGTCGCCTGCCACTGCCACGGCGACCAGGCCGCACGCGACGCGATCCTGGCCGGCGTCGATTCGATCGAGCACGGCTCCTTCCTGTCCGCCGAGACCCTCAAGCTGATGAAGGACAAGGGCACCTACCTGGTGCCAACCCTGATGGCGCCCGATTCCTTGATGCCGGACCTGGACAAATTCCCGCCCGAGATCGCCGAGAAGGCCCGCGCGGCCAACGCGGCGATCACCCGGACCTTCTCCGAAGCGGTCCGGCTGGGCGTCAAGATCGGCTTCGGGACCGATTCGGGCGTGTCGCGGCACGGCGAGAACGCCCGCGAATTCGCGTTAATGGTGAAGCACGGCATGACCCCGATCGCCGCGCTCAAGGCTGCCACATCGGTCGACGCCGACCTGCTGGGCCTGTCGAAAACGATCGGCACCCTCGAACCGGGCAAGACCGCCGACATCATCGCCCTCAAGGGCGACCCCACGGCCGACATCGAGGCCACCCGTCGGGTATCGTTCGTTATGAAAGAAGGGGCGATCGTAGTCGGGTCGCCCTGAATCACCCGCCCGGCCTGGCCGACCTTGCCGGTCCCCGATCAACCGTGGTCAGGCGGCCGGCGTCCGTTCGCGTTCAGCCTTCGACCAGGACCAAAGCCCGATCCCCCGACCGATTCCGCCCGCCAGCAGGGCCAAGAGGCAGTGCCCAACGGTGGCGAAGGCGGTCGGATTCGCGGCCCCGGGGAACAGCGATCGCCAGCGATTCGACTCCTCCTCGTCGAACGGCGGGCGGGGCAAGTTGAGGGCGATCGTCGATGGGGCCATGGTCGTGGTCGTGAACGCGGTGGTGTTCGGAGGCGGAGTCGGTGGTGGGGCCGGGGTCGGCGGCGATCCGCCCGGATTCCCCTGGACGACGCTAAGAAACGGGCCCGTGGGCGGGAGCTGGGATGCCACCACCTGAAAAGTCCCCATCTGGAACTGGACCGGGGAGACTTGACGGTGGATGTACGCCATCAGCCAGGTGGTCGGCAGCCGCCCCGAGTCGATTTCCGGGATGCCGAGGAACGCCAGCGCGAAGTAGCCGCCGGCGAAGACCGCGAATCCCAGGCGACCGGCCCTGGGCCGGCCCTGGCGGCAGGACGCCGCGACGGTGGCCCAGCCGATGGAGACGGCCGTGGCGAGGTACAGGCCCGACGCCCACCAGTCGTTGGCGTCGCGCAGGGCGGCGAGGATCACCGCGAGGGCGAGGATCAGGCCCATCATGCCGAGGATCGTGGCACGCCGCATGTTCCACCTCCGAGCCGCCATCGTACCCGAGCCTCGGCCGATTGGTAGCCCCACGGCGCGGCGCGGGCCTGGAGGACGGGCGTGCCGCGTGCTAGCCTGGTCGGATCAGGCCCTGACGGATCCCGAGCGATTCCGAGGAGTGTCCGCGATGCCGTCCTGGACGAGGCTCATTTGCGCCGGCGTGCTGCTGGCGGCCCCGGCGGTCGCCGGCGCGATACAGGACGAACCCCGGGCCATCCCCCACAACCAGTCCGAGCCGCCCGGCCCGGCCCTCTCGCCCGAGGAAGCCGTCCGCAAGATGACGGTGCCCGAAGGGTTTACCGTCGAGGTCGTGGCGGCCGAGCCTGACATCGTCAACCCGGTGGCGATGACGTTCGATCAGAAGGGACGGATCTGGATCACGGAGAGCCTCGAATATCCCCGCAGGGCGCCCGGTCCCGGCCGGGATCGGGTCAAGATCCTGGAGGATACCGACGGCGACGGCCGGGCCGACAAGTTCTCGGTCTTCGCCGAGGGCCTGAATATCCCGTCCGGCATCGCGCTGGGCGGCGGCGGCGTGTGGGTGGCCAACTCGCCCGACTTGTTGTTTTACCCGGATGCCGACCATGACGGCGTCGCGGACGGACCCCCGAAGGTAATCGTCACCGGCTTCGGCCGGGATGATACGCATGAACTGCCCAACTCGCTCACCTGGGGACCCGACGGCTGGCTCTACGGCTGGAACGGTGTATTCAACCCCAGCACGATCGTGCACCAGGGGAAGACCCACAAATTCACCTGCGCGATCTTCCGAATCCATCCCCAGACGCATGCTTTCGAGGTCGCTGCGAGGGCACCGGCAATCCCTGGGGGATTGCCATCAACGAGCAGGGCGATTTCTTCTCCAGCGCCTGCGTGATCGACCACCTCTGGCACCTCGTCCGGGGCATACTACATCCGGCAGGGCGGGCCTTACTCGCCCTTCACCTGGCCGATGGGATCGATCGCCAGTCACAAGCACCAGAAGGCCGCATATTGCAGCATCCATTTCGACGGCCCCGCGTATCCCGAGAAGTATCGCAAAAAGCTGTTCATGGGGAACATCCACGGCAACGGCATCAACGTCGATTCGATCCGCCCCCAAGGCTCGACGTATGCCTCCGAGCCGGAGCCCGATTTCCTGGCGGCCCACGACGCCTGGTTCATGCCGGTCTCCCAGAAGACCGGGCCCGACGGCTGCCTTTATATCCTCGATTGGTATGACCGCTACCATTGCTATCAAGATGCCAACCGCGATCCCGCCGGCATCGACCGACTCAAGGGGCGGCTCTACCGGGTCCGCTACGAGGAGACGCCCAGGCGGGTCGGTTTCGATCTGACCAAACTGCCCGACGAAAAGATGATCGATCTCCTCAACAGCTCGAACGCCTACGAGCGGGAGGCTGGACGGTGGATCGCCGCCAGCTCGTCTCGGATCGAACGCCCGGGCTCTTCCTGCAGCAGGTCGAAGGGATCGGCTTCTGGCCGAGTCGGAAGTCGAGAAGCGATTGCCGATGCTCTGGTTCCTGTCCAGCCGAGGGGCGATCGATGCCGGTCTCTATTCCAAACTGCTCGACTCCGACCACCCCTTGATCCGGGCCGCCGCCATCGAGGCTGCCGGGGAAGAAGGGGAAGGTCCCGCCCGAGTCGCCTCGAAGCTGTCCAAACTCGCGATCGACCCGGCCCCCGAGGTCCGCCACGAAAGCGGCGATCGCCCTGCCGGATCGTCGGGGGCCGCGGCGGCGACGGGCGACTTGCTCCGCGTGCTCTCGGCCAGCGAGGACCGCCTCCATCCCGCATCTCGTCTGGCAGTCCCTCCATCCACCCTGGACGATCCGGCCCAGGCTCGACGACTGCCCGCCTTGGCCGAACAGGTCGGCCCCGCGCCGAAGTCGTCGGCGTTCGGGCGTTCTGGCCCAGGCTGGTCGATCGAGGCGCGATCGGTTCGGCCCGCGTCGAAGGAAGGACCTGGCCGAACTGGCCCGGCTCGGCCTGATCGATCGTGCCGTCCGGGTCGCCACGACCGAAGGGTTGTCGAAGGCCGCCCGCGACGGCCGTCTCGCCCCCGATCGCCTGGCGGCCCTGCGGTGGTTGGCCTACGATCCGCGCCCGATCCCGCGCTGATGGAAGGCGACCCGGCGCAGTTCCCGGCGATTAAACTCGCGGCCGCCTGGGGTGACGCCACGGCACGCGATCAACTTCGCGAACGGATCACCGATCGGCAGGCCGAGCTTGCGATCGGGTCGATGCCTTCCGAGATGGCCGCCGCATCGAAGTTGCCCGGGCTGGTCGAGGCCGTCGAACGCGTCTTGAACGACCGAAGGCGCTGCAGCCCTCCGCGCCCGGTTCCTGACGGCAGTCGGGCCGGTCGAGGACCGGCCAACCACCGTGGTCTTGAAGGTGTATCCCGACCTCGAACCGGAACTGAAGCCGAGGGCCGTCGAACTGCTGACGCAGCGCGCCTCGTGGGGCATTTCGCTGGTCTCGGCGGTCGAGTCGAATGCTATTCCGGTTTCGGCCCTGAACGTCAACCAGATCCGCAGGTTGCAGGGCATCAGGGACGAGGCCCTTTCGGTCCGCGTGAAGGCACTCTGGGGCACGGTCCGCGAGGGGCGAGACCGGGCACGAGAGGAGGTCGTGGCCCGGTACCGACGCCACGTCGAGCAGACGCCGGGCGACCCGTTTCAGGGGAAGAAGGTGTACGAACGGGTCTGCGGCCAGTGCCACAAGATCTACGGCGAGGGGCAGGAAGTCGGCCCCGATTTGACCTCGAATGGCCGGAACGACCTGGAACAACTGGTCTCGAACGTGTTCGACCCCAGCCTCGTGATCGGCGCGGGTTACCAGGCGACCACGATCGCCACGGCGGACGGGCGGGTCCTGACCGGCCTGCTTGTGGAGGATACGAACCTGCGGGTCGTCCTGAAGCAGCAAGGGGGGAAAGTCGAAACGATCCACCGCAAGGACATCGAAGAGCAGCGGATCTCCGAGGTTTCCCTCATGCCGGAAGACCTCGACAAGCAGTTGCAGCCGCAGGAGATTGCCGACCTCTTCGCCTTCCTCGGGCTGGACAGGCCTCCTACCGATCCGTCGGCCCGGAGGCTGCCGGGCTTGCCCGAGCCGAGGTCCCGGCCGGGGGCGGGCGGCCGCTGAATAGGCGAACCTCCGATGGCCCCGGCCGGGGATAACCGATACCACGCCGAGATTTGCCCCGACGAGGACCCGCATCCATCCCCGCGAGATCACTGTCCCGGGCTCGGACCGATCGCCGAATCGGGGTGATCTGCGAGCCTGGTCACGCCGCGCAGCTCGTTGCCTCGGGACGGAGCAGCGAGATGCCGAGCGTCCCCAGCTCATAAGCGGTGACGAGCAGCGCGGGCGGCTTCAACAGCATCAGCACCAATACGATCGCGGCAACCGAGGCGGCCGTCTTGAGCCAGAATCGCTGATCGAGTCGGGTGGAAACCCCGGAGCGGATCCGTCGGCCAAGGATCGGCAACCCATGCAGCCTGCGGGCCAACCTCGGGGAGCATCGCATCAAGGCATTGCCACCGACGACCAGGAAGGGCAAACCCGGAAATCCGGGCATCGCAAACCCGATCGCGGCCACCGTCAGGGCACCGCCGGCGAGCAGCAGGTCGCGAGGGCGCCTGGCATCGGCCACTTCGATCGGCCCCCCGGCAGAACGGCGAAATTCGAGTTCCAGGCAATCGAGCAGCCTCGAGGTTCCCCGGCCCTTCGAGTTGATGGTGATCCGATCGGACCAGGCCCCGCTCCAGGCCCGGACCCCGAGATTGAGCCGAACGGGCCCGCCCCGTACGAACCGCAGTCGCAGCCGGACCCGGCCTCCGTGCGCCGAACCCGCCTCGACGACCAGACGGGTAGAGCCGACCGCCAGCCCCATCCAGGCGGTTGCCGAGGGGGCGGTCGCCTCGGCTGCGGCGGTCGTCGCGACGTGGATCGCGCGATGGACCCGGGATGCAAGTTCAGGCATCGGCAAGCGGCCCGGCTCGAAGGCGAATCGGCACGAAAAGTCCTTGGCGTCGATACGCACCGATCTCAACAGCCCATCCCCATCCTCGGCGAGCGCCGCGGCAACCAGGGCCCGGCAGAATCCGGCCCGACTCGCCGTGAAGAGTCGGGGATCGCGCAGGACCACGGTGCCTGCCTCCGCCGATGCGCCGATCCAGCGATCGGTCGTCAGCTTCTCGGTGGCTGCAACACTGGCCGGGGGACCTGCGACGGCGAAGGGGGGCGTCTGCGAGGTGGCGTCGGATAATGGCAGGATGAGCGGGACCTGGGACGGGTCAGTCGGCACGATCGGATCTCCCTCGGGACGGGCGCGGCAAGCAGGGGGGAATTCGTCCGGACGCCCTCGGTCGTCACGGCGATTGCCGCGACTGACATGACGCGCCCGCCAGCGGTGGAATCGCGGGGTCGCGTCAGGACGGATGGACGGACGGGTTGTCGTCCGAACGGGTGCGGTGCAGCATGCGTTCGGCGGCGGCCCCAGGCGCGTGGGGCGCCGGGCCGCGATGCAACCAACTCGCTTGCGGCGGTCGCTCAGCAGCGTAACCGCGTCGTCGAGGGGATGTGGCGCAGGTGGGCGTAACGGGCCGGAGTCGCGGACCTTGCGAGGAGCAACTCCGGTGCCCAGCCGTAGGAGGCCAGGGGCCATCCCGCGATCTGCCGGCCGAACTCGTCGTCTTCACCCCGCTCGCAACGGACCTCCCTGCGGCCGAGGTCGTCGAGCAACTCATCCGGGAGCGGGGCCGGGTGCGGGAGGCTCGCCAGCACGGCCGCTTCCGCCCCGCAAGGCGACGGGTCGTCCACGGGGGACGGCACCAGGACGGCGAGGATCAGGGCGAAGATTCCGGACAAGAGAGGGCCTCGCTCGGAAGGCCGGCCGACAGACAGGCGGGTCGGCCGTCCAATGGCAATCGGCGGACCGATCGCGAGACTTGCATGCGTTCCACCGCCGCAAACGCAATCGCGAGGCGCCGGCGCGCGCCGAGGGTTTTTCTTGCACCGACCTCAACGGGCCGGTCTCTACACCGGGCCGATGTTGACCGGATCGGCCGATCGGATTAAAGTCCCTTCCCCCTCGGGCCGACACGGTTGGGAGCCCCTTGCCCATGCGTAGCGTAACGAGGCCCTCGGGGGCCGTCGCCCTGGCGGCGTCGCTGGCCCTGGCGCCGCTCGGTTGCGGCACGACGCGGAATACGACCACCCCTCGCACCGGTACCGAGCAACTGGTGCTGACACATGCGTGGGATAACGCGGTCCGCCAGATCGACTTCCGGCCCCTGGCCGGGGTACCGGTCTTCCTGGAGGCGACGCCCATCCAGGGCCTCGACCAGGGCTACCTGCTCTCCAGTATCCGCCAGGCGATGCTCGAAAACGGCGCCATGCTGCGTGTCAAGCCGGAGGAAGCGGCCTGGATCGTCGAGGCCCGGGTCGGGGCTTACGGTACCGACGATTCGCACTTCATGGTCGGCGTCCCCCAGATGAGCGTGCCGGCGGTCGTCCCGGGGATCCCGGGGGCCAACATTCCGGAGATGGCCCTGTTCAAGAAGAACCGCCAGAAGGGTGTCGCCAAGCTCGCCCTTTTCGCCTACGAGCGGTCGTCGGGCCGAATCACGTGGACCTCCGGGAACTCCCAGGCGACGGCCAATTCGCGCGACCTTTATGTTGGGGGCCTGGGGCCGATCCAGGCCGGTTCGATCCACAAGAACCCCGAGGTACTGGGCATGCAATTGCCCGGCTCGCCCGAGTCCGACAAGCCTGCGGGGATCAGCCGGGCCCGCATCGTCGAGATGCCCGGTCCGCCGGCGCCCGGGGAGATTCCCCCGCCCCTACCACAGCTTCCCTCCCCGTTCACGAGCCCTTGAACCGACGCCGCGGCCGAATCGCCCGCCTGTCCGGTTCCGTCGCGTCGGCCGTTGGCCTATGCTCGGGGAACGGCGCCGGCGCATCCGGCGTGCAACCCCGCACAAGCCGGCCTCCAGGAACCCCAAGCATGGCCGAGATCGAACTCCGCGACCACATCCGGGATATCCCGGACTTCCCCAAGCCGGGGATCCTGTTCCGCGACATCACGCCGATGCTCGGCAACCCGGTCGCCTTCCGCGAATCGATCCGCCGGCTGGGTGACGCCTTCCGCGATCGGCAGATCGATGCCATCGCCGCCGCCGAAGCCCGGGGGTTCATCTTCGGCGCCCCCTTGGCGATCGAGCTCGGGGTCGGATTCGTGCCGATCCGCAAGCCGGGCAAACTGCCGTACAATACTCTCTGCAAGGAATACCAGCTCGAATATGGCCAGGATCGGCTCGAGATGCATAGCGACGCGCTGGCGTCCGGCAACAAGATCCTGCTGATCGACGACCTGCTCGCCACCGGCGGAACCACCAAGGCCTGCTGCGACCTCGTCGCCGCCACCGGGGCCGAGGTGGTCGCCTGTGCTTTCGTCATCGAGCTTTGCGCGCTGAAGGGCCGCGAACTGCTCGCCCCGATCGAGGTTTTCAGCTTGCTGGAATATTGATCCGGAGCCGCACAAATCCGCCTGCCAAGGCCGGGCCGAATCGCGTAGACTCGGCGCATTGCATCGGCGACGGCCGGATACGGCCCGCTCGCCGACGAACGGGGAAGGAACCGATGCCGCTCGACCCGAAGGTCCGCGAGCTGCTGGACCAGGCGGCCGCCCTGAACGCGGCCCCGCTCAATCAACTGTCACCCAAGCGGGCACGGGCCCGGATGAACGCCACGTCGGCGACGCTCGGCGAGCCCGAGCCGATCGCCAAGATGATCGACGGCGGCGTCCAGTCCTCCGAGGGACAGGTGATCCCGATCCGGTTCTACGACCCGAACCCATCGGCCACGGCCCCCCGCCCTTGCATCGTCTACTTCCACGGCGGCGGCTGGGTCACGGGCTCGATCGCCACCCACGACAACTTATGCCGGGCCCTGGCCAACGCGACCGGTTCCGTCGTGGCGTCGGTCGAATACCGGCTCGCCCCCGAGCACAAGTTCCCGGCCCCCGTGCAGGACGCCTACATGGCGATCGCTGGGATCGCCCAGAACGCCCCAACGTTGCGGATTGGCGAGTTGATCGCCGCCGGCGATAGCGCCGGGGGCAACCTCGCCGCCGCCGCCACCCTCTTCGCGCGGCGCAAGGGGGAAGTCCGGGTCGACCGCCAGATCCTGATCTACCCGATCCTCGACTACCACTTCGACACCCCTTCCTATCTCGAGAATGCCGACGGCTACCTGTTGTCGCGCGACGACATGATCTGGTTCTGGGGCCACTACCTGGCCGATCCGGCCGAGGGCGACAACCCGATGGCCTCGCCGCTCAGGGTCCGGGACGTGTCGAATTTGCCCCCAACCTTGATTATCACGGCCGAGTTCGACCCGCTTCGCGATGAGGGGAACGCCTACGCGGAACGCCTGATGGACGCGAAGGTGCCGACCATGCACCTCGCCTACGAGGGGCAGATCCATGGCTTCGTCCGCCGCCTGGAGCAATTTCCCCAGGCCCGTCATGCGATCGGCGAGATCGCCGAATTCCTGCGGATGAAGGCCGAACCGGTCAAGGCTTGAGCCAGCGGACGAACCAGTCGCGGGCCTCCTTCGCCTGCTCGCTCGTCACCTGATGCGCGACCTTGGGCGCGACGTGGATCCGCAACCGGTCGGAGGCCCCCTGCTCCTCGTACGCCTTGCGGGCCGATCGGAAAGCCACCTCGGCGCCGCCGATCGGGCAATTGGGATCCTCCTCGCCGTTGAGGATCAGCAACGGTCGCCCGGCGAAAAGGCGGAGCATGCTGGGGCAATCGTAGGCGTCGAGGATGTGGGGGATCACTTTATCCCAGAGTGCCCGGCACGTCTCGGCATCGACGGTCGATTTGCCCAAATCCTTGGCCACGGCCTCGGAAGCCACCTTGATCGTATTGGCCCGGGCCTGCCACTGCCCATGATCCAGGCTCCAGCGGAAGCTCTGCACGGAGATCGCCGGCACGGTCACGAGGATCCGCTCATCGGCGGCGCCAGCCAGCCACGCCTCGATCCCCCCCTTGCTGAAGCCGATCAGTCCGATCCGATCCGGGTCGATGTCGGGCCGCCCGCGAAGGTAATCGACGGCCCGCATCACGTCCCAGGCCGTATCGAAGTAGAAAGGATGCTCTTGGGGCTGCCCGGCCGCCGTTCGGAATGCCCTCACGATGGCCTCATTATAAGCCTCGGTCCCGGGTAACCCCCCGGCCCGCTCGCCGTGATAACGGCCATCGATCGCCAGTCCGAGGATGCCGCAACGGGCGAGGTCGCGTAGCCATGGGAGCGACCCTTCCTTGTTTCCGCCCGTCCCATGGAGCACGATCACGGCCGGCCGTCGAGGCTTCGAGGGATCCGCCTCCGGCCTGAGGACCAGGGCGGGCACCCGCTCGAGCGACCCATCGGCCCGCTTCTCGGCGGCAAAGCTCAGGCGTTCGAGGACCCGGGGAGCTTCCTTTTCCGTCTCACCCTCGCGGAGGGGCTCCGCCCGGGAATCCAGCGGGATTCTCGGCCGATCAATCAACTTGAGGAAACCGTCCCGGACTTCGGTCGCCGGGGCGCTCGAAACGAGATCTTGGGCGGGGGCGGATCCGCAGGCGATCGATGCCAGGACGAACGCGAGGAGGGGCCTGGGGATCATCATGGTTTTTCCCATCGGAAGGGCGGGGAAGCGAGTCGATCCCAGGTAAGCTAAACCCGCCAGGCGGCCCACTCAAGGGAACGGCACCGCGGCAGGGTTGATTCCGCAGCCGAGTTCTGTACAATCACACGTCGTCAGGGCGATTAGCTCAGTTGGCTAGAGCACCAGCTCGACACGCTGGGGGTCGCAGGTTCAAGTCCTGCATCGCCCATTACCTCAGGCGACTTGCCACATTTTGGGGGCTGTCAGGCCGCCGGAACAGGATCTCGTTTTTCCACAGGCCGAGCCTTCCCGGATATGCCCGGAGGCTCGGTTTTTCTTTTGTGGTCGAGGACATTGCGGCGGTAGTGGCAGGTCGCCGTAAACCCTCTGCTGGCGCTGGCCGTCCAGGGCCTTGAGGTTGAGCACGCAACTCGGTCCGTGGGTGATCCGGTCGTCCATTGCAGTCTTTGCCGCCTCGGGAGATTGTATCCTCATCGTTTCGACCGTCGCGGTACGGTCTCGCTCGACGCCGATGGGCCGGTGTCGTTTCACCACGTACAGGTCGACTCGGCATCCGACGATGGATGTGCCAGGTTGATCGGCCCGGGGTGCGCCGATTCTTCCACCTCGATTCCCTGCCCCTCCTACAATTCCCGGCGGGTGGCGACGAGCGGGGTCTCACCCTCGTCGATGCCGCCTCAGGCTACTTCGACGCTTTCGCGGTCGAGGGCTCGGCGGCATCGCCGGTTGAGCAAGCCGGTGCCGTCCGAATCGATCGGCAGCACGGCGACGCCTGGTTTCGTCGAGACCGTGGAAATTCGCCCATTTCGCGATCGGCCTGGATTCCTCGCCCGACGCGAACGGTGATATTGGCAACGGGTGGATGTTCTGGCCTGGGTGTCCGGCATGCCGCAACCCGGCCTTCACTTCGGGGCCTGATTGATGAGCCAGGCCTCGGCAGGCCGCCGCCATGACCGCCGCGAACTCGGCAGGTTGATTGGAGGATCGGGATGGCTACTGGAATCGCACCCGCCACGACATCGGACCCGGTCGGCTGGCGTTTCGAGAATAGTTACGCGGGGTTGCCGGGCGTCCTGTTCGCGGCCATCGAGCCGGACCGGGTGAAGGATCCGCGCGTGGCCGTGCTCAACCGCGGGCTAGCCGCCGACCTCGGACTCAACATCGACACTCTGACTCCTGAGGACGCCGCGGCTATGTTTGCCGGGCAGCGGCCGTTGACCGGGTCACGGCCCATCGCCCAGGCCTACGCCGGGCACCAATTCGGCGGGTTCACGATGCTCGGCGATGGCCGCGCCATCCTTCTGGGCGAGCACCGGGCGCCGGACGGCCGGCTCGTCGACATCCAGTTTAAAGGTTCGGGGCGGACCCGATTCTCGCGCGGCGGCGACGGGAAGGCCGCTCTCGGGCCGATGCTCCGCGAGTACATCATCAGCGAGGCCATGGCGGCGCTCGGCATCCCCACGACGAGGAGCCTCGCGGTCGTCACCACCGGCGAGCCCGTCTATCGCGAGACGATCCGCCGGGGGGCGATCCTGACCCGCGTCGCCGCCAGCCATATTCGGGTCGGCACGTTCGAATATGCCCTCCGCCTGGACCATTCGGTTCTTCGGTCGCTGGCCGACTACACGATCGCCCGGCACTATCCGGAACTGGCCGAATCGCCCGGAAAATACCTGGAATTCTACCGCACCGTATCGGATCGGCAGGCCGCGCTGGTCGCCCGATGGATGCTCGTCGGCTTCGTCCACGGGGTGATGAATACCGACAACGTGGCGATCAGCGGCGAGACGATCGACTACGGACCCTGCGCGTTCATGAACGCCTACGACCCGGCGACGGTCTTCAGCTCGATCGATCAGGGCGGCCGCTACGCCTACGGCAACCAGCCCAGGATCATGCAGTGGAACCTGGCAAGGCTGGGCGAGACCCTACTACCGCTGATCGACGAGGACCCGGGTCGAGCGATCGAGGCCGCTACCCAGGTCCTGGAGGAGTTCCTGGTCGCCTTCGAGGGCTACTGGTTTGCCGGGATGCTCAGGAAGCTCGGGCTCGTGACGAAGGAGGAAGGGGACGCCGATCTGGCCCGTTCGCTCCTGAACTGGATGCAAGGGAGCCGTGCCGATTTCACCAACACATTCCGCGACCTGTCGGCCGGCGAACTGGATGGCGGGCATTACCAGGACGCCGGCTTCAGAGCCTGGTACGCACGTTGGCTTGAACGCATCGGCCTCCAGGGCCTCCCGATCGACGAGGTCCGCCAACGGATGCGATCCGTCAATCCGGCCGTGATCCCCAGGAACCACCTCGTGGAAGAGGCCCTGTTGGCGGCAGAGGAACAGGAGGACCTGTCGATCCTGCACCGCCTGCTGGGTGCGTTGGCCACGCCCTTTGGATTGGGAGAAGGCATGGCTGGTTATCGCGAGCCGCCCGCCGATGAGAGCGGCTACCGGACCTATTGCGGGACGTAGGGAGTTCGGCTCGCGGGGTCACGCGGGAATTGAAACGGCCCATATTTGACTTGCGTGTTCAGGCACGTTTGTCAGCCCGCGGATCCTGGAGCTTCATCAGGCGGGCCGACGCGTGGGCGACGAGGCTCCCTTCCAATTTCATCGCGCGTTCGATCGATTCCCTCCTTTCGGGCGACTCCAGCGGCAGTAATGCGGCGAACGCGGCCAGCAGGCGGCTTTCGAGGTCGGGTTCCGAGGCAAGTTCCAACCCGACCCTGTAGGATTGTACGGCCGCGTCGATCTCGCCGCGGTCCCTCAAGAGATTCCCGATCGCCAGGCGGAACGGGGCGAAGCATGGATACCCTTCGATTGCCTTTCGGGCAACCTGCAGCCCCTCCTCGGGCTCCAGGCCGCCATCCTCCAGCGTCCTGAGGAGCCGGAATTCCTCGGGGGACACACCGCCACTTTCGAGCTCGCCGGCCAGCCATCGGTCGCCCCGGCAGCGGAACCAGCCCGGGGCAAGCCTCTCCACTTCCTCGAAGGACTGTTCGGCCCTGGCGTAGGCCCCCAATTCCAGCAGGCAGACGCCCGCCTGATAGCGCGGGTGGGGGTCATGGGGGTCGACCTCGGCCGCCTCTTGATAGAGTTCCAGGGCCTCCGCCAACCGTCCCGAAGAGGCAAGGGCGTTCCCTCGGCGAACCAGGGTTTCCGCGATTTGGATCGAAGGCCTGTTTCGCCGGAAGCGGAACTGGATATGTCCTTCGATGGGGGCACGCATCTCCTCGAGTTCCAATTCCGAGCCTTCGTAAAAGCAAACAATCCGGCAGAGCGGCTCCCCTTGTCGAAGGTGCTCGACGATGCGACGCAAGGTCCCGGCATCCCGCTTTTGCATTTCGTAACAACGGACGAGTTGCTCACCGGCGGCGGCCGCCTGTGCCTGATCGCTTCGGTAGCGATGGGATTGCATGAGGTTGCCCAGATACGCGACCTCCCCGTCCACGTCGCCGATTCCCATGCAAATCGAGAGTGCCTCCTCGAACCGAACGATCGCCTCCTCCACGCGGCCCGAATGGAAAAGGAGTTCGCCGAGCCTGCCGGTCAGGATTGCCCGGTGAAGCAGGGCATGATCTCCGCGATACTTCTTCGATTCCTCGATGTAAGAAATTGCTTCCTTGATCAGGTCGTCGTGCTCCAGCCTCCCCATGCGATCGGGTACTTCCGCAACCCATCTTTCCCAGCACGGGATGGGGCTATCCCCGGAATTACCGGCGAGCGCCGACCAGAGTTCCGGCGAACCGCATTCGGTGGCCAGGCATCGGGCCACGGCGACCAGTCGCTGCACATGGCCATCGATCGCGGCGCGGGTCGTCGGCCAGGTTTGCAGGGGATCTTGCGCATCAGGTCGAGATTGGCCGTGGATCTTCGTCCCATGCCGCTTGCACCGCGCGGAGCTTCCACCTGGGCCCGGAGCGGCCGCGATCACCCAGATCGGTGCGGATGTCTTCGGGCGTGAACGCCGACTGGCCGCCTCGACGAAAAGGCCAGGAACCGGCATACCGTCGCCGCGGCCTCCCTTACGATCGGCCACGGCGATGGAATCCGATCGCGGGATGCTCGCGTGCGGATGATTGCATGACGTTCCTCCCCGACAGAACATGGCGGTCGGGAATCTGGGGTGCCCTGGCCCGTACTTGCAGGATCGTTCGTCAAGCCGCGGAAGCATGGGCCTGGACGAGGTGAACGAGCGCGCCACGTGTGGTTATCCCCATGGGCCGCAATCCAGGAAGAGTCCGAGCATGCCGTACGGGAGCCCCCGCAATCGCCGCGGGGCTCGATCGGTCCGGCTCGCCCTACCGGCTCACTCCTGTTGGGGCGGAACTCAGCGAAGAGGCCGGGTTCGTCCTGTCAAGGACGCGGACTTGCCCACCGGACCTCACGTTGATGGCTCGGCTGACCGCAGCCTGGCAAGGCCGTCGATGCTCCGGCGATTCTTCGAGGCCCTTTATTCTCCAGGGCTTCCGGCCCCTTGTTCTCGGCGTAGTCGATCAGTTGGGATCGCTCTCCCTTGTATTCGTAGAGCGGAACCGCGAAGCCACACGAGTCGGCGATCCGGTCGATGTCCACCAAGATGACCGAGCGGACCCCCGGGTATTCCGGGAACTCGTCGATGAGGGCGTCCCATCCGTCCTCCTCGCCCGGCTCGACGACCGGCCCCGGCCGTGGAGCCTGACGATGAGCGGTCGGCTCCTCGAAGCGCGCAGAACATCAGGGTGATCCGACCGTTCTGGCGGAGGTGGCGACCGTCTCGATGCCGCTGCCGGTCAGGTCGAGGTAGGCGATAGTCCGCGGCCCGAGGATTCGAAAGGAATCCAGACCCTTGGGCGAGAGGTTCAGATGGCCATCGGGCTCGGATGGTGCGGTTCCCACGAAAATACGTGCTGCTTGCGAAGGAATCCCGACAGGCGGTCTTCGATGCCTTCATACCTTCCCCATCGATGCCTCTCCCCCGAGACCCGGCGGTGGCGGAAGCAACCTGCCGGGTCCGGTTCTCCTCATCATCCGCGTGGCCGGCGGGATTAAAACGCCCGCCCGTGCGGCCTCGGTGGACCGACAGGCGGGCCCTTCAGCAGGTTCGCGGGTTTCGAGGGGATCAGGCGGGACGATACAGGCGGTACGTCCTGTACCCGCCGCCCACGTTGGACGCCCGGAATCCCTTCTGGAAGCAGGATGCGGCAAGGCGCCAGCAAGCCCCGCTGGCCGACCTGGCAGTATGCGGCGATCTCAACGCGCGGGACCTCTTCCAGCCGCTCCCGCAACTCGTCGATCGGGATGTTCACGCGCCTGGGATGTGCCCCTCGGCGAATTCCTCGGGCGTCCGCACGTCCAGCAAGAACGCATCCCGGGAGCCGTCGAGGATCGCTTCGACGTCGATTTGCGGGTGCTCGCCCCGGATCATGCCCGAACCGACGAAGCCGGCCATGTTGATCGATCCCTGGCCGATCCGTACTGCGGGGCGTAGCACAGCTCGGGCTTCTTCGAGGTGAAAGACTGTCAACCCGGCCTTGATCGCCATCGACAGGACATCAATCCTCTTATCCACGCCTTCCTCGCCGACGGCTCAGCTCAGCACCTGCCGGTCTTCGGGGTCGAACAGGACCTTCAGCGAGAACGGCCTTGCCCCGGGGTATCCAGCGGGCTGCGGGTCGGGGTGACGTAGATCTTGCGGTACGGCCGTCCCAGCCGCCGAAGCGATCGTCTGGAGGCACCCGTCATGGCGGCGGTCTTGCCTTAGACGCCGAGGATCGCGGCGTACTCCGAGTCCCCCGATATCGCGACGATTCAACGCCAAAATATGGTTGACGGCCAGCCGCCCCTGCCGATTCGCGGGGCCCGCCAGCGGGATCTGCGCCGCCCCGCCGAGGACGAAATCCTCGATCTCGATCGCATCGCCCACCGCGTAGATGTCCGGGTCGTCGGTCTGCAGGTTCGGGTTCACCCGGATCCCGCCACGCTCGCCGACCGACAGGCCGGCGGTGACGGCCAGGGAGTTCTCCGGCTTCACCCCAATCCCCATGACGACCAGTTGCGCCGTCAGCGATCGGCCCGAGGCGAGTTGAACATCCAGGCCGTCGCGGCTCGCCGAGAATCCGGCGGCCGTCTCGTTCAGGAGGACTTCGACCCCCCGCTCGGCCAGGTGGGCCTCGATCGGCGTGGTCATCTCGCGGTCGAATGTTCCGAGCAGTTGATCCATCGCCTGGACCAACGTGGTACGGATGTTGAGGCGGACCAGGTTCTCGACCATCTCCAGCCCGATATATCCGCCGCCGATCACGACGGCTTGCCGGACTCCCCGGTCGGTGACCGCCTTGATCCGATCGGCATCCCGGAGATCCCGCAGCGTGAAGATCCCGGCCAGGTCGACGCCAGGGATCGGCGGGCGAAGCGGAGACGCGCCCGGCGAGAGGATCAGCTTGTCATAGCCTTCGGAATATTCGCGGCCCGTTTCCAGGTCGCGGACCAGCACCGTTTTGGAGGCCCGATCGATCGCCTCGACCGACGTGCGGACGCGGACGTCCAGCCGGAACCGCTCCCGGAGCCGCTGCGGGGTGACGATCAGCAGCTTGTTCCGCTCGGCGATCTCCCCGCCGACGTAATAGGGGAGGCCGCAGTTGGCGAACGAGACCTCGGGGCCGCGCTCGAACAGGACGATCTCCGCCCCTTCCGATAGGCGGCGAGCCCGGGCCGCGGCCGAGGCGCCCCCGGCCACACCCCCGACGATGACGATCTTCATCGCGAGCACTCCCCGCCCGCCTGGTTCCAGGGCATCTTCGCCAGCATCATCGCCATCCCGCAGGTGTCGGTCACGCCGGCGAAGAGGAGCCCCGCGCCGACGAACCCCGACAGGCCGAGGAAGGCCGGATGCACGAACGCCCCCAGCACCGTGCCGATCAACACCAGCGAGCCGGCGGCGATCCGTACTTGCCGCTCCAGCGAGATCGTTTTCTCCCGCGGATCACCGGCAGGCCGGCTTGCTCCCAGGCCGTCGTACCGCTTCGACGCTGATGACGTTGGGATAGCTGCACGCCGCGAACTTCTCGGCCGCCTGCCGGCTCCGGCCGCCCGACTCTGCCAGATCGCGTATAACGCCCGATCCTGGTCGCCGTTCCTCGATTCGACGACCGCGCGAGGGTCGAGCGAATCGAGCGGCACGAGTCCAGCGCACTCGGCGTGAACCTCCCGGAACTCGGCCGGGGTCCGCACGTCGATCAGGTCGATCGGCTCCCCCACGCCTTCCGTTTCGCCTCCAACTCCGCCGGCAAGATCGTCGCCACGCCCATCGTTCCCCCTCGCTCGTCGTCCAGGCCCGCGGCATCAGCCAAGCCCGTCCTTGCCGACCGCCCGCCGATGACGCCGGTTACCAGAACAACTATATAGGTTATTTGGGAAAGCCACGATCCCGGCGACTTGATGTCGGAGAAGTTCCGAATGCTGGCCGACGCGGTTGGCGATGGAAGGCGAGCGGAACGTGACGGCAGGTGGTGGAGGAGACGGGGGCGGGGCCAGGCGAACGTCTCGAAACACCTCAAAATGCTGGCCGAATCGGGCCTGGTCGTGCGCCGGAAGGTGGGATTGCAGGTCTTCTACGCCGTGGGCGACCCGCTGGTGGGGAAGCTCTGCAAGCTGGTCTGCGAGACCATCGCCGAGGGCGCGAGGGAGGAGATGGACCGGCAGCGACGCCTGGCGGGAGGGGTGGACCGGCCAGGGCGGGGTCTTGAGGATCGCCGACGGGCTTATTCGCCGCGATCGAGTTCCACGTTATCGACCCCCTCGAGGGCGTTGAGCTGCACGACTAGCTCGGCCGGCGAGGCGCCCTTGCGCAGGGTGACGTGGTAGGTCAGGTCGAGGCAGGTCTTTTGCTTGGCGGTGTGCGTCGAGGTGAGTTCGTAATGCACGGTGGAGGAGGCCAGGATCGACTCCACGGCCTTGCGGACGATCGGCGATGCCGACGCGCATCGATAGCCGATTGCCCGGCGTCTGCCAGCCGTTGGCCCGGGCGGTGGGCCAGAGGGCCAGCGAGGCGAGCCCGACCACGATCAGGCCGACGAGGGCGACCATCAGCGAATTCGCCCCCGCCGCCATGCCGATCACCACCGAGAGGATCACGAAGGCGGTGTCCTGCGTGTCCTTGACGACCGTGCGAAACCGACGACCGGAAAGGGCCCCCACCAGGGCGGGCGCGACGTTGTCGCCGATGATCTGCGTGGCCATGGCGATGACCGTCGCGAGCAGGACCAAAGTCGGCTGGAAGGTCGGGGGAATCTCCGTCCCCCGCTTGACCATCGGTAGAGGCCCGCCACCGCCACGCCCAGGGAGCCGCCACCCCGGATCTTCCAGGCGAGTTGGAGGGGGACGGGGGTGGCGTCGGAAGCGAGAACGTAGCTGCCAACCAATCGGTCATCGGTCGCCTCGGTGATGACGGGGCGATCATCGCCCCGCCGGTAGGATTCGGCCAGGTAATCGAGGGCAGATAGGCCCGCTTGTCGGCGAATTCCCCGAGGTTCATCGACGGCCGGCCGCGGCCGGTTCGGCACCCGTTCGGTCGGCCACGGCGGCCTGGAATTCATCGTAAGACGACAGCTTGCGGGTGTCCTGCTGACTTCCTTCTCGATCATCTTCTTGTACGCGGCGACGGTCGTCGGCCCGAGCACCTTCCAGTCGAGCGATTCCTGGGCGATCTGGCGGACATATCCCAGGTACTTCGCCCCGCAACGACGGCACGGCCAGGAGCTTGCCGCGGGAGCGGAGTCCGCTGGTTTTCCAGGCCGACGAGCGGGTCGAGTTCGACGTTCATCGGCCGCCCGCCCGGGCCTCCGGGGCCGCCCGGGCCGAACCCACTGGGCCCCCCGCCTGGGCCGCCAGGACCACCGGGCCGCCCTGGGCCAAACCCGCCGGGGCCGCCCGGCCCACGACCTCCGGGCCCCCCCGGTCCGAATCCGCCGGGGCCGCCCGGCCCTCCTGGGCCCATCATCGGCGGGCCGAAGGCCTCGTTCATGTCGTGAGGGACGATGTGGAACTTGCCCTTCTCGTCGCGGCAGATGCTGTAATCGCTGGCCCTCGTCCAGTATCCGTCACCGTTGATCAGGACGTTGTCCAGGGCCAGGAACTTGAGGGTGCCGTCGATGTCGAGCATCGGTTCAAGGGCGGCTTCGAGTTTGTCCGGGGGCGTCTCATTGAGCGTCTTGCAGAGGGCGATCAGGGCCTGCCAATCCTTCTTGCTGCCCGACTTCATCTCGAACCGCCTCTCGTACTCGGCCAGGTCCTCGCCGAGGTAACGCAGGCCGCCGTCGGCGCCGGGGTTGCCGCGGACCTTCCAGCGGGCTGCCTTGCCGGTTCCGAAACTCTCGGCGACGAACAGCTTGTCGAACTGCTGGGCGTTGGCATACAGGCCCCAGCTCTCGCCGTTGATGACCACCCGGACGAAGTTAACCTGGGGCGCGGCGATATACTTGCGGGCAATCTCCGAGTAGAGGACGGAATGGAGGAAGCTCGGATCCTCGTGCGAGTTCAGCAGGTTGAGGGTCTTCGACCCGTAGAGTTTCTGGTCGGGGTCGGTGAAGTCGATCGACACGTTCAACGACCGCTTATGGCCCGCCTGCACGCCCATGTACGACGACATGCCGCGGAAGTGCACGCCGACGCCCTTGTACGTCTTGCCGTCGACGGTCAGGTCGGCCGGGACCTCCACATCGGTGCCGTGGAAATCCTCGATCTCGGATTCCCAATCCTTGTTCTCGAACGTCAGGAAGAGGGTGCGGAGAATCTTGGTGTCGTAAAGCTCCCGATCCGGATAGGTCGCAACCTTGGCCGGATCGACCTTGGGGCCGGGCTTGGCGGGTTCCTCACCGCCGCCGGGAGGGCCAAACCTCATCGGTCCGCGACGTCCACCCTTCTCCGATTCCTTCTTCAAGGTATCGCGTGCCACTTTCCGCTCGGCCAGGTCGAGACGACCATCGCCATCCTTGTCGAATTCCTTGACCAGCTTCCGGCTCGGACCGCCAGGCCCTCCCGGGCCACCAGGACCGCCTGGGCCGCCGAAGCCCGGCGGCGGGCCGATCCGCCGGTTCATTTCCCGGGCCAGGATGTCGGCATCGATCGAGCCGCGGTTGCCGCGATCGGCCTCGCGGACGAGCTTGTCGGCGAACTTGCCGGCC
This sequence comes from Isosphaeraceae bacterium, assembly GCA_046350035.1. Taxonomy (GTDB): domain Bacteria; phylum Planctomycetota; class Planctomycetia; order Isosphaerales; family Isosphaeraceae; genus CALLYK01. The sequence goes on along the minus strand of JAXMBD010000043.1, from coordinate 1,267 downwards.
TCCGAGGCGGAGAGCTTGCCGTCCTTGTCGGAGTCGGCCAGTTCGATCACCATGGGGGCCAGGAATAACCCCGGGCCGAACTCGCCTTCGCCCCCCTCGGGACCGCCGGGAGGGCCGCCGCCGGGGCCGAACCCTGGCGGCCCGGCGAGGTTCCGATTGATCGCCTTGCCCAGCGCCTCGGCATCGACCGAATCCTTCCCCTTTCCGGCCGCATCGAGGATGAACTTGCGTGCCGCCGAGGCGGCCTCGGCCGGCGTAAGCTCGCCGTCGCCGTTGGCATCGGCGCCCGCGAAGATCGCCGGGCCCAGGAATGTCCCCGGCCCGAAATCGGCCGGCCCCCCAAGCCCTCCCGGACCGCCCCCGGGCCCTCCCGCACCCTTCAAGAAGTCGCCGGGCCCGCCCCCTTTGCGGAAATCCCCGGGCCCGCCCCCCTTCTGAAGGGCGCCCGGCGACCCACCGGGACGGCCTCGTTCCTGCGCCGTCACGGCGAGTACCGTCGCTAGCATCCCGGCCGCGCCGGCGACCACCACCAGGGGCGTCACGTCGAGCAACTTCCTCATGGAAACCTCTTTCCGAATCGAGGCCGGATCCTCCCTTCGCGTGCAGGCCGGGCATCCGCATCGCTCGTAATCTGCACGCGATCTTCACGGATTCTACCGTCATGCCGCCGCCCCTACCGTAACGGTTTGTAACGCAGGGCGGCGGGGCGAAGCCATGCTTCGCATCGGCACCCAAGCTATCAGGTCGATAGCTCCTGCTTGTTTAATCTGCGAAAACGGATTTTTCCCTTGCATTTCCCCCAAAACCTAATAATTTCCAAGGTCGTGTACTCAGTCCTTTGTTCCCAGATTTGCCAATCTACAGCCACGAAAGGCGAGAGGTTCGTATGAACGCCCTGGTCGCGGTAGGGATGAGCCTGGCCATGCTGGTCATCGATCGACCCATGGATTCGCCAACGGATGTGATTCGCTCGACGGTTGCGGTCGGGCCGAGGGACCGAGGGGGGATGCTCGGGCCGTTGACGTTGGCGGGCCATGGACTCGATTGCTGCTCGCCCTGGCGCTACGGGAGGCCAATCCACCTGGTGAAGCCGGTCTGCGTTCAGAGGCTTGTCCCCGCCAATCCGACCTTCTCGATGGGGAGTAAGGTCGAGTCATTCGCTCTTGTTGGTAGCCCAGACATTTTATCAAAATACGATGCTAAACCATCGCTCATTCATTTGACCGAGAAGTGCGACTCGGTGTCGGGCGGGTGGACCGTGATATCA
>JAXMBD010000042.1:0-66613 GCA_046350035.1 Isosphaeraceae bacterium | reverse complement strand
CGGCGTCCCAGAGCTTCTCGGGGGGGATCGCCGCGGCCCGTTTGGGCATGCGGATCACGCGGCCCGGCCTGAAGGCCCGCAGGAACCGGGGGGTGTACTCGCCGTCCTCGATCAGAATCGGGTAGAACCGCTGGCCGTCCCACGAAGCGATGGCTTCGAGGAAGGTGGGCAGGTCGGGGACCAGGCAGGCCTGGTCGACCACCTTCCGGCCGGGCCGCCGGGCGTCCCACGAGGCGGCGGCCCCCCTCAGCTCGGCGAACCGCTGGTCGAACAGCGACTCGGGCGGCCGGTACTCCTGGGCGGTCGCGATCGAGGGGAGCGCGAGCAGGATCAAGGCGGCGAGGGAGACGGGATGGAGCCGACCGGGGAGCCTCACTATAATGGAACGCTTCGGTCCGAGTCGGGGCGCCCGCGCCTGCCGAGTCGGGCGGCCCGCCATCTTTCGAGGATCTCGCTCGATGAAACGCTCAGGCATCCTCAACCCGGCGATCTGCTCGCTGATGGCGGAGTTGGGGCATGAGGACGAACTGCTGATCGTGGATGCCGCGTACCCGTTGCCCCCCGACAGCCACGTGATCGACCTCACCCTGGTGCAGGGGATCCCCCGGCTGCTCGACGTGCTCCGCGCCGTGGTCGACGAGCTGGTGATCGAGGGGATTACGGTGGCCTCGGAGATCGAGGACCACAGCCCCCGCTTCTTCCAGGAGATCAAGAAGATCGTGGGCGACGTGGACATCGACGAGGTGCCTCACCACGAGTTCCGGGAGCAGTCGCTGGGGGTCAAGGGGGTGATCCGGACCGCCGAGTTCACGCCGTATTCGAACGTGCGGATCCTGTGCGGCTGCCCGTACTGAGACCCTAGGTGACGGCGGGCGGCTCGACGCCGAGGTCCGCGGCGGCCTTCGCCAGGCGATCCCAGTGGGCCGGGTCGATCGGGATGCCGTGGGCGGACCGCTCGGCCAGCACGATCCGTTCGGGGTCCCCGGGCAGCAGGATCGCCGCGACCCCCGCGGCCCGGGGGGTCTCGCGGATGTAGTCGCCGAGCCGGCTGGCCTGGCCGGCCACGGATCCGAGCCCGGCGAAGCGGCCGGGGTCGATCACCGCGAAGAACAGGCAGTTCCCCTTGGCGGCGCCCGCCCCGGGGTGGCTGCAATGGCCGCCGCTGAGGCCGCCCGAGAGCAGGTCGAGCACCAGGGCCAGGCCGAACCCCTTGTACGACTGCTCGCCCCCCATCGGCCGGATGCCGCCCAGCGGCGGGACGTACAGGACCGACGGGTCGTTGGTGGGCTCCCCCTGGGAATCGACCAGCCAGCCGACGGGCACCGGCCGGTTGCTCAGGTAGTGGGTCCGCACCTTCCCCTCGGCCACGACGCTGGTGCCGAAGTCGAGGACGACCGGGTCGGCCCCGGTCGGCACGCCGGCGCAGAGCGGGTTGGTGCCGAGCCGGCCGGTGGTGCCGCCCGGCGGCGCGACCCGCTGGCCGGCGCCGTCGTTGTTGACGGTGGCGATCAGGATCAGGCCCTCGGCGGCGGCCCGCTCGGCGTATTCGCCCAGCCGCCCGCAATGGCCGAACCGCCGGCCCGCGCCCGCCGCGATGCCGAGCTCCCGCGCCCGGGGGATGAGCATGCCGAGCAGGCGATGGGCCTGCACCTGGCCGAAGCCCCACTGGCCGTCGGCGACGACCGCGCCGGGGGAATCCTGCTCGATGATCAGCTCGGCGCCGGGGGTATAGTCGCCGTTGCGGACGAAGTCGAGGTACTGCAAGGCCCGCATCACGCCGTGGGAATCGTGGCCGCGGAGGTTGGCCCCCACGAGGCTCTCGGCGACGATCCCCGACTCCTCGGCATTCACGCCGACGGCCAGGAACAGGCGGGCGACGAAGTCGGCCAGGGCGGGTGCGGCCAGGGTGGGCACGGCGGGCGTTCCTGCTCGGCGACGCGGCGGGGCGGGTTGCCGATCCGGTCTAACACGAACCGGGGCGGTCCGCAAGCGCCCGGGCGGGTATCGCCCTCGCTACGGGGTTTCGGGCGCCACCCGGGCGGCGGCCGACGCGACTTCCTCGGCCGCCTCCGAGTCCGGGACGGCCCGGCCGTTGAAGAACAGGTGGAAGAGCGTCCCCCGGCCCAGCACGCGGTCGATCTCCCCGGCCGCGAACATCGGCAGCAGCGCCAGGAACTTGACCAGGGCCTGCGACAGGATCTCCCAGGCGCCCATGTCGAGGAGCTTCCGCAGGGCCTCGCCGGTCGACTCGCCGTGGATCCAGCCGGTGATCAGGTGCTCCAGCACCGAGAAGGCCCCGATCAGGCCGCCGAACCAGATGGTCTTGTACAGGGTGGGGACGACCAGGGGCCGGTCGTTGTACCGCTCGCCCAGCTTGAGGAACCGGCCCAGGACGATGACCTTGGCCAGCACCATCGCCTCGATCAGGCTGTAGCCGTAGTGGAAGAACGGGATCCGGTATTCGGCCAGCACCAGCCGCCGGTACGTGGTGAACGCGCCGAAGAAGACGGCCAGGTAGATGAAGATGAGGAGCGTCGACTTCAGCTCCTCGACGACCTTTTCCCGACGGCCGGGGTCTTGCGACGTACTCACGTTCGGCCCCCACTGGCTGGGTGGTCCTCGCCTTCGAGGGGAGGAGCGGGGGCGGTCCGTTGCCCCCGCGACGCCCTTATACCACAGGCCGGCCCCGGTGTCGTGCCGGCCCGGGACACGAAGACGCCGCCCGGGAGGCCCCCGAAAGGGCCCGCCGGGCGGCGAGGTTGGAACGATCCCACGGAATCCGCCGTGTCAGGGGCCGATGAGCGGGAACAGCGACGGGCCCAGGCAGGAGTCGTAGTCGTGGATGCCCGGGGCTGGGCGGCCGTTCTCGTTGAGGAAGATGTCGCGGTCCTGGCCATGCAGGAAGCGGTTGCGACGCCACGAGGCGTGGCCGTCGGTGTACAGCACGTTCTGGCCGCCGCCGCCGTGGTTAGGGCTGTTGCCCCGCAGGATGCGGCCCGACGCATCGTAGGGGGGCTGGTCGGCCAGCAGCGGCATGACCGCCGCGATCAACCGGGAAGGCACCGGCCGGGGCGAAGCGCCGGGGGCCTGGAAGCCGCGATGGTACGCGTAGTCGGTCTGCAACGCCTGGCGGAACCTCTCGAACGATTGCTCCCGCAGGGCGACCAGTTCCTCGGTGTTGGGCAGCCGCGTGGCATGGCCGTGGGCCTGCGCCTTGACGGCGCAGGGGCAATGCAAAAGGGCCGCCCTGTCCGGTTCCAACATGTGATCGTCGTTCAGGATCGGCACGAATCCGCCGTTAAAACCGAGCGGGCCGTCCGGATCAGGATAGGGATAGCTGTCGTGGGCGGTGGCGTAGCGGTTCAGGGCGGTCCCGAGCTGCTGCAGGTTCGACAGGCAGACGAGCTGGCTGGCCTGCATCAACTGGCGGTGGTTGGCCGGGATCCAGGCGAGCGTCCCCGCCAGGAAGATACCGGCCGCCACGGCCACGTCGGCCCAGCGCATGGGCACGGTCTCGGGGATCGGCAGCCACTTCAGGATCCGGCTGCGGAAAGGGAGGGTTTCCGGCTGACGCTCGGCCTCCACCAGGGCGATCGTCCGGGAAGCCAAGCCGCGGGGCGGCTCGGGCGGCGGCCCGTCGTCGAGCATCGGCAAGTAGGGGCGCCGGCCCATCGATCGGAGCTCGTCGAGCAAGCTCTCGGGCTCGCCGCCGTCGGGCGACGGGTCGTGGTAGTAAGCCGCGTCATCCAGGGGATCGTCGGGATTCATGGGACTGCACCGTTTCCGTCGGGAGATACCGCCTGGGCCATCTCGGTCAGCTTGGTCAGGGCCGCGTGCAGCCTCGACTTCACCGTACCCACGGGGATGTGCAGGGCTTCGGCGATCTCGCGGTACTTCATGTCCTGGTAGTACGCCATGACGAGGGTCTGGCGGAGCGTCTCGGGGAGCTTCGCCACCGCGTTGCGGACCCATTCTTGCCGCTCGCGTTCCTGCAAATCCGAGAGCGGCCCGGGCGTGTCGCTGACGAGCAAATCGACCAGGGAGCCGGCCTCCCCGCCGCCGTCGAGCTGCTGATCGAGGCTAACCGCCGGGTGCCGGCCAACCTTGCGGAGGGCGTCGACGGCCTGGTGGGTCGCGATCGAGTACAGCCAGGGGCGTACGGGGCGCCCGTCCTCATACAGGGCGCGCTTCTGGTGGACCTGGAGGAACGTATTCTGGAAGACATCGTCGGCCAGGGAGGAGTCGCCGAGATACCGGGCGAGGTAGCGATAAAGTTCGCGCTCATACCGCCGGACCAGCTCGTTGAAATCCGCGGGCCGGCCCGATTCCCGGTAGCGGCTCAGCAAAACCTCGTCGGTTTCCCGAGCGAGATCCTCCGCCTCGCCGAGGGCCTTCACCATTTGCTACGCCTCGCCCCGGCGGGAAGTTCGCGACCGAACGAAGAAATCGCCCAAGAAACGGCGGCCGACCCCGAATCCCGGGCCGGCATTTGCCGCAAGCTACCAGTCTAGCCGGTTGTTACGGCCCGTCAAGGCGACGGGTCATACACAAAGGTATAGATAACGACTAAAGATTGGCCTCAACGACGCCCAGGCCATCCCTGTGCATCCGCATAGGCCAGAACTTCTTGCTCCGCCCGAAAGGTCAAGGCACCCTTCGCCAGCAGATGGCGTCTGCACGCCAGTCCTAGTACACCGTCTTCAATGGTTAGAATCATCAACCCGTTGGTGACGTGCCAGCAGCATATGCAGGAATGTTCGGGTTCGTCGCCGATGAGGAAGTATCCGAAAGGCATGTCATCGCCGATCTTCAGCATCTGGGCGATTTCTTCCGACGGAATGCGGGAGGCAAGCTTCAGTGACCGTTTGCGCTCGCTCATCGGCTTGCCAAATCCAGAACATCTACCCTCAAAGTCGCCCGTCGCGGTGACGCGAGGTTCGATGTCACGATACACCGGCGAATGCCCGAGCCGCGGCCCGCGACAATTCGACCGGGGCAAAGCACTCCGACGGATAGAGGTAATCCTCGCCCGACTCATCGACGATGCGAACGAACCCCCGATCGGCGGCGACCGGATCGGGCAGCGCCCGATAGACCTTGCGGACTTCCAGAGAGGCAGGAAATCCGTCGTTCTTGACGCAGATCAGGTAGGTATCACCCGTCTCGGTAGGGGGCATGGTTATTCATCCAGGAACCGCTTGATCTTCATCTCGACGCGGCCGATGCCGTGGGCCTCGTACCAGTGAACTTCGGCGCGGTAGATCGAACCATCTTCGAGGCGGACCTGGGCGACTCCCTTACGCTTCCGCCAGCGGCTGGCTCCATATATCCGGCGAAGTCGCGGCAACTCGCGGATCGACGACCCGATGGCGAAGGTCTCAACCTCCGTGATGTCGCCGACGACCTCGAAGTTCATGGTCCCGGCATTATAACAGGAGTAGGTAAGCCCGACGAAGCCTCCTCACAGAACTTCGTCCGGTGGCCGAGCCTTACGGCTCAGGCAAACAACGGCGTCAAGACCCGCCCGCCCACATCGGTCAACCGCTCATCCCGCCCGTTGTGAAGCACCGTCAGCTTGAGATGATCCAGGCCCATCAGGTGAAGGATCGTGGCGTGAAGGTCGTTGATATGCGCCTTTGATTCGATCGCATTCAGGCCGATCTCGTCAGTCGCCCCCAGGATCGTGCCGCCCTTCACGCCGCCGCCGGCCATCCACATGCTGAAGCCGGTCGCGTTGTGATCCCGCCCTCGGCTTCCTTTCTGACTGACCGGCGTCCGGCCGAATTCGCCGCCCCAGACGACCAGCGTGTCTTCCAGCAGGCCGCGGCGCTTCAGGTCGGTCAGCAAGGCGGCGACGGGTTTGTCGGTCCGGCCGCACATGTGTTCGTGGTTGGCGTTCACGTCGTCGTGGGCGTCCCACTGGGTCGCCACCGGGCCGCCGCCGGAGTAGACCTGCACGAACCGGACTCCCCGCTCGACCAGCCGGCGGGCCAGCAGGCAGCGGGTGCCGAAGTCGGCCGTCTTCCTGTCGTTGATCCCGTAGAGTTCGCGGGTTTCCTCCGATTCCTGGCCGAGATCCACCGCCTCGGGCGCCTCGGCCTGCATGCGGAAGGCCAGTTCATATGAGGCGATCCGGGCCGACAGCTCGGAGTCTTCCGGGTCGAGGCCGTCGCGGTTCATCTCGCCGAGGAGGTCGAGCGTCCGACGTCGACGGCCGGGCGAGACGCCTTCGGGGGGCTTGAGGTTGACGATCGGGTTGGGGCCGGGTCGGAAGAGGGTGCCTTGATACGCCGACGGCAAGAACCCGGGGCCCCAGCAGGGGGCTCCTCCTTCTGGGGTGCCTTCGGGCTGCGTCATCACCACGAACGCGGGCAGGTTCTCGCTCTCGGAGCCGAGGCCGTAGGTCACCCAACTACCCAGGCTGGGAAAGCCCATCTGGATCCGGCCCGTGTTCATCTGGTAGTGGGCCGGCGCGTGGATCACGCTGTCGACGTGGCAGGAGCGGATCAGGGCGATGTCGTCGGCCAGCGGGTGCATGTTCGGGATCAGGTCGGACATATCCATGCCCGACTGGCCGTACTTGCCCCACTTGCGCGTGCATCCCAGGCAGATCGGGTCGTTCTCGACGAACTGGCTGACGACCTTGCCGAAGCTGGGGGGCAGCGGCTGGCCGTGGATCTTGTCGAGCGCCGGCTTGGGGTCGAACATGTCGATGTGGCTGGGCCCGCCGACCATGAACAGGAAGATGCACCGCTTGGCCCTCGCCGGCAGGTGGCCCGGCCGGGCGGCCAGCGGGTTCTTCGGGTCGGGCCGATCTTCGCGGGCCACCAGGTCGGCCAGCGGCAGCAGGCCGAAGCCGGCCCCCAGGCCTCTCAGGAAGTCCCGGCGGCCGACCGGAGCGAATCGGCCCGGACCCGGGCATCGGTGGTTCGAGTGACCCGGCATCGATCAAGCCCCCGCAAGGACCGCCTCTTCATCCAGTTCGCCCAGCACCATGCCGACCAGGATCGCCACGATCCGATCGACCTCCTGAATCGGATAGGCGGCCCGATCCACCCAGGCCGTTTCGCCGATCAACCGGAGGAATCGCCACTGGTCCCCGGTCGTCACCGCACCATAGATGGCCGGGATCTCGCGGCCATTCCGCTCGTTGAAAACCCGGGCGGCGACCATCTCGGCGAGGCACTGGCCGATCCCGGCCTTCATGTTCTCGTTCTTGGCCTCGACGACGACCACTACCGGGGCCTCGATGGTCCACTGCTCGGGCGATCGACTCAGCAGGAAGTCGCAGGTCCCCGCGAGTTGCCGGGCCGGATCGACCGGGAAATCGATCCCCGAAAACAGGCTGGCCTTCCCCCCGGCGTGGCGGCGGACCTCGCTCAGGATTGGCGCGATGATGAACTCGGCGCGGGCCTTCTCGGTACTATTGGCCAGGGCCAGCGGCACATTCTCGTCAAGGATCTGGCCCAGAAGCGGGCTGATCGCGGCGGGAGGAACGGAGCCGAACAGGTCCTCGGATTCGGCCAGGCGTAGGCCGAATTTCGTTTTCATGTCCGCGATCGTGAAGTGGCTGTACGACATGCCAACCCTTCTGCCATCGCTCAGGGTACGTAAACGAACTCGTTCCGATTGAGCATCGCCAGGGCGAGATCGACCCAACCCTCGTCCCCGAGCGAGCCGGCCAGGAAGGCGCGGGCCTGGCCGACCTCCGAGGGGCTGGGATCTCTCGCCAGGACCCGCCGGTAAAGCCGGGCGATCGCTCCGGCTTCGTCGCCCCCCTCGCGACGCGCCCGATCGGCCAGCGAGCGGGCCCGGTCGATGGCGAAGTCGCTGTTGAGCATCACCAGGGCCTGGGGGGCGTGCGTGCTGACCGACCGGATGGCGCAGGCCGACTGGGTGTCGGGGGCGTCGAAGGCGTCGAACATCGGGTAGCGGACGTTCCGCTTGCGGAACAGGTAGAGCGAGCGGCGGAGGTGCTCGGCGGGGTCCTGAGTCTCGGGCCAGAGGTCGACGACCTCGGCCTCGGTGAAGATCAGGTCCTCGATTTCCTTCTCGATCGGCACCAGCACGCCCGGCCCGCCCGACTTCGGATTCAGCTCGCCGCTGACGGCCAGCATCGCGTCGCGGAGCGATTCGGCGTCCATCCGCCTCCGGTTCATCCGCCAGAGCGTCGTGTTTTCGGGATCGGCCTCGACGCCGTGCTTGGTGTCCGAAGCCTGCCGGTAGGCCGCCGAGGTGACCATCAGGCGGTGGATCGGCTTGAGTTCCCAGCCCGATCGGACCAGCTCGTTGGCCAGCCAGTCGAGCAGTTCCGGGTGCGACGGCGGCTCGCCCCTCGTGCCGAAGTCGCTGGGCGTGGCGACGATGCCGCGGCCGAAATGGTGCTGCCAGAGCCGGTTGACGATCACCCGGGCGGTGAGCGGGTGGTCGGGGCGGCCCAGCCATCTCACCAGGGCGGCGCGTCGCCCGCTGGTCTTCTCGCCGGTGGCGATCGAGCTGGGGTCGAATCCCGCCTCGCCCACCAGGGCGCCCGGCGGCCGGGGATCGACCTTGGGGCCGACGTTGCGGACCTCGCCCCGCCGGTAGATGAACGTCTCGGGCGCCTCGGAACCTTCCTCGATCAGGGCCATCGCCTTCGCCGGGGGCGGGGGCATGGTCCGCTCGATTTCGAAGATCGATCGCTTCAGGGCCTCCCGGCGCTCGTGGTCGGCGGGGAGCTTCGAGACGGCCTCGGCGACCTCTTCCCAGTGGATCGTGAGATGGATGTTGGCCCCCTCGACGATCTTCTTCTGCTCGGCCGTCCGGTCGGACGCCTTGACCTTCAGGGCCTCGCGCTCGGCGTCGCTGAGGAGGGCTTCCTTCGACGCCCGGAGCGCCTTGCGATAGGGGGCCTCCAATTCGGCCAGTTGCTTCTTGAACGGGGCGGTCCGCTCGTCGATCGCCTTCTTCGCGGCCTGGTAGGCTTCCTCCTCCTCGGCCTTGGCGATCGGCCTGTCGAGGAACTGGGCGCCGGCGAAGAAAGCCTGGAGGCCGTAGTAATCGGCGGTGGGGATCGGGTCGAACTTGTGGTCGTGGCACCGGGCGCAGGCCATCGTCAGGCCGAGGAAGACCGAACCGACGGTTCCGGTCACCTCGGTCAATTCGCTCTGGCGACGGACCCTGGGATCGATGTTGCCGCCGACGACCTCGCGGGGCCCGCACCGGCCGAACCCGGTGGCGATCAGGGCGTCGGCGTCGCCCGGCGCGACCTCGTCGCCGGCCAGTTGCAGGGCGAGGAAACGGTCGTACGGCAGGTCCTCGTTGAACGAGCGGACGACCCAGTCGCGATATCGCCAGGCGTCGGGCCGTTCGGCGTCGAGTTCGAAGCCGTTGGAGTCGGCGTAATGGGCCAGGTCGAGCCAGTGCTGGGCCCATCGCTCGCCGTACTGGGGGGAGGCGAGCAGGCGATCGACCAGGCGTTCATGGGCGTCGGGCCGGTCGTCGGCCACGAAGTCGGCGACCTGCTCGGGGGTCGGAGGCAGGCCGATCAGGTCGAACGTGACCCGGCGGATCAGGGCGACCCTGGACGCCTCGGGGGAGGGGGCGACTTCCAGGGTTTCCAGGCCTTCGAGCAAGAACCGGTCGATCGGGTTGCGGGCCCAATCGGCGCGCTTCACGGCGGGCGGTTCGACGGGCCCGGGCGGGACGAACGCCCAGTGATCGTCGTCCCCGAGGGGGGCCGTCAGGAAGCAGGCGGCGAGGATCCCGAGGGCCGGGCTCATGCGAGGGGACTCCCGGGGCGGGTAGAGGGTGGGCTCACGGGCTTATTGTGTCACGGACCGCCCGTCCGTTTCCAGGGGCGTTGCCGCCACCGCGATCCGTCGACAAGCCAGCACGAGCGCGAGCGAGTGGACCGATCTTGATGGAGTCCGCCCCCCCGCGCCCGCTTCGTGCTGGTATTGGGGACCGGTACGAGGCGCCGGAATACCGGCTCAAACCAGCTCGCGGATGACCCGGCTTTCGGTGGTGGTCACGCGGATCGGCCGACCGTCGGGGGCCTGGTGGAACGTGTCGAGCGGGATGCCCAGCTTGTGGTAGATCGTCGCGGCGACGTCCTCGGTGTAATACGGGGCGTCCACCGGCATCTCGGCCAGGGCGTTGGTCTCGCCCACGGCGACGCCGGCCTTCTGGCGGGCGCCCGCCAGGACGGCCACGCTGGCGGTGGCCCAGTGGTCTCGGCCGGCCGAGGGGTTCACCTTGGGCGTCCGGCCGAAGTCGCTCAGGCAGACGACCAGGGTCGAATCGAGCAGCCCGCGATCCGAGAGGTCCTGCAACAGGCCCGACATGGCCTGATCGAGGGAGGGCAGGAGCCGCGCCTTGAGCGACTTGAAGTTGTCCTGGTGGGTATCCCAGCCGCCGTGCGTGACGGTGACGAACCGGACGCCCGACTCGACCAGGCGGCGGGCGAGCAGGCATCCCTGGCCCAGCGCGTTGCGGCCGTACCGGTCGCGGAGCCGGGGCCCTTCGGCCTGCATCGCGAACGCCTTCTTGGCCTCGGGGGAGGTGATCAGGTCGTATGCCTTGCGGTAGAAGACGTCGGTCGCTTCGAGCGGCCCGCCGGGCGATTCCATCCTGGCCTGCCAGGTATCGACCGCCTCCAGGGCGTGCATCCGTCGTCGGAAGCGGTCGGCATCGACGCCGCCGGGCAGGCTGACGTCCCGGACGGTGAACCCCGGATTCGACGGGTCGCCGGGCAGGACGAACGGGTTGTACTGGTCGCCCAGGAAGCCGGCCACGCCGCCGCCGAACCGGGCGTCGACCGCCGTGCCGATCTGGACGTGGGGCGGCATCGCGCCCCGGCCGCCCTGCTCGCGGGCCAGCACCGATCCGTAGCAGGGGTAGGTAAGCGCCGGGGTGAACGGGTGGCCGGTCAGCATGTAGGCGTCGGCGACCCCGTGCGAGCCGTTCCTGGGGTTGAGCGATCGCAGGATGGAGTACTTGTCCTGCTGCATCGCCATCAAGGGCAGGGGATCGGCCAGTTGGATGCCGGGCACATTCGTGGCGATGGCGCCGAACTCGCCGCGGATCTCGGTGGGGGCGTCGGGCTTGGGATCGAAGCTGTCGATGTGGCTCAGGCCGCCCTGGAGCCAGATCAGGATGCACGACACGTCGCGCCGATCGCCGTCGGCCTTCGCCTCGGCCCTCAGCAGCCCGGGGAGGCCCAGGCCCAGCCCGGCCAGGGCGCCGACCCGCAGGAAATCGCGGCGACGGACGCCGTCGCACTCCCGATGCGACCCGTATGCGAACTCGAACATGGCCGGGCCCCTCGCTTGCTCGCGTACAATGCGACTATTGGACGAAAGCTTAACACCGCCGGGAGATTGACAAGGGGGAGCGCCGGGCCGCCGAATAGACGCCCGGCGGGAGCATCGAGTTTGCCGATCGGACCGAGTCGAGCGGGGCAGGCATGCTGGAATTGTCGGGGTTGGGCAAGCGGTTCGGGGGCGGGATCGAGGCGGTCTTGGGGGTGGACCTGGCGGTCCGGCCGGGCGAGTTCCTGGTGGTGGTCGGGCCGTCGGGGTCGGGCAAGAGCACGCTCCTGCGGATGGTCGCCGGCCTGGAGGAACCGACCACGGGGGAGGTCCGCATCGACGGCCGGCGGGTCGACCGCCTGCCGGCCCGCGACCGGGACGTCGCCCTCGTCTTCCAGGAAGCGGCCCTGTACCCCCACTTATCGGCGTTCGAGAACCTGGCGTTCGGCCTCAGGGCCCGCAAGGTCCCCCGGGACGAGGTGGATCGCTCGGTCCGGTCGATGGCGGCGGCCCTGGGGCTGGCCGACCTGCTGGACCGCAGGCCGTCGGGGCTCTCCGGCGGGGAACGCCGGCGGGTGGCCCTGGGCCGGGCGCTGGTCCGCCGGCCGCGGGTCTTCCTGCTCGACGAGCCGCTGTCGAACCTCGACGGGCCGCTCCGACTGGCGCTCCGCGACGAAATCCTGTCGGCGCACCGGCGGGTCGGGACGGCGACCGTGATGGTCACGCACGACCAAACCGAAGCCATGGCGATGGCCGACCGCCTGGCGGTGATGGCCCGGGGCCGGATCGTACAGGTCGGCACCCCGAGGGAGGTGTATGAAAGCCCGGCCGATCGGTTCGTCGCCGGCTTCGTCGCCCCCTGGCCGACGGCGTTCGTTGAGGCCCGGATCGAGGTCGAGGGCGGGGAGGAGCGGGGACTGGTCGGCGATCGGGTGATCGGCCGGTGTCCGGCTTCGGAGCGGTCGCGGTCGGGCCCCGTCCTGCTGGGGCTCCGGCCCGAGCATGTCCGGATCGACATCGACGACGGCGACGGCCCGACCGCCGAGGTCGCCCACGCCGCCTGGCTGGGCCGGGAAACCCTGGTCACCCTGGCCTGGAACGGCCGATCGCTGGGCATGCTGGCCGATGCCGATTCCCGATGGCAGCCGGGGTGCGGCGTACGATGGCGGGCCGACCTGGCGCGATGCCTCCGGTTCGACCCCGAGGGCGGCCGGGCGATCGTTTCCGGATCATCTTCGGCGGCCGGCGCTTGACAAAGCCCCACAACCCCGTTGGATTGTGTGGGCCGTCGTTCGAGGAGCCCTCGCCATGAGCCTGCCCCCCCCGATTCCCCGACCCCGGGCCGAGTTCTCGGTCGACGCGCTGCGGGTCCGCGTGTATGACGACCGGTCGCAACTCGGCCGGGCCGCCGCCGCCGACATCGCCTCGGCAATCGCGGCGAAGCAGGCGTCCTCGGGCGTCGCCCGCGTGGTCTTCGCCGCGGCGCCCAGCCAGGACGAGTTCCTGAAGGCCCTGGTGGCCGACCCGTCGATCGACTGGTCGCGGGTGATCGGCTTCCACATGGACGAGTACCTGGGCATCGGCCCGGACCACCCGGCCTCGTTCCGCCGCTACCTCAATGAGCACCTGTTCCGACTCGCCGAGATCCCGCGGGAGAACCTCCGCCTGATCCCGGGCGAGCGGGCCGAACGGCCGCTGCGGACCTTCCTCGAATACGAGGAGGCCCTGCGCGGCGAGCCGCCCGACGTCGTCTGCGCCGGCATCGGCGAGAACGGCCACCTGGCGTTCAACGACCCGCCCGTCGCCGATTTCCTCGACCTGGTCGCCATCAAGGTAGTCCGGCTCGATCCGCTCTGCCGCGAGCAGCAGGTGAACGACGGCTGCTTCGCGACCCTGAAGACGTGCCGACGCACGCCTACACGGATGACCGTCCCCGCCCTGGTGTCCACGCCGGTGATGTCGGTGGTGGTGCCCGGCCCCCGCAAGGCCGACGCCGTGCTCAACGCGCTGAAGGGGCCGATCCAGGAATCGTGCCCTGCGTCGGCCCTCCGCCGGCACCCCGGCGCCGTGCTCTACCTCGACCGCGAGTCGGCACGATCGGTGATCTGAACGAAAAAGCGCGATGCGGAGGCTACACGCGGGCAACGGTGCGGTTTATCATGAAGCTTCCCGGTGCGGACCCGTCGATAAAAATCGACAGGCCAGCCGCGCCGGCCGCCCGGCGGTACGCTACCCCATCCACGGCTGGAGAGTTCCCCATCCGTCTCCCACGGATCTAGCTTCAGGGCGGTGCTCATGAAAGTCCAGTTGATCGTGGTCCAGGCAAGCCGGGAGGGGAAGGTCATCCCCCTGGCCGGCGCCAATTTCAAGATCGGCCGTGGCGAAGGCTGCCACCTCCGCCCCAACAGCGAACTGGTCAGCCGCGAGCACGCCGAGTTCCGCATCGAAGGACAAGGTGTCCGTCCGCGACCTGGCAGCCGCAACGGCACGCTGGTGAACAACAAGCGCGCTGACCGGCCCCTGCGAGGTCCGGGCAACGGCGACCTCGTGCAGGTCGGCCCGCTGACCTTCGCCGTGTCGATCCTGGGCGCGCCCCAGCCCGTCGCCAAGCCGGTCCCGGCTGCGCTGCCTGCTCGACGGCGTCAGCGGCGACGAGATCGACCCTGGGCTCATCGGCGACCAGAACAACCCCGCCCGAGAGCAGCAGGGCTCTCTACCGCGGCGACACGATGACTCGGTTTCAAGACGACCGGGGCCGGGGCGGCCGCTAAGCCCAAGTCGGGCCCCGTGGCCGCCCCCCCGCCGCCCGCCGCCCCCCCGGAGGAGCCTGAGACCGAGGAAGCCCCCGAGGAGGAGGCCGATCCGGATGAAATCCTCGCCGAAGCCGAGGCCGAGGCCGACGAGCCCGAGGCCGATGAGGAGCAGGACGAGATCCCCGAGGAGTTCATCGACGAGTCCAACCCGTTCTACGCCGCCAAGAAGAAGGGGACCGACGCGCCGGCCGCCAGCAAGCAGGAGTCCAAGGACTCGAGCGAGGCCGCCGGCGACATCCTCCGGCGGTTGATGGAACGGCGCCGGGCCCGCTAACCGGATGGAATCCGCCGAATCGGTCCTGAGGCCGCTGCTGGATCGCCTCGATCGCGAGGTCGTCGGCCAGAGCGGCCTGCTCGAACGCCTGGTGATCGCCCTCCTCGCGGGGGGGCATGTCCTGGTCGAAGGCGTGCCCGGCCTCGCCAAGACCCGGGCCGTCCGGGCCCTCGCCCAGGCCCTCGACCTCCCCTTCCGTCGGATCCAGTTCACCCCCGACCTCCTCCCCGCCGACCTGCTGGGCACGCAGGTCTACCACCCGTCCACGGCCACGTTCGCCGTCCGCCGAGGGCCGATCCTCACCAGCGTCCTGCTCGCCGACGAGATCAACCGCGCCCCGGCGAAGGTCCAGAGCGCCCTGCTCGAGGCCATGCAGGACCGGCAGGTCACCATCGGCGACGAGACCATCCGGCTCCCCGAACCGTTCTGGGTGCTCGCGACCCAGAACCCGATCGAGCAGGAAGGGACGTACCCCCTGCCCGAGGCCCAGCTGGACCGCTTCCTGATGAAGCTGGTGGTGGGCTATCCGCCCCGCGAGGCCGAGCTGGCGATGCTCGACCTGCCCGGCGTCCTGGGCGATCGGCCCGCCGAACCTCCCCTCGTCGGGCCGTCCGAGGTGCTGGAATTGCAGGCACTCACCGCCCGGATCGCGGTGGCCCCCTCGGTCAAGGAATACATGGTGGACCTCGTCCGGGCCACCCGGGAGCCGACGGGCGCAGGGGCTGACCGCCCCTCATCGAGCTGGGGCCTCGCCCTGGGCCACCCTGGCGGTGTTCCGATCGGCCCAGGGCCATGCGCGCCCCTGCACGGCCGCGATTACGTCACGCCCCACGACGTGAAGGCGATCGCCCGCGACGTCCTCCGCCACCGGGTCCTCGTCAGCTTCGAGGCCGACGCCGAAGGCGTCACCGCCGACGACCTCCTGGGCCGGATCCTGGACCACCCGCGTGCCCTGAGGCGGGCCGGCCGGGACGCAACCGCCTGGCCCCTCGCCGAAGCTCGGGCCGGGCGATCGTCGCGACTCCCAGGGTGGATCGTCAGTCCTTGGTGATGGCGGCGCGGGCCGTGACCATATCGAGCAGTTGCCGGCGTCGAACCCGACCAGCAGGAGGCCGGGACTTTCACCTCCTGCCGACCCCGACCCTCGGGCGTATCGAAGTTGCCCTCCGGCGGCCGACGGGTCGAGGTTCACGTCGTCGCCGGTCAGGACGCCGAGCACCAGCTGCCGGCCGTGTCGATCGTGGCTGCGGTGGTGCCAGTCGTAAACCTTGTTGGCCGCCGTGATCCCGGTGACGGTCAGCGTGGCCTTGTTGATCCGGGACGAGATGACCGTCGGGGAGAGCTCGTAGTTCCCCGCGTCGTCGCCGGACAGGGCCAGCCCGAGGATGTCCACCAGCTTGCCGCCCCCGGCGTCCTTCGGATCGAGCGCCGGTGGCCGAGCCGGTCACGAGCGTCACGGGTGTCGCCGGAGATATGCCGTCGAGTTCCGGCCCCCGTCCGCGTGGATCGTTGCGTCGGTCGTGCCGTCGTAGACCTTGGTGTCGGCCGTGATCCCCGAGACATTCAGCTGGGCCTTGAGGATATCGGCCGTCGTCGTGACGGTGTCCAGCACGTAGTTACGGGCATCGGCCCCGGTCAAGGCGACCCCGGTCACCGTCACCACCTTGTCGGTCCCGGCCATCCTGGTCGCGAAGCTGCCGACGGCGTCGCCCGCCAGGAACGATACGTCCTCGCCCGAAACCACCCCCACCAGCGAGCGGCGTTCGAGGTGTTGACCGTCGCCCTGGTCGCCGTCATAAACCCGGCTGGTCGCGACGACCCCGTTAGGGCGTCAGCTTGGCGGCGGTAACGTTACCGGCCACCTCGGGATCGGTCAGCGTGTAGTTGTTCCGCGTCCGTGCCGGCGAGGGCCAGCCCGGTATAGGCGACGGCCAGGCCGTTGCCTACGTTCTTCGAATCGAACGAGGCGACCACGCCGGACGTGGAGCCGGGGCCACGACATCGCCCGTGGCCAGCTCGATGAAGGCCGCCCCGCGGTATTCAGCGTGGCGTTCGTCGTGCCGTCGTAGACCTTGTCGGCGTTCACGCCCGAGACCGCCAGCGTCGCCCTGGTGATGTCGGCGGTCGCCGTGGCCGTGGCGGCGTAGTTGCCCGCGTCGGCCCCGGAGAGGTGCAGGCCGGTCACCGTCACCGCCTTGCCGTTGCCGACGTTCTTGTCGGCGAACGTTGCGACGACCTCCGGTAATGGCGGGCTATAGACTACCGAATCGCCGGCCAGGATGCCGGATTCGTCGAGTTCCGATCCGGCGATGTCCACGGTCGCGGCGGTCGTGCCGTCGTAGACCTTCCTCGGCCGTCGCGCCGTTGACCGTCAGGGCCCTGGGCGTGATGGTCGCCCTCGCCGTCGCGTCGAGCGTGTAGTTGACGGCATCGGCCTCGAGCAGCGTCAGGCCCGACACGAGCACCGCCTTGCCCACGCCCGCGTTCCTGTCGGCGAACTCGGCCGTTGCCCCCGCCGCGTCCAGGGAGACGTCGTCGAGGCCGAAGACGCCGACCAGGCCGGGCGTCGTCACGAGCAGGGTGGCGGCGGTCGTGCCGTCGTAGACCTTGCCCTCGGCCGTCACGCCGGTGATGGTCAGGGTCGCCTGGGCGATCGACCCGAAGATTTCGGGGTGGGCCAGGGAGTAGTTGTCGGCATCGGCCCCGGACAGGGCCAGCCCGGAGTACGTCACCGGCAGGCCGGTGCCCACATCCTTCGAGGCGAAGCTGGCCGTCACGCCGGACGTATCCAGCGACGCCTGATCGCCCGGCGAACAGGGCCGACGGCCGAACGCGGCTCGCCCGCGTTGAGGGTCGCGCCAGTCGTGCCGTCACAACTTGTCGGCATTCACGCCCGTGAACGAGATGTCGCCCTGGTGATTGTGGCACCGTCGTGCCGATCACGTAATTGATCGCGTCGGGCCCGGTCAGGAGCAGGCCGCTGACCGTCACCGGCCGGTCGTTGCCGACGTTCTTCGTGGAGAAGGAGCCGGTCGCCGAGGCCTCGTCGATCCCGACCAAGTCGCCCGCGAGCACGCCCGGTGCCGCGCCGGAGGTATCGATCGTGGCCGTGGTCTTGCCGTCGTAGACCTTGTCGCTCGCCGTGATCCCCGAGGCGGTGAGTGTCACCGGGCTGATCGACGCCGACAGGGACGTGGGGCTCAGGAAGTTGGTCGTCGGATCCGGCCAGGGCCAGGCCGGTGACGTTCACCACCTTGCCCGTGCCGGCGTTCTTGGTGTCGAACGTGCCGACCGCGCCCGCGGTGTTGAGCGTGATGTCGTCCCCGCGCACCGCGCCCGAGAGCGACGCGCCGAAGGCGTCGATGGTGGCAGCGGTGGTGCCGTCGTAGGCCTTGTTGGCCGCCGTGATCCCCGAGGCGAGCAACGCCGCCTGCCGGATTTCCCCGGTGATCGCCGGGTTGGTGAGCGTGTAGTTGCCCGCGTCGGCCCCGGACAGGGCCAGGCCGGTGTAGGTGACCGACACGCCGGTGCCGACGTTCTTCGAGGCGTAGTTCGCCACGACGCCGGCCGTGCTGATCGCCACCGTATCGCCCGGGACGACGCCGCTCAGCGTGGCGCCGGTCGCGTCAATCGTGGCGGCGGTGGTGCCGTTGTAGACCTTGTTCGTGCCCAGGCCGGCGGCGGCCGAGTCGCCCGGGCGATGTTCAAAACTCCCGTGGATTGGACCAATTGGGGGTCGCTGACCGTGGCCGTCACCCGGTAGCTGCCCGCCTTCGTCGGCGAGGCGACGGCGTTGCCGGTCGAGTTGGTGTAGGTGATCGCCACCGGCAGGCCCGGCCGATCGATCGACGCCGTCGCCGCCTTCGCGGTACCGTCATACGTCGGCGAGCAGCGAACCGCAGCGTGATCGTGACCGTAGCCCTGCCCAGCGCGAGGGTGCCGGTCGAAGACGATCGGGCAAAGCGGGCATCACCGCCGAATCGGGCCCTCACGGTATAACTGCCCGCAGCCCGCCCCGACAGGTCGATCCCCGCGACGGTCGCGAAGCCACGGCTATCGGTGGTGGCCGTCGCGACCACCTGCGAGCCGATCAGGAACTGGACGTTCCGGCCCTGGACCCCGGCGCCCGCCGAGACCAGCTTCGCCACGAACGTGCCCGAGCCGCCGAAGCTGCCCGAGGCCGCCACGCTGTTCATCGAGGACGCGGCCCGACTGACCGTCAAGGGGCCCCGGGCGAGGGCCGAGCCGAGCCTCGGCGTGCCGTTGAACACGGCGACGGCGCGCTGCCCGTAGACGCCCGCCTTCGCGGCGATCCGGACGTTCGACAGAGTCGCCACGCCGTTGGCATCGGTCCTGGCCGTGCCGACCCGGTTGCCGGCAATCCGGAAGGTGATCACCCGCCCCGCGACCGGCGCGTCGCTGCCGGCGACCGACAGCCTCGCCGTGAAGGTGCCGGCGCCGCCCTGGATCCCGTAAGCATCCACGCCGCTGATCTTCAAGGCGGCCTTCGCCGCCATCAATTCGCCGACCTCGACGGGGTGCGGGGCGTCGGTCGCCGTCACATCGACCCCGCTGAGCAGGGTCCGCCCTTCCATCGCCTCCAGGCCCGGTCGCGGCCCGCGCCGCCTCCTGGCCGCGGGATTCCCGGGGCGGAGCCATCGTCCCATCAACTTCGCGATGCGCGCCATCGTCTCGGTCCTTGCCGTAAGGGATGCCTGCCTTGCGTCTTCGTGAATCCGCGGGAATTCGGCGACCCGGGGCGCATCGAAGGCCGGGATCGGGGCCATCGACAGGCCCCCACGATCGCGCCGATTTGCGTCCGGGGTCGGGCAGGGTCGCCGCTTCGTCCGCGCGGGGGCCGGGCCCTGGATGACGAGGGACTCATCCTGTCCCTCGGGGGGATTCCCGAATCGAAATGCGGCCCGGCCTCGGGACGGCCCTCCCTGGGACTTAACAGCGGAATCGGCAGTATCGCCATTGCGTCCGGGTCAAGTCCGCGGGTGGGCACGGATCGGGCGAGTGCAGGAAGAGGCCGGCGGGTTCGGGAAGGGTCGAACTCGGCGATTCCAGCGGGGCCGCCTTGGCCTTTGAGGGCCTCGCACCGGAAGGGAGCGCCATGACCTCATCGAGGTCGGCGACCGCCTCGATACCGGAGGGCGAGTCGGGGCCCGGACCAGCGTCGGCCGGGGGCCGGGCCGCCAGCCGGAGGTATTCCAGGGGCGAGAACGGGTTGCAAAGGATGTTCAGCACCGCGGCCGCCATCGCCAGGCAAGCGATGATGGTCGTCAGGTCCACCCCCATTGGCCCCGCGGATCGCCGCATGGACACCCCTTCCACATCGCCGGAAAACACACATCCGAAATCGGCCGGCAATCCCTCGCGTCGAAAGCCCTTCCTGGAAAAGCGAGCCTGGCTTTCCCACAGGACCCATACGACCGGAATTGCGAACCAACGCATGCACGCATCAATTGTGGCAATCGTTGAGGGCCGGGTCAAGTGGCCCCAGGTTTTTTTCGGCTTCTTCGCCCGGAAGCGCGAAGGCGGGCATTTTGCGGCACTTCAGCCGATGGGCCCATGGTCATGCATCATAGGGATTGGTCTGAAGCGTCCCGCTCGACGCCCTGTGTCGGCCGTTTCCTTAGCTATCAGGCCATTCTGCAGTCGCTGCCTGAAGGGGGGAAGGCCCCACACCGAAGCCAAATGAATCCGAGAATCCTCCGCAACCCCTTATTTTCAGGAGATTTATGGAATATTTGGTAGCGGACCAACGGCCCACCAGGGGGATGGGATGGCCCACATCGGAGAGACAACCCCGAGATTGATTGCCACGAATCCGCCGGCGCGAAACGAACCCGAGAATTCTCTCCAAATCCCTGGATTTCAAAGAGTTGCGAAATGCAATATGCCAGACCAGGGGAGATTCCGCTTCGAGTTCAGCTTGCCCCGCCGAGCAATCGAGCCAGGTAACGGCCCGTATAGGTGTCCGTCAGGGCGACCTGCTCGGGGGAGCCGGTTGCGACGACTGTGCCGCCCCGATCACCGGCTTCCGGGCCGAGATCCAGGATCCAGTCGGCGGCGCGGAGGATTTCGGGGTCGTGATCGATGACGATCAGGGAGTGGCCGCGATCGACCAGCGACTGGAGGGCATCGAGCAGCCGAGCGACGTCGGCGGGGTGCAGGCCGGTGGTCGGCTCGTCCAGCAGGAACACGGTCCGGGGGCCGCCCGCACGGCGGGCCAGCGAGGCCGACGAGGTCGCCAGGTGGGCCGCCAGTTTCAGCCGTTGCGCCTCGCCGCCCGAGAGGGTCGAAGCGGGCTGGCCTAGCCGGAGGTAGTCGAGGCCGACGTCGAGCATCGGCCGGAGCCGGGCCTGGACCTTCGGCTTCCGTGCGAAAAAGCCGAAGGCTTCGCGGGCCGTCATGTCGAGCACCTCGGCGATGTCCTTGCCTCGGTACTTCACCTCCAGGGTCTCGGCGCGGAACCGTCGGCCGCGGCATTCGGGGCAGCGGACCACCACGTCGTCGAGGAATTGCATGTCGATCGTGCGGAAACCGTTCCCCTCGCAGGCGTTGCACCGGCCCCCTTCGACGTTGAAGCTGAACCGGCCCGGCCCGTAGTTCCTCAGCTTCGCCTCGTGGGTCTGGGCGAAGGCCCTGCGGACCTCGTCGAACGCCTTCAGATACGTCACCGGGTTCGATCTTCCCGATCGGCCGATCGGCGATCCGTCGATGAGCACCAGGTCGGCGACCTCGCCGTCCACGGAGAGGCCCGCATAGGGCAAGGCCGGTGCCTCATCGCCCCGGACGTAGCGGCGCAGGGCGGGATACAGGGTCTCCTCGACCAGGGTGCTCTTGCCGGCCCCGCTGACGCCCGTGACCGCGCAGAAGACGCCCAGCGGGAAAGCGACATCGATCCCCTTGAGATTATGCCCCCGGGCGTTTTGGATTGTGATCGATCCCCGATCGATTGGACGGCGTTTGGCGGGGGCCGGCCGTCGCAGGGCGCCCGGCGAAGGCCCGTCCGGTGGGCGATTCGGGGCAGTCGACGATGCCCCCGGGCGGCCCGGAGCACACGACCGCCCCCCCGAAACCCCGGCGCCCGGTCCGATCTCGACCAGCCAATCGGCGGCCCGGAGTAAGGCCTCGTCATGCTCGACCATCACGAGAGTATTGTCGGCGTCCCGGAGTTTCTCGAGGATTAAACGCAGGCGGCCGACGTCCCGGGGATGCAGGCCGTTCGAGGGCTCGTCCAGCACGTAGAGCGTTCGGACCAGCCCCGATCCCAGGGCCGACGTGAGCGTCACGCGGCGAGCCTCGCCGCCGGAGAGCGTCCGGGCCGGGCGGTCGAGCGTCAGGTATTCGAGGCCGATCTCCGCCAGGTAATCGAGGCGATCCAGGATCGGCCGGAGGGCCCGGTCGGGCAGGGGCCCGGGGTTGGCCGATTCGCCCCAGTCCTGCAAGATCTCCCGGACCTCGGCCACCGTTTTGGAGGAGAGCGCGGCGATATCCATCCCGGCCAATTTCACGGCGAGGGCCTCCGGCCGGAGGCGGGTGCCGCCGCAATCGGGGCACGCCCGGGGGGGTTGGATGCCGTCGGTTTCCGACACGCCGAGCCCTTCGCAGGCCGGGCAGGCACCCCAGGGGGAGTTGAACCGGAAGAGGCGGGGCTCGGGCCGCGCGTGGTCGAGGCCACACCGGCCGCATCGCCAGCCGTTGAGGAACGCCTGGGTGTGATCGCGCTCGATCAGCAGGCATCGCCCCAGGCCCTGCTCGAAGGCGGTCTCGATCGAGTCGAGTCGCCGGCCCTCGTCTTCCTGGCCCCGAACCAATCGGTCGACGACGATTTCGAGGCGGCCGGAATCCGGCCGGGGTAGGGGGCCCGCTTCGAGCAGTGCGGGCGGGCCGCCATCGGCCCGGAACCGCAGGAATCCCCGGGCCCGGAGGTCGTCCGCCAGCGCCAGCGGGTCGGAATCGGGTCCGACCTCGAACGGAAAAGCGAGCAGGTACCGGGCCCGCTCGGGGAGTTCGAGGATCGCCCGGACGACGTCCTCGGGCCCCGACGGACGGACGGGCGCCCCGCAGTTCCGGCAGAAGACCTCTCCGGCCCGCCCGTAGAGCAGGGCAAGGTATTCGTGGATCTCGGTGACCGTGCCGACGGTGCTCCGCCCCGACCGCCGGGGCGGCCGCTGGCCGATGCCGATGGCGGGAGGCAGTCCGTCGATCCGGTCGGCGTCGGGCTTGTCGAGGGCGTCGAGGAATTGCCGGGCGTAGGGGGAGAAGGTCTCGATGTAGCGCCGCTGGCCCTCGGCGAAGAGGGTGTCGAAGGCCAGGGAGCTCTTGCCCGAGCCGCTCACGCCCGAGAAGGCGATCCATCGGCCCGTCGGCAGGTCGAGGTCGATCCCCCGGAGGTTATGGACCCGGACGCCGCGCAGGCGGATCGATCGATTGGGGTCGGGCATGGGGCCCATGATACGGGCCAGGGCGCCCGGGCGGCCAGGCTCACGGCTGGCGGGGCTCGGGCAACGGCTCCAGCGACGGGGTTGCCGGCCGTCGACGCGGGACCGATCGGACCGTCGGCACGGCGGGCGGCTCGGCCTGCGGCTCCTCGACGACGACCGGCCTGGCGGTCGCCCGGGGCGGGATGATCGTGGCGGGCACGTTGGACTCGATGACGACCGGCACGCCCACGACGGCGGGCGCGGCGACCTCGTCCGGCGTGGTGATCGAGTTCAGCTCCTCCATGAGGCGGAAGGCGGGCTCCGGGATCCGCTCGGCCCGGCCCTTGACCAGCACCTCGGGCGGGGTGAAATCGCCGTAGTAGGCGAAGTTGGCGTTCCAGTCCAGCTTCACGTTGGCCCCCTGGAGCGAGGCGCCCGCGTAGAAGCCCTGGCTCCGGGAGTACTGGAGGATTTCGGACTTGAGGCGGAGGTCGGTGGCGGTGCCGAGGTCCCGACCGGTGCCGACCGCGAAGCCGACGTCGCCGCCCAGGTTGAACTGGCCCTGGCCCTTGAAGAAGCGGTCGACGCTCTTCCTGGTGCGGAAGACCAGGACGACCTCGGAGGCGGTGGCGCCGGCCTGGAGGCCGAAGCTGGCCCCGCCGACGCTGATGAACATCGGGTTGCTCCAGCCGCCGTCGGCCGTGCGGACGAGCAGGGTACCGCGGCCGCCCCGGCCGCCGACGATCAGGCCGGCCCGGACCATCGTGGGGATGATGGCGACGCCGGCGCTCTCGTTGACGAGTTCGCGGGTGATGCCGACCTTGGGATCGGCGACGAGGGAATCGATCGTATCGACCGATTCGAGCATGATCCGGTCGTCGTGTTCGCGGGCCTTCGCCGCGCCCAGCTGGGGGGCGGCGGGGAGGACGAGCAGCAGCATCGCAATCGCGGAGGTCATCGCGTGGGTCCTCGGACGACGGATCCTTCCCGGGGCTCCGGCCATCGCCGGAATCGGCCCGCTCAATATCCGTTCCCGGGGAATCCGTCAACCGGGACTGGGCGGTCTCGAAGTGCCGGATGCTTGACTGGGGGCCCTGCCTCGCATAATTTCGGGGGAGAGGCCGACTCGCGAAGGGTCGGCATCGAGGCGGGCGGGGTGGCTACCCCGACCCGCGGGGCGCCCGGACGCCGGGCGGCCCCAGAAGGCCCGCGCGGTCTTGTTTGCCGCGGGGGGACCGGCCTTAACCCGACGGTCCCGCGGGCCCACCGGATCGACGGAGGCAGGCCGATCGTCATCGCCTTCCGCAGAGGCCCATCGCCGGCCGGCCCCCGAGCTTCTCGGGGCCGCGGGGAGCGGCCTGCGCCCCGTCCTTGACGCGTCGAGGAGGTCGGTCGTGGAGCGCCAGTCGATAACCCTGGACGGCAACGAAGCCGCCGCCATGGTCGCGCACCTGTGCAGCGAGGTGATCGCCATCTACCCGATCACCCCCGCCTCGCCGATGGGCGAGCTGTCCGACGCCTGGTCGGCCGTCGGCCGCGAGAACATCTTCGGCACGGTGCCCGACGTCATCGAGATGCAATCCGAGGCGGGGGCCGCAGGCACCGTCCACGGGGCGATCCAGGGGGGGGCCCTCACCTCGACGTTCACCGCGTCGCAGGGCCTCCTGCTGATGATCCCGAACATGTTCAAGATCGCCGGCGAGCTGACGCCGACCGTCTTCCACATCGCCGCCCGGGCCCTGGCCACGCACGCCCTGTCGATCTTCGGCGACCAGAGCGATGTCATGGCCGCGCGGTCGACCGGCTGGGCCATGATCTTCTCCAACTCGGTGCAGGAGGCCCACGACCTGGCGATGGTCGCCCACTCCGCGACCCTGGAAGCCCGCGTGCCTTACCTGCACGCGTTCGATGGCTTCCGCACCTCGCACGAGGTCAACAAGATCCACCCGCTGTCGATCGACGACGTCCGGTCGATGATCGACATG
The DNA here is from genome assembly GCA_046350035.1 of Isosphaeraceae bacterium. GTDB lineage: Bacteria > Planctomycetota > Planctomycetia > Isosphaerales > Isosphaeraceae > CALLYK01. The sequence continues at coordinate 41,815 of JAXMBD010000042.1, read as the reverse complement.
GAGTTGGTCCGTGCCCACCGCGAACGGGCGATGACCCCCGACCGGCCCGTGCTCCGTGGTACCGCCCAGAATCCCGACGTCTTCTTCCAGGCCCGCGAGGCGAGCAACCCGTTCTACGAGGCCGTGCCCGACCTCACCCAGAAGGCGATGGACCGCCTCGCCGCCCTCTGCGGACGCCAGTATCACCTGTTCGATTACGCCGGTGCCCCCGACGCCGACCGGGTGATCGTCCTGATGGGGTCGGGCGTCGGCGCCGCCGAGGAGGCGGTGCAGGCCCTGAATGCCAAAGGCGAGAAGGTCGGCCTGGTGAAGGTCCGCCTGTTCCGCCCGTTCGATGTGGCGAGGTTCCTGGAGGCGATCCCGGCGACCGCCCGCAAGGTCGCCGTGCTCGACCGGACCAAGGAGCCGGGCGCCGTCGGCGAACCGCTCTATCAGGAGGTCGTCAACGCCTTCTACGAGGGGCAGGCCGCCGGCCGATGGGCGGGAGCCTTGCCGACGATCACCGGCGGGCGCTACGGGCTGTCGTCGAAGGAATTCACCCCGTCGATGGTGAAGGCGGTGTTCGACGAACTGGTCCAGGCCGCCCCCAAACGGAGGTTCACCGTCGGCATCCACGACGACGTCACCCGCCTGAGCCTCAAGGATGACCCCGATTTCGACACCGAGGCGCCCGACGTCCTCCGCGCCGTCTTCTACGGCCTGGGGGCCGACGGCACGGTCGGGGCCAACAAGAACTCGGTCAAGATCGTCGGCGAGAACACGCCGATGTACGCCCAGGGCTACTTCGTGTACGACTCGAAGAAGTCGGGCGCCACCACGGTCTCGCACGTCCGGTTCAGCCCCCGGCCGATCGATTCGACCTACTTGATCCGCCGGGCCAATTTCGTCGCCTGCCACCAGTTCCACTTCCTGGAGCGGCTCGACGTGCTGGAACTGGCCGAGCCGGGCGCCACGTTCCTGCTCAACAGCCCGTACGGGCCCGACCAGGTCTGGGACCGCCTGCCGGTGGAAGTCCAGGAGACGATCCTGGCGAAGCGGCTGAAGTTCTACGTGGTCGACGCCTACGAGATCGCCCGCGAGGTCGGCCTCGGGTCGCGGATGAACACGATCTTGCAGACCTGCTTCTTCGCCCTGTGCAAGTTCCTCGACCCCGAAGCGGCGATCGCCGAGATCAAGCATTCGATCGAGAAGACCTACGGCAAGCGGGGCGAGGTCGTCCTGCGGAAGAACTTCGCCGCGGTCGATCGGGCCCTCAGCACGCTCGCCGAGGTGAAGGTCCCCGGGGCGGCGACCAGTGCGATCCGCCGCCTGCCGCCAGTCCCGCCCGGCTCGCCCGATTTCGTCGAGCGGGTCACCGGCCTGATCCTGGCCGGCAAGGGGGATTTGCTGCCCGTCAGCGCCCTGCCGGTCGACGGCACGTTCCCGACTGGCACCGCCCGGTATGAGAAGCGGTCGATCGCCCTGGAAGTGCCGATCTGGGACCCCTCGATCTGCATCCAGTGCGGCCTCTGCTCCCTGGTCTGCCCGCACGCCGCGATCCGGTCGAAGGTCTACGAGAGCGGGGCGGCTCGGCGGGGCCCCCGCCGGGTTCCGGTCGAAGGCGTGGAACGCCAAGGACCTGCCCGGCCACTCCCTGACGATCCAGGTCGCCCCCGACGACTGCACCGGCTGCGGCGTCTGCGTCGACGTCTGCCCCGCGTTCAAGAAGGAGGAGGTCAAGCACAAGGCGATCAACATGGAGCCCAAGGGGGACGAACTGCTGGCCGTCGAGCGGCCCGCGTTCGACTTCTTCCTGGGGTTGCCCGAGCTTGACCGGGCCCGGGTGAAATCCGACACGGTGAAGGGCTCGCAACTGCTCGAACCGCTGTTCGAATTCTCCGGGGCCTGCTCCGGCTGCGGCGAGACGCCCTACATCAAGCTGATGAGCCAGCTCTTCGGCGACCGGACGATGATCGCCAACGCCACCGGCTGTACCTCGATCTACGGCGGCAACCTGCCGACCACGCCCTACACGACCAACAAGGAGGGGCGGGGGATCACCTGGTCGAACTCGCTATTCGAGGACAACGCCGAGTTCGGCCTGGGGATGCGCCTGGCCGTCGATCAGCTCGGCGACTACGCCTCGCGGCTCCTCAAGTCGCTCGCGGGCCAGTTGGGGGACGAGCTGGTCGATGCGATCCTGTCCAATCGCCAGGACACCGAGGACCAGGTGCTCGCCCAGCGGGGGCTGGTCGGGACGCTCAAGGAGAAGCTCCCGGCGCTGGGCGATGGGCCCGCCCGCGAGCTGCTCACGGTCGCCGACTACCTGACGCGCAAGAGCGTCTGGATTTTGGGCGGCGACGGCTGGGCGTACGACATCGGCTTCGGCGGCGTTGACCACGTCCTGGCCTCGGGCCGCGACGTGAACGTGCTCGTGCTCGACACCGAGGTCTATTCGAACACCGGCGGCCAGGCGTCGAAATCGACACCTCGGGGCGCGACGGCCAAATTCGCCGCCGACGGCAAGGCGATCGGCAAGAAGGACCTGGGGATGATGGCGGTCGATTACGGCAACGTCTACGTCGCCCAGGTGGCGATGGGGGCCAACCCGCTGCAGACCCTCAAGGCGTTCCAGGAGGCCGAGTCGTACCGCGGGACCAGCCTGATCATCGCCTATAGCCACTGCATCGCCCACGGGATCGACATGACGACCGGCATGTCGCACCAGAAAGAGGCGATGCAATCGGGCTACTGGCCGCTCTATCGGTACGACCCGAGGCTCTCGGGCGAGGGCAAGCACCCGTTCCACCTCGACAGCCGCAAGCCCACCGTCCCGTTCAAGGACTTCGCGATGAAGGAGGCCCGGTACGCCATGCTCACGCGGTCGAACCCGCAACGCGCCGAGCGGCTGATGGCCCTGGCCCAGCGCGACATCGACGACCGTTGGCACTACTACGAGCAGCTCGCGGGCGTCGAACGGACCATCGCCGACTCGCTGGAGAGGGAGGCGCGATCATGAGCGTCGACATGAGCACGGCCTACCTGGGCCTCACGCTGAAGAACCCGGTGGTGGTCTCGGCCTGCACGATGACCGGCAAGCTGGACGCCCTCAAGCGGTTCGAAGACTCCGGCGCCGCCGCCGTGGTGCTGCCGTCGCTGTTCGAGGAGCAGATCGAGCACGAGGAGATGGCGATCCAGAAGTTCTACGAGCGGGGCAGCGAGAGCTTCCCCGAGGCCTTGAGCTACTTCCCCGAGCTGGAGGACCACAACTCGGCCAGCGAGCTGTACCTCGACCATGTGGCCGCGTCCAAGGCGGCCCTGGGGATCCCGGTGATCGGCAGCCTCAACGGCACGTCCCCGGGCGGCTGGGTCCGCCATGCCCGGTCGATCCAGGAGGCCGGCGCCGATGCCCTGGAATTGAACATCTATTTCGTGGCGACCGACCCGGACGAGACCTCGGCCCAGGTCGAATCGCGCTACCTCAACCTGGTGACCGAGGTCCGCCGCGCCGTGACGATCCCGCTGGCGGTGAAGATCGGCCCGTTCTTCAGCTCTCTGCCCAACATGGCGCATCGCCTGGCCGAATCGGGCGCCGACGGCCTCGTGCTGTTCAACCGGTTCCTCCAGCCCGATATCGACCTGGAGACGCTCAAGGTCGAGCCCCACCTGGTCCTGAGCACCGCCGATGAACTCCGGCTGCCGCTCCGGTGGATGGCGATCCTGCGGCCGAGGCTGCGGTGCTCGCTGGCGGCGACCGGCGGGGTCCACACCGCCGCCGACGTGCTCAAGTTGTTGCTGGCGGGTGCCGACGTGGCGATGGTCGCCTCCAGCCTTTACAAGCACGGTCCGGGCCACATCCGCAACCTGCTCGAAGGGGCCAGGGCCTGGCTCGAGGAGCGGGAATACGAGTCGGTGAACCAGATGAAGGGGAGCCTCAGCCAGGCGAACGCCCCCGACCCCTCGGCCTTCGAGCGTTCCAATTACATCAAGACCCTGGTGAGCTACACCGGGGCCGACACGGCCGTTTGAACCGCGCGATGGGACGCCGCCCCCGGGTCCCCCGGGCGTGCCGCCCTCGCCGGCTGTAGGGTTCAGGAGGCGGCGCGGCCCGGATGGTACGGGAGGCCCGCCGGATAACGGCCCGCCGGCAACGACCACGACGGGTCGATCCGGGGCGCCTGCGCCTGTGCGGGCAGGACGGCAGGCTCGCACGGCCGGATCGAGGCCGGCCTCGGGCAGCCGAGCCCCCGCATCACGCGGTGGATCAGCGCGGCCGCCTCGGGCAACCGTTCGTGGTCGTCGAGTTCGACGTCGACGGTGGCCTTTCCGGTGGCTATGTCGTGGGAGCAGCCGGCGACCTCGCCGAGGTCGGCGGCGGCCAGGGCGTCGTCCAGCGCCCATCGGATCTCCCGGGACCGAATCGAATCGTCCAGGAGGATTTCGAGGAGGATACCCGCCATGGTGAATGTTCCCTCGTTCCTGAGGGTTCGGATGGGGGGACGCATCGGCCGCACGTGGCATCGATGGTCCGGCATTCGCGGGGCTCTGCCGGCGAACACCGGGGGTGATCATCGCGCGGGCGGCCCCGGCCTGACAAGGCCATTCCGGGGAAAAAAATAGCCGCGGACCTCAGCATCGGCAAACTCGACGCCGATGACCCGGGCTCCCGATTGGATCGGGGGCGGGCGCGGCCGCTAGAATGGGGGGATTGTCCCGACGATCGGCCACGGAACCGCGAGCGAACCCAATGGAATTGACGGGCGACCAACTGCCTGTGGTCTTCGGCATGAACGGGGCGACGGGGATCGCTGGCGGGGTGGAATCCTGGATCGCCGAGCACTGGCTTCCCGGCTTCCGCCTGGCCGAGAAGGAGGAACGGCGGCGCCACGACCGCGAGAGCTACATCCGGTCCCGGATCAATATCCGCGGGCGCAAGGTTTACATCATCACGTCGTTCGCCACCGACGAAGATGAAAGCGTTGACGAGAAGATCTGGGGCACCCTACTATTCGTCTCGTCGCTGAAGGACGCCTCGTGCGGCGACGTGACCCTCCTGGGGACGATGTTCCCCTACATGCGGCAGGACCAGAAGGACCAGCCCCGGGCCGCGATCAACACCGCGGCGTTCGTCCGGCAGATGGGCGCGGCCGGCGTCCAGCGGCTGATCACCATCGACGTGCACAACCCGGCCGCGATGCAGAACGCGGCGGCCGCGCTCAAGATGAACTTCGACCACCTGGAGGCCCGCTGCCCCCTGGTCGACGCCGTGGCCCGCGAACTGCCCCCGGGCCGCCGGTATGTCGTCCTGACCCCCGACCTGGGGGCCACCAAGCGGACGAAGGCGTTCCAGGCGACTCTCGAACGCGACCTGGCGCGGCGATCCGGCCGCAGCGTCCGCGTCGGCTTCGCCCACGCCAACAAGAACCGGGTGGGGGACACCGAGGCCCAGGTGGCGAATATCATTGAGGACCCGGCCGAACCGATCGCCGGCTCGCTGGTGATCGTCCCCGACGACATCCTGGCGACCGGCGGCACGCTCGCCGAGATCGAGCGGGCCGTCGACCAGCGGGGCGGCACCCTGTTCGGCGCCGCCGTCACGCACGGCCTGTTCACCGGCAACGCGGCCGAGATCCTCGAGCGGATCCCCCGCCTGTTCATCACCAACACGGTTTCCCCCTGGCGGATCGCCGGCACCCCGATCGCGTCGCGGATCCGCACCGTGGACGTCTCCGCGATCTTCGCCGGCGCGATCCGCGAGACGCACCTCAACGGATCGATCAACCGCCTGCTCACCTCCCTCGAAGAGGCCCACCCCCCCGCCTGAATCGCCCCGCCCGCTCGACTCCCGCCGGGCCCACGGATATAACCGATCCTCCCCCAGGGCCCGCGGAACGGGACGCCCCATTGCCATGATCGAGAAGCTGGCACTCCCCGAGATCCGCGAGTTGATCGAGAAGCGCGACGCCGCCACGCTCGCGGAAGTTGTCAACGAATGGTTGCCGCCCGACATCGCCGGCCTGGTCGCCTCGCTCGACGACGACGAGCAGGACTTCCTGTTCCGGGCCCTGGAGCCGCACCGCGCCTCGGCGATCTTCGAGTACCTCGACCTGCCGACCCAGGAGCGCCTCCTGGCCTCGATCCCCCCCGAGCAGATCGGCCGGATCCTCGACGACATGTCGCCCGACGACCGGACCGCCCTGCTGGAGGAACTCGATCCGGAGAATGTCGATCGCCTGCTGGGCCTGCTCACCCCCGAGCAGCGCGACATCGCCCGGTCGCTGCTCCGATACGGCGAGGACTCCGTCGGCCGGCTGATGACGACCGACTTCCTGGCGATCCGCCAGGATTGGACTATCAAGCGCGTCCTCGACCACATCCGCACCCACGGCAAAGACTCGGAGACGCTCAACGTCGTCTATGTGATCGACGACCACGACCACCTGACCGACGACCTGCGGATCCGCGAGATCCTGCTGGCCCCGCTCCATGCCCACGTCCGCGACCTGATGAATCACCAGTACGTGACCCTCAAGGCCACCGACGACAAGAATACGGCCGTGGACGTCTTCCGCAAGTACGATCGGACGGTCTTGCCGGTGGTCGACGGCCAGGGCCGCCTGATCGGCATCGTCACGATCGACGACGTGCTCGACGTGGCCGAGGAGGAGGCCACCCGCGCCTTGCAACAGTTCGGCGGCCTGGAGGCCCTCGACGAATCGTACATCTCCACGCCGCTGGCGCAGATGATCCGCAAGCGGGCGACCTGGCTGGTGGTCTTATTCCTGGGCGAGATGCTCACCGCCACGGCGATGGGCTTCTTCGAGGGGGAGATCCAGAAGGCGGTGGTCCTGGCCCTGTTCGTCCCGCTGATCATCTCCAGCGGAGGCAATTCCGGGTCGCAGGCGGCCACCCTGATCATCCGCGCCCTCGCCCTGCAGGAGATCCGGCTCCATGACTGGTGGATGGTGATGCGGCGGGAGCTGCTCTCGGGCCTGCTGCTGGGCGGCCTGCTGGGCACGATCGGCTTCCTGCGCATCGCCGCCTGGAGCGCCTTCACCGACCTGTATGGGCCGCACTGGCCGCTCGTGGGCCTCACGGTCGCACTTTCCCTGGTCGGGATCGTGATGTGGGGGACCCTTTCCGGGTCGATGCTGCCGTTCCTGCTCAAGCGGCTGGGCCTGGATCCGGCCACGTCGTCCGCCCCGTTCGTGGCGACCCTGGTGGACGTCACCGGCCTCATCATCTACTTCACGGTGGCCGTCGTGGTGCTCCGCGGCACGCTCCTGTGACGGCCCCCCGGCGCCTCGACGCCGCCGGCGTGGGCCTTGCCGTCCTCTGCTGCGTGCTCTGGGGCGGCAACGCCGTCGCCGTGAAGGCGACCGTGCCGGCGATCCCCGCGTTCGGCTGCGCCGGGTTGCGGTTCCTGCTCAGCCTGCCGATCATCGCGATCGTCTGCCGATCGCTGGGCCAGCCGATGGGCGTCGCCCGCGGCCACTGGTGGCTGATCCTGGTGCACGCGGTCCTCACCGTCGCCCAGATCGGCACGTTCAACTGGGGGACCAGCCACAGCCTGGCCGGGCGGTCATCGATCCTGATCAACGTGCATCCGCTGGTCGTCGCACCGCTGGCCTGGATCCTGCTGGGCGAGCGGCTGGGGTGGAGGGGGTGGGTCGGCCTGCTGGCGGCCTCGGCCGGCATCGCCGTCCTGATGTCGGGCCGGTCCGGCGGCGGCTCGATCGCGGGCGATGCGGTGGTGCTGGCCTCGGGCGTGATCTTCGCCGTCCAGACGATCGTCCAGAAGAAGACATTCCCGATCATCCCGCCGACCACGCTGCTGCTCTGGCAATCGGTCTTCGCAATCCCGCTCTTCCTGGCCTACAGCGCCGCGTTCGAGGGCCTGGACGCCTACCATTTCGGCCCGTCGGTCGGCTGGGGCCTGCTCTACCAGGGGTTGATCGTCTCGGGGGTCTGCTTCACCACCTGGATGATGCTCCTGCGATCCTACCCGGCCGGGCGTCTTGCGACGGTCGCGTTCCTCACGCCCCTTTTCGGCATCGCCCTGGGTAACCTGATGAGGGGCGAGCCGATCACCTGGCCGCTACTGGCGGGCGGGTCGCTCGTGGGATCGGGGATCTACCTGACCGCGTCGGACCGGGCCGCTCACTCCCTGCCCACGCCGGAGGAGCCCGACCTCCCCGGCGATGACGCCCCTTGACCGGCCCTTCCAGGGCGATACGATCCGTTCCATCAGGAGACACCGCATGATCCCTCGAAACTGGATGAGGGGCTACGTCGGCCTGGCCCTGCTGGCGAACGCCGCGTCCGGGGCTCAGGAGACGAAGCCAGAGCCGGAAACGGCCGCCCGGCTGATTGCTCCCGTCGACCTGCAAGGTCGCCTCGGCAAGGCCGAAGTCCGCGTGCTCGACGCTCGGCCGAAGGCCGACTACGAAGCCGGCCACCTGCCGGGGGCCGTCCTGCTCGATACCAAGGCTGCTTCCGAACTGGCCGGCAAGCCGGGCAGCTTGGCCGATCGCGAGGCGTGGGCCGCGTGGATCAAGCCGCTGGGCCTCGGGCCCGAGATCTGCGAGGTCTGGATCGTCGACGGCAAGAAGCAACTCGACGCCGCGCGGGCCTGGTGGCTCCTGACCTACCTGGGCGTCGAGCGGGTCGGCCTGATGGACGGCAATTTCGGCCTCTGGGCCCGCGAAGGCCGGCCGGTTATGAAGGGAGCCACCCCCGTCGAACCCGGCGACTTCCCGGTCAAGCTCCGCCGCGATCGCCTGGCGATGGCCGACGACGTCCTCGGGGCCTTGAAGGATCATTCGGCCAAGATCATCGACGCGCGGAGCCTGGCCGAGCATACCGGCGAGCGCGCCATGTCGAAGCGGGGCGGGCATATCCCGGAAGCCTGCCACCTGGAGTGGTCCGACCTGGTCGATGACGACGGCCGATTCCTGGCGGGTTCGGCCGTGAAGGATCGGCTCGCGAAGTTGGGCGTCAAGCCGGGCGAGGCGGTCATCACCCATTGCCAGGGGGGCGGCCGGGCTTCGGTCGATGCGTTCGCGCTGGAGCGCCTGGGCCTCTCGGCCCGGAACTATTACCTGGGATGGTCCGACTGGGGCAATCGCGACGAGACCCCCGTCGTCAAGGAAACGCCGAAGTGAGCACGCCTTCGATCGCCGACCTCCGCCGCGAATACAGCCGGGCCGAGTTGGACGAGCATTCGGCCGATCCCGACCCGATCCGCCAGTTCCTCATCTGGTTCGAGCAGGCCGGCGCCGCCGAGGAGGGCGAGCCCAACGCGATGACGTTGGCGACCGCCTCGGCCGAAGGCCGGCCTTCGGCCCGGACCGTCCTGCTCAAGGGCTGCGACGAGCGAGGATTCACGTTCTTCACCAATTACGACAGCCGTAAAGGCCGTGAATTGCTGGTGAATCCCCACGGAGCCCTCGTCTTCTTCTGGGGCGGCCTGGAGCGACAGGTTCGCATCGAGGGGCGGGTCGAGCGGGTGACCGAATCGGAATCGGAAGCCTACTACCACAGCCGGCCGGCCGGCTCGAAGCTGGGAGCCTGGGCCTCCGAGCAGAGCGCCGTCGTGCCCGATCGGGCGTGGCTCGAAACGCGGCATCGCGAGCTGGAAGCCCGGTATCCGGACGGCCAGATCCCCCGGCCTCCCCACTGGGGGGGGTACCGATTGATCCCGGAATCGCTGGAATTCTGGCAAGGCCGCCCCAATCGCCTGCACGACCGGCTCCGATACCGGCGGCGAGGGGCCGACTGGATTCGGGAACGCCTGGCCCCTTGAGCGGGGGGCGTGGCACGGTATCGTGAAGGGAGACCGCCCCTCCTCCCTCCCCCAGGAGCAAAGGCGCCATGACGAGGCCCCAACCGGCACCGATGCCCGAATCCCAGGTCCGCTCCGCCGCCCTCACCGTGATCCGGGCCGCCCGCTTCCCGATGCTCGCGACGGTCGACGGCGACCAACCCCGCGTCCGTCCGGTCTCCCCGGTGCGGACGGATGGGTTCACCGTGTACGTCGCCAACCTCCGGCCCTATCGGAAGACCCGCGAGATCGAGGCCAACCCCCGGGTCGAGCTCTGCTACCTCGACCAGGGCCACGACCAGGTCCGCATCACCGGGCTGGCCGAGATCGTCCAGGACCGCGGGCTGTTGCAGGCGATCTGGGACGAGAACCCGCTCTTGCGGAACTATCTCGGATCGATCGATGATCCCCAACTCATCGTCTATCGGGTCCGGCCCGAGCGGGTCCGTTTCATGAAGGAATGGGCCCTGGAATATCAGGAAGTACCCCTGGCCCATTGAAACCGGGATCCGACCCGACCCCACAGGAACCGAACGCCATGAGAGCCAGCACCGCCCCCCACCGCGACGACACCGACAAGGCGGTCGCCGAGATCCAGAAGCTCGGCGGCAAGGTCGAACGCGACGACAAGGCCGAAGGGAAGCCCGTCACCGCCGTCAACTTCGCGACCTTGAAGATCGACGACGCCGCGCTGGATAGCCTCAAGGGGCTGGACAAGGTCGAGAAGCTCAGCCTCAACGGCACGCCGATCACCAACGCCGGCCTGGAACGGGTCAAGGGGCTCGGATCCCTCAAGAAGCTGTACCTCGTCGATACCAAGGTCGACGACGCCGGCCTGGAACAGATCAAGGGGCTGGAGAACCTGCAGGTACTCAGCCTCGTCGGCACGGGCGTCACCGACGCCGGCCTGGAGCACGTCAAGGCCCTCAAGGGGTTGAAGGAGCTGTTCCTGTTCGGCACGAAGGTGACCGACGACGGGGCCAAGGCCCTGAAGGAAGGGCGCCCCGAATTGAAGGTCGATCGCTGAGCCGAATCGGGCCGGCTCAGGCCGTCGCCGGGGTTGCCCCCTCGGCGGCGGGTTCGGCCTGGGGGGGGTGTTCGTCAACCCAACGGGCCTTCGGGAGGGTCGCCAGCCACCCCCAGTAGGCGAGCGTCCCGAGCAGTAGCAAGGCACTGATGGCCTGCGAGATCGTCATACCCAGCACGATGGCCGGTTCATCGTTGCGGAGGTATTCGATCAGGAAGCGACCGACCGGATAGGCCAGGAGCAGCATGCCCATCACCTCGCCATCCCGGCGTCGGAGCGGATAGAAGGCGTTCAACAGGGCCAGCAGCAGGAAACCATCGAGGGCCGAATAAAGCTGCGTCGCGTGGACAGGCAGCGAACGGGCCGCGTCCTTGCCGATGAGGCCGGCGTACACCTGCTGGTCCCAGGGGGCCGAGCCCGCCGGGAACGAGACGCCCAGGCCGGGGATTTCGCACAGGTCGCCGTAGCAGCAGCCGTTGAGGAAGCAGCCGATCCGGCCCAGGGCGACCCCCAGCGCCATCGACGGCGCCAGGCAATCGAGGTAGGGCCGGAGCGGGAACGGGCGGAGCGCCCGATAGAGGAAGAAGGCCACCGCGGCGCCGATGAGGCTGCCGTAGAGGACGATCCCGCCTTCCCAGATCTTGAACGCCTCCCAGACGCTGTGGATCTGCGTCCCCCATTTCTGGATGACGTAGAAGAGCCGGGCCCCGACCAGGCCGCCCACGAACAGGTAGAGGGCCAGGTCGAGCACCAGTTCGCGGTCGAGCCCTTCGCGCCGAGCCCGCCAGGCGGCCAGTTGCATCGAGCCGAGGAAGGCCAGGAACAGCATCAGGCCGTAGCCGAAGATCGGCAGCCCGAGGCCAGGAATCCGAAAGAGGATCTGTTGCATCCCGTACCGCCCTCCCTGTTCCCCACGGCCTACGATCCGTCGATCAGCCGCCGTTGGCCCCGACCGGGACGTAATCGAGCTTCTCGACGATCCGATTCCGACCGTCCAGGGCGACGACCTTGGGCGCGTGACCGTCGAGTTCTTCGGGGTCGAGCAGGGCGAAGGCCATCACGATGATCCGGTCGCCGACGGCGCCGATCCGGGCCATCGCCCCGTTGAGCTCGATCTGGCCCGATCCCGGCCTCCCGGGCAGGGCGTAGGTCTCGGCCCGGAGCCCGGTCGCGACGTTGCTGACCAGGATCGCCTCGTAGGGGCGGATCCCGACCGATTCCATCAGCACCGGGTCGATCGTCAGGCTGCCGTGGTAGTTCAGGTCGCTGCCCGTGACCGTGGCCAGGTGCAGCTTGGACTTGAGCATCTTCAACTGCATGCCGTTACCCGGGAAGTCGCGCGTTGTCGATCAACCGCGCGGAAGGGAATCGGACCGCCAGGAGGGCCACGGCCCCCGCCACCGGGTCGGCTTCGCCCAGCGGGCGGAGCGTGTCCGGATCGGCCACCTCGGCGTAATCGAGCCGGGCGAGCCTTTCGGATTCTATACGGCGGCGCAAAATCTGTCGAACCCGGTCGGGCGACTGCTCGCCGGCCGCCACCGCGGCCGACGCCTCGGCCAGGGCGCGGCTCAGGGTGGTCGCGGCCTTCCGCTCATCGGGGTCGAGGTAACGGTTGCGGCTCGACATGGCCAGGCCGTCGCCTTCGCGGACGGTATCCACCGGCCGGATCGTTACCGGCACGTTCAGGTCGGCCACCATCGCCCGGATGACCGCGAGTTGCTGGTAATCCTTCCGGCCGAAGAAGGCCAGGTCGGGACCGACGATCTGGAACAACTTCATCACGACCGTCGTGACCCCGTTGAAGTGGGTCGGGCGGGCGGCCCCCTCCAGTACCTTCGATAGCACCGGCACCTCAACGAACGTGCCCGGGGATCCCGGGGGATACATCGAGCCGGGCTCGGGGGCGAAGATCAGGGAGGCCCCGCCCTCGGCGCAGCGCCGACGGTCTTCGTCGGGCGTCCGGGGATATCGATCGAGATCCTCCGACGGGCCGAACTGGGTGGGATTGACGAAGATCGACACGACGACGCACTCGGCCTCGCGGCGGGCCTCATCGATCAGGCGAACATGCCCGTCGTGGAGGGCCCCCATCGTCGGCACCAATGCCACGACCTGGCCACGTTCCCTCGCCTTCCGCACGGCCGAGCGGATCTCGTCGATGCGGGTAACCCAGGGGATTCCGGTCGGATTCATCGGGCCACCTCGCCAGCCTTCCGGCCGCGATGGGGGCAATCGGGATTATTCAGGCAGTCCTGAGGGATTAGCAAGTCGTTGAGGACCTGGCCTCCGAGTACGGTCTGGTGGACGATCCGGGGGATATCCTCGATGGTGACCCGGCCGTACCAGATCCCCTCCGGATAGATGACGACCGTCGGACCGTGCTCGCATTGCTCCAGGCAACCGGCGTGATTGGCGCGGACGAGCGGACCCGCGTGGGCCTTCTTCAATTCGGCCTGGAACTCCTTGCGGATCGCCTGGGCCGACTCGGGATCGCAGCTACCCCGCGGGTGGCCTTCGGGCCTGGCGTTGCCGCAGACGAAAATGTGGCGTGTGAATGCGGGCATGGTCAATCGGTCCGGTTCCCGGGGGCCGGCCGGGGAAAGCCCCCCGGGCCCGGCTCCCCGGATTATAATGACTCGAGCCAGCCCGCGCCCCTCCGCGCGATTCGCTCGCGTGGTCGGGGAGATGTCGGGCCGGCACCGGGAGGTTTCGGCGTGGAAACAGCGGCTTACCACCAGGATACGGGCACCGACGGCCGGCAGCCGCCGCACGCCGAAGGTGGCGCCGCCTATCTGGACGTGCAGACCCTCGGCCGGCTGCTCGACCTGTCGGCGCAACCGTTCGCCTTGCTCGACTTCGGACTACGGTTCCTCCGGGTTAACCGCGCGTTCGAGGAGTTGCTCGGCTACACGGCCGACGAGCTCCGCCAGCTCTCGGTCAAGGACGTCACGACCGAGCCCAGCATGAGGAACACCCTCGATGCCCTCGAATGCCTGGCGGGCGACCCCCGACCCAGGCAGTATGACAAGGAATATGTCCGCAAGGACGGCACGCGCGTCCCGGTTTCGGTGGTCGCCCACCGATATCACGACGAGGCCGGCGTGGCGCGGGGCTACTTCGCCTTCATCAAGGACACGACCGAGCGTGTCCGCGCCGAGGAGGCCCTGAGGGAGTCGGAGGCCCGCTTTCGCGGGCTCTACGACGAGGCCCCGTTCGGCTACCACGAGATCGACGCCGAAGGGCGGATCGTGAACGTGAACCGGACCGAATGCGAATTGCTCGGCTATTCGCGCGACGAATTGATCGGGCGGCCGGTGGTCGATCTGGTCGCCCCCGAGTTGAGGCCGATGGCGAGCCTGGCGGTCGCCGAGAAGATCTCCGGCCGCCGGCCGCTGGTGCCGTTCGAGCGCGAGTACCTCACCCGGGACGGCCGCCGCCTGACCGTGCGGATCGAGGAGCGGCACGTCCTCGACCGCGACGGCCGGATCGTCGGCCTCCGCACTACGATCCGGGATATCACCGCGGCCAAGCAGGTTGAAGCGGCCCTGGTCGCCTCCGAGCGGCGGGCCCGCGCCCTGTTCGAAGGGATCCAGGACGCCGTCTTCGTCCACGACCTGGAAGGCCGGATCCTCGACGCCAACCCCGCCGCCTGCCGGCGGCTCGGCTACAGCCGCGAGGAATTCCTCGGCCTCACCACCCGCGACATCGACGTCGAGGGGACCGCCGAGGGGTTCCTCGACCGGCTCGCCCACCAGCTCAACGAGGGGGGGCTCTGCTTCGAGGGGGCCCACCGAGACAAGCGAGGGCGGGCCTTCCCGGTGGACGTGAGCACCTCGGTCATCCGCTACGAGGATCATACGGCCGTGCTCGCCGTCTGCCGCGACGTCACCGAACGCAAGGCACTCGAAGAGGCCCGGAGGCAGCTCTCGGAGGCCCAGGCCCAGTACGCCCGCGAACTCGAGGAATCGAACCGGGAACTGATGCGGTCCGAAGCACGCGCCCGCCAATTGACGCAGGGCTGCCTCGACGCCGTGATCGCGACCGACGAGCAGGGCCGGATCACCTCATTCAACCCGGCCGCCGAGAAGGCGTTCGGCTATCCCGCCTCCGAGGCGATGGGGCGGCCGCTCACCCTGCTCATCCCCGATGCCATCCAGCTGCCCGGGCCGGCCGCCGACGGCGAAAGCGACGAGCCGATCCCGGCCCACCTGGTCGTCGGCCGGACGGTCCAGCGCCAGGGGTGCCGGCGCGATGGCGAGGTCTTCCCGATCGAGGTCGCCCTGGGCCGGGTCGATGCCGAGGGCGAACGGGCCTACATCGCCTCGATCCGCGACCAGACGGAACGCCAGCGAATGTACGCCGTGCTGGCCCGGACCGAGAAGCTCGCTTCCATCGGCCTGCTCTCCGCCGGGCTGGCCCACGAGATCAACAACCCCCTGGCCTATGTCTCGAATAACCTGGCCGTCCTGGAGCGGGACTTCCGCGGCATCATCGCCATGTTCCGGGCCTACGACGAGGCCAGGGACCGGATCGCCGAGGCCGCGCCCGACGTCGTGGAGCAGGTCCGCGCCCTGGCCGAGGACCTCGACTGGGAGTACGTCCGGAGCAACATCGACCGCACGATCGGCCGGACCCGCGAGGGGGTGCAGCGCGTCACCAACATCGTGCACAACCTCCGCAGCCTCGCCCGCACCGCCCCCCCCAAGCTCGAGCGAGCCTCGCTCGGCGAGATCCTCGACTCGGCCCTGGAGATCGTCCAGGGGGAAGTCCGCAAGGCGGGCATCACCGTCGACCGGGCGATCGATTCCGACCTGCCCAAGATCCCGTGCGCCGACTCGCAGATCGGCCAGGTCTTCCTGAATATCCTGGTCAACGCGATCCAGGCGGTCGAGAAGGGCCGGCCGCCCGGCGAGGGGCGGATCCGGGTGGCCCTCCGTGCCGGTCCGGGCGGCCAGGTCGTGGAGATCGCCGACAACGGCCCGGGCATCGCCGAGGAGCACCTGGCGAAGGTGTTCGACCCGTTCTTCACCACCAAGCCGATCGGCGAGGGGACCGGGCTGGGGCTGGCGTTCTCGCACGGCATCATCACCGGCCACGGGGGCCGGATCGAGATCGACAGCGCCCCGGGGCAAGGGGCCCTCTTCCGGGTGACCCTTCCCCATCGCAACGAGGCCGCCCGCAAGGGGACCGGGGCCTAGGTTTGCGGCCGGGCCGGGCTGCCCTCGGGAAATGTCCCGGGGAAGGCAGTCCCCGGGACACACCGCCCTTGCTACAATAGTTCCGTCTGGTTTCGGTCTGGGCGGTATCCCCGAGGCCATGACGCCCGAACCGAACGGCGCCCAGGGGACCGAGATGACCCGCCCGTTGAAGCACACGCTGCTCGTCGTGGACGACGAGCCCGACGTCTGCGATTCGGTCCATGACCTGCTCAGGCGCGACTTCCGCGTGCTCCGTGCCTCCAGCGCCCAGGAGGGCTTCCGCCTGATTCAGGAGGAGGAGGTCCACATCATCATGACCGACCAGCGGATGCCCCGGATCACCGGGGTCGAGTTGCTGGCCAAGGTGAAGATGCGGAACCCGCACGCCGTCCGCCTGCTGTTCACCGGCTACACCGACGTCGAATCGGTCATCGCGGCGATCAACCAGGGCCATATCTTCCACTTCCTCAAGAAGCCGTGGCAGCCCGAGGAGTTGATGGAGGCGGTCCGTGAGGCCGCCGACGAGTATGACCGGATCCTGGCGCGGGCCGAGGAACGCACCCGCCTCCGCGCCGAAATCTCCGACCTCCAGCACCGCGTCGACCTGCTCGAAGGCGAGGTGAAGCGGCTGCAATCGGCCAAGGATCGGCCGGCACCCGGACCGAGGCCCTGACGCGATGCGATCGCCGACTCCCCACCCCGCCGCGGCCCTCGACCATTCGCCGTTCCCCCCCGGCCGGTCGCCCGTCTGCCCAGGCCGGCATCAACGGGGGGCGTCCCATGCCTGAAGCACGCCGCCACACCTTCCTCATCGTCGATGACGAGCCCGACGTCCTGGAGAGCCTCCGGCACCTGTTCCACCGACGCTACAGGGTATTGACCGCCACCGATGGGGCCGAGGCGATCGCCCTCCTGGAAGGGGAAGAAGTCCACATCATCCTCTCCGACCAGAGAATGCCCGGCATGACCGGAGATGGCTTCCTGGCCCGTGCCCGGGAGATCCAGCCCGACGCCGTTCGGATGCTGTTCACCGGCTACGCCGACATCCAGGCGGTCATCAGCTCGATCAACCGTGGCCAGATCTTCCGGTTCATCCTCAAGCCGTGGGACGTCCAGGAACTGGAGGGGATCGTCCGCCAGGCGGCCGAGCAGTATGACCTGATCGCCGACCGGCGCCACCTGATGGCCGAATTGCAGCAGGCCAACGCCCGCCTCGTCCGGGCCAACGCCGACCTCGCCGAGTCGGACGCCCTCAAGACCGCCTTCCTGGAGGTCGCCAGCCACGAGTTCAACACGCCAATTAACCTCGTCAGCGGCCTAACCGAGTTGCTCCGCCTGATCGATCCTGAGCGCCCCGCCGAGGAGGCGGAGATCCTGGAGCAGCTCAATCGGGCCTCGCGGCAGCTCGCCCGGCTCGTCGCGACCACGCTCACCTTGATGGAGGCCGACGACTTCCGCCGGACCATCCGCCGCGAGCCGACCGACCTCGCCGAACTGCTCCAGGCCGTCGCCGACCAGGTCCGGCCATTCGTCCGCGCGCGTCACCAGGAGTTGTCCGTCGAGATCGACGCCGACCTCGGAGAGTTCGACGTCGATGCCGATAAGATCCGCGACGCGGTCGTTAACCTGCTCACCAATGCCGTGAAATTCACCCCCGACGGCTGCCGGATCGCCATCCAGGCCGGACTGATCGGCCCCGACGAGGCCGAGATCCGCGTGATCGACAACGGTGCCGGGCTCACCGAGCGGGCGATCGGCCGCCTCTTCCGCCCGTTCTTCACCGAGTTCGACCCCAGCCGCCACTCTTCCGGCGATTTCGGGTATAACAAACGGGGGTTGGGCCTGGGCTTGAGCCTGGTCCGCAAATTCGTCGAGCTCCACCAGGGCACGGTCCGGGCGGGGGGCGAGCCGGGCCGAGGTGCCGTGTTCACCATCACCCTGCCGAGGCGGGCCGCCGCGACGGCCTATACCCCCTCGCCCGAGACCTGGGCCTTTTGACGGAGCGTCCACAACCCGGACTCAAGCCCCGGATCCCCGGGCCGGGGCGGGACGATCCAGGGGCCCGCGGGTCATCGCGGGGAATTCCGCATGCCGATTGCCTTGATCGTCGACGATGAACCCGGGGCGAATCGTTTGCTGGCCGCCTGGTCCAGCCGCGGTTTCCGTCCCGTCTCCGCGTTTACCGGCGAGGGAGGCACGGGCCGCCGTGGCCGCGCAGCCGCCCACGACATCCTCTTCCTCGACCTCATGCTGCCCGACGCCAGCGGCTTCGAAATCTGCGCCGAGCTCAAGGGCCGCCGCGACACCGCCGGCATCCCGATCGTCATGAATACCGCCCGGCTCGCCACCGAGAATCGGCTGCAAAGCTATCGGAACGGGGCCAACCTCTTCATCCCCAAGCCCTGCGCCCCCCACGACAGATGTTCGCCGCGCTCCAGTTGGTACCCGCCTGGCAGGATCAAGCGACCCAGCAGCCCGAGGCCCGGACGATCCCCCTCGACAACCGCGACGAACCGGCCGCGTACGCCGCGATCGCCTCGCTCTGGGGTGCTGATCCTGCACCGGACCGCCTGGCCCGAGGGCGATGTCGCCCGCCTCGTCGACGACCTCAACCGCTGCGTCCAGGAGATCCTGGCCTGGGGGCGGGCCCATCGCCCCCGGCCCCCCTCGGCACGCTCGCCTCGACCTCCGGCCGGACCACCTTCGGATCAGCTTCCTCGACGGGAGCCGGCTGGATCGCCGGATTCGCCCCCGGCCCGATGCTCGCCCGGCCCGGCGGTGGCGCGGAAATCCTCACCCCACCCGGCCAGCACGAGACGGTCCTGCGTCCGATTCGAAGGATGACCGACCGGGCCTCCCTCCGACCGGCGCTCTGGATGCTCGCCGGCCGGTCGCGTTCACGGCGATGGGCGCTGCTCCCATGCCCTGGGGGGCCGCTGCGATTGGGCCCTGGTGGCACTCGTCCGCACCGCGTTCATGGCGGCGGCCGCCGCGGCGATGGCGTGGAATACCGGCACTCGCCTGGCGCTCTGGAAGCCCGCCTCGCTCTGGATCCGCAGCCTCGCCGGCAGTTGCAGCCTGCTCTGCAACTTCTACGCCCTGCCCCGGCTGCCGATCGCCGACACATCCACGCTCACGAACCTCTACCCGCTCTGGATCGTCCTGGCCACCGCGTTGCTCGCCCGCCGGAGCCCCACCCTGGCCGAATGGCTCGGGGTCCTTTCCGGCGTCCTGGGGATCTTCCTGCTCCAGAGGCCCGAGCTCGAAGGCGACCGCCTGGCCATGCTGGTGGCGCTCGGCTCGTCGGTCTCGACCTGCGTGGCCATGCTCGGCCTCCACAAGCTCCGGGGTGTCTCCCCCCGCGCCGTGGTCGCCCACTTCGGTGCGGTCGGCGCGATCGTCGCCGGGGCGGTTGTGTCCACCCGGCCGGCGTCGATCTGGTCGGCCTTCCTCGATCCCATGACACTCGCCCTGCTGCTGGCGGTCGGGATTTCAGGGACGATAGGCCAGGCGTTCCTGACGCGGGCGTACGCCTCGGGAGCCCCGTCGAGGATCGCCGCGATCGGCCTGTCGCAGGTCGCGTTCGCCATGATCCTCGACGTACTAATTTGGGGACGGACCCTGCCCCCGATCACCCTGCTAGGCTTCGCCTTGGTGCTCGGCCCGACCGCCTGGCTGACCGCACGAGGAGGTCGAAAGGCCCCCGATTCTATCGACGAGACGGCCCGATCCGTGAACTCGCCGGGATCGGCCACGGTCGCGTCGTAGGAGGTCGCCCGGCCTCGATCCGGCATGGGACCCAGCTTGAGCCCCCCTAGAAATCCCCCTTTCCCGGAACATCCCATTTCAGAAGCCTCGCCCGGCTAGCCAACGCCGATAGTCGTCGGGCGTATCCAGGTCTTCCGAGATGCCGGGTTCCGGGATGGGCAACTCTCGAACGACGCTGGCCGGATCCCGGATCAGGACGTTGATCCCGCGATCGGGCGGCAGCGCTGCAATCCGTCCACAGAGCGACCGGGGCAGGGCAACCGGGTGGCCCCGCTTGCCATCGTGGGTCGGGATGACGACGGTCGCCGGATCTTCGAGGAACGCCCAACGGACGCGATCGACCACCTCGGCCGTGATCCCGGGCGAATCGCCCGGGACGAGCAGGATTCCGGGGGCGGAGGATTCCAGATAGCTTAATCCGACGAGGACCGTCTCCTTCATGTCGGAAGTGGCTTCCGGGCAAACGATCACGACCGCCCCCGCCTCGCCACCAATTCGGGCCAGTTCGGCCGACCCGGGCTCATCCGCCGGCGGAACGACCAGGAAGATGGGATTGGCTCCCCCGCCCCTGAGAGCACGAATCACCGATTCGATCACCGAACGGCCATCGGCCAGCGGCAGGATCAGCTTGGGCCGGCCCATCCGCCGGCTCCGGCCGGCGGCCGGGATCAGGGCGGGCAGGGCCTGGCGATTTTCGCCGATCACGCCGGGGTCGGCTCCGGCTCGGCAATCGGCCTGGATTGCGGGATCCCCAGGTTCCGGCGGGCGATCAGCTCGGCGACGATGCTGATGGCGATCTCGATCACCGTCTGCGAGCCGATCTCGAAGCCGACCGGGGCCGATACTCGGGCGAGGTCCTCCTCCCGGATCCCCTGCTCGCGAAGGCCGTCGAAGATGAGCCGGATCTTGCGTCGGCTGCCGATGAGCCCGACGTACGTGGCGGGCGTGGGGGCCAGGTAATAGAGGGCCTCCTGATCGTGGCCGTGGCCCCTCGTCACGATCAGCGCGAATGTCCGCCTGTCGACCTCCAGGGCCGGCAAAGTCTCGTCGAACGGGCCGACGATGCAGCGGCTCGCTGTTGGGAACCGTTCCGCGTTCGCGAATGCCTCACGATCATCCATCACCCACACGTCGAAATCGGCCTGGGATGCCAGCGTCGCCACCGCCTGGCCGACGTGCCCTCCTCCCACGATAACGAGCCGTACCCTGGGAAGGATGGGCAAGATTGCCACACCTTGAATGGTGGTTGGGCGAGGCTTCAAGATATCCGGCTTGATCCGCGATCGGTTCGCGTCGCGACCTTCGGACGAAGGCCATCCCGTGATCCATTGGCCTTCGTGATCGAACAGGTGTCTCGCCCCGAACGGGCCGATCTCGGCCTTTTCGGGATCGATCACGATCGCCTCGGTCAGGCCGCTGCCATCGGCGATCCGGTCGTGGTAGGCCCGGTAGTATCGGGCCGCCTCGGGGCCTTGCAGGGCCTCGGCCAGGAACGTCATCTTGCCGCCGCAGATCAGGCCGTCGGCCCAGGCATAGTCGTGGTCAAGGATGGACGTGATCCGCTCGGCGCCGACGAGGCCTGACCGCCGGTACGCGGCGAGCTTCACTTCGTTCTCGACGCAGCCGCCGCCGAGCGTTCCAACCTGGCCGCCGTCGGGCCGGACCAGCATCAAAGCGCCGGCCTTCTGGGGGGTCGATCCCTTGGTCTCGGCGACCTGGCAAAGGACGGCTTCCCGGCCGGCTTCGAGGGCCTCGACCAGGGCTTTCAGGACGTCGCGCATGGGATGCTGGGCTCCGCGTGCGGGTAATCGATCCAGGGTATCCCGGGGCCGATCGGCCGGCAAGGCGTGGGACGGTCAGGCGGCCGCGGATACACTGGGGCGGATCGCGCGGTTCCGAGTCGCGCTGCCGAGGCACAGGAAACGGAAGGTCCCGGGGATGTCCATACGCCTGATGTCCGCCCTCCTGATGTTGGCCGCCTTTGCGGGGCCGGGTCGCGCCGGCCCGGACTCGCTGGGCGAGCGCGTGCAAAAGCTGCTCCAGACGTCGGGCTATCAGAACGGCCGGTGGGGCCTGCTCGTGGTCGATGCGACGAGCGGCCGGACAGTCTACGAGCGGGCGCCCCGACGAGTTGTTCCGGCCCGCCTCGGTGACCAAGCTATTCAGCACGGCGGCGGCCCTGGTGGACCTGGGCCCCGATTTCCGGTTCCACACGCCGGTGGTCCGCCGCGGCGAGGTGGACGCGGCCGGCACGCTTCGGGGCGACCTCATCCTGATCGGTAAAGGGGATATGTGCCTCGGCGGCCGGACCGGGCCCGACGGCAACCTCCTGTTCCTCGACAACGATCACACCTATGCCGGATCGGGCAGCGACGGGGACCTCGTGGCCGCCGACCCTCTGGCGGGGCTCGACCACCTGGCAAGGGAGGTCCGCGAGTCGGGCATCCAGGCGATCACGGGGGACGTGCTGGTCGATGACCGCCTGTTCGCGCCCACCAGCAGCACCGGCAGCGGCCCCAAGCGGGTGTCGCCGATCGTCATCAACGACAACGTGATCGACGTCCTGGTCAGCCCCGGCGCCCGTGCGGGCGACCCGGCCGTGGTGCGGACGGTCCCGGCCAATCCGCCCCTGGAGATCGATTGTCAGGTAGAGACGGTGGCCGAAGGTAATCGGCCTCGGGTCGAAATCCGATCGGTCGGCCCCCGGGCCTGCGTCCTCCGCGGCCAGATCCCCGCTGGCCACAAGCCGATCCTGAGGATCCACGCGGTGGATCAGCCCGACGACTTCGCCCGGTCGCTGTTGATCCAGGCGCTCCGTTCGCGAGGGGTCCGCGTACCGGCCTCGCCGCTGGGCGAGAACGAGTCGGCCAAACTCCCCTCGGCGACCGAGACGGCTCAGTTGCCGAAGGTGGCCGAATACCTCTCGCCGCCGCTGCCCGAGTACCTCCGGGTCATCCTGAAGGTTAGCCACAACCTGCACGCCAGCACCCTGCCTCTGCTGCTGGCCAGCAAGGCCAACGGCGGGGCCCCCGGGGCCAACCAGGCGTCCGGGCTCCGCCGCGAGGCCGAAGTCCTGAAAAGCCTGGGCGTCGACCCGAATGCCATCTCCTTCGGCGGCGGCGCCGGCGGCAGTCCGGCCGACCTGGTGACGCCGCGGGCGACCGTCACGCTCTTGAAGGCCATGGCCGGGCGGAAGGCGGAGTTCCCCGCCTATGAGGCGGCCTTGCCTGTCCTCGGCCGGGACGGCACGCTGGCCAAGGCCGTCGCCCCCGAAAGCCCGGCCCGGGGCCATGCCCGCGCCAAGACCGGTACGTTCTGGGTAAGCAACGAGGCCACCGGCAAGACCGTGCTGACCAGCAAGGCTCTGGCGGGATACCTCGAGACGTCCAGCGGCCGGCGCCTGGTATTCGCCTTCTTCCTCAATGACCTGCCCTTGAACGTGCCGGCCGATGACATCGGCGAGGCGACGTCGGCGGCCGGCAAGCTGCTGGGGCAGCTCTGCGAGATCTTCTACGCGGCCGACCCCTCGGAGTCGCGGCCCGACAACGAATAGCGCAGCAGCCAAAGGCCCTTGACCTGACCGCCGACAGCTTTACGATTGCGCGACCGGATCGATCCAGCCAGCCGGCCGGCTCGGGCCGGCGGCCCTGCGGGCCAAACCTCCCGCGGCCGAACTGTGCTCCGGCGGACCCTCAACCTTCATGCAACCAGCCGATCGCCTGGCCATCGCCGTCCCCCCCGGGGGGCCGGCCGTCGCCCCGGGAACCCTGGCCGTCCTCGGCGCGATGACGCGACTGGGGAACCGGACCCAGCACTATGCCACCCGGGCCTGCCTCGACGACAACGAGCAGGTTATCCGGGCCACGGGTCTGCCGGGCCGACACCTCGATGCCTGGCTAATGCCGCCCGATCTGCTCCGCCGCGTATTCATGCGATCTTCCCGGGGCTGTAACCTGGCCGTGGTCGAGGGGACCTGGGACCCGGATCCCGCTGGCCTGGTGCTGTTCGATCGACCGGGCTGCTTGGAGCCAGCCTCGCGGATCTTGAACCTGGCGCGGGTCGCCCTGATACCTTGCCGCGACCTGCCCGTTGGCCATTGGCCCCGATTCCCGTCGGGCGTGGACGCGGTCATCCTGGACGGTCTGGATCGACCCGAGGATTTCCCCGCCTGGCGGGATGCCATCGAAACCCTCGCCCGAAAGCCGGTCCTGGGGGCGATCGATTCCCTGCCCGAGGCCCGCATGGCCCTCGATCGGCCTGAAGAATCGGCCGATGCCATGGCCGCCCTGGCCCGCAGCTTCCTCGCTTACGCCAACCTGGCCCTGCTCCGCGAATTGACGCGCCGGGGGCCGCTGCCCGAGTTGGCCGAGCCCGCCGTCGACATTCAGGTGCCACGGCGGTTCCGGGTCGCCTACGCCCAGGACGAGGCTTTCACCCGATATTTCCCCGATACATTGGAAACCCTGGAAGCACTCGGGGCCGAACTCGTCGATTTCTCGCCCCTTCGTGATGAGCGCATCCCGGACCTCTGCGACCTGGTCATCCTGGGTTGCGGCTACACCGAGAGGCACGCCGAGGCTTTGGGGGCCAATCACAGCCTGATCGGTGCACTCCGTGCATTCGCCTGCCGCGGACGTCGGATCTATGCCGAGGGCGGCGGGATGGCCTACCTGGGCCAGGGAAATCGAGGTGGATGGGGTGTGCCATCCCACCGCCGGGCTCTTGCCATTCCGATCGGTGGCGCTGCATGAGCGCCCCCGGCCCGCCGCCGTTGAGCGGCATTTGAGCCGTTCCAGTTGGCTGGGTCGGAAGGGCACGCCGGTTCGGGGCTACAACAGCGGCCGGTGGCGGCTGCATGCCATCCCCGCCGTCCCGTTCGACTGTCCTTCCCGGATCGGGCCTCTCACCCGCGAGGGCGATCTCTATTTCCGCAATCATGCCGTGGGTAGCATGATCCATCTCCACCTGGCCGCATTGCCCGATTTCCTCTCGGCCTTCTCGAAGCGGGCGCAGTTGATCCAGGGCGGACGCCGGGATCGGGCCGACTGAAACGGTACGCAACGGCCGACTAACGATCGACGCCGCCGACCCCCCATAGCCTGGCGACCAGGTCATGAACGCGGGGGTCGTGTTTCTGAAGTTCGGGCCGAACGAACGGGAAGAAGTCGTTGGTGCCGAAGTAGGCCTCGGTAGCCTCGGCGAAATACTCCATCGGGTTGGTGGCCGCGTAATGTGCTCGCGACCGGCCGTTGATGTGCATCACCTCTCCATAACGGCCCTCGTCCACCGCTTGCTTGTGCGCCTCCTGCAACTCGGTGTTCTGGAAGCCGCCCTCCACAAATTGGTGATGATAGGCGTGCGCCAATTCGTGGAGTACCATCCAAGGTTGCTGACGGGTCCATCCCAGGAAATTCCGGGCGTTGGCGATTTCCACGCATCGGGCCTTCTCCGGGTTCATGTCGTGGTCTCGGAGCCAGCCCGGGTCGGGATGATACGCCATGCAAGGGTGATGCGGCTCCTCGCGTTCGACCCAGATTTTCACGGTCCGTAGCTTCTCAACCGCGGGCGACGGCACCGCCCGAGGGATCTGGAACAACTGGGCCCGGAGCAGTTCCAGGGTCGGCCCTGACAGGGCCTCGTCGGCAAGCAACCCGCGATGGACGAGCAACGTCCACCCCTCGATCTCGCGGCGTTCATAGTTGGAACTGGGGTCGAATCGGGCGGGCGGATCGTCGGCGGGGGATATCAGGGTCGCGAGGGCGGTCAAGACGGGCCCCAAGACGGTGTTGTTCATGATGCACGCCTCTTGTAAGTGACGACCATCAGGACCGTCTCCTTACCGCCCTCGCCGACCTGGATGATCTTAAACTCCCGGGTATCCGCATCGATCGCTTTGTGAATTTGCTTTTCCTTTAGGGGCATGCCGGTGGCAGGATCGGTGGATTCGGTCCACATCGTCAACGTTTTGGTAGCCTCGTCGTATGCACCCTCCATGTGCATAATCTTGGGCGACATGCTGTCAACCCAGATCCCGACGTACTTACCCTTATTCGGATCATAGCCGAGCACCGACTTGCCTACGAATGTCCGCCCGAAAATGTCGCCGCGGAACTCGCCCTGGCAGAAGAACCCGCCCTCCAGCATCCTGTTCGTTTCGACGCCCTTCGATTCCGTCGCCGGGGCGTCCGGGCCCCCCATGAAGAGCTTCATGCTGGCGTCCCAGACCCCTTCGCCGTTCTTCAACACCTCGTGCTGCTTACCGGGCTTCGGGATCGGAGGAGTCCCATCCTGGGCGTAGCCCACCGGTGGGACGAGGGACGGGAGCGTACTCAGGGCGATGAACAGCCACTTGTGCATGATTCGGGCCTCCGTGAGAGGGGAAGGCTTCACCGGGCACATCATGAACGAGTGTCCCCTGCCTGTCAATCGGCTGAATCGCCAAAACGGCTCGATCTTGCGCCGACTCGACGCCCGCCCCTACCATCAGGGAGCAGGGCCCTACCTGACCGAGGTCGTACGTGGTAAGGGAAGGGACCGGTCCGCCGATTATCGGGACGATCCGGGCTGGAACCGAGGTGAAGCTGGCTTCGTATTCAAGGTGCCCGGCAGGCCTGGGGAACCGATCTCGGGTACCGGGGAAAGCCCCAGCAGGAATCCGAGATCAACACCCAAGCAAGCCATTTGCGGGGAGGAAACGGGCTCGGTCGAGCCCGTCGGGCCCCGCCGCGCGGCGGCACTTCGGTTCGCCCGGCTGGAAGAGCGGTCCGGCCGCCGTTCCGCTACAATAGCGGTATGAATCCCGACAAGTACAAGCGTCGCCGAGTGGCCGCGGATGGCCGCTTGCGGATCAAGATTGCGGCCGAAGCGGCCCGGCGGCTCTACTCCAAACTCGCGCCCGATCCCGGCGAAATCCACCTCCGCGAGGCGACCGAGGCCGAATACTATGCGGCCAAGCGACGAAGACCGCCGCGGTCCTGGGCCAGGCGGTTCGGCCCGGCGATTTGCCCAGCGATTCCGAGGTCCGCGAGCAGGTGCTCAAGCTGATACGGACGCGTACCGAGCCACCGATACCCGGGGACGAAGGCGACGAGGAAGAAACCCTGGAGATGGCCGATCATGTGGATCGGTTCGCCATCTACCGGATGCGGCTCGAACCATTGGAGCGGGTCAAGCAGGACGCCCGCCGCCATCCCGAGGGGGATGCGCTCTACCACAGCCTGCAGGCTTTCGGGCGAGGCGCCGGGAAGCACGTCCCCTACGACGAGGAGTTCTTGCTGGCCGCGCTGCTGGGCGTAGACGAGTCGATCGACCCCCGGGACCCGGGACGTGCGGCAGCCGGGCTCCGCGGGGCCGTTTCCGGAGCGGACCGCCTGGCTCATCGAACATCACGGCCAGATCCCGCGATTATCGCGACAAGACGCTGGGACCGAAGGCCCGCCGCCTGCTGGAAGAATCGGGCTGGATCGACGACTTGCTGCTGCTCCGCGAGGTGGACGAAGCCGGCCGGGTCCCGGGCGAGCCGGTGGGGACCGTCGATGCGGCGCTGGATTACCTCCGCGGTCTCGAAGCCGAGTCGTACCTGGGCGATTCCGGCCAATCGGCCGGCCCCGGCGACGAATAAACCGGAAATCGAGGCAACGGAGCCTTCGGCGATGTTCAATTACAGCATCTCGGCCCTGATCTTCGTGCTCTTGCTGGTGATCGGCGGTGCCATCGCGGCGGCCGTCGGCTTCGCCGGCTACCCGGCCATCGCGGTGCTGGGGGTGGTGGCCTGGGTGCCGCTCGATTTCCTGATCAGTTCGTCGGTGAGGATGGCCGCCCAGTGGGAGAAGGCGGTGGTCTTCCGCCTGGGCCGCTACAAGGATATGCGCGGGCCGGGCCTGTTCCTCGTCCTTCCGGTGATCGAGCAGGTGCGGATCATCGACACCCGCGTCGTTTCGGTCAACATCCCCAAGCAACAGGTGATCACCCGGGATAACGTCCCGGTGACCATCGACGGCGTCCTGTTCTTCCGCGTGGCCAACGCGGCCGAGGCGATCATCTCGGTGCAGGATTACAAGTATTCGGTGTCGAACTACGCCCAGACGTCGCTCCGGGACGTGATCGGCCAGATGACGCTCGACCAGCTCCTGACCGAACGCGAGGAGATCGCCCACATGATCGAGAATCATGTGGAAAAAGACACCAAGGGCTGGGGCCTGGACATCACCGGCTTGCGGATCCAGGACATCGACATGCCGGAAGAGTTGAAGAAGATGATGTCGGCAGGCGTCGGCCGAGCGCGAGAAGCGGGCGACCATCACCAAGGCCGAGGGCGACAAGGAGGCCGCCATCAACCTGGCCGCCGCCGCCCGGACGATGGCCGAAAGCCCCGGCGCGATGATGCTGCGGACGCTGCAAACGGTCGACGGCCTGGGCCCGTCCGCGTCGAACACGGTCGTGCTGGCGATCCCGATCGAGATCATCGAGTCCCTGCGCGGCGGCAAGAAGGACGGCGGCTGCGGCGATGCCCTACCTGAACGCTGGTCGCCCAGGGACGACTCAGCCGGGCGGGTGAAATAGCCGCCGGTAGATCGCCAGTAAGGGCCCCAGCCGACCCCGCCCGTACGGGAAAAGCTGGGGCCGGAATCCGCCCGCTCGACGCTCGTGATACGCCGAGGGCTGGGCGAACTCGCGGAGGCCGATCGCCCCATGGACCCGCCCGAACCCGCTCGAGCGGAGGCCGCCGAACGGGGCTCCGGCGTGGGCCGTCGTCGTGGTCGCCTCGTTGATGCCAACGACCCCGGCGCGAAGCCGATCGGCCACCGAACGCGCGGCGCGTCGGTCGCGGCCCCAGACGCTCGCCGCCAGGGCGAACTCCGAGGCGTTGGCCGCCTCCACCGCGCGATCGAGACTGTCCACCCCGCGGACGATCGCCATCGGCCCGAAGCAGCCGGAGAGGGCCCCTTCGGCGCGGCCGTTATCCGCCAGCAATACGGTCGGCGGGTAGAACGCGCCCGGGCCGTCCTCGCTCGGGATCGAACCGCCCGCCAGGATCCGGGCCCCGGCGGCGATGGCGGCGTGGACCTGGGCATCGAACCGCTCCCGCGCCGACTTCGAGATCATCGGTCCGATGTCGACGTCGTCCCGGGAAGGGTCGCCCGGTCGGAGGGCCTTCGCCCGTTCGGCGAGGGCCTGGGCCCAGGGCAGGGGGTCTCCGAGTACATAAACCCTCTTGATCGACACGCACGTTTGCCCGCAACCGACGAACGCCGACCAGGCCAGGGCGTCGGCGGTGGCCGAGAGCGGGGCGTCGGGCAATACGATGGCGGGGTCGAATCCGGAGAGTTCGACCGCCGCCGGGATCCCCCGCGAGCCCAGGTCCTTGAGGATCGCCCGGCCACCCCCCAGGCCGCCGGTGAACATGGCCTTGTCAATCCCGGCGGTGAGCAGGGCCCGGCCGGCCTCGGGGCCCCCGACGACCGTTTGCATCAGGCCGCCCGGCAGGCCGATCCGGTCGAGCCAACCCTGGATCTTCAGGCCGATTGCATTGGCGTTCTCCGACGGCTTCCAGACCACGGCGTTGCCGGCCCCCAGCGCCGCCGCGATCGGAGGGACGTTGAGGAACACCGGGTAGTTCCAGGTGCCCAACTTGCCGATCACGCCGTACGGCACCCATCGGATCCGGGCCGTGCCCAGCCCCATGAATGCCTGCCAACCGGCGCCGACCTTCTGATCGGCCAAAGCCCGACCTCCCCGGCGGACCAGCCATCGGAGCTGGTCGAGAGTGGTCGCGACCTCGATGCGGGCCTCATCCCTGGGCTTGCCGATCTCCCGGACGATCGCCTCGGCCCAGTCGTCCGCCTCGGCGGACATCGACCGCCAGGCCCTCGCCAGGGCGGCCCGGCGCTCGGTCCAGGAAGTGGAGGACCATGGGCCCTGCGCCGATCGGGCCCGGGCGACCATCGCCGTCACCGAGTCGGGCGGCGTACAGGGCGATCGAGCGATGACCTCGCCGGTCGCCGGATTCCGCGAGATCATCTCATCGGAGCCCATCGGGCAAGTCCCCCTCAAGCCGACGGCCGCGGATCGGCCGCGGCCGGGCCGTACGAGGTCCCGCGCCAGGTCACCTTCCCGGTCAAGCACATCGCGATTGCCTTCAGGCTGATCCCGGCCGACACCCAGCCCGCCAGCGGATAAAACAGGGCATAGATGGCCGTACCGGGCGTGGACCAGGCATACATGCGGATCAGGACGGTCTGCTTGAGGATCTGATGGACCAGGCTCAGGCCCAGCAGCCAGGCGGCGAACGGCCCCCCCCGGCCGGAAGCGAATAGGGCCAGGACGATCACCAGGGCAAAGTCACCGGACTGGCTGAAGATGATCGGCTCGACGATCTTCCAGGCGAGCCGCATCGGGTCGCGATCGAGCGCGTCATACAGGATCCGGCTCCAGCCCCGGACCAGGGTCGGCAGCGATGTGTACATGCGGGTCGAGCTGATCTCGGTCGTCACGCCGCACCGGATCCGGCCGCCCCGGCCCTTCACCAGGCGGGCCAGGTGGATATCCTCGACGAACTTGTCGCGCACGGCCGCATGGCCGCCGACCGAATCATAGGCGCCTTTTTCGATCAAAATATACTGGCCATTGGCGAAGGCCATGGGCGCATCGTCGCGGTTCACCTCGTGCAAAGGGTACGACCGCATCAGCACGATCCCTTCGAGCGGCTGGAGCACCTTCTCCCAGAACGATTCGCAGCGGCTCTGCGGGAGCAGGCTGACCATCCCCGCGTCGTGCGCGCGGGCGTACTCCATCATGATGCTGAGGCTATCGGGGTGGTGCTGCGTATCGGCGTCGAGGAACCAGAGCCAACGGCCGCGGGCCCCCCGGGCGGCGACGTGCAGGGCATGGGCCTTGCCCGTCCAACCGCCCGGCAGGTCGTCGATCGTCACCAGCCGGACCCGGGGATCCTCCCTCGCCGCCCGCTCGACGATCGCGGCGGTCCCGTCGACGCTCCGGTCGTCGACCACCACGATTTCGAGGTTCGGATACGTCTGGGTGCGGACGGTGGCGAGGCAAGCCGGTAACGAGTCCTGCTCGTCGCGGGCGGGGATCAGGGCCGTGACCGGCGGCGGATCGTCGGCCCTGTATCGGGGGGAACCGAGCGAGAGGATGTCGAGCCTCCGCCGGGTGATCGTGATGACGATGTGGCGGACGATCCAGGTGGCGACGATGACGCCGTAGGCGATCAGGAGGGCGTGGGCGGCGCCGCTCATGGGCTTGCCTTCCCGCCCGACGCCGGGATCGGTTCCTCGAAATCCGTCAGTTCGTGGGCCCGGGGATAGGCCATCGCCCCGGCGGCGAGGGCAACGACCCAGAACGGCCCGACGCCGTCGAGCCTGGGCAGGATCCACCACCCATAGGCGAACCCCATCGGGATCGCCAGGGCGCCGATCAAGGCCGCGGCGAGGTGGGCCCGGTAGAACCGTCCGGCACGGTGGGCGGGGTCGCGCAGGCGGTCCCGCGAGGCGAGCGACCGTCGCGCCGCCAGGCTCATCAGGGCCACCGCGATCAGCCCGCCGTAAGCCCATCGGTCGATGTCGCGCGGTGCGAACAGCCAGGGGTCGCGCTCGCGGCTGCGGAGCACGAAGCCGGTCGCGGCGATCCCCAGGCCGACCGCCACCAGCACGTTCATCACGGCCGACCGCGTGCGTTCGAGCACCACCTCCTCGGCCGTCGTCGCGGCGGGGCGGGTCATGGCCGACCCCGGGGGGCCCGAGGGCCCGCGGCGGGGGGCCCGCCTGGCTTGCGTCCCAGGTTCAGGATCAACTCGACGTGCCCGATCGGCCGGCCGGTTTCGCGGGCGATTTCCTCGGCCGAGGCGCCGGCCTCGGCCAGGCCGAGGAGGTCGGCGTAGCGATCATCGGCTACGTCCTGAGCCGGGGCGGGTGTCGCCGACAGGTCCGGCACGGCGATCAGGCGCGGTCCCGCCGCCAGGGGCGCCGGCGGGTCGACCCGGGGCGGCTGCTTCCGGGGCAACACGGGGTTGGGCGCGATCGTCGACGCCGAATTTGCGGCCTCGAGACGGGCGACCCGTTCGAGCAATTCCTCCAGGGCGCGACGCTTCGAGGCCAGTTGCTGCCAGCCGAACCGCCTCGACCAGCGGCATGAGCGGACCGCCACCATAAGGCCCCGGCGATCGCCGAGACGATCGCGAGCAAGGGCCGTTAGTACCGAAATCACCGTCAAGCTCATCGCGGGGAGACGGCGCGAAGGCCCCCTCCTGAGGCCCGGCTTCCGCCACCCCTCAGTGGGGATGCGGGTGGTCGTGTTCGAGGTCGTGGAGGGAATGGGCATGCCGGTGCTTGGGGGCAGCCGCCGATTCGCCGGATTCGAGGTAGGCCCGGTGGGCCGCCTGGTAGACGTCGCGAAGCGCCACGCCCCGTTCGCCGGCCAACCGCGCGAGTACTCGTACTCGGGGTGAAGGCGGGCGGCCTCCCCTCAATCCAGCCGAGCTTCCCCATCACCGGGCCGAATGGCGTCTCCACCCTGGCCGGCTTCCGCTGGAGCTTGTGGCGGCCGACCGGATATCGGCGGATCCCCAGGGCGGTGGTCTCGCGGAAGAGGATCTCTTCGAGGGCCGGGATCTTGTCGGAGTCGCACGGGACCGTCACCACGACGCCCGGCCGGTTCTTCTTCATCAGGACGGGAGTGACGAAGGCATCGAGCGCGGCCGGCCTGCAACAGTTGGGCGGTCGCGCTCGACGACTACTCCCCGGGGAGGTCGTCGAGGTTCGTCTCCAGGACCCAGCCCTGGTCGGCCCCAAGCCCCCGCGCCGCGGCCTCCTCGCCCACGAATAGCCGGACGATGTTGGCCAACCCCGGGGGATCCTTGGTCCCGGCCCCCAGGCCGATTTTCTCGATCACCATCGCCGGGAGGGGCCCGAACGAGTCGGCCACGGTGGTGATGATGGCGGCACCGGTGGGGGTGGTCTGCTCGAATTCGGCCGTCGATTCGGCCAGCGGTACACCCTTGAGCAACTGGGCGGTCGCCGGGGCCGGCAGCGGCATCAGGCCGTGCTCGGCCCGGACCTGGCCCCGGCCCGGCGGGATCGCGCTCGATCGGATCCGATCCACGCCGAGCAGGTCCAGGCCGATCGAGGCGCCGACGATGTCGGCGATCGAATCGACGGCGCCGACCTCGTGAAAATGGACCTTCTGCAGGTCGATCCCGTGCGCCAACGCCTCGGCCTCGCCCAGCCTGCGGAAGACCCGCCGGGCGGTCTCGGCGGCGCGGGGCGACAGGGCCGATCCGGCCCTGTCGATCATCGCCTCGATGTGGTGCAGGTGGCGATGCGAATGCTCGGGCGGGGCAAGGACCTTCGCGTGAGTCGCCCGGAATCCGGCGCGGCGGACTGTCTCGAAGGCGAGTTCGCAGGAGAGGCCCAGCGCGTCGATCCCCTCGCGGATGGCGCGGGGATCGACGCCGGCATCGACCAGGGCCCCCAGGGTCATGTCGCCCGAGATGCCGCAAAAGCAATCGAAATACGCGATGCGCACGCCCGGACATCCCCGGAGACCGATTTTCGCAGCCGCCCCGCAACGCTGCCCATTCTACCCGGACACCCCCCCACGACAAGAGCGATCGAAACCGGCCCACGCCAGGCGTCGGGGATCATCCGAAGGCGAATGGCACGGAACTCGCTTGCGTCTGGATTCGGAAGCGGGGTCGCCCGGGTGTTGCTCCGGCGTCCTGAACCGGTCTTTCCGGCGTCCCGCCCGTTCCCATTCATGAGGTTCCTCATGTTCCCCGGCGAACCCGTCACAGTCGCGAGCAGGACCAGAATGCCCCTGGAATGGAGGCTCACCCGTTTCCCGTTCGGACTCTCGGACGCGGGACGAGACGGCCTTTCTGAGTTCTCGCCGACAACCGAGGCCGCGGCGACCCGGGGGGCCGTCGAGCCCGATCATTTCGGGGATGAAACGTACGCCATGGAACCGTTCCACGGCCTCCCCCGTCGAACAATCGGCCTTCGCCTTTCGTAAGCGAGGGCAGCCGAGGCCCGGATAACCACGATCGAATCGTTCACGCCACGGATTCGAGGCGTGGACTAGGCTGGAGTTGACGGAAGCGATCAATCTTCAAAACCTCGAGATCCGGCGGGAGGATTTGCGATGGGAATCCGAAAGACGGAAGTTGCCGTGACCCTCTCCGGGCCGCTCTACGAACGATTGCGGGCCGAGGCCGAGATCCTGGGCGTTTCGCTGGAATGGGTGGTCGCCGCGATGGTCGCCGATACCATCGACCCGACGGCCAAGGCCGAACCGGTCGCGGCCTGAATCGGCCCGGTACGGCCCCTTGACGCGGCCCGAGCCGTCGGCCACGCTGGCCATCGCCCCGCCCTTCGGCGGCAGCGAGCGGACCAGGGGAATCCCGGCCGATGCATCGCGAGTTCCAGCCCGCCTGGATGGAAGGCGGCACCCATCCTCACCCGGATCGCCACGGCCACCCTTCTCATGACGGCCCTGGACATCATGGACACGACCCGCGGGCCGAATTCCGCGGCCTGATCGCCGCGACGGCCATCGTGGGGGCCTTGCTGGCCGGGCACCTCGCCTGGCAAGCCTGGGGCGACCGCGCGCCGGGCCCCTGGGGCGTCTCGCTGGCCCTCGCCGCGGCGCTCGTCGGCGGCGGCCGCGTCGTCTACCGGGCGATCGCCGCCCTGCTCGAAGGCCGGATCGGCGCCGACATCGCCCTGGCCATCGCCTGCGTGGCGGCGGCCTGGCTGGGCGAGTCCTTCGTGGCCGCCGAGGTCGTCTTCATCGCGCTCGTCGGCGAGTGCCTGGAGGCTTACACCTTCGAGCGGGCCAGGGGGGCGATCGCCGGCCTGTTCGATTTCCGGCCGGCGACGGCCCGAGTCGTCCGCGACGGGATCGAGCGGGAGATCGCCGCGGCCTCGGTCCGGGTGGGCGACCAGGTCCGGGTCCGACCCGGCGAACGCCTGCCCGTCGATGGTCGGGTCGTTGCGGGGAGGTCCGCGGTCGATCAGGCGATCCTCACCGGCGAAGGGCTGCCGGTCGACAAGGGGCCCGGCGACCCGGTCTACCACGGCACCCTGAACCAGTTCGGCCAACTCGAAATCGAGGCCCAGGGGGTCGGCGAGGACACCGCGCTCGGCCGGGTGATCCGCCTGCTGGACGAGGCCCAGCGGCGTAAATCCCCCCCCGAAAGGGCCGCCGACCGATACGCCAGGCTCTTCCTGCCGGCCTTGCTGGTGACGGCCTCGCTCGTCGCCCTCTCCACCAACGCGGGGACCTTGGTCGGATGGGCCCGCAGCGGCTCGCTGCCCCGGCCGATTGACCCAATGCCCGCGCTGGCGGTCCTGGTGGTCGCGTGCCCGTGCGCCCTGGTTTTGGCGACGCCCGCCGCCGTGATGGCGGCCACCGCCCGCCTGGCTCGCCGGGGCGTCCTGGTCCGGGGGGGCGCCGCCCTGGAGGCGCTCGCCCGCGCCGACTTCCTGGCGTTCGACAAGACCGGGACACTGACCCTCGGGAAGCCCGAGTTGGCCGGCGTGATCACCTTGCCCGGCGGGGACCCGGACGACCTCATCCGCCTGGCCGCCGCCGCCGAGCAGCACAGCGAGCACCCGCTCGCGCGGCTGGTCGTGGAGAGGGCACGGGGACTGGGAGGTGAGCTTCCCGAGGCCGGCGACTTCCTCGCCCATCCGGGTTACGGAATCTCGGCCTCCGTGGCCGGTCGCCCGGTAATCGTGGGCAATCCACGGCTCATCCGCGAGCACGGGATCGCCCCGACCGCCGAGGTCGAGGAGGCCCTGAAGCGGCTCGACCGGGAAGGGCAGACGGCCCTGATCGTCGCCCAGGACGGCCGGGTCGCCGGCCTGATCGGCGCCCGGGATGCCGTCCGGCCCGAGGCCCCCGAAGTCGTCCGCCAGCTGAAGCTCCTCGGCCTGACGGACCTCGCCATCCTGACCGGCGACCGCCCGGCCGCCGCGGGAGCCGTGGCCGAGCGGGTGCGGATCCGTCGCGTCGAGGCCGAGTTGACGCCGGAAGGGAAGGCCGATTGGATCCGGGCCCGCCAGGCCGAAGGCCGGTCCGTCGCCATGATCGGCGACGGCATCAACGACGCCCCCGCGCTCGCCGTGGCCGATACCGGCATCGCCCTGGCGGGCGTCGGCGCGGACGTCGCTGCCGAGGCCGGTTCGATCCTCCTGATGGGCGAGCCGCTCGCGCCCCTGCCGGGCGCCATCCGCATGGCCCGCGAGACCTTGAAGGTCGTCCGCCAGAACATCCTGATCTTCGCCTTCGGCCTGAACGGCCTGGCGATCTTGCTCGCGGGCCTGCGCGTCCTGGGGCCGGTCGGCGCGGCGATCTTCCACCAGATCGGCTCGCTGTTGGTGCTGCTCAACGCCATGCGCTTGCTGGCGTATGACCCCGACGGCCCGGGCGTCGGCCTTCGGTTCGCCGCCGCCTGCCGAAGGCTGGTGCCAGCGGACCCGGCCGCCTGGGCGGGCCGCCATCGAGGTCGGCTGGCGTCGATCGCGGCGGGCCTGGGCCTGGTCGCCTGGTTGCTCGCGGGCGTCTCGATCATCGGGCCCAACGAGGTCGGCCTCCTCCGGCGTTGGGGCCGCCTCGACCCTGGCTTCCTCGAACCTGGCCTGCACTGGCGATGCCCCCCGCCGATCGAGTAGGTCCTCCGCGCCGAGCCCGACCGAGTCCGCGTGGCGAGGGTCGGCCTGCCGGGCCCTTCGGCCGCGGCCCCGGGCAATCATCCCGTCGCGTGGAATGCGGCCCACGGCGGCCGCCGGGACGAATCGGCCCTGTTCTTCACGGGGGATGAAAACCTCGTCGAACTGGCGGCCGTGGTCGAGTACCGGCTCACCCGCGAGGGCCTCGCGAACGCCCTCTTTGGAACCACAAATGTGGATAAGATTGTCGCCCTGGCCGCGGAGGCGGCGCTCCGGGAATCGGCCGGGCGGACGGCCCTGGAAGCGATCCTGGTCGAACGCCGAGGGCCGTTCGAGCAGGCCGTTGGGGCGGCGACCCGCGACCGCCTGGCCGGCTCCGGCCTTGGCCTGAAGGTCGATCGCGTCCGGGTCCTGGACGCCCACCCACCCCGCGAGGTGGTCCCGTCGTACCGCGACGTCTCGGCCGCCCAGGCCGATGCCGAACGCTACCGGAACGAGGCCGAGGCGTTCGCCGCCGAGCGGGTCAGCGCCGCGAAGGCCGAGGCCGCGGAACGGCTCGACGCCGCCGAGGCCCGGGCGAATCGGCTTGCCCGCAAGGCCGAGGGCGAGCACGACGCCTTCCTCGATCGCCGCCAGGCCCGATCGGGCCGGGCCGACCTCACCGATTTCCGGCTGCTTTCGGACGCCTGGGCCGCTTCGCTCGCCGGCCGCGAAAAGCTGATCCTCGACCCCAGGGCCTCCGGACGCAGGCAAATCTGGCTGGCCGATCCGGAACGGTTCAACCTGCCGATGCCCGCTTCGATCGCCAACCCTCCGCCGCCGGACGATTGAACGCGCCCGCCCGATTCAGCGATCTTTCGAGGCAACCCTCGGAATTTCCCCGGGGGAGACCGGCCGCAGCGGCTCGAATTCGGCGATGGGATCGTCGTCGAGGTACTCGCGGGCAACCCAGTCGCGGAGCCGTCCCGGGTTATGCTCCAGGCCGCGGGTTCGGAGCCAGGCCGAATACTCGCGGAACGGGGCGTGCATCCGCTCGGTGCCGAGCGCGGGGAAGTGGCCGTAGGCCAGGCTCAACGCCCGTCGCGCCTCGTCCGGCGGCATCCCCCGGCGGTCCATCAGGTACAAACCGCTGGCAAGGCCGGTCCGGTCCGAGCCCGATTTGCAGTGGATCAGCAGAGGATAGCGGCATCGACCGAACAGGTCGAGCAACGCCAACAATTCCCGGCGTTTGGGGCGTTCGGTGGCGCTGATCCGGTAGTCGTAAACGTCGACACCAACCTGTTCGACCTCGGCGGCGTACCAGGGATCGCCCATCCAGCCGCCTCGCAAGTTGAGCACGCTGGCCGGCGCGATCTCGGCACGAAGGCGGGGCCAGTCGCCGGGACTGGGCTGGGCCGATCGGTAGACCCGCCCGGGCTCGACCACCCCCAGGTTGCCGTACCAGAGAGGACGACGGCCCGCCCAGGCGGCGACGATCAACATCGAGGCCAGCAGGATCCGCCACCAGCGTCGGCGGCCGGGCCAAATGCCCCAATCCAACACGGTTCGGAGCTTCACGCGAGCAACCCTCCGCTCCCTGCCGGGAACGGGGGGTCACTCTAGCGGTCTGGCCGCATCGGTCAAGTGCGCCCGAAGCGGGTCGGGCCGCGATCGAGGGGCCGCTTACGACTCGGTCGTGGTCGCCTCGGGGGCTTCCTTGGTCTTCTTGCCGGGCCTCGGCCGCGACTTGCCATAGCTCCGAGCCCAGATCTTGCCACGTCGCGTGCGGCGGTCACCCTTCCCCATCGGCTTCTGCTCCTCAATCGCGCTTCGATGCCATGCCGAACGGCCGGCCATTGCGGCCAGGACCGGAAACCCTGAGTTTTAGAGGTTCGAAGGGGCAACTGTCAAGCCCTTCGCCATGCCGTAAACCCTTGCATCCAGCAAAGCCCTGAAATGCGATGGGTTCCACCAATCCAACGATTCGAGTCTTCCCGACCAGTCCCGTTGAACGACCCCCTAACGACTCCCGGAGGATTCCCTGGACATGCCCCCATGATCCAACCCTGGGCGAGCATCCCAGGATCGTCAATAACCCGATTTGGTCCGGAACCCGACAATTTGCAAGCCGTTTACCGCAGACGGATTGTGGAAAATTCTCGGGTTCGTTTCGCAGCGACGCTTCCCCGCCCAGGGCCCGGCCCCCGTGGCCTTCCAGGGGCCGTTAGGGCCAGCGTTTCCCGAAACCATGGGCCTTTCCGCGACGTCAGGCGACGCGCCCGCCCAGGGGACTCGCCGACTTCCCAGGCCAACACCCCGAAAAATCGGTTTGGTCCGGAACCCGAGATTTCCTAAACTTATTTTGGCAAGGGGCTTGAGGAAATTTCTCGGGTTCGTTTCGTTGTGCATTACCCCGGGCCGCAGGGCCGGCCGGGGAGTCGATTTTCCGGCTTTTCCCAGCATTGCGTCCGAATTGTCAAAGAGGCCGGGCCCTTCGCCCCGCGACGGGAGCCACCTTGGAGAAGATGGCACGGAATCGGCCCGATGCCAGCAATCCGGGCGGTAAAATCGGCCGGCCCGATCAAGTTTGCCGATTGTCGCGTCGATAAGGATCGCGGCGGGCTTTCGGGCGGAAGATCGCGGCCTGAATCGGGTGGCGGAGGTCCCTTGCCGGCGAGTCGGTCGATGGCCCATGGCTGGCTCATGCTCCTGGGGGCTACCCTGATGGCCGGCTGCGGCTCGATGGCGCCCTCGCAACGGGGGGAGCTGATTGCCACGTCCTACCAGGTTCCGGCCGAAGAGCCGCCATTGCCCTTGCCGTCCTTGCCGGGACCGTCGATCCCTGAAACACTGCCCGACCTGCCGGGTGTGGAGCCAACGCCGCGTGCCGAGGGCGATCCGGCCTTATGGGGCCGGCGGACCGGCTTCTTCTTCTCCAAGCCGCCCCGACGGCCGCTCTTGCAGCTCTTCCTCGACAACGACAATCGCGATGCCGTCGATAAGGATGATGAGCCCGAGTATCCCCGCCTGCACGACGATCCCCTGAAGGATGCCGAGATCGAGGTCGAGCGGGTCGATCCGTTCTTCCTCCCCTGGGCGGCCAACCTCGTCTTCGAACACAACGACGACCTGGGCGACGACCCGACGCGGGGCCGGAACAACCGGCTCCAGCGTCGCTCCAAGGTCGATATCCGCAGCCCCGGCCCGGATACGGCCAATTTCCCCAACAGCGCCTACACCCTGCCCAAGGGGCGGTTCTACATCGAATCGTCGCCGTTCACTTATTACGGCAAGTCCACCGTATCGCCCGCGCAATACAACTTCGAGTGGCTGATCCGCTACGGCATCACCGACAACCTGGAATTCCGGCTCTACTCCAACGGCTACTCGATGCTGCTGGGCCCGCAGACGACGGGTTTCTCGCCGTTGGTGTTCGACTTCAAGATCCACCTCTGGGACGAGAACCCCCAGCTCCGCCTGCCGGCCGCCGCGATCGAGGTTTACATCCAGACCCCGTTCGGGTCGCC
Source organism: Isosphaeraceae bacterium (assembly GCA_046350035.1). Lineage (GTDB taxonomy): Bacteria > Planctomycetota > Planctomycetia > Isosphaerales > Isosphaeraceae > CALLYK01. The sequence continues at coordinate 1,829 of JAXMBD010000042.1, read as the reverse complement.
CCGGTTCAACAACGGCACGCAGCCTTCGCTGACCCTGAATTTCTCGAAGGAGCTGCCGGGCGACTTCGATTTCGAGGTGAATTTCGGTATCAACGGCTCCAACGACGCCCTCAACCAGACCTACTACAATTTCAGCATCCAGTGGGCCCTCCAGAGGGAATTGTTCAGCGACGTGTTCCTGTTCACCCACGGCTTCCTCAACAACTCGGCCCTGCCCCGATTGCCCGGCGTGATCGTGCCGGCCGGCCAGGTCATCAACAACCTGCCTGTGGTCGTCGGCGCGGGCCTGCTCTGGAATGTCTCCGACCGCCTGGCGTTCTTCGGCAGCTATAACTTCGGCGTGGACCGCGACGCCCCCCAGCGCATCGCCTATACGGGATTTGCCATCGCCTTCTGATCCCCGGAATTCAACCCGGGGCGGGCGATGCGCCCCAGCCTGGCGGTCGGCGTTGGCAAGCAGGGACCCCGGGCCCTTGCATTGTTTGGCGATATCCGCCGGCCTCGGCTCGCGGCTTTCGATCGCGTCGTCGGCAAGCGCCCGCCGGGGACGCACGTCCCCGATGGTCGCGGCGGCATGGGGCCTCCGGCCGCCGGGGCATCCGAACGCGCGGAAGGCCTTGACCACGTCGCCGAATCCTGATACCAGACCGCGAGATTTCGCTCGGAGGCCCTTGCGGCCCCCTTCGGTTCCGTACGCGACGAGCGCGAGGCGGCCCCGGACGACATCCCCAACGACGAGGTTTGATCCATGCGGCTGCGACGCTCCGGCTGGTGCTGGCTGTGCATGACGGGGTCCCTGGCGTTCGCCCTGGCCGGGAACCCCGCCCGAGGGCAGGAGACGCCGATCGCTCGGGAACATCGCCTCCTCAAGGGGACCTGGGAACTGGTTTCGTTGCAGGAGGACGGAAACACCTTCGGCCCGGCGGTCATCCGCGAGAAGATGATCTCCGACGGGCGGATCACCATCGGCGACCGGCTCTACCGGTTCACGGGCGCCCTCGACGGCAAGGTCCACACCTACGCGTTCCGCCTCGAGATCGAGAAGGAACCGAAAGGGATCGTGCTGATCGACGAGTCGGACCAGGTGATGCGGGGGATCTATTCGTTCTCCGGCGACCAGCTCGTCATCTGCGTGCGCCACGTCGGCACCGAGGAAAAGCCGGTCCTCGACCTGACGGCGCTGCCGGGTTCGGGCAACCTGCTGCTGACGATGCGAATCGTGCCCGCGGATGTGCTGGCCCAGGAGGCGAAGGCCAGGGAGGAGGCGGAGGCCGATCGGATCCACGACCGCCGCACGGCCCTGTCCCGCGGGGCGGGTCCGGCCAACGCCGTCCCGGTCGTGGCCCAGATCGAGCAGCCGCCGGCCCGGGAGGCCGCGTTGGTGGTGGGCCAGGACGACCCGAATCGGAACCCGCAACCGCAGCCGCAGCCTCAGCCGCAGCCGCAGCCGCAGCCGGCCGAAGCACCCCAGGCGACACCCTCCATCGTGGTGACGACCGACCCCGAGCTACCGGCGTCCACGCCCAACGGGCGCGACCTGGCGGTGAGCAAGATGCTGGTGGGGACCTGGTCCTACAGCGATTCGCGCGGCTCGGTCATGTCGCGGTACTACGACAATGGCACGTTCAAGACCACCCGCCGCTGGAACAGCACCTCGGACCAGTTCGTCACCGGCCCTACCACCTCGGTCGGCACGTGGACGTACGAGGGGGGCTACATCACCTCGCGAGTCCTGGATTCGACCGACCCCAAGATGGTCGGCCAGGTCATCCGCGGGCGCGTCCACTCGATCGGCGAGCAGTCGGTGACGATGATCGACACCCTGGGTC